>CAJYLQ010000058.1 GCA_913775975.1 uncultured Sphingomonas sp. | reverse complement strand
TGACGCCGGTGTCGAACAGTTCGGCGGCGAGGGCCGGTGCGTGGATGGCGACGGCTGCGAAGTTCGGCGCCCGCCAGTAGCGGGCGCGATAGATGCCCGCGCCGAAGGCTATGCCGGCCCCATCCGTGACCTGCCCCGCCCGCTCGCCGCGCGCATCTATCGCGCCCGCTATTGGCAGGCGCCGAACTTCGCAGGCGTCGCGACCCGCGCGCCGCGGCTCGCCGCCGAACTGTTCGACACCGGCGTCAACATGGGACCGGCCGTCGCCGCGACCTTCCTCCAACGCGTCCTCAACGCCCTCAACCGCGAACAGCGCGACTGGGCCGACCTGACCATCGACGCCAACATTGGCGCTCAGACGCTGCACGCGCTCGACACCCTGCTCGCCACCCGCGGCGCATCGGCCGAGGCGGTATTGGTCAAGGCGATCAACGCCTTGCAGGGCGAACGCTATCTCCACCTCGCCGAAACGCGCCCCGCCAACGAAGCCTTTCTCTACGGCTGGCTGGCGCAGCGCATCGCTTGATTCGCCCAATCTTCGCCAACTTCCACGACAGGATGAACATGATGCTCAACACGCTCATCGCGCCGATCGCGGCGCTGCTCGACAAGCTGATCCCCGATCCCAAGGCCCGCGATGCGGCCAAGCTGGAACTGCTGAAACTCGAATCCACCGCCGATCTCGACCGGGTAAAGGCGCAGCTGTCGGCGATCGTCGCGGAGGCGCAGTCGACCGACCCGTGGACCTCGCGCGCACGGCCCGGCTTCCTCTACGTCATGTACGCGCTCCTGCTCTGGGCGATCCCGATGGGGCTGATCTCGGCGGTACAGCCCGACATGGCCGCCGGCATCGCACGCGGCATGACCGCGTATCTGCGCGGCATCCCGGAGGAACTCTACGCCCTCTTCGGCACCGGATACCTGGGCTACACCGCAGCCCGCGCCTGGGGGAAGGCCAAGGGGGTGGAGAAGTAAAAGCTCCTCCCTGGCACGGGGAGGGGGACCATGCGAAGCATGGTGGAGGGGGGTGTCCACATACGGAACCGTCGCGCTGCGAGGCCCACCCCTTCCACCAGCTTCGCTGGTCCCCCCCGTGCCGGGGAGGATTTTCACGCCCGCTTGCACACGCCAACGCCCTCCCCATATCCGCGCCCATGAGCAAAGAGACGGTGTGGCACGGCACCACGATTGTATCCGTGCGTCGCGGCGGTCGCGTGGTGATCGCGGGGGATGGGCAGGTTTCGGCCGGACAGACGGTGATGAAACCCAATGCGCGCAAGGTCCGCCCGCTGGGCGATGGCAAGGTGATTGCGGGCTTCGCCGGCGCCACCGCCGACGCCTTCACCCTGTTCGAACGGCTTGAAGCCAAGCTGGAGCGCCATCAGGGTCAATTGCTGCGCGCCGCGGTCGAACTGGCCAAGGACTGGCGCACCGACAAATTCCTCCGCAATCTTGAGGCGATGCTAATCGTCGCCGACAAGGACGTGACGTTGGTCGTCACCGGCAATGGCGACGTGCTCGAACCCGAGGCCGGCATCGCCGCGATCGGATCGGGCGGCAATTTCGCCCTCGCCGCCGCCCGCGCGCTGTCCGATTACGAAGGCGATGCGGAGAAGGTCGCGCGCAAGGCATTGGCCATCGCCGCCGAACTGTGCGTCTACACCAACGATCGCGTCACCCTCGAAGCGCTCGACAGCGCGAACTGACGGACATTCCATGCAAGACAATCTGACTCCCAAGGCGATCGTCGCCGCCCTCGACGCGCACATCATCGGCCAGCAGGACGCGAAGCGCGCCGTCGCGGTCGCCTTGCGCAACCGCTGGCGCCGGCAGCAGCTCTCGCCCGACCTACGCGATGAGGTGAGCCCGAAGAACATCCTCATGATCGGGCCGACCGGTTGCGGCAAGACCGAGATCAGCCGCCGCCTCGCCAAGCTCGCCGACGCGCCGTTCGTGAAGGTCGAGGCGACCAAGTTCACCGAGGTCGGCTATGTCGGCCGCGACGTCGAACAGATCGCCCGCGACCTGGTCGAGGAAGCGATCCGGCTCGAACGCGAACGCCGCCGGGTGGCGGTCAAGGACAAGGCGGAGGAGGCGGCGATGGCGCGCCTGCTCGACGCGCTGGTCGGCAAGGATGCCAGCCAGGCGACGCGCGAAAGCTTCCGCCAGCGCTTCCGCGACGGGCATCTGGAGCAGACCGAGATCGAGATCGAGGTGGAGCAGGCACCCGCCACGCCGTTCGAGATCCCCGGCGGCGCGCCGCAGATGATCAACCTGACCGAGATGATGAAGTCGCTGGGCGGCGGCCAGCCGCTCAAGCGGCGCAAGCTGACCGTGCCGGCCGCCTGGGAGAAGCTGGTCGAGGAAGAGGCGGACAAGCGGCTCGACCAGGACGACGTCAACCGCACCGCGCTGGCGGATGCGGAGGCGAACGGCATCGTCTTCCTCGACGAGATCGACAAGATCGCGGTCAGCGACGTGCGGGGCGGCTCGGTGAGCCGAGAGGGCGTGCAGCGCGACCTGCTGCCGCTGATCGAGGGTACGACCGTCGCGACCAAATACGGCCCGATGAAGACGGACCATGTGCTGTTCATCGCATCCGGCGCGTTCCATGTCGCCAAGCCCTCGGACCTGCTGCCCGAATTGCAGGGCCGCCTGCCGATCCGCGTCGAGCTGAAGGGGCTGACCGAGGCGGACTTCGTCGCGATCCTGTCGGATACGAAGGCGTCGCTGCCCGCCCAGTATCGCGCGCTGCTGGCCACCGAGGGCGTGGAGATCGCCTTTGCCGAAGACGGTATCGCCGCGGTGGCGAAGATCGCGGCGGAGGTGAACGGGCAGGTCGAGAATATCGGCGCCCGCCGCCTGCAGACGGTGATGGAAAAGCTTCTGGAAGAGGTCAGCTTCGACGCGGAGGATCGCGGCGGCACGACGCTGACGATCGACGCGGCCTATGTCGACAAGCAGCTGGCCGGCATCGCCCGCAACGCGGACCTCAGCCGCTTCGTCCTGTAAGCCTTGGCGCTGGGCGGCTCAGTCCGTCCAGCGCCGTTCGAAGCGCGATCCCAGCCCGGTCAGCAACTCATATTGCGACATGCCCGACAGCGCGGCGGCGGCGGGCAGGTCGTTTGGCAACGTCACCCAGTCGCCTTCCCCCACCCCGGCCGCATCGTTGCCGAGCGCGAGAAGGTCCATCGATACGCGGCCGAGAACGGGCATCGCCACCCCGCCGGCACTGGCGGTGCCGCGCCCGGAAAAGCCGCGCCAATAGCCATCGGCATAGCCCAGATTGACGATCGCCACCCGCGTCTCGCACGGGGCCGTCCAGGTCGCGTTGTAGCCGACCGTGCCGCCCGCCGGTACGATGCGGCATTGCAGCACCTGAGCCTCGATCGTCGCGACGGGGGCCAGCCCCTCCGCGAGTTCACCGCGCGGGATGCCGCCATACACCGCCAGCCCCGGCCGGGTAAGGTCGAAGCGATAGTCCGGCCCCAGCGCGATCCCCGCCGAATTGGCAAGGCTCATCCGCCGCGCGCCCGTCCGCCCCGCGAGGGCGGCGAAGGCATCGCGCTGGCGCGCGTTCATCGGCGAATCCTCGTCCGCGCAGGCGAGATGGCTGTGCAGCGTCTCCAGCGCCAGGCCATCCAGCAGGCCGTCGGCGATATCGGCGGGGGCGATCCCCAGCCGGTTCATGCCGGTATCGACCATAACGTCGCACGCGCCGCCGCCCGCATCTTTCCACCGCATGACCTGCGCGGGCGTGTTCAGCACCGGCCGGGCGATACCGGAGCGGGCCAGCGCCATATCCTCCGCCCGGACGCCGTGCAGCACCGACAGGCTGACACCCAGCGCCGGCAGCGCCGCCGCCTCCGCCCAGGTCGCGACGAACACGTCGCGGCACCCCGCCGCCACCAGCCGCCGCGCGACCTGATCGGCGCCCAGGCCATAGCCGTCCGCCTTCACCGCCGCGCCGCAGGCGGCGGATCCGCTCAGCCGGTCGAGATATCGCCAGTTGGCGACCAGTGCCGCGCCATCGAGGCGCAGGCGCAGCGGAAGCGCGTGATCGGTCATCGTGTCCGCCGCATAGGGCGCGCCGGCCGGTTCGTCACCCTCTGCTGCGGCCGAGCGCGACGGGCAGGCGTCGGCCGTCCCGCTCGATCATCCCCACCTCCACGCCGAAGATCGCCTCCAGCAGCGGCGGCGTCAGCACGTCGGCCGCCGCGCCGAACGCGGCGACGCGGCCGGCGGCGGTCAGCAACAGCACGTCGTCCGCCGCGCGGGCCGCCTGCGCCAGATCGTGCAGCACGACGATCACGCCGGCACCCTCGCGCGCGATCTGGCGCAGTCGGTCGAGCATGTCGATCGCATGGGCGGGATCCAGATTGGCGAGCGGCTCGTCCGCCAGCACCCATTGCGGCTCCCCCGCCAGCACGCGCGCCAGCATCACGCGCGACCGCTCGCCGCCTGACAGCTCGCCAACGGGGCGATGCGCGAAGACCCCGGTGTCCGTGATCGCCATCGCCGCCGAAACCGCACCCGCCGCCCGGTCGCCATGCGGCAGCCGGCCGAGCGCGACGACCTCCTCGACCAGCATGTTCCAGTGGACGCGCGCGTCCTGCGGCAGATAGCCGATGCAGCGCGCGCGGGCGGCGGGCGCCAGCCGCGCGATATCCTCCTCGCCCAGCAACGCGCGGCCGTCCACCGGCAGCAAGGCGGCGGCCGCCTTCAACAGCGTGGACTTGCCAGCGCCGTTGGGGCCCAGGATAGCGGTGACGCGCCCCGGCTCGAACCGGGCGGATAGGCCGGACAGCACCTGCCGCCGCCCCAGCCGCACCGACACGTCGTCCAATATCAGCGCCATCCCGCGCTCCGCGATCCGACCAGCAGCGCGAGGAAGAAGGGCGCGCCGATCATCGCCATCGCGACGCCCAGCCGCACCTCCCCCGCCCCCGGCGCGAGGCGGACGAGGCTGTCGGCCGCCACCACCAGCGCCGCGCCGCCCAGCGCGGAGGGCAGCAGCAGCGCGCCGGGACGATGGCCGAAGATCGGGCGCAGCAGGTGCGGCACGACCAGCCCGACAAAGCCGATCACCCCCGTCGCCGCCACGCCCGCGCCGACGACCAGCCCGGTGCCGATCACGACCAGCGCGCGCACCCGGCCGGGCCGCACCCCGAGCGAACGCGCCGCCGGCTCGCCCAGCGCCAGCGCGTCGAGCGCGGGGGCGGTCAGCGCCAGCAGCAGCGCACCGACCAGCATCGGCGGCACCGCGCGGATCACGTCCGCCCAGCCGCGATCGGTCAGCGCGCCCATCAGCCAGTCCATGATCTCCGCCACCGCATAGGGATCGGGCGCGATGGAGATCAGGAACGCGGTCAGCGCACCGCCCAGGCTCGCCAGTACGGTGCCCGCCAGCACAAAGGTGACGGTGCTGTCCGACCGCCATGTCAGCGCCGCCAGCAATGCCATGCCGCCCGCCGCCGCCGCGATCGCCGCGCCGAACACGGCGAGTCCGCTGCTCGCCCCCGCGACCAGCGCCGCCACCGCGCCGAGCGCCGCCGACGAGGACACGCCGACCACCCCCGGATCGGCCAGCGGATTGCGCAGATAGCCCTGCAGCACCGCGCCCGACAGGCCCAGCCCCGCGCCCAGCGCCATCGCCAGCACAGCGCGCGGGACGCGCAGCTCCATGATGAGCCACCAGCGCGGATCGCCGTCATACCAGGCGGACGGCGGCACCCAGGTCTTGCCGCACATCAGCGACAGGCCCGCCAGCAGCAGCACCGAGAGCGCCAGCGCGGTGAGACGCGCGGGCCGGGTCATGCCAGCGTCCCGCGGATCGCCGCCAGCCGGTGCAGCGCGGCCGGGATCGCCGGGCCGCCGCAATTGACGAGCGTGCGGGGAAAGCGCGCCTCGCGGATGCCGGGCAGCACCGCGCGGCGCAGCGTCGCGGTGCGGCCATGATCCTCGTCATGCGAGACGATCACGGCGGGCGGATCGGCGACGATCGCCTCCACCGGCAACCGCCCCGTCCAGGTCACGCCATATCGGGCGGCGGCGTTGGCGAGGCCGACATGGCGCATCATCTCGTCGAGCAGCGTGCCGCCGCCGGTCGCCAGATCGCCCGACAGATAAAAGAGCGCCGGGCGGTCGGCCACGGTCGCGCGCGTATCGCGCAGCGCGGCCTCGATCTGGCGGACCAGCGCTTCGCCGGCCGCCTCGCTGCCGGTGGCGGCGGCCAGCTCGCGGATTTGCGCGATGTTGGCGGCGATCGTCTGCGGGGAATCGAGATACAGGACGCGCAGCCGCGCGCGGGCGAAGGCGTCGCGCGTCGCGGGCGGGGTGAAGCGGGACGCGACGACCAGATCGGGCGCCAGCGCGATCACCTCCTCCGCCGTCCCCGCCGTCGCGCGGAACCGGCGCGCGACGGACAGGGGGAGCGAGGTCGCGTCCGCTTCCTGCGAATAATGGCTGATCGCGGCGATCCGCCGGGCCGGCAGCAGCCGCACCAGCGTAACGTCCGCGCAGGGGTTGATCGACACGATCCCCCCGCCCCCGCCCGGCGGCGACGCGGCGCAGCCAGCGAGCAGCAGGGCGGGAAGAACCCGTCGAATCAACCCAGTTTCACCCTTATCCCGCCATAGGCCGCGCGGCCGTACGTGCCGTATCCCGTCACGGTCTGGTAGGATTCGTCGAACAGGTTGTCCACCCGGCCGTATACCGAAAGGCGCTCGGTGATCGGCACTTCCGCGCGGATGCCGGCCAGGACGTATCCGTCCAGCCGCTGCGTGTTGGCGACATTGTTGAAGCTGTCGCCCACGACGCTGATCGTCGCGCCCACCGCCAGCGCGAAGGGGAAGCGGTAATCGGCGTTGAAGTTCACCGTTTCGCGCGCGCGGCGTGGCAGGTCGCGGCCGAAGGCGGCGCCGGCGGAGCGGTTCTGCGGGTCCATCCACGTATAGTTGGCCGATACCTGCAGCGCATCGACCGGGCGCAGCGCCAGCTCGACCTCGACGCCGTTGGTGTGGGTGCGCTGGATATTGCCATACAGGTTGGTGGCGAAGTCATAGTCGATCTGGTTGCGGATCGTCCGCTCGAACCAGGTCGCGCCGATCCGCGCACGGCCGCCCAGGAACGCCTGCGCGATGCCCAGGTCATAGCTCTTCGCCTCTTCGGGCCGCAGGTTCTGGTTCCCGATGAAGCTGTAGAGCTGGTACAGCGTCGGCGCCTTGAACCCCTCGCCATAGCTGGCGCGCACGACCGTGCCGGTCGCCAGCGCCAGCGCCGCATCCGCACCGAAGGTGGTGCGCGCGCCGAAGCGGCGGTGATCGTCGTGGCGGACGCCGCCGGTTAGCGTCAGCGCCTCGAACGGCTTGGCGATCAGCTGGCCATAGACGCTGGTGATGCCCGTGCTGCGCGCGGTCGAGCCGTCGTCGAAGCGGCTGTCCTCATGCTCGGCGCCGCCGACGAAGCGGACCGGATCGACGATGCGCAGGTCCGTCTGATACTCGTACCGCTCGGACCGGCCGCGCCCGAAAAAGGTCGGATCGGCGCCGGTCGCGGGATCGTAATTGTCGCGGTGAATATCGGCGATGGTGAAGGCGATGCGGTTGCGGAACCGGCCGTCGGCCAGATCGGCATGGGCGCCGGCATAGCCGTAGATCTCGCGGCTCTTCTGATATTCGGCCGTGTCCGCCAGCGTGTAGTTGGGCGGCGGGAAGCCGTCGATATTCGCGCGGCTGTTCGCGTACCAGCCGCGCAGGTCGATGCCGATGCCCGGTGCCAGCTCCAGCCCCAGCCGGCCGTTCGCGCCATAGTGGCGATAGCCGTCGCGCTCCGTCCCGTTGGCGGCGGCGGAGATGCCGTCCGTCCGCAGATAGCCGCCGGTCAGCGAACCGCTCAGCGCACCCGTACCGCCGGCGATGCCGGCGCTGGTGAAGACCTGATTGGCATAGCCATATTCGGCGTTGGCGCGGGCGGACAGGCCCTCGGTCGGCGCGCGCGTGATGATGTTGACGACGCCGCCGATCGCCTGGCTGCCCCAGGGGACCGAGTTGGGCCCGCGCAGCACCTCCACCCGCTCGACGGACGAGGACAGGAGGTTGGCGAAGTCGAAGGCGCCCGCCGGCGAGGAGGGGTCGTTGACGCGCACGCCGTCGATCACGACCAGCGTCTGCGCCGAATCCGCGCCGCGCAGCCGCACGTCGGTGATGCCGCCAACCGAGCCGGATCGGGTGACGGTGACGCCGGGCGTGGTCATCAGCAGGTCGGACACGATGACGGTCTGGCGGCGTTCGATCTCCGCCCGGTCGATGACGGTGATCGCCTGGCCGACCTCGTCGATCGACTGCGGCGCGCGGGCGGCGGTGACGACGATCCGGTCTTCGTCCGCGTCGCGGGACTGGTCCAGGCCTTGCGCGGCGGCCGGCGGGGCCAGAAGCGCGCTGGACAGAAGCAGGTATTTCAGCATCGGGCACGTCCTTCGGGCGGCCGGACGCACGATTGCGCCACGGTCCGCGGGGGCGTCGCTCGCTCGAGGAATAGCCTCGTCCGCTCCGGTGCTCCCGCCGGGGCGATGGATCGACCGTGCCGGGCAGGTCTCCTGGCTTCCGGGTCGCTGCCGGTCGCCCCGCCTTCCCGGTTTCCCAGTGGCATCATGGGGCGGCGGCTCGCCGGTCACAGTTGCGGGGACAGCGCCGGTTTTGCGGGGCTTCCCCCGCGCACCGGCTTCCCTTTTCATCCCCCGTCCGGGGGAACCCGTCACGTCGCGGCCGGTAGACCCGGCGGGTCCGGTTGTCGAGAGGCGTGCGGCCATGATGCCGCGCGGGTGTGGCGGCGGGGCATCAGTCAGAGCGGTACGGGCTGGCCCATGCGGGGGCAAGGACCGCCCCAAGGGTTGAAGGGGATGAACCCCGCCTCGTCAGATTTCAGCTGACGCCCTCACCTGCGACGGGGCGCCCCGCTGGTCAGCCGCCCTTCCGGCCCAGCCTCGCCACGCGGGCGACGAGTTCCTCGCGCACGCCGGGGGTGACGAACTTGGCGACGTCGCCGCCATAGAGCGCGATTTCCTTCACCAGCCGGCTCGCGATCGGCTGCAACGCGACATCCGCCATCAGGAAGACGGTTTCGACATGGCGGTTGAGCTGCTGGTTCATGCCCGCCATCTGATATTCATATTCGAAGTCCGCGACCGCGCGCAGGCCGCGCACGATCACGCTGGCCCCCTCGCGCGTCGCGAAATCCATCAGCAGCGAATCGAACGCGACGACGTCGATCGCGGCGCCGATGCCGGCCACCTCGCGCCGAACCGTCGCCATCCGTTCCTCCAGCGTGAACATCGGCGACTTGGAGGGATTGGTCGTCACGCCGATCACCAGCCGGTCGACCAGCTTCGCACCGCGCCGGATGATGTCCATATGCCCCAGCGTCAGCGGGTCGAAGGTGCCGGGATAGACGCCGATACGGGTGGTCATGGGCAAGTATCCTCAGCGGCGGTCAGCGGTCGCGCTCGACCACGTAGCGGGCGATGGCGCGCAGCACGTCGGCCTCCGCGCCATAACTGCGCAGATGCTCGATCGCCTGGTCGACCAGCATCCGGCACTGTTCGCGCGCGCGCTCGACGCCCAGCAGCGACAGGAACGTCTCCTTGCCCGCCTCGCCGTCCTTGCGCAGCTTCTTGCCGGCCAGCGCCTCGTCGCCCTCGGCGTCGAGCAGGTCGTCGGCGATCTGGAAGGCGAGGCCGATATCGCGGGCATAGCCGTGCAGGTGGACGCGGCCCTCGGGCGGCACGCGGCCCAGGATCGCCCCGGCCTCCACCGCCGCGCAGATCAGCGCGCCCGTCTTCATCTGCTGCAGCCGGGTGACGGTGGCGAGGTCGAACCGCGCCTTCTCCGCCTCCAGGTCCATCATCTGACCACCCGCCATGCCCGACGGACCGGCCGCGCGGGCGAGGTCCATCACCAGTTCGGCGCGGACGAAGGGGTCGGGATGCGTCGCCGGATCGGCCAGCACCTCGAAGGCGAGCGCATGAAGGCAGTCGCCCGCCAGGATCGCCGTCGCCTCCCCGAACGCCTTGTGGACGGTGGGCTTGCCACGGCGCAGGTCGTCATCGTCCATCGCGGGCAGATCGTCATGGATCAGCGAATAGACGTGGATCGCCTCGATCGCCGTCCCGACCAGCACCGAACAGGCGCGGTCGACCGCGAACAGGTCGGCGGTCGCGACGGTCAGCAGCGGCCGCAGCCGCTTGCCGCCGCCGATCGCGGCATGGCGCATCGCGCGATACAGGTCCGCGCGGGGATCGTCCGGCACGGCCAGCAGCCGGTCGAACTGGTGATCCACCGCCTCGGCGACGGTCGCGACGGCGGCGGCCAGCGTGGCGGGCAGAGCGTCGGTCATGGATCAGGCGGCGGCGAAGGGGCGGGTGCCGGCGGGCTTGCCCTCGGCGTCCAGACGGATCGCCTCGATCCGGGCCTGCGCCGCGTCCAGCCGCTCCGCGCAGCGGGCGCGCAGCCGGTCGCCGCGTTCGTACAGGCGGATCGATTCGTCCAGCGTCGCGTCGCCGCTTTCCAGCCGGCCGACGATCCGCTCCAGCTCCTTCAGCGCATCTTCGAACGACAGGTCGTCCACGGGCGTTTCGGTATCCATCGATGCGCTATGCGATACGGGGGAACGGGAGGCAAGGACGGCCGGAGCGGCAAGGACATTCGATACCAAGGCGATATATGGGGCAGCGCGTTCGCATTGGCGCCCCTATTCCGCCGCCGTCACCTCGATCAGCAGATCCTTGCGGCTCAGCTTGCCGATCATCGTCTTGGGCAGGCTGTCGCGCACGACGACGGCGTCGACGCGCTCATGCCGGCCGAGCTGCGGGTTCAGCCACGCGCACAGCGCCGTGCCGTCGATCGTCATCCCCTCCTCCAGCGTCACATAGGCGCGGGGGTGTTCGCCGCGATAGGCATCGGGCAGGCCGATCACCAGCGCCTCCTTCACCGCCGGATGATGATAGAGGATCGCCTCGATCTGGCTGGGAAACACCTTGAACCCGCTGACCGCGATCATGTCCTTCAGCCGGTCGACGATGTGGATGAAGCCGTCGGCGTCGATCGTGCCGACATCGCCGGTGCGCAGCCAGCGATGGCCGTCGCCGTCGGTGACGAAGACCTGCGCGTCGGCATCGGGCCGGTTCCAGTAGCCACGCATGATCTGCGGGCCCCGGATCGCGATCTCCCCCGGTTCGCCCAGCGGCGCGGCGCGGGACGGATCCTCCTTGTCGAGCAGCGTCACGTGCGTGCCCGGCACCGGCTGCCCGATCGAGCCGGCGGGCGCCGCGCCCTCATAGGGGTTGCAGGACACGACGCCCGAGCTTTCCGACAGGCCATAGCCCTCGACCAGCGTCGCGCCCGTCACCTGATGGAACCGCTCCTTAAGCTCGGCCGGCAGCGGCGCGCCGCCCGAGATGCACATGCGCAGGCACGAGAAATCGGTCTGCGCCGTGCGCGGATGGTCCAGCAGCGCGCGGTACATGGTCGGCACGCCGGGCATCGCCGTCGCCTTCGTCCGGTCCAGCGCGGCGAGCACCTGGCCCGCGTCGAACCGGGGCAGCATCACGATCTCCCCGCCCGTCACCACCGTGCGGTTGAGGACGCAGGTGTTGGCGAAGACGTGGAAGAAGGGCAGCACCCCCAGGATGCGGTCCGCCGTCCGCCCGCGCTGGGGATCCAGGCCGGCGACCTGTTCCGCATTGGCGGCGAGGTTGCGGTGGGTCAGCACCGCGCCCTTGGGCGTACCGGTCGTGCCGCCGGTATACTGGATCAGCGCCACGTCGCGATCGGGATCCAGCGCGGGTGTCGTGCAGATGCCGCGATTGGCGATCAGCCGCGAAAAGGCGAGGACGCGCGGATCGTGCGGGCGGGCCACCACTTCCGACCGGCGGGTCAGGCGGTAGAGAATGGATTTGGTCGGCGGCAGCGCCCCCGCGACCGATCCCACGACCAGCCGTTCGAGCGCGCTGTTGTCCAGCACCTTCAGCGCGGTCGGCAGCAATGCGCTGGCGGAGACGGTGAACAGCAGCCGGGTGCCCGAATCCGCGACCTGGTCGGCCAGTTCGGCGGCGGTGTAGAGCGGCGAGAAGTTCACCACCGTCGCGCCCAGTTTCAGGATGCCGTAATAGGCGGCGACATAGTGCGGCACGTTGGGCAGATAGAGCCCGATCCGGTCGCCCGGCCCATAGCCCAGCGCCGCCAGCCCGCACGCGACGCGCGCCGCGCCGTCATGCACCTCGCCATAGCTGTAATGCCGACCCATGAAGTCGAGCAGCGGCGCGGAGGGATGCGCGGCGACCGACTCCTCGAACAGGTCGACCATCGTGCGCGGCGGCGGCACCAGATCCCATGGGACCGGGTGGCCGTAGCCCTCTCTCCAGACTCGCATGTCGCTCATTGACACTGATGTTAGCAGCAGGATTGCGGGCCGCAAGCCCGCCGCCGTCAGGAACGCATCATGGCGAAGATCAACGCCGCGGCCCCCTGCCACTGCCGGGCAAGACGCACTTCGACCTGCGGCAGAGAATGGTCGAATCCGATCGACAGCGTGCCGATCAGTGGGCGGCGATGCTCGGGCATGGCAGCCATCATGACGAGGGCGGCGATGACGAAGCCGGCGCGGCGGCGGCGATAGTGGGGCGTATCCTGCATGGCGAACCTGTCTCCCGGTCCGCCGGTGTAAAGCGGAACGGCGATCGGTCAAACCCGTCCGGCGCGACCCCGGACCCGCCGGGCCGGCATCCGGTCAGGCCGCCATCTGCAACGCGTCGGCGTCCCGCGCCCGGTCGCGCCCGGCCGCCTTCGCGGCATACAGCGCGCGGTCGGCGCGGCGGTACAGCGCCTTCCAGTCCGTTTCCTGCACCAGCGGGCCGGACGAGATACCGATGCTGGCGGTCACGATGACGTCGAACGGCATCCGCGCCGATCGCAGCGCATCGAACAGCGTCGCGGGCGACAGGCCGACATGCCGGTCGAAGATCAGGGCGAATTCCTCGCCCCCGATCCGCGCGACGAGGCCGCCGGCGGGGCGGATCGCCTCCAGCACGCCGGCGACCGTGCGCAACACCTCATCGCCGCCGTCATGGCCGATCGTGTCGTTGATCGTCTTGAAATGGTCGAGGTCGATTACGAAAAGCGTCTGCGCGCCCACCCGCCCGATTGCCTGGCGCATGAAGGCGCGGCGATTGGCCAGCCCGGTCAGCGGATCGGTATCCGCGACGGCCCGCGCGATCGCCTCCCCCGCCCGCGCGGCGTCGCGCTGCTGCTGCAACATCCGCAGGCGGAAGGTGATCGCGAGGCTGGAGATCAGCGCCTCCGCCATCATCGACAGGACCGTCGACTGGTCCAGCCAGAAATGCCACCCCGTCAGCCCCACCGCCTGCGCGATCCGCAGACCCGCCATGACGATCGGCGCGCTCCAGGCGAGCGCGAAAAGCCCCAGATAGCGGCTGCGCGTACGCCACGCGCGAACGATGACCAGCGGCACGAGCACCATCAGCGTCACGAAGCTGGCGGTGATCAGATAGTGGAGCAGGATCATGTGCGACGGCGCCAGCACCGCCGCCAGCAGGCCGGTGCCGACCAGCGCGGCCATCACCGCCTCGCTCGCCCGGCCCAGCCAGCCGGCGAACACGCGGCGTTCGAAGAACAGCCGCGCGAACAGCACGATCGCCGCGCCGCACAGGCCCAGCATCAGCCAGTTCAGCCGCTGCCGGTCGTTATTGTCGAGACCGGGCATCAGATGGCCCAGCAGTCCGGACACCGACAGCGTGTACAGCAGCAGGAACATCAGTAGCCCGCAATACACCGCCTGGAACGGCTGGCGCAGCACCGTCAGCAGGGCCAGGTTGTGGATCAGCAACGATCCCGCCCCGCCCAGGATCGCGGCATAGAACAGCGCGAGCAGGAACTGCGCATGGTCCGTCCCCTCATGCGTCGCGACGACGGGGCCCAGCACGATCCCGCGGATGTTGCCCGCCCCCTCGATATGCCACAGCAGTCGCTGCGCGGGCGCGGCGCGGTCGGGGATGTCGACCTGGATCGCGGCCCCCAGCCGCAACAGCCGCCCCGTATCCGCGCTGGTGAAGGCGACCCGCCGGATCGCGCCATCGGTATAGCGGACATAGAGCGTGACCCGGTCCTGCCACACGCTGGACATGCGCACGACGGCGAACCGGCCGGCGGGCAGCGGCTGCGACAGAACCCAGAAATCGCCCGCGCCAAAGTCCCGCTGCGGCGTCGCGCAGTCGAACCGGCCGGGCTCGGCGAACAGGGCGTCGGGCGTCATCCCCGGTGCGGCGCGCGCGATGCAGACGCTGAGCGACGGACCGGCCAGACCTGCCGCCGCCGTACCCGGCGACAGCAGCGCGACGATCGCCCCGATCGCCATCCAAATTGTAAGCCAGAACCGCCCCCGCATGGGCGAAACGTTAAGGTAATAGTCCCTAACGAAACGTTAACGCCGTTCGCCGAGCGCCTGTTTCAACAAGGCATTCTAGTACCTTATCGCCACAAGCAACCGATTGCGGCCGACCATTTCCTACCGCCAGCCGGCATCGACGAAATAATTGTGCCCGGTGCACATGCGCGCGTCGTCGGAGGCGAGGAACAGCGCCAGCGCCGCGACGTCGGCCGGCTGGATCCGCTTCGGAAGGCACTGCGCGGCCAGGATCTTCGCCTCTCCCTCCGGTGTGTACCAGCGATCCTGACGCGGCGTCTGGACGTTGCCGGGCACGATCGTGTTGACGCGGATCCCGTCACCACCCAGGTCGCGTGCCATCGCCCGGGTCATACCCTCCGTCGCCGCCTTCGCCGTCTGATAGACGACGAGATCGGGCAGGCCGAGATGCCAGCTGACCGATCCGAAGTTGAGGATGACGCCGCCACCCGCCGCGCGCATCGCCGGCAGCACCGCCTGTGCCGCGAAGAACTGGTGGCGCAGGTTGACGTTCATCCGCGCGTCCCAGCACGCCGGCGTCACGTCCGCGACGCTGTGCCGATCGTCGGCGGCGGCATTGTTGAGCAGCACGTCCGCCCCGCCCAGCGCCGCGACCAGATCGGCGAAGACGGGTGCGATCCCCGCCACATCGGTCAGGTCGCACCCGCGATAGAGGGGCGCGTGGCGCGCGTCGGCGGCCAGCCGCGCGGCCAGCGCCGCCCCCTCGGCATCGGCGATATCGACGAAGCCGACGCGCGCGCCCTGCGCCACGAACGCCTCCACCAGCGCCGCGCCGATGCCCGACGCGCCGCCGGTGACGATCACCGCCCGGTCCTGCAGACTGGGGTAGATAGCCCGCGAAACGGCGCTCCGCGTGATCGTCAACATGCGTCCCTCCCCCGAACCGGCGTCAGCCGAGCAGCCCGCGCGCCGCCAGATTCGCCATCAGCGCGCCGATGCCGAACCGCCATGCCGGCGCCTCCGGACAGGGCATGACGGTGTTTTCCAGCGTGCCCAGCCGCGCGCTGCTGATCGTCACCACGTCGCCCGTCTTGTGCGTGAAGCCGCGCCCCGGCTCGTCGCGATCCTTGGTCGGCGCGAACAGCGTGCCGCAGAACAGCACGAAGCCGTCGGGATAATGATGCTCGCTCAGCGCCTGCCGCAGCAGGTCCTCCGGATCGCGGCTGATCTCGCGCATCGTGCTGGCGCCCTCCAGCACATAGCCGTCGGTGCCGGTGATCGTCATCGCGACGTCCGCCTGCCGCACATCGTCCATCGTGTAACCCGCGTCGAACAGACGGATGAACGGACCGATCGAGCAGGAGGCGGTGTTGTCCTTCGCCTTGCCCAGCAGCAGTGCGGAGCGGCCCTCGAAATCGCGCAGGTTCACGTCGTTGCCCAGCGTCGCCCCCACCGCGCGGCCGGCCGCGTCGGCGACCAGCACCACCTCCGGCTCCGGGTTGTTCCAGGTCGAATCGCTGCGCACGCCCACCACCGCGCCATGCGCGACGGTCGACAGGACGGGCGACTTGGTGAAGATCTCCGCATCCGGGCCGATCGCGACCTCCAGATATTGCGACCACATGCCGTCCGCGATCAGCGCATCCTTCAACGCGGCCGCCTCGGGCGATCCGGGGACGACGGAGCGGATGCCGCCGCCCAACGCCGCTTCCAGCCGGCCGCGCAGTTCCGCCGCCCGGCGATGGTCGCCGCGCGCCCGCTCCTCGATCACGCGCTCCAGCGCCGACACGGCGAAGGTGACGCCCGCCGCCTTCACGCAGTGCAGGTCGATGGGGCTCAGCAGCGTGGCGGGGTCCAGCGCCTCCAGCGGGCCGATGACGGTGCCGCCCTCGTAATCGCCGCCCGCGATCAGCGCGGACACGGTGGGCGCGACGCGCGACATGTCATGCACCATGCCGTCGCGCACGATCACGGGCGACGGGCCCTCCGCCGTCTCGATACGGCCGACGAACAGGCCGGTCCGCCAATCGGCGGGCATCGCCCCGGTCAGGTCGCGTTTCGCCTCGGTCATCGTCACTCTCCCAGTTGTGATAGCGTTATCTTCCCGAACATTGGCCCGTCAAGGACCGTGCCGGGCGTTCCATCCGCACGACATTCGTATTCGTGATAGCGATATCCTTACTGAAGTCAGCACGATCACAAAGTGTTGCCGACGAACCGAACGGCGGAACCCCGTGTTCTTACAGGCGCTTGCCCCGTATTGCGACACGATCGGATGCCCTGACCATGACAGACACTTCACGCCGCCAGTTCGTCACCGTCGCCGCGCTGGCCGCCGGGGCGGGCGCGGTCGCTCCCGCCATGGCGCAAGGGAGCGCCGGTGCCGCCGCACCGACGACGCCTGCCGCCGGCGCCTATCCGAAGCCCCCGTTCAAGGTGCAGCGCCAACCCTGGCCCGGTCTTGCCAGCAAGATGGAGCCGCGCCCCGACCATGGCGAGACGAGCTATCGCGGCTCCGGCCGGCTGGCGGGCAAGCGCGCGCTCATCACCGGCGGCGACAGCGGCATCGGCCGCGCCGCCGCGATCGCCTATGCCCGCGAGGGCGCGGACGTCGCGATCAACTATCTGCCCGACGAGGAGCCGGACGCGCGGGAGGTGATCGCGCTGATCCGCGCGGAGGGCCGCCGCGCGGTGGCGATCCCGGGCGACCTGCGCGATCCGAAATTCTGCCGCCAGCTGGTCGACCGTGCCGCGCGCGAGCTGGGCGGGCTCGACATCCTCGTCAACAACGCCGCCCGCCAGCAGACAAGGCCCGACATCGCGTCGATCAGCGACGAGGATTTCGACGCGACGATGAAGACCAATGTCTACGCCCCCTTCTGGCTGACTCGCGCGGCCGTCGCGCGGATGGGGCCGGGCGCGGTGATCGTGAACACCTCATCCGAACAGGCGGGCGACCCCTCCGCCGACATCATCGATTATGCGATGACGCGCGCCGCCGTGCTGAACTTCACCAAGGGGCTGGCCAAGTCGCTGGGGCCGCGCGGCATCCGGGTGAACGCGGTCGCGCCGGGGCCGTTCTGGACGCCGCTGCAGGTCAGCGGCGGCGCGACGCCGGACAAACAGCGCGGCTTCGGCGGATCGACGCCGCTCGGCCGGCCGGGCCAGCCCGCCGAGATCGCGGGCCTGTATGTCGCGGCGGCGGACCCGTCGAACAGCTTTTCGACGGGCCAGATCTATGGCGCGACGGGCGGCGGCGGCCAGCCCGCCTGACGCCCGGCCTTCGCCCGCTCCAGCCACCACAGCAGCGCGGCGGCGGCGAGCCAGGCGATGAACCACGGCCATGGGGAGCCCGGCACCGGCTCCCCCTGCGGCGCGGCGGCGGGGGCGTTCGAGATCAATCGCCGCGTGGCCTCCGCGCGCTCCGCCGCGCGGGCGGCGGGCAGCGCGTCGGCGGCCTGCACGAAGAAGGGCTGGCGGCTACCCAGCCGATGCCATCCCGCCCGCGCCGGCCAATAGCCCGCGCACCCGCCCGCCGCGCGATCGGGCACCAGCGTCGTGCGCCCGCCCGCCGGATCGGTGACGGCGCCGGCACCCGGCGGCAGGTCGCAGATCGCCATCCGCTCGCCAGCGAAGGACAGGCGCGGCACGGCGGCGCGCGGCCGTGCGTCGGGCCGGGCGAGGCGGGACAGGATCGCCGACCACCATTCGCCATAGCGGTCGCCATGCCCGGCGGTAACGAGCGCGAAGCCGTCCTCCACCGGCCACATCCCGACGCGGCCCGCCCCCGCCTCTCGCCAGCCACCCAGTGCGCCGGCCTTCGCATCGGTCAGCAGCGGTGCCGCGCCCGGCATCGTCACCAGCCGGCGGGTCAGGACCGGCAGCTCGTCCCTCGGCCCGGCGCTGGTGGCCGGTGTGTCGTCGGTGCCGGGGCCGCGCCGGGCCTGCAGCGCCGCCTCGCCCGGCCCCTCGGCCGCGAGCGTCAGCGGCGCGGTGGTGGCGCCGCCCGCCACGTCCAGCCCCATCGCGCGCCAGCTCGAGCGCACCGCCGGCGGCACGGGCTCGGTGATGCGCAGCAGCGCGCCCATGCCGCCGCGTACCGCCGCCGCGACGGCCTGCCGCTCTGAGCCCGACAGCGCCGCCCAGCCGCGCGCGTCGAATACGGCAACGTCGATCCGCGCCAGCGTTGCGGGCGTCAGCGGCAGTGCGTCGCCCAGCCCGGTGCCGCCGCCCACCCCCAGCCGGACGAGCGGCGCCAGGCCCGCATCGGTCGCCCAGCGGCGCAGATACTTCACCTCCGGCCCCGGCGCGCCGGCGACGATCAGCAGCCGGGTCGGCGGCGGGGCGATCACCTCGACAGGGACGGACGCGGTTTCGACCGGGGCATCCGCCGCATCGCGCAGGCGGACGGTGAACAGCGCCGCGCCAGCCCCCCGCGCGGCGGCGCCCAGCTGGACCGGCCCCTCCGCGACCCGCGCCCGGTCGACCAGCCGGCCGGCGGGGTCGAGCAGCTCCGCCCATCCCCCCGTCACGCCGGCGGCCGCGACACCGACGGAGAAGGCCGCGCCCGGTGCGACCGGGCCGGGCGGATACAGGCCGGCGATTCCACGCGGCGGAGCGGGCGGCGCGAAGGCGAGCGGCAGGCTGGCGGCAGCGGGACGGTCCCGCGCGGTCAGGCCGCCCCCCAAGATGCGAAGCCGCGCGACACCGGGATGGCGACGCAGCGCGGTGGCGAGGTCGGGCGCAGCCTCCGCCCCCGTGACGCGCGCCTCGGGCAGCGCGACCAGCCGCTCGCCGGGCGCGACCGCGATCAGCCGGGCCGCGCCGCCGGTGGCGACGACCGGCGTTTCGCTACCGCCGCCGCGCGCGGGCGGCAGCAGCGTCAGGTGCAGCAGCGCCGCCACCACCGTTTGCAAAAGTGCCAGCGCCGCGATCCGCCACCATGCCGCGCGCGGCCGGGCGCGCCACTGCCACCAGCCGAGCCGCGCCCAGCCGAGCAGCACCGCCGCGACGAGGATCGCCGTGATCGGCTCCACGGACGCCATCATCGCAGCGCCGCCCGATAGCGGCGGCCCATCGCGCCGCCTTCCGGCCGCCGCGTCACGGTGGGCGCGGGCCGGGCCAGCGCGCTCCACAGCACCCCGCGCAACCGCTGGCGGCAGGCATCGCAATCCGGTTGCCGGCGGACCGCGTCGATCGCGGCGGTCAGCGCGAGCGGATCGGGCACGCGCGCGGTGTTGGCGGCCAGCCAACCCGACAGGCGGCCGAGATCAGGTGCCTCCCCCTCGCCCAGCGCGCGCCATGCGGCGGCGGCCACCGCGTCCTGCGGCCGGGCGGCGAGCGCGGGCAGCGGCGGGCGGCCGATGCCGTCGCGCTTGCCGGTCAGGCGGCGCCCCTCGTCGACGGGCGGCAGCTGCGTGCCCGTCCGAGCCAAAAAGATGCGCGTCGCCTGCTGCACCTGCTTGATGAAGCGCAGCGCGCGATAGGCATGGGGCAGCGCGCGCCTGGGATCGCCCTGTCGCAGCGCCAGTTCGGATTGCCACATCGCGTCCAGTGCCTGGCGCAGCGTGGCGCGCGTGCCGGGATCGAGCAGCGTCGCCGCTTCCGATTCGTCATGCGTATGGCCGTATTCGGCGGTCACGTCGCCCATGTCGCCAAATTTCGGGGGCGTCGGCATCTCGCCCTCGTGATCGTGGCCGTCGCCCGGCTGATGCGCCGGCTCCGCCCCCTCCTCCGCATCATTGGTCGGCATGGCGTTGGTCGCGCCGCCGCCCGTCTCCTCGCCCATGAACTGGCCGTAGCGCAGGCGCAGCAGCCGCTGGTCCGCGCCGATCGTGTCGGACCGGGCGAGGAAGGCGGCGGGGGCGGGCCGGGGCCGCGCCGCCAGCAGCGCCTCGGCATCGATGATGATCTGCCGCTGGCTGCGGAAATAGGCGGGCATCTGGCGGCGCACCGATGCCTCCAGCCCGCTTTCGCCGAGCGCGGCCGGCGGGCGACGCAGGATCAGGCTGGGCCCGCGCACGACATGGCCACGCGTGTCGGCGACGATCAGCTGCGCCACCATGTCGCCCGCCTCGGTAAAGCCCGCCGCGCGCAGATCGAGGCTGGCGGCAAAGCGCCGGTCCCGCCCGCCCCCCGCGCCCGTCAGGGTGATCGTCCGCTCGCGAAAGGCGACATTCTCCCCCTCGCCCTGCGCCAGCACGATGCGCAGCCGGGCGGTGGCGGCGACGCCGTAGTCGTCGGTGACGGCAAAGCCCAGCCGCCAGGCGCGCTGGCCCGGTGCGATCATCGTCAGCGTCCGCGCCGGCTCGATCACGCGGATGCGGGGCGGCTGGTCGGCGATCACGTCGATCCGGTGGAGCGGCGGCGTCCCCCGCCCGCCCTGCGGCACGACGCGATAGAGGAAGGCGCGGTCGGCCATCCGCCCCGCCCGCCACTCCCCGTCCTCGGTCCGCAGCGACAGCGAACCGCCGCCCGGCGAGACGATGGCGGCGCCGGCCGGGGCGGGATCGAAGCGCAGCCGCCACGCCAGCCGCGACCCCTCCGGCACGCGCGCGTCGAGCGTATCGAGCGCGCGGGGCGGCAGGCCGGTATAGGCGGGCGGCACCACCGTCAGACGCTGGCCGGTCAGATGCGGAATACCGGGCGCGGCCGCGCCGCCTTCGCGCGCGGGGGCGAGCGGGGTCTTCTCGCGCGGGGCAGGCCACAGCAGCGCGGCGGCGGCGATCGCCAGCCCCAGCGCCACGGCGAGCGCGATCGCGCGCCACGGCCAGGCATCGGCCAGATCGGGCGGCGGCGCGGCCCCCAGCCGCCGCCGCAGCCGGTCGCGCTGCAGGCGCTGGAGCGGCCCAAGCGCCTCGGGCTCGGCGAACAACAGGTCGCTGCTGTCCTCCAGATCGCCCCGCGCCGCGTCCAGCGCCGCGACCAGCCACGCCCGGTCATGCCGACGCGCGCGGCGCATCGCCGTCCAGCCGATCAGCGCGGCGAGCGCCAAGCCCGCGAGCATCGCCGCCCCCGGCCCGGCCAGCCGCCACGCGCCGGCCACCGCCGCCAGCACCAGCGGCGCCCCGACCGCGACGATGCGCAGCGCGGCGCGGCGGCGGGCGGGCGCGGCCCAGCGGCGGACGTCGGTTTCGACGCTCATGGCGTCAGCCCCCGCGCGCGGCGGGTGGCGGCCCAGCGCTCGACCAGCCACAGGAGCGCGAGCGCGATGCCCAGCCACGGTCGCAGGTCGCGCACCGGCTCCAGCGGCGCGGGGCCACCGGGCAGCGGCGCCTGTTCGCGCGCCAGCGCCCGCGCCGGTTCAGGCAAGGGCTCGAGTACGTCACGCGTCATCGCCGGGAAGCGCGCATCGAGCAGCAGCGGCATCGCGGCGGGGGTCAGCTCGCGCGTCAGCCGGATGACGCGGCCGCGCCCCAGCCGCGCGGCCTCTGCCAGCAGCGTGCCGTCGTCATCGCGCCAGTTGGGCGTCCAGTCCGCCGCCAGGGTCGCGTCGCGCGGCAGCAGCACCGTGCCGCCCCGCTCCACCCAGCGCCTAACATCGCCCGGCAGGTCGCCGCCCGCCAGCCAGACGAGCGGCCCCGCCCCCTGCGGCAGCGGCGTGCCGACCGGTTGCGGTACGCCGTCACGCGCCCCCCATGCCGCCGCTGCCGCGCGCCACCAGCGCGCCTGCCCGGTCCGCTCGGGCGCGTAGCGGATGGCCAGCGTCGGCGCGGGCGGCGCGGCGCCCTCCGCCATCGATCCCGGCACCACGCGCCACGTCACCCTGCGCGACAGGCGTGGCCTCTCCGCATCGAGGCCCGCGAGCCGGTCGGGCACCACCAGCGTCAGCGGCACGCCGGCGGGCAGCCGCGCGTCGAGGTCGCGGATCAGGCTGGCGAGCGACGCGCCCGCCGCTGGCGCTTCCCCCGCCTCCACCGCCGGAAAACCCGACGCCAGCCAAAGCCGCCGCCCCGCCCCGTCGGGCGTCGTTCCGAGCGCGAAGGCGGTGACGGGGCGCCGGTCCGCACTGCCCGGCAGCGCGGGCGCGGCCAGCCAGACGGCCAGCAGCCCGATCAGCAGCAACCGTAACGCCAGCAGCCACCGCTCGTCGAAGCGCGGCCGGTGGCGCGGGCGGGGCGCGGCGCGCAGCCAGCGCAGCGCGGCGAAGGCAACCGGCCGTTCCTCCGTCCGCCGCGCCAGATGGATCAGCAGCGGCACCACCGCCGCCAGCAGCGCGGCAAGGCCCAGCGGTGCGAGCAGCACCGGCATCAGCCGCGCCCCCCGAACAGGCGGCGCAGCGGCGTATCGAGCGGCTCGTCCAGCACCAGCGTGGCGTGGCGGATCCCCGCCGCCTCCAGCCGGTCATGCAGCGCCTGCCGCGCCGCACCGAACCGCTCCAGAAACCCCGCGCGCAGCGCCGCGCCGTCGCCGACCAGCTCCTCGCCCGTCTCCGTATCGCGAAAGCGGTAGCCCGCGTCGAAGGGAAAGTCGCGCTCCGCCACGGTCAGCACCGCGATCGCCAGCACCTCGCGCCCCGCCGCCGACAGCCGGGTGGCAAGGTCCGCCATCGCGGGGTCGAAGAAATCGCTGATGAGCACGACGAGGTCGCGCGCGCCGATCCGCTCCCACAGGCCCGCCAGCGCGCGCTCGTCGGGCAGGCCGCCCGTCGCCGACAGCGCGGCGAGCGACAGCCGCCAGCGGTCGCGATGCCGCGCGCCGCCGCCGGGCGGCACCACCGCCAGCCCCGTGCCCGCCAGCGCGGCGAGCGCGAACCGGTCGCCCTGCATCAGCGCCAGTTCCGCCAGCGCCGCCGCCAGTCCGCGCGCCGCGTCGAACCGCACCGCCCCGTCCATGTCGGCGTCCGCCATCGAGGCGCTGGCGTCCAGCAGCACCCATAACGTCACCGGGCTTTCCCGCTCCGCCTCACGCACGAAGAAGCGGTCGGAGCGGCCATACAGCTTCCAGTCGATCTGGCGCGGCTCGTCGCCGCGTTCGTATGGCCGGTATTGCGCGAACTCCAGCCCCGCGCCGCGGCTGGCGCTGCGATGCGCGCCCAGCCCCCGCGCGCCGACCGCGCGCCGGGTGGCGAGCGTCAGGTCGCGCAGGCGGTGGCGGACGTCCGGGGGGATGAAGTCGCGCACGCTTGGGTCAGGCACTCGCGCGTCAGCCACCGGGGCCGCGCACCCCCGCGACCAGTCGCTCGACCACCGTGTCCGCGCTCATCCCCTCCGCCTCGGCGGCGAAGGACAGGAGCAGGCGGTGGCGGATCACCGGCGCGGCGAGTAAGGCGACATCGTCGCGCGTGGCCGCCAGCCGGCCATGCAGCAGCGCCCGCGCCTTGGCCGCCAATACCAGCGACTGGCCCGCGCGCGGCCCCGCGCCCCAGCGGACATAGGCCGCCAGTCCCTGCGGCATCGCGGCATCGCCCGGCCGGCTGGCGCGCACCAGCCGGTTGATCCAGTCAATCAGCCCCTCGGACAGGTGGACGTCGCGGACCAGCGCCTGCACGCCCAGTATCTCCTCGCCCGCCATCACGCGCGGCACCTCTGCGACATGGCTGCCGGTCGTCTGCGTCAGGATCGCGCGTTCCTCGGCTTCCGTCGGATAGTCGACGCGGACGTGGAGCAGGAAACGGTCCAGCTGCGCCTCTGGCAGCGGATAGGTACCCGCCTGCTCCAGCGGGTTCTGCGTCGCCAGCACGAAGAAGGGCGCGGGCAGCCGGTGCGTCACGCCGCCATAGCTGACGGTGCGCTCCTGCATCGCCTCCAGCAGCGCCGCCTGTGTCTTGGGCGGGGTGCGGTTCAGCTCGTCCGCCAGCAGCAGATTGGTGAAGACGGGGCCGGGCTGGAAGCGGAAATGCCGCTTGCCGGTGCCATGATCCTCCTCCAGCAATTCGGTGCCGAGGATGTCGCTGGGCATCAGGTCCGGCGTGAACTGCACGCGCCGGAACCCCAGGTCCAGCGCCTGCCCCAGCGAGCGGACGAGCAGCGTCTTGCCCAGTCCCGGCACGCCTTCCAGCAGACAATGACCACCCGCGATCAGGCCGACCAGCAACTGCTCGACCACGCCCTCCTGCCCGACGATCGCCTGCCCGATCGCGGCGCGCAGGTCGCCCAGCTTCGCGAGCGTCCGCTCCACCGCCTCCTCGGTCACGGGCGGCTCGGTCACAGCGCCCTCACGCGTTCAGCGCGTACATGACGATGTTGACCGCGAAGCGGGTGTTGTCTTCGGCCAGAAACCGCTTGTTGCGCCAGTCGTAGTCCCATTCGCAGCCATAATCCTTGTTGCTGTAGAGGACACCCAGCCGCCCATCGATGACGATGCCCTTCAGGTAATCGTGCACCAGATCGTCGCCCCAGCCGTTCAGCTCGAACGCGGTCGCGGGCGGCCCGGGAAACTTGAAGAAACTGCTGTAGAGCGGATGCGCGTTCGGCAGCTTCTGCAGCGCCTTGCTCCCGAAAATCGCGGCCATCTGCCGCTCGAAGGAGGTCGCGAACAGGCCGTCGATGTCGTGGTTGCAGTCGTCGACCAGCACGAAGCCGCCGTTGCGCACGTACCGCTCGAAATTGCGCCGCTCGACGGGGGAGAATTCGACCAGCTTGTGCCCGGCCATGTAGCAGAAGGGCGCGGTCAGCATCTTGGGGTCGGACAGCGCGAGCACCCGCTCCTTGGGATCGACGCGCAGGTTCGTATAGTCGATCAGCGCGGTTATGACGTTCGACGGCATCCGCTGGTCGACGTCCCAGTCGCCGGAATCATAGCGCAGGCGGGTGAACCAGAAATCATAGGCCGGCGCGGCGATCGCGCGGGGGGCGAGGCCGATCGCCGCCGCGGCGAGAGCCGTTTGCAGGAACGACCGACGCTCCATCAGCCGAAGCACCATTGGAAATGGCGACCCACTCCGCCGTCACCCCGGCGAAGGCCGGGGTCCAGTCGGGCCGGGTGTGGTTGGTGCGGGCATCGCCTCATTCCAGGCGTTGCGCGGCTGGACCCCGGCCTTCGCCGGGGTGACGGAGGGGCTTGAGAAGGCCGCAGCCCCGCCCCCCCGACGTTGCGAGGTCGCATCGAGAATGCGCCCCCTGCCCTCACACCGCGTCCGACAGCGAGGTGAAGGTGAAGTCGCGCAGCTTCATCGGCGGCAGCATCATCACGAAATCGCTCTCGTCGCCCTTCACGCGCACCGGCTTGCCCAGCTCGTCGATGTTGTTGAGCATGATGACCGGCGATTCGTTGAAGCGGAAGTTCTTGATCGGATATTTGATCTGCCCGTTCTCGATATAGAAGGTGCCGTCGCGGGTCAGGCCGGTCAGCAGCACCGTCTGCGGGTCGACCATGCGGATATACCAGGTACGGGTGACGAGAATGCCCTTCTCCGTCCCCCGGATCAGGTCGGCGGTGGACTTGATGCCGCCCGTCATCAGCAGGTTGCCGGGGCGGCCGACCGCCTTCTTGCCCTGCTTCTGCGCCCAGTAGCGGCTATAGTCGAGGTTCGCGACCTTGCCGCCCTTGATGATGTCCATCCGCTCGCGCGGCAGGCCCTCATCGTCCCACGGCATCACCGCCGCGCCCGGCGCCCAGGGGTCTGCATACAGGTTCACCTGCGGATCGTAGACCTGCTCGCCGATCTTGTTGCCGCCGCCCTTCTTCGACAGGAAGCTGCGCCCCTCGTCCGCCTCGCGCGCGCCGAAGAACGCCATCATGAAGCCGATCAGGCCCGCCGCCGCCGCGGGTTCGAGAATGACGGTGTACTTGCCCGGCTCCAGCGCGCGCGCATCGGCGCTCGCCGCCGCCTTGCGGATGCCGGTGTTGATGTCGGTGCCCGCGCTGAACGCCGCCGAATCCTGAAGATTGCGGCCGACCCAGCCCGATCCGCGCCCATCCTCGGTCCGCACGGTGCAGGTATAGTCCAGCGCGGTGCCGCGCTGATAGCCGAAATTGCCGTTCGAATTGGCGAAGGCGACGAAGCTCTGCCCGTCCTGCAGGAAGCCCGCCGCGACCAGCTTCTGCGCCTTGCACGCCGTGATCGAATCGCCCGCCACCTTCGCGCGATATTCGGGCGTGATCGCCGCCGTCGCCGCGCTGAACGTGTCGCTGGGGCGATAGGTCTGCTTGGGCACGGCCGGCATGAATTCCGGGTTTTCCGGCGCCAGCTTCGCCAGATCCTCCGCCCGGCGCACGACCCGCTCCAGCGAGGCGTCGTCGAACTGGTTGATCGTCGCGGTGCCGACACGCTTGCCGTACGCGACCTGCACGGCCAGGTCGGTGTTCGACACGACGCCGCTGGTCGATACGTTGTTCAGCGCGAAACGGACGTTGCCGTCGATCGAGCCGGACAGCTGCGCGGTGCATTCGTCGGCCTTCGACATGCCGACCACCTTGGTCAGGATGGCGCGGGCCTGCTCTTCGGTCATGATGCTCATGGGTCAGGTCTCCGGATCAGCCGAGCGAGCGGGCGGTGTTGATGACGTTGATGCCGTTGAAGCGCGCCGTGGACGAACCATGGCTGACCGCCGACACCTGACTGGGCTGGCCCTTGCCGTCGAAGAACGACCCGCCATAGCGGAAGTCGGACGCATCGCAGACGCCGGCGCACGCGTTCCAGAATTCCGGCGTGCGGATCTGATAGGCGACATCCTCGATCTGCTGCGTGATCTTGCCGTTCTTGATCTCGTAGAACAGCTGCCCGCCGAACTGCGCGTTGTAGCGCTGCTGGTCGATCGAGAAGCTGCCGTCGCCGACGATGTAGATGCCGTTCTCGACGCCGCCGATCATGTCCGCGACGGACTGTTTCGCCTTGCCCGGCTGCAGCGACACGTTCGCCATGCGCTGGAACTGCACGCTGGACCAGTGATCGGCATAGCAGCAGCCATCCGACGCGGTCTTGCCCAGGATGTGCGCCTGATCGCGGATCGCCTGGTAATCGACCAGCTTGCCGTTCTGGATCAGCGGCCACTTCTTCGTCTTCACGCCCTCGTCGTCATAGGCGACGGCACCCAGCGTGCCCGGCTCCACCTTGTCGGCGGTGATCGTCACCTTGTCGCTGCCGTACTGGAAGCGCGCCTTCTGCTTGTCGAGCGTGGCGAAGCTGGTGCCGGCGTAGTTCGCCTCGTACCCCAGCACACGATCCAGTTCGAGCGGATGGCCGACCGATTCGTGGATCGTCAGCCAGGTGTGCGACGGGTCGAGCACCAGGTCGTAGCGGCCCGGCTTCACCGATGGCGCGGTCAGCTTCGCGCGCGCGTCCTTCGCCGCCGCGATCGCGTCCTCGCGCATGTCGTACGAATCGCCATAGTTGATGACGCCGTTGGGCGAGACGAACTTGTCCTTCTTGTTGCCGTCCAGATATTCGAAGCCCATGCCCATCGGCGAGGACAGGCCCTCGCGCGTGCGGAACTTGCCCGTCTGCTTGTCGATCGCGGTGACGGTGACGGGCGCCCAGATGCGGTGCACGTCCTGGTCGATGTACGACCCGTCGGTGGAGGCGAAATACTTCTGCTCGTTGACGACGAACAGGATCGAATTGACGAAATTCGCGCCCGCGCCCAGCGCGGCGGCGTTGACGCCCAGCAGCAGGTCCACCTTGTCCTTCAGCGGCACCGCCATCGCGTTCTTCACGATCGGGGTGCGCCACGAAACCTCGCCGACGCCGGGCGTGGGCGCCAGCTTCACCGGTGCGGTCTGCGTCACCGCATTCGCCTTCGCCACGGCGGTCGCCTGACGCGCAGCGGCGGCGACGGCTTCGGGCGTCATGTCGTTGGTGGCGGCGAAGCCCCACGCGCCGTTCGCGATCACGCGGATGCCGACGCCGGTCGATTCGGTGTTCACGACGTTCTGGACGTTCGCCTCTCGCGTGACGACGAACTGGCGCAGGTAGCGGCCGACGCGCACGTCGCAATAGCTGGCGCCCGCGCTCTTGGCGGCGTTCAGCGCGGCGTCCGCCAGCCGCTTCTTCACCGCGACGTCCAGCGTCGACACCAGCTCCTCGGCGGCGATCGCGCGGCCCATGAAGCCGGGCAGCAGCCCACCACCCATCGCCAGACCGCTGGCGGTCAGGAATTCTCGTCTCAGCAAGCCCTGTCTCCCCTCTGGACGGTCGCCGGCCGGCGCCGCCCATCCCTCGCCAATTACGTCCGAACCGGACGTGTCATGGTCATGCAAGACACTATCCACGCGGCGGGAGCGGCGTCAACCGGGCGGCGGGCGCAAATTTTTCAAGGTCGCCCAAGGACATGATAGCGTCCCTCGCAAGGCGGCCAATGCAGCGCGCTTGCGCCTGGCCGGCCCTGCGGCCATGGGCGGATGCGATCGTTCGTCCGGGGATTTCCAACGCCATGTCCATCCTGTCCGACCGCTGGATCCGCGAGCGCGCGCTGGCCGACGGAATGATCGAGCCGTTCGTCGAATCGCAGCGGCGCGACGGCTGCATCAGCTATGGCCTGTCCTCCTACGGCTATGACGCGCGGGTGGCGGACGAATTCAAGATTTTCACCAATGTCGACAATGCCATCGTCGATCCGAAGGACTTCGCCGCCAACAGCTTCGTCGACCGGCAGACGGACGTGTGCATCATCCCGCCCAACAGCTTCGCGCTGGCGCGGACGGTGGAATATTTCCGGGTGCCGCGCGACGTGCTGGTCATCTGCCTCGGCAAATCGACCTATGCCCGGTGCGGGATCATCGTGAACGTCACGCCGCTGGAGCCCGGCTGGGAGGGGCATGTAACGCTGGAATTCTCCAACACCACGCCGCTGCCCGCGAAGATCTATGCCAATGAGGGCGCCTGCCAGTTCCTCTTCCTGAAGGGGAACGAGCCGTGCGAGGTCAGCTATGCCGATCGCGCGGGCAAATATATGGGCCAGCGCGGCGTCACCGTGCCCCGGCTGTAGGGCGCGGAATGACCGCCGGGCGCCGTTGCCCGGCCGTCGAGTTACCAAATAGCGGTCAGGCGACTTGCCGGTCAGGGGCGGTCATCATCACTAGCCGCTCGACCCCCTCGGCCTCGGTTTCGACGTGGCGGCGCATCGCGTTCAGCGTCAGCCGGCTTTCGGCCTGATGGTCCGCCCAGCTATCGTCCGCCGTCGCGCCGGCATTGCACCGCATGATGTGCATCCGGAACATCTCGCCCGCGGCGATGCATTCGATTTTCATCGACCGGCCCAGCCCCGCGCGCGGCTCCACCCCGGACGCCACCGCCGGATCGAAGACCGTCTCGTGCTTGAACAGCTGATAGGCGCGCAGCGCGTCGGTCAGCGCGGCGCGGATCGGCGGCATCCGCTCCATCGCCTCTTCCCGCGGCGCGTTCAGGCAGGCCGCCATCCGTACCAGCTGGTCCAGCACCCGGCGCTGGTGATCGTGGAGCATTTCGACCGCGTGTTTCATGGCGGACACGATACGGGATATTACTTACCGAACCGTTCCCGACCGACCTGCGCTGATCGGCCACGGGATTTTTTCACGAATGATCTGAACGACTTTACACATATTGACGAGCCGACGGCCGGCTGTTAGTGAGAGACATTATCATTATCGGGGTCCCTGCCCGTATGTATGACCTGATCGATCGCCCTATCGCCACCCTGCCCGCGTTCGAGCGCGGCCTGCTGGAACGAATGCGCCGCTGGGTCCACGCGCTGACGCTGGCGGGCGCCGCACCCGCCGCCGCGACCGGCGACGACGCCTTCGACGCCGCGATGCGCGCGCTCGATACCGGATCGGTCGAGACGCTCGTCTTCCAGCGCCCCTGCCATGCCGTGGTGGATGAGACGGAAGCGGTCGTGCTGGGCATGTGGCGTCTTGTCCGGGCTGACCGGCTGGCCGCCGCCAGCACCGCCGCCGCCGCGCTCGTCAACCCCGCTGCGGCGCGCACGCTGGTGTCTGCGATGGTCGCGGAGGTCGCCCGCCGCGCCGGATCGTGAACCTGGCCGCGACACGCGATTGACAGCGCCCGCCGCCGCCCGCAACCGGGGCGGCGTGACCATCCGCCATCTCTTTCCGACCCTGCTCTATCAGGATTCGATCGCCGCCGATCTGGTGGCCGAACTGGAACAGTCGTGCCGCATCCTGGCCGAAGATGACGGCGCGGGCCGGCGCTGGTCGCGCGAGCACGGCTATCGCGGCTATACCTCCTATGCCTCGCTCAACGACCTGCCGCGCCGCGACCCGGTGTTCGACGACCTGCGCCGCGCGCTCGACCGCCATGTCGCCCGCTTCGCGGAGGCCGCCGCCTTCGACCTGGGCGGTCGCAAGCTGAAGCTGGACAGCCTGTGGGTCAACGTCCTGAAGCCGGGCGGCCACCATGGCGCGCATATCCACCCGCACAGCGTCGTCTCCGGCACCGTCTATATCGCGGTGCCCCCGGGCGCGGGCGGGCTGAAGCTGGAAGATCCGCGTCTGCCGATGATGATGGCCGCCCCCACCCGCCGCCCCGATGCGCCGGATGGGATGCGGATGTTCGAAACGGTGCTGCCCGAACCCGGCACGGTGCTGTTGTGGGAAAGCTGGCTGCGGCACGAGGTGGTGACGCATGGCGGCCGGGCCGGCGCGGGCGGCGAGCGGATCAGCGTCAGCTTCAACTATCGCTAAGCCCTTCCCCGCCTCCCCAAAAATTTACGTCGATCAACCGTTCGTCGTACTGTTCGCACATGCGGCATTAACCGGATTGCTACGCCTTTCACGCGATGGTTAATGGCCGATGGGCATTGGATGCGCGGCCGGGGGGCCGTGCGGGATGAGCGAGGACGAATCACGTGCTGGAAGTGGCAGTCGCGACCTATGGAATGCTGGCGAGCTTCGTGCTTTCCGGCGCGGAACGGAACCGCCGGGCGGAGCGGCCGAACCCGCCGATGCTGGAATATACCGCCTTCGGCCTGTGCGCGGTGTCGACCGCGGCGGCGATCGCGCTGCCGGTGTGGGCGGCGGCCAATTATGCCGGGCTCGTCTGACCGGCGCCAGCGCATGGATTGAGCGGCGGGCCATTGCCGACTAGAGGGGGCGCAACTCTCCCCCTCTTCCAGGAACGATCATGGGTTTCCGCTGCGGCATCGTGGGCCTGCCCAATGTGGGCAAGTCCACCCTTTTCAACGCTTTGACCGAGACGGCGGCGGCGCAGGCGGCCAATTATCCGTTCTGCACGATCGAGCCGAACGTCGGCAACGTCGCCGTGCCCGACGACCGGCTGGAACAGCTGGCCGCGATCGCCGGGTCGGCGAAGATCATCGAGACGCAGCTCGCCTTCGTCGACATCGCCGGGCTGGTGCGCGGCGCGTCGAAGGGCGAAGGGCTGGGCAACCAGTTCCTCGGCAACATCCGCGAGGTAGACGCGATCGTCCACGTCCTGCGCTGTTTCGAGGATGGCGACGTGACGCATGTCGAGGGCAAGGTCGATCCGATCGCCGATGCCGACACGGTCGAGACGGAGCTGATGCTCGCCGATCTCGAAAGCCTGGAAAAGCGCGTCCCCAACCTCGCCAAGAAGGGGCAGCAGGGCGACAAGGAGGCGAAGGCCGCCGCCGCCGTGCTGGGCCGCGCGCTCGACCTGCTGCGCGACGGCAAGCCCGCGCGCCTGACGCCCGTGACCGATCCCGAGGAGGAACGCCTGTTCCGCCAGGCGCAGCTGCTGACCGCCAAGCCCGTCCTCTACGTCTGCAATGTCGAGGAGGCGAACGCCGCCAACGGCAACGCGCACAGCGCCCGCGTCTTCGAAAAGGCGAAGGCGGAGGGCGCGGAGGCGGTCGTCGTCTCCGCCGCGATCGAGGCGGAGATCGCGACGATGCCGCCAGAGGACCGCGGCGAGTTCCTGTCCGAGCTGGGACTGTCGGAAACCGGCCTCGCCCGCGTCATTCGCGCCGGCTACAAGCTGCTGAACCTGCTGACCTTCTTCACGGTCGGCCCGAAGGAGGCACGCGCCTGGACCGTCGATGTCGGGGCGAAGGCTCCGCAGGCGGCGGGCGCGATCCATTCCGATTTCGAGCGCGGCTTCATCCGCGCCGAAACGATCGCCTTCGCCGACTATGTCGCCTGCAAGGGCGAGTCGGGCGCGCGCGACGCGGGCAAGCTGCGCGCGGAGGGCAAGGACTATGTCGTGCAGGACGGCGACGTGCTGCTCTTCCGCTTCAACGTCTGACCGCCGGAGCCACAGCGATGCCGATCCGTCTTATCTGCCTCGATGCGGATGACACGCTGTGGCACAATATGCGCTTCTTCGAGGAGACGGAGCGCGCGCTCACGGCGATGCTCGCGCCCTTCACCGACGAACCCGCCGCGCGTGCCGCGCTGCAGGCCTGCGAGATCCGCAACCTGCCGCACTACGGCTATGGGGCGAAGAGTTTCACGCTCTCGATGATCGAGACGGCGCTGGAACTTGGCGGCGACCGCCTGCCCGCCGGCGTCATCGGCCAGATCCTCGCGGCGGGGCGGCGGCTGATGGCGCATCCCGTCGAACTGCTCGGCGGGATCGAGGATACGCTGGATCGGCTGGCGGAGCGCGGCGCGCTGGTGCTGGTGACGAAGGGCGATCTGTTCCATCAGGAGGCGAAGCTGGCCGCATCGGGGCTGGGGGATCGCTTTTCCGCCGTCGAGATCGTCAGCGACAAGACGCCGGACACCTTCATCCGCCTGTTCGCGCGCCACGGCGTCGCGCCGGACGAGGCGGTGATGGCGGGCGATTCGATGCGCTCCGACATCCGCCCGGCGCTGGCCGCCGGCGCCTGGGCCGCCTTCATCCCGCAGCCATTGGCATGGAGCCACGAGCGGGCCGAAGCGCCGGAGGGGCACCCCCGCTTCCGCCAGCTGTCCGCATTGTCGGAACTCCCGGACTGGATCGACGGGCTGTAGGGCATTGCGCCGATGCCGTCGCGTGCGAACCGTATCTTAGCGATTGCTTCGATACGATCGGGCAATGGATACGCCCCTGCCCCTCTATCACAGCTGGGCATTGATCGAGGCGCGCGAGCGCTTCGACCTTGGCCATGTCCTGCCCGTGCCATCCGGCGCGGCGGTCGACGACGTGCCGGACCCGGCCCGGCTGCAGGGTCGGCGGCTTGGCCTCTGGTCGTTCGACATGCGCTCCCCCAATCCGGCATGGTCCGATACGGTGTACGACCTCTTCGACCTGCCGCGCGGCATACCCGTCACGCGCGCCGATGCGCTGCGCATCTATGCCGAGGATTCCCGCACGGCGATGGAGCGTCTGCGCAGCCACGCTCTTCGCCATCGACGCGGCTTTTCCATCGATGTGCGACTGACGCCGCCCGGGGCCGTCGCGCGCTGGGTCCGGCTGATCGCCGCCCCGATCTGCCGGGATGGCCGCGTCACCGGGCTGCACGGCATCAAGATGGACGTGACGGACCGCTATTGCCGGGGCGCCCGTCCGCTTTAGGATGGCCTCCGAAAGATCGGGGAGAGGCCGGCACCATGCTGTATTTCGAGGATATCGAACCGGGCCGCAGCGCGCGGTTCGGCAAATATCTGGTGACACGCGAGGAGGTGGTGGAGTTCGCCCGCCGCTATGACCCGCAACCCTTTCACCTGTCGGATGAGGCGGCGGCGCAGACGCATTTCGGGCGGCTGTCCGCCAGCGGCTGGCACACCTGCGCGATGACGATGGCGATGACGGTGGAGGCGATCAAGCACCGGCAGGAGGCCGCGCTGGGCTCGCCGGGCATCGACGAGTTGCGCTGGCTGCACCCCGTCTATCCGGGCGACACGCTGACCTGCGAAAGCGAGGTGCTGGAAAAGCGCGCCTCCGCGTCCCGCCCCGAAATGGGTTTCTACAAGGCGCGGACGACGGTCTTCAACCAGGACGACGTGCCCGTCCTGCGCTTCATCGCGACCGTCATGATCCAGACTCGACCGAGCCGTTCGGACGGCGACCGGTGAAGGGGCGATGCCGCCCGGTGGCGTGATCCAGAACCTGGCTGTGGCCGCCGTGACCCTCGCCGCGGCCATGCCCGCCGGTGCGGCTTCGCCCACGCGCATATGGCTTCTCGCGGAGGCGGTGAGCGGTCACTGGTGCGCCACGACGGACATCGCGCCAAAGTCCATCCAACATCCCCGTCGCTTTGCCGGCGGCCGATCCGCCATGATCGAACACGCCGGGAAATCAGGCTTGATCGTCCATATCTTCACGGAGAGCGAGGATGCGTATGTCGAAGACACCTACACCCTGGACCGGCGAGGTGCGGTCACGGCGGTTTCCCGTCGCGGGCACTATCTGAACGATCCGTACATCAGCGTTGCCTATGTACCGTTAGGACGTACCCGGTTCGCGCTGACGTCACAGTCTCGCCAGCTGCGTCGAAATTCCGATCTGGCCAATCGCGAAACCTATTTCCTCGATTGGCCAGTGTATCGCCGCTTCGCGCAGATGCCGTTCGCCGACGTTGCCACGATTTCCGAACGGGTCTTTATCAAGCGCCGCTGCTGACCCTGTCGATGGAGCGCGTCACCGATCTGGCTGATGCCGCGTGATTGACGCGCGCCGCGAAATGAACCCTATCGCCGCCCACGTGATGGTCGCGGCGTCCCGAAGCTGCGCGGCCCGCGCGGACCCGGTGCCCGATAGGCCCCGCCGCCGCGCCAGCCGCGATACTGACGGCCGGGGGCGTAGCCACGGAACTGGCCCCAATTGTTGCGGAAGCGGGGGGTGCCCTGCCAGCCTTGCCGGCGCCCTTCCCAATAGGCGCGCTGGGCGTCGTTCCAGCGATAGGGCCGCCGTCCGCGATCGTAGACGTAGATGCCGGTGCCCGGATAATAATAGTCGCCGTACCAGCCGAAATAGCTGGGGGCGTAGCCATAGCCATAGCCGCCGCCACCATAGGGGCCGCCATAATAGCCGCTGCTCGCACCAACGTTCAGGCCGCCATAGCCATAGCCGTCACTGCACGCCGAAACGCCGAGGCCCAGCGCGCCAAGCAGAGCCAGCAGGCCGATACGCCGAACCACCATCCTACCTCTCCCACACGAGGTGCGCGGCAGGATACACGCCGCCAACCAGCATCAACCGGCGATCCGGCCTGCCCGTTCCCATGCCGGGGCCGCGGCCACGAAAAAGGGGCGATGCCGCGGCACCGCCCCTTTTGATTTGTCGCGTTGCGGTGGGGATCACTCCCCGGCCGTCAATGCTTCACGTCGCGCCAGACATTCTGATACGCGCCCCAGGCGAGGAAGCAGAAGATCGCGATGAAGATCACCGACGCGAAGCCCGCCGCGTGGCGCGTCTCCAGCTTCGGCTCCGCCGTCCAGGTCAGGAAGGCCGATACGTCCTTCGCCATCTGGTCGCGCGTCGCCTTCGTGCCGTCGGCGTAACCGACCTGGCCATCGGCGGTCAGCGGCGGCGGCATCGCGATGTTCAGGTTCGCGAAGTACGGGTTGTAGTGCAGCCCGTTCGGCGTCTTGGCGTCGGGGAACTTCTTCAGCAGTTCCGCCGGCTGCGGGCGATAGCCATCAGGCCCCACCAGCGAATAGACGTAGTTCGCGCCGTCGTGCCGCGCCTTGGTCATCAGCGAAAGATCGGGCGGCAGCGCGTTGTTGTTTGCGGCGCGCGCGGCGACCTCGTTCGCGAAGGGCGACGGGAAGTGATCGCTGGCCACGTTCTTGCGCGTCGTCGCCTCGCCCGTTTCCGGGTTCACGCTGGGCTGCTCGATCACCCACTGGTTCGCGATCGCCTTCACCTCGGCCTCGCTATAGCCGAGTTCCTGAAGGTCGCGGAACGCGACGTACTTCAGGCTGTGGCAGGCGGCGCAGACTTCCTTGAAGACCTGGAAACCGCGCTGCACCTGCTGGCGATCGAACGTACCGAAATACCCGGCCGACCGCAGGTGCGCATCCTTGGGATGCAGGTGGAACTCATGCTCCGCCGTAACGGGCGCCGGGTTCTGGATCGCGTCCTTCGCGGTGAAGAACAGCGCGATGGCCAGCACGAAGACGAAGCCGAGGCCGATGAGTGTCGAGATTGCGCGAACCATGTCCGTATCTGTCCTTATGGTCTCAGTTCGACGCCATGGCGGTCTGGGCCGGGCTGGTGCCGCCATGCTTGGCCAGCACCGCCTCGGTGATCGAGTTCGGCAGCGGACGCGGGCGTTCCGAACGGGACACCCAGGGCAGGATGATGAGGAAGTGCGCGAAGTAATAGGCCGTCGCGAGCTGCCCCAGGATCACGTTGCGCGCATTCGCTTCCGCCCCGCCGACATAGCCGAGCACCAGCACGTCGAAGAGCAGCACGATCAGGAAGCCGCGATACTTCGGCCGGTAATTGGCCGAGCGGACGGGCGAGCTGTCGAGCCAGGGCAGGAAGAACAGCAGCAGGATCGAGCCGAACATCGCCAGCACGCCCCACAGCTTCGCCGGCAGGATGAAGTCGGCGGTGAAGCTCTTCAGGATCGCGTAGAACGGCAGGAAGTACCATTCCGGCACGATGTGCGCGGGCGTCGAGAGCGGGTTCGCCTCGATGTAATTGTCCGGGTGACCGAGCAGATTGGGCGAGAAGAAGATCAGCGCGGCGAAGATCAGGAAGAACACCGCGACGCCGACGCCGTCCTTCGCCGTATAGTACGGGTGGAACGGCACCGTGTCCTGCTCGCCCTTGACGTCGACGCCGGTCGGGTTGTTCGACCCCGGAATGTGCAGCGCCCAGATGTGGAGGATGATGACGCCCGCGGT
>CAJYLQ010000057.1 GCA_913775975.1 uncultured Sphingomonas sp. | reverse complement strand
TCACCTCGATCTGCGGCACGCCGCGCGGCGCCGGCGGGATGCCGACCAGGTCGAACTGGCCGAGCAGCTTGTTGTCCGCCGCCATCTCGCGCTCGCCCTGGAACACCCGGATCGTCACCGCCTGCTGATTGTCGTCGGCAGTGGAATAGACCTGGGTCTTCTTGGTCGGGATCGTGGTGTTGCGATCGATCATGCGCGTGAACACGCCGCCGAGCGTCTCGATGCCGAGCGACAGCGGGGTGACGTCGAGCAGCAGCACGTCCTTGACGTCGCCCTGGAGCACGCCCGCCTGGATCGCCGCGCCCATCGCGACTACCTCGTCGGGGTTCACGCCGGTGTGCGGGTCCTTGCCGAAGAACTGCTTCACCACCTCGCGCACGCGCGGCATGCGAGTCATGCCGCCGACCAGCACCACCTCGCTGATGTCACCGGCGGAGACGCCCGCGTCGGCCAGCGCCTTCTTGCACGGGTCGAGCGTGCGCTTGATCAGGTCCTCGACCAGCCGCTCCAGGTCGGCGCGGGTGATCGTCTTGACGAGGTGCTTCGGGCCGTTCTGGTCGGCGGTGATGAAGGGCAGGTTGACCTCGGTCGACTGCGCCGACGACAGCTCGATCTTCGCCTTCTCCGCAGCCTCCTTGAGGCGCTGCAGCGCGAGCTTGTCCTTGGTGAGGTCGATGCCCTCGTCCTTCTGGAAGCCCTGCGCGAGATAGTCGACGATCTTGTTGTCGAAATCCTCACCGCCCAGGAAGGTGTCGCCGTTGGTGGCCTTCACCTCGAACACGCCGTCGCCGATCTCCAGGATCGAGACGTCGAAGGTGCCGCCGCCGAGGTCATAGACCGCGATCGTCTTGCCGTCCTGCTTGTCGAGGCCATAGGCCAGCGCCGCCGCCGTCGGCTCGTTGATGATGCGCAGCACTTCGAGGCCCGCGATCTGGCCGGCGTCCTTGGTCGCCTGGCGCTGCGCATCGTTGAAGTAGGCCGGCACAGTGATGACCGCCTGCGTCACCGTCTCGCCGAGATACGACTCGGCGGTTTCCTTCATCTTCTGGAGCGTGAAGGCGCTGATCTGCGAGGGGCTGTAATCCTTGCCGCCCGCATTGACCCACGCGTCGCCATTCGGGCCGCGCGCGATCTTGTACGGAACCAGTTCCGTGTCCTTCTTCGTGACCGGATCGTCGAAGCGGCGGCCGATCAGGCGCTTCACCGCGAAGATCGTGTTGTCCGGGTTCGTCACCGCCTGGCGCTTGGCCGGCTGGCCGATCAGTCGCTCGCCATCCTTGGCGAAGGCAACGATCGAGGGCGTGGTGCGCGCGCCCTCGGCATTCTCGATCACCTTGGGCTTGCCGCCCTCCATCACCGCAACGCAGCTGTTGGTGGTGCCGAGATCGATACCGATAACTTTAGCCATGAGTGTGTTCAGCCCCTCACATTCCAAAAGATCAGGGGGATGGCGCCCCGTTACGGCAGCGCAATCTCCCGGTTGATGGGCGCGATATAGGTGGGGTTCCGCTTGCCGCAAGACGGCCCCCGCGCGTAGTTCGGAACCGGACGATGGCTTTGGAGTTGGCGGGCGATGCGAGGCGGATGGTTTCCGATGACGGCGGTGGCGGTCTGCGCCGGGCTTGCCGGATGCAGCGATCCGAAGGAGTTGCGGGTTGATTCCGCCTGGGTGCGCCTGCCCGCCGTCGCGTCGCGCCCGGGCGTCGCCTATTTCACGGTTCATGGCGGGCCGCAGCCGGCAACGCTCATCAACGTATCGTCCGGCTGGACCGTGCGTGCCGACATGCATGAAAGCATTGGATCGGGCGGCATGATGACGATGAAGCCGCTGACCCAGGTCGCCGTACCGGCGAACGGCACGGTAGTGTTCGCGCCGGGCGGCAAGCACCTGATGATCTACGGCATCAATCCCGCCGTTCACGCGGGCGACACGATGACCTTCACCTTCACCTTTGCCGATGGGCAGCGCATCAGGCGGATCGCGCGGGTCTATGGTGCCGGGGATCCGGGCCCTGCCTGATGACGCGGACATGACCCCGCCGGGCGGCACCCGGCGATTGACGGCGGACGAGGCGGACCTGGCGCGCTCCGTCTTCCGCCGCGGCATCGACCTGTCCGCGGTCGAGGTCCGCCGGCGCCGCTGGGCCTTCTTCCAGCCGCGCGATACGGTGATGGCACCGTGCGGCCACGTCCATGTCCATCCCCGCAGCGATATCTGGCGCGAGGATTATGCCGGCGCGGGCCCCGATCTTGCCGGGCTGTTCCTACACGAACTCACCCATGTCTGGCAGTGGCAGCGCGGCGTATATCTACCGCTCGTCCGCCATCCGCTGTGCCGATACGATTACGTCCTGCGGCCGGGCTGGCGGCTGGAGCGCTACGGCCTTGAGCAGCAGGCGGAGATCGTCCGCCACGCCTGGCTGCTACGTGAGGGGCATGCCGTGCCCGGCGCGCCTGCGCTGGAACAGTATGAAAGCCTGCTCGCGGTGTTCGGATAGGATCGCGCATCGCGGCGACGCGCGACGCCTTGCTATTCCGCGTCTCGTTCCACCGGGAACCTTCGCCCGACATGCGTCTCGCCGCGCGCCGCAGCCAGCGTTACCTGCCGGTGCCGCTCCTCAGCGCCGCGCCGCCGCGCGTGATCGCGATCGGCATGGCAGTGCGGACAGCTGACGCCCTCGACGAACAGCGGCGATGCCTGGTCCGTGACGCTGACTGGCATGCGGCATCCCCGGCACAGGACATGGGTGCCCTCCGCCAGCCCATGCCCGACCGCGACCCGCTCGTCGAAAACGAAGCATTCGCCCTGCCAGCGGCTCTCCGCCGCCGGCATTTCCTCCAGATAGCGCAGGATGCCGCCGTCGAGGTGATAGACCTCGCTCGCCCCTTCCGCCTTCATCAGCGCGGTCGCCTTTTCGCAGCGGATGCCACCGGTGCAGAACATCGCGACGCGCTTGCCCTCCCACGCCGCGCGGTTCTCCGCCACCCAGCGCGGAAAGTCGCGAAAGCTGCCGGTGCCCGGGTCCACCGCGTTCGCGAAGCTGCCGACCGCGACCTCATAGGCGTTGCGCGTGTCGATCACGAGCGTGTCGGGATCGTCGATCAGCGCGTTCCACGCCGCCGGCGGCACATGCACGCCCGCACCGCCGACCGGATCGATCCCGGCCACGCCCAGCGTCACGATCTCCGCCTTCACCCGCACCTTCAGCCGGTAAAAGGGCATGGCATCGGCCGTGGCGAATTTCGGCGCGAGGTCGGCGCAGCCTGGCAGCGCGCGGATCGCCGACAGGATCGCTTCGATACCCTCCGGCGTCCCGGCGATGGTGCCGTTGATCCCCTCGCCCGCGATCAGCAGCGTGCCGCGGACCCCCGCCGCCTCCGCCACGGCATGAAGGTGATCGCGGATCGCGCCGGGATCATCGAACCGGGCGAAGCGATAAAGCGCGGCGATCCGGACGGTCACAGCGCGTCGAAATCGATCGCCGCGTGCCGGTCCAGTGTCGCCGGGGCGGGCGGCATCGGGTATTTCAGGCCGGTCGCGCAGTTGAACAGGACGACGCGCTCGTCCTCGTCGACCTCGCCCGTGCGCAGCGCCTCGCGATAGGCGGCCAGCGTCGCGCCGCCTTCGGGACACAGCAGCAGGCCGTCGCTCCGCGCGCAATCGTTCACCGCCTTCAGGATCGCGGGGTCGCCGACGCCCAGCGCCTTGCCGCCGCTTTCGCGCACCGCGCGCAGAATCAGGAAATCGCCGACCGCGCGCGGCACGCGGATGCCCGCGGCGACGGTGTGCGCGTCCTCCCAGCGCTCCGCGTGCTCCTCGCCCGCCTCGAACGCCCGCACGATCGGCGCGCAGCCCGACGCCTGCACCGCATACATGCGCGGCCGCGCGGGTCCGATCCAGCCGAGCCGCTCCAGCTCGTCGAACGCCTTCCACATGCCGATCAGGCCGGTGCCGCCGCCGGTGGGGTAGAATATCGCGTCGGGCAGCTCCCAGCCGAACTGCGCGGCCAGTTCCAGCCCCATCGTCTTCTTGCCCTCGATCCGATAGGGCTCCTTCAACGTCGAGAAATCGAACCAGCGTCCCTCCGCCGCCCCCTTCCCCACGATCGCGCCGCAATCGTCGATCAGGCCGTTGACCCGCCAGACGCGCGCGCCCTGCATCGCGATCTCGCGCACGTTCACCTCGGGCGTGTCCTCGGGGCAGAAGACGATCGTCTCGATCCCGACGCGCGAGGCATAGGCTGCCAGCGCCGCGCCGGCATTGCCGTTGGTCGGCATCGCGATGCGGGTGACGCCCAGTTCCTTCGCCATGGCGACAGCCATCACCAGCCCGCGCGCCTTGAAGCTGCCCGTCGGCAGCCGGCCCTCGTCCTTGACCAGCACGTTCGCGCCGCCGCTGCGGGGGATCGGCACCAGCGGCGTCTCGATCTCGCCCAGGCTGACGATGTTACGCGTCTGGCGCACCGGCAGCAGTTCGCGCCACCGCCACAGATCGGTAGGCCGCGCCGCCAGCGCGTCGCGCCCGAGCGCCGCTCCCACGCCGTCCAGGTCATAGCGCAACAGCAGCGGCCGCCCGACGCGCGACAGCCCGTGCAGCCGGTCCGCCTCGTACCGCTCCCCCGTCATCGAACATTCGAGATGCGTGACGAAGGTGGGGCGGTCGGTGGTGAGGTTGGTGTTGATCATCCGGTATACACTCGCAAGGGATCAGCCACCCGCCAGTGCCGCACGGCGCCGGGCGAGCGTTTCGTCATAGATGCCCGACGCGATGCTGTGCGCGCGCAGCCACCGGGTCGACGCCTCGTCGCCAGCGAGCCAGTTCGTCAACAGGTCCGCCCACATCACCGGCAGCTGCAACGCGCCCCACGCCGCCGCCGCGTTGCTGGACAAGCGGGCATAAAGCGCTGGGTCGGCGTCGAGCCGGCGGATCGCCAGCGCCAGCGCTGCGGGATCGCCGGCGGTGAAGACCACCGCGCTCTCCCCGTCCGCGATCGCGCCGCGGAACATCGGATGGTCGCTCGCGATCAACGGCGTACGCACCGACAGCGCCTCGTAGATCACCATCGGCAGCCCCTCGGCATAGCCGTGGCGGGAGGGCACGACGACCGCGTCCGCCGTCGCCATCATCGCCGCGACTTCCGCATTGCCGACACGGCCGGCGAAGCGAACGGGCGCGCCGGGCGCGTTGGCCGTCGCATAGGCCTGCATCGTATCGTCCGGGTCGTGGCCGACGATCGTCAGCGCGACCGCCATCCCCTCGCCGGTCAGCCGCGCGACCGCGTCGATGACGTCGCCGACCCCCTTGGCCTCCGCGATCATGCCGACATAGAGCAGCCGGAGCGGCCCCGATCCGCGCTCGCGCGGGGCGACGGTGGCGGGATCGGTGGCGGGCGGCCAGTCCCATGGCACGATCTTGTCGGGCCGTACGCCGATATTCATCAGCGACAGGCAGGAATTGAGCGCGTGGTTGCCGACCCATCCGACGTGCCGCGCGTTCAGCGCCCGCGCCAGCATCGCATGACGAAACCGCGCACGCAGCCCCGCGCCGCTGAACGAGTCCGCCAGCACCGCGATCGTCTCGACCCGATGCCGTGCCGCCCAGCGCAGCGGCGCCATCAGCGGCGTCATCAGCGCCATGTGCGTGGGCCGCAACCGCTCGAGCTGCGCCACGAAATCGCCCGGCGGCACGGCATCGGCATGGCCCAGGCCGATCGCACGGACGCCGTTCGACAGCCGCTCGTCATAGGCTTCGTCGGTGATGCCGCAGACGATCGCGACCTCCTCGTGCGTCCGGGCGAGGCGGCCGAGCGTTTCCACGGAGTAACGCTGCGACCGATAGGTTTCGGGCCCGCCCGCGTCGAACCGCCGCACCGCCTCGCGATAGTCGCCCGCATATTGGACGAACGTCAGCCTGGCCAAACCCAATTCCTTCTAGACGAGCCCGCCGACGGGCCGGCGCCGGATCAGCCCGCGCGCGCGACCGCGACGAGCGCCGGGCGGAGCAGGCGATCCTTGATCATGTAGCCCGCCTGCATCTCCTGCACGATCGTGCCGGGTTCCGCGTCGCTCGGCATCTCCATCATCGCCTGGTGCCGATTAGGGTCCAGCTGCACGCCCATCGCCTCGATCCGGGTAATGCCGTGGCGGGTGAAGATGCTCTCCAGCTCGCGGCCCGTCGCCTCCAGTCCGGTAACGAGGCCCTTCATCTTCTCGTCCTCGCGCAGCTCCGCCGGGATCGCGGCAAGCGCGCGGGTCAGGTTGTCCGCGACCGACAGGATGTCGCGCGCGAAGCTGGTGGCGGCATAGTTGCGCGCATCGGCCGCGTCCTTCTCGGCGCGGCGGCGGACGTTCTGGATATCGGCGTGCGCGTAGAGCACGTCCTGCCGGGCGGCGGCCAGCTGATCCTCCAGCTCGGCGATGCGGCCGGCGGCGGCGTCATGCTCGGCAACCTCGGGCGCGGCCTCTGCGGTCTCGGCCCGCAGCGCTTCTGCGTCCGTCTTCTGTTCTTCGCTCATTGTCATCCCTGTCATGCGCCCGGTCGCGGGCAGCCTTCACGCCTCCCACCATGGTCACGCCGACGCCAGACTTCAACCTTCGACTGGCACGATCACATGCCATTGACCCGCCCCCGCCGCTGCCGCAAACCCCGCCGCCATGGCGATGTCCCTCCTGCCCATCACCGCCCGGCTGCGTCACCGCTTGGGCCGGGACGACTTCGCCGCCGGCGCGTTCGCGACGGAAGAGATCGCGCCCGCGATGCAGCGGTTCGTGCCGCCCGCGCTTTGCCTGCCCGACGACTGGGACCGGATCATCGCCTTTCAGGAGGAGACGACCCCCGAGCTGGAGCGCCAGCGCGCGGCCGGCGGCCTGACGGACCATGGTGCGACGCGGATCGCTCGGCATCGCGACGTGACGCTGATCGACGGCATCGCCTATGGCCGGAAGGGGATGCTGCGCGCGTCGAATCGCTATCGCCAGCGGCCGATCGCGCGGGGGGAGCGGGTGACGATCCCACGCGCGCTGCTGTGCACCAATCCGGTGATCGACCGTTATTTCGGGCACTGGCTGGTCGACGGCCTGTTGCTGGAATTACTGGCGGCCGAACAGGATGCCGTGCCGCTGAAGCTGTCGCCGCATCGCTGGCTGCACGAGCCCGGCTACCGCGCGCTGACGGGGCTGGACGATTGCAAGGCCAAGTTCGTCCATGTCGAGGAACTGCTGGTCGCCGACGATCGCGGCATCAACGCATCCTGGCAGGCGCGCGCGACCACGTTGCGCGCCCGCATCGCGGCCGGGGCGGGATCGGCAAGCGCCGATGCCCCCGTCTTCGTGCGGCGCGGCACCACCGGATCTAAGCGCGACCTGATGAACGAGGGCGAACTGGCCGAGGCGCTTGCTGCGCGCGGCTTCGTCATCCTGTCCCCAGAACAGGAAACGCCGCAGACGATCGCCGCCACCCTGGCCGCCGCGCCGGTGATCGTGCTGGTCGAGGGATCGGCGCAGGATCACGCGCTGGTCGCGGCCCGAACGGGCGCCTGGGTCGTCACGATCATGCCGCCGCGCCGCATCAACTGCTTCGCGAAGGTGCGCGCGGACGCACTGGGGCTCAACTGGGCCTATACCGTCGCCGACGATGCCGGCGAGGGCAGCTTCCACCAGCCGCTCGATCGCCTGTTGCGGTTGATCGAGCGGACGAAGGCATAGGCGCGGTCTAGCGGATCAGCCGCGCCAGCGTCGCGGCGGTCAGGTCGACCATCGGCACCACACGGGCATAGTTCAGGCGAACCGGCCCGATCACGCCGACGACACCGACGACCCGCCCGTCCAGTCCATGGAACGGCCGGGCGATGACGGAGGAGCCGGACAGCGCGAACAGGTTCGTCTCCGCCCCGATGAAGATTCGCGTGGAATCGCCGCCCCGCGCCGAATCGAGCAGCCCGGCGATCTCCTGCTTGCCCTCCAGATCGTCGAGCAGGTCGCGCACCCGGTCCAGATCGGCGGCCGCCGCCGTGTCGATCAGCCGCCCCTGCCCGCGCACGATCAGCACGGGCCGGCGATTGCCGTCCTCGCTCCACACCGCGAGGCCGCGCTCCACCAGCGTGCGCGCAGCGGCGTCTATCGCGGCGCGACCGTCCGCCAGTTCGCGTTCGATCCGGCCGCGCGCCTCCGCCAGCGTCAGCCCGGCGAGCGTCGCGGACATGTAGTTGCCCGCCTCCACCAGCGCGCCCGGCGCGATCCCCTCGGGCAGCGCCACCACACGGTTCTCGACCGTGCCGTCCTCGCCCACCAAAACCGCCAGCGCCTGGCCCGGAGCTAGCGGCACGAAGCCGATCTGGCGCAGCACGATCTCCCGCTTGGGCACCATGACCAGCCCCGCGCAGGCCGACAGGCCGGACAGCGCGGCGGTGGTTGCGGCCAGCGCCTCCTCGACCGGCCCATGTCGCTCGACATCCTCGATCGCGGCGCGTTCCTCCGGCGTGGGTTCGTGCGCCTGCATCATGCCGTCGACGAACAGCCTTAAACCCCGCTCGGTCGGCAGCCGCCCGGCAGAGGTGTGCGGCGCCGCCAGCAGGCCCAGCGCCTCCAGCTCCCCCATCACGCTGCGGATCGAGGCGGGCGACAGGCCGATGCCGGACAGCGCCAGCGTCTTGGACCCCACCGGCTGGCCCGACGCCAGATAGCCATCCACCACCGCGCGGAAGATATCCCGCGCGCGGTCGGTCAGCTCGGTCACGGGGGGCGTGCGCATATCACTGATCTAGGCTGGCGCGGGGCGGGATGGAAGGCTAGGCCGATGCTTTGACCGAACACGACAAAGGACCATCCATGCGCCCCAGCGGCCGTGCGCCCGACCAGATGCGCGCCATCACTATCGAACCGCGTTTCACCCGCCATGCCGAGGGGTCGGTGCTGATCGGGTTCGGCGACACCAAGGTGCTCGTGACCGCATCGGTCGAGGAGCGCGTGCCCCCCTTCCTGCGCGGCAAGGGCGAGGGCTGGGTGACGGCCGAATACGGCATGCTCCCCCGCGCCACGCATACGCGCGGCAGCCGCGAGGCGGCGAAGGGCAAGCAGTCCGGTCGCACGCAGGAGATCCAGCGACTGATCGGCCGTTCCTTGCGCGCCGTCACCGACATGAAGCTGCTGGGCGAACGGCAGATCACGCTGGACTGCGACGTGATCCAGGCGGACGGCGGCACGCGCACCGCCTCCATCTCCGGCGCATGGGTCGCGATGCGGCTGGCGGTCAACGGCCTGCTCGCCAGCGGCAAGCTGACCGCCGACCCGATCCGGCAGAAGGTCGCGGCGGTCAGCTGCGGCATCTATCAGGGTACGCCCGTCCTCGACCTCGACTATGACGAGGATTCGGCGGCGGATGCGGACGGCAACTTCGTGCTGCTGGAAAACGGCCATATCGCCGAGGCGCAGGCGACCGCCGAACACGCCACTTACGACGAGGAGGCGCTGCTGCGCCTGCTACGCCTCGCCCGCATGGGCTGCGCCGACATCTTCCGCGCGCAGGGCGAGGCGGTGAAGTGAGCGGCGAAGGCGCGGAGCCGCAGGCGATCCGCAAGCTGGCGCCGGGCAAGCTCGTGATCGCCAGCCACAATGCCGGCAAGGTGCGCGAAATCGCGGCGATGCTGGAAGGACGCGGGCTGGAAGTGATCTCCGCCGGCGCGCTCGACCTGCCCGAGCCGGAGGAGACGGGCACCACATTCGTCATGAATGCCGAGCTGAAGGCGCGGGCGGCGGCCGATCTGTCCGGCCTGCCCGCACTGGCGGACGACAGCGGCCTGTGCGTCGAGGCGCTCAACGGCGATCCCGGCATCTTCTCCGCCCGCTGGGGCGGCGAAGCGAAGGACTTCGATCATGCGATGCGGCTGGTCGAGCAGAAGCTGGGAGAGGCCGGTCCCGACGCCAGCCGCGATGCGCACTTCATCTGCGCCCTCGCCCTCGCCTGGCCGGACGGCCATGTCGAATGGTTCGAGGGGCGGGTCGACGGCACGCTCGTCTGGCCGCCGCGTGGCGACAAGGGCCATGGCTACGACCCGATCTTCCGACCCGACGGTCGTGACGAGACGTTCGGCGAGATCGAGGAAGCGGACAAGAACGAGATCAGCCATCGCGGCGATGCCTTCCGCCAGATGGTCGCGGCGGTATTCTAACGGCGCGACGGCAAGGTCATCCGAGGCAAACAGCCGGGTCAGCAGCCCCTCCCCTTCAGGGGAGGGGTTGGCGTCAGATTTCCCCCGAGCACGACATGCGTGAAAGCGCCGCCCGGACGCCAGCCGGAACAGCTCCAACCCGACGTCAGCCTGCCCGTCTAAAACGCGGCCTGCCCGATCACATTCCCGGCCGGCGCATAGCGGCAGACCAGCACATCCTCGCTTGATCCGGTCGCCAGCGCGCATCCCATCTCCGTGGTGTGGCGCCACACCATCTGGCTGTAATGGCCCACATCCTGCCACGTCCCCGTCCTGCTGAACCGGGGGGCGGGGACGTTCACATAGTCGCGCGACTCGTCGAGCCACGCCGCGACCATCTCGCCATAGGAAAAGCCGCCGCGCGTGCCGGCCCACAGGTTTTCGCCCACGCCGCGCGGTGCGGCGTTGCGCCCGCCATGATCGAAGCGGCCCTCGCGCGCCAGATCCTCCGCCTGCAGACGCGCGCCGGCCGCCAGATCCTCGCTCCACGCGAGCGGCGGTACGCCGACCACCGCGCGCGCCGTGGCGTGGGTCAGCAGCATCGTGCGGCGCATCGTCAGGTCGTCGCGGGGCTGCGGGTGGCGGTCGCGCCATTCGAAGGTCATGTCGCGCATCGTCGTCTGCGGCGTCGCGTCGGCGGCCCCGACGGCACCTCCCGCCAGGCAGGCCAGCAACAGCGCGGGATTTGCCTTGAACATAGCTTCGCGGGTAGCGGAGCGGGCGTGAAGACCCCGCCAACAGCCTCGGTTAAAAACCCAGACACCTTAGCGCTTTACGTGCATTGGCCGTTCTGCGTGTCGAAATGCCCCTATTGCGATTTCAACAGCCACGTCCGCGCCGCCGTCGATCAACAGGCGTGGCGCGCGGCGCTGCTGGCGGACCTGGCGCATGAGGCATCGCTGCTGCCGGGACGAACGCTGGGGTCGATCTTCTTCGGGGGCGGCACGCCATCGCTGATGCCGCCGGAGACGGTGGCGGCGATCATCGACGCCGCCGCCGGCCACTGGTCGATGGCGCCCGATATCGAGATCACGCTGGAGGCGAACCCCTCCTCCGTGGAGGCGGCGCGCTTCGCCGATCTGGCTGCGGCGGGCGTGAATCGTGCCTCGCTCGGCCTGCAATCGCTGGACGATGAGGCGCTACGCCTCCTGGGCCGTGCGCATGGCGTGGCGGAGGGGCTGGCGGCGGTGGGGGTAGCGCAGCGCGCCTTCGCGCGTGTCAGCATCGACCTGATCTACGCGCGTCCCGGACAGTCCCCGGCGGCGTGGGAGGCGGAACTCGGCGCGGCGCTGGCGCTCGGCACCGAGCATCTGTCGCTCTACCAATTGACGATCGAGCCGGGCACCCGCTTCGCGACCGAGGCGGCGGCGGGCCGGTTGACCATCCCCGATGGCGACGCCGCCGCCGACCTGTTCGAACAGACGCGCGCGATGACCCGCGCGGCGGGGCGCCCCGCCTACGAAACCTCGAACCACGCCGCACCGGGGGCGGAGAGCCGCCATAACCTGACCTATTGGCGCTATGGCGATTATGCCGGGATCGGGCCGGGTGCGCATGGCCGGCGCGGCGGTCTTGCCACCGTGCGCCACAAGAAGCCGGAAAACTGGCTGGGCGCGGTCGAACGCAACGGCCACGGCACGCAGGCGGAGGATCCCCTGCCCCTCCACGATCGCGCAACCGAGGCGCTGGTCATGGGCCTGCGGCTGGCGGAGGGCGTGGACCTGACCCGCGTCGCCACGCTCGCGGGTGGCATCGCGCCGATCGATCACGCGGCCGTCGCGCGCCTCTCAGCCCAAGGGCTGATGGCGCGATCAGGCGACCGATTGCTCGTGACGGAGGCGGGCGCGCTGCTGCTCGATGCGATCCTGACCGAGGTCGTGACCGACCCGACCTGATCCGTTACTTGCCGAACCCGGCCGGCGCCGGGGAGACGGTGACGGTGGTGCCGCCGCGAATCTCCTGCACCTCCAGCGCGCGTTCCGCGACACCGTCGCGGCCGAAGCGGAACGCGCCGTCCAACCCGGCAAAGCCGTCCGGATCACGCAGCCGCGCCTCCGGGAAGGGCGTGCCCGGCTTCCAGTCGCGCGCGATGCGTACCGTAAGCAGCACCGAATCATATCCCAGGCTCGACAAGCGATAGGGCGCGGTGCCGAAGCGGGCGCGATATTTTGTCGCATATTGGCGATAGAGCGTGTTCGACACGCTTGCGAACCACGCGCCCGCCAGTGCCGGCCGGTTCGCGATGCCGCTTTCGGAATTCCACAATTCGGTGCCCAGCAGCCGCGTCGTCGCACCGCTGCCGCGCTTCACGATCGGCGCCGCCGCCGCCGCGATCGGCCCCGCATCGGCGACGAGAACCGCGCCATAGGGCGCCTTCGCCACCAGCCGCTGCGCCGCCGCCGTCACCCCGCCCGCCGTGCGCCCATAGGTCTGGAGCGAGACGACCTGCCCGCCCGCACCCTCGACCGCACGCAGGAAGGCGGTGGACGCTCGCTCGCCATACAGGCCGTTGGGCACCAGCCCGGCAAAGGTCTGGACGCCGCGATCCTTCGCGAAATCGACGACGCGGTCGATCGACTGGGCGGGGATATAGCCCATCAGGTAAACGCCGCCGCCCGCGACACCGGTATCGTTGGAAAAGCTGATGACCGGCACCCGCGCCGCCTTCGCCACCGGCCCGACGGTGCGCGCGTCATCGGACAATAGCGGCCCCAGGATCAGCTGCGCGCCCTCCGCGATCGCGCGTCGCGCCGCCTCCGCCGCGCCGCCGGGGCCGGCGGTATCGTAATTGGTGATGCGCACCGTCTTGGTCTGCGTATCGAGCAGCGCCAGCATCGTCGCATTGGCGATCGACTGGCCGACGCCCGCGTTGCTGCCGGTCAGCGGCACCAGCAGCGCGACGCGGCTGCGCGCCTCGTCACGCGGCAAACCCGCCTCCACGACCGGCGCCGTCGTCTGGGTCGGGCGGGTCACGGGCCGGTCCGGCGCACGCTCGACGCCGCGCGGCAGCACCGTCTGGCAGGCGGAGAGCAGCATGGCGGCGGCGATGGCGGCCCAGCCGCCGCGTGACGAACCGCGGCGTTGCGATGATACGGCACCCTCTGCCATGACGTGTCCCATGTCTCCCTTGTCCCCCGGTCTCTACATCGTCGCGACGCCTATCGGCAATCTCGGCGACCTGTCCCCTCGCGCGGCGGACATCCTGTCGCGCGCGGATATGATCGCGGTCGAGGACAGCCGTGTGACGGCGGGGCTTCTGCGTCATATAGGCGTGAAAAGACAGATGGTTCCGTACCATGACCATAATGCGGAGGAGGTGCGGCCCGGCCTGATCGCGCGCATGGCGACGCACGCGGTCGCGCTGGTATCGGACGCGGGCACGCCGCTGATCTCCGATCCGGGCTACAAACTGGTCCGCGACGCGCGCCTGGCGGGCCATGCGGTGGTGACGATCCCCGGCCCCTGCGCGGCGGTGGCGGCGCTGACGCTGGCAGGCCTGCCGACCGACCGTTTCCTGTTCATGGGCTTCCTCCCCGCCAAGGAGAAGGCGCGCGGCGAGGCGATTGCGGAGGTCGCGGCGGTCCGCGCGACGCTGGTGTTCTACGAAAGCGGCCCGCGCCTGGCCGCCTGCCTGTCCGCACTCGCGACGGGACTTGGCGACCGCGAGGCGGCGGTGACGCGCGAGATCACGAAGAAGTTCGAGGAGGCGGTGACAGGCACGCTCACCACGCTCGCCGTGCGCTATGCCGACGCGCCGCCGAAGGGCGAGATCGTGATCGTCGTCGCGCCGCCGGGCGAGGCACCGCCCGCCAGCGCGGAGGATGGCGATGTGGCGCTCGCGGAGGCGCTCACCCGCCTGCCCGCCGCGAAGGCCGCCGGCGAAGTGGCAAAGCGGCTGGGGCTAGACCGCAAGGCGCTCTATGCCCGCGCGCTGGAGATGAAGAATGGCTGACCGCCGCGTCGCCGAGGCATCCGGCCGGCGCGGCGAGCGGCTGGCCGGCTGGTGGCTGCGGCTGAAGGGCTGGCAGGTGCTCGACCGGCGCGTCCGCACCCCGGCGGGCGAGGTCGATCTGGTCGCCCGCCGTGGCCGGCTGGTCGCCTTCGTCGAGGTGAAGACGCGCGGGACCGCCGCCGAACTCGACTTCGCGATCGACCAGCGGCGGCTGGCGCGCGTCGCCGCGGCGGCGGAGGTGCTGATGCCGCGCTATGCCGGGCCGGGCGACGACATTCGAGTCGACGTCATCCTGATCGCGCCCGGCACCCGCCCCCGCCATATCGAGAATGCGTGGATGCCCTGACCGAGCGGCTTGCGCCGCCGCCCCCAAATGGACGAAGGCGGGCGCGGCCAAGGAGATTGCCCCATGACGCTCACCGTCGCCGTCCAGATGGACCCGCTCGACACGATCAACATCGCGGGCGATTCCAGCTTCGCGCTGATGCTGTCCGCGCAGGCGCGCGGGCACCGACTGTTCCACTACGCGGCCGATGCGCTCAACTGGTCGGACGGGCGGCTGTGGACGCAGGCGCATCCTGTCACCGTGCAGCGGGTGGCGGGCGACCATTATCGCTTCGAGGAGCCCGTCAGCCTCGATCTGGGGGCGGAGGCCGATGTGGTGCTGATGCGGCAGGACCCGCCGTTCGATCTTGGCTATATCACCGCCACGCATCTGCTGGAGCGGATCGCGGAGCGGACGCTGGTGGTCAACAACCCCCGCAGCGTGCGAAACGCGCCCGAAAAGGTGTTCGTCCTCGATTACCCGCAGTTCATGCCGCCGACGCTGGTCACGCGCTCGCTGGACGAGACCCGCGCCTTCCTGAAGCAGCACGGCGCGATCGTCATGAAGCCGCTGCACGGCAATGGCGGCAAGGCGATCTTCCGCGTCGGGCCGGAGGGGGAGAATCTGTCGGCACTGATCGAGGTGTTCAACAACACGTGGCGCGAACCGCACATGGTGCAGGCGTTCCTGCCCGCCGTGGCGAGGGGCGACAAGCGCATCGTGTTGATCGACGGCGAGGTCGCGGGCGCGATCAACCGCCTGCCGGGCGAGGGCGAGATTCGCAGCAACCTGGCGGTGGGGGGCTCGGCGGAGAAGACCGAATTGACCGCACGCGAGCAGGAAATCTGCGCGGTGCTGGGCCCCGAACTGAAGCGGCGCGGCCTGCTGTTTGTCGGCATCGACGTGATCGGCGGCGAATGGCTGACGGAGATCAACGTCACCAGCCCCACGGGCATCGTCGCGATCCAGAAATTCGACGGCACCGATGTGGCGGGCATGATCTGGGACGCCATCGAGCGCCGGGTCGCGGAACGTGGCATTGGAGAGAAAGCCGACAGCCGGCGTTGAGCCGCGCATGACAGCGTTCATTGTCGAGTGGATCGCCCGTGGCGGCTATTGGGGCATCTTCCTGCTGATGGCGCTGGAGAATGTCGTGCCGCCCATCCCGTCGGAGGTCATCATGGGCTTGGGCGGCATGGCGGTGGCGCGCGGGCACATGACGCTGGGCTGGCTGATCGCGGCGGGCACGGCGGGAACGGTCGCGGGAAATTACTTCTGGTACGCGGTCGGCCGGCGCTTCGGCTATCAGGGGCTGCGGCCGTTCGTCGATCGCTGGGGCCGCTGGCTGACGATCGAGTGGGAGGATGTGGAGGCGATCACCCGCTTCTTCCACGATCGGGGCGGCTGGGTCGTGTTCGTCTTCCGCTTCATGCCCACCTTCCGCACGATGGTATCGTTGCCCGCCGGAATGTCGCGGATGCCACGCTGGAAGTTCGTGCTTTGGACGGCGTCGGGCTCCACGGTGTGGAACACCATCCTCGCGCTGGCGGGGCTGATCCTCGATCGGCGGTTCGCCGAGCTGGACCGCTATGTCGGGCCGCTGGCGATCGCCCTGACCGTCGCGATCGTCCTGTTCTACATCTACCGCGTCATCACCTGGAAGCCGCGCGCCGCCCGCTGAACAGCCGCGTCAGGCCCGGGGATGCGCGTGGCGATAGACGTCCAGCAGATGCGCCGCGTCGACCGCCGTGTAGACCTGCGTCGACGACAGGCTGGCATGGCCCAGCAGTTCCTGCAGCGCGCGCAGGTCCGCACCGCGCCCCAGCAGGTGCGTCGCGAAGCTGTGGCGCAGCGCGTGGGGCGTCGTCCGTTCGCCAAGGCCCAGCCGCCCGCGCGCGCCCTGCACCGCTCGGCGGATGATCGCGGGATCGAGCGGGCCGCCCTTCGCCCCCCGGAACAGCAGCGCGTCGCGCGGCACCGGCCAGGGGCAGAGGCGGACATACTCCTCCACCGCCACCCGCACCTGCGGCAACAGCGGGACGATCCGCGTCTTCTGCCGTTTGCCCGTCACCACCAGCGTCTCGCCCAGCGGCAGGATCGCGCCCGTCAGCGCCAGCGCCTCGCCGATGCGCAGCCCGCCGCCATATAGCAGCATCAGCACCGCCCAGTCGCGCGCGGCCAGCCACGGCTCCCGCGCCTCGTCCGCCACCTCCTCGCCCAGCGCGACGACGTCGTGCGGGGCGATGGGGCGCGGGATCGCGCGGGCGCGGCGCGGGCCCTTCACCGTCGGCAGGGGCGCGCCGGCAAAGGCGAGAAAACCCCGCACCGCCGACAGTTCACGCGCGGCGGAGGCGTTGGTCAGTCCGCCCTCGCGACGATACGCCAGATAGGCCCGCAGATCCGTCGGCTCGATCCGTGCCAGCGCCGCCCGGTCCACCGAGGCGCCCCAATGGCCCGACAGAAAGGCCAGCAGGCGCTGCGCGGTCGCCTGATAGGCGCGCACCGTATGCGCCGACCGCCGCCGGTCGCGCGCCAGATGCGCGGCATATTCGACGGCGAGTGGGTGCGGCAGCAGATCGGTCATGCGGCTGGCCCCTGAAGCATCGTGTTTCGGCCTTCCCATGCCGCAGCATCACCGCGCAACCCCCCGGCCGGCGGCCACCGATATCCATTGCGGACGCGTTCCCGCACGCTACGCTGCCGCCCGGATACGGCTTGGGAGGGCGCGCATGAACAGGGGAACATGGCTCGGCATGGCGGTCGCCGCCGGATTACTGGCAGCCGGCGCATGGCTGCGGCCACATTCCGGCACCGACGCGCCATCGGCTTCGGCTGTGAAGATCGTTCATGCCGATGCGACCACGACGCCGACCGACGACCGCGTGGCCCCCAAGGCTACCCCCGCAGCCGTACCGCAACCCGCCGCCACGGGCGCTGCCGACGGCGATCGCATCCCGGACGATCCCGCGATACGCGGTGAGATGATGAACCCGGAATGGGATCCTGCCCACTTGTACAAAAAACTGCGTGCCGAACCGATTGACCCGGTCTGGGCCGGGAAGGCGAAGACCGCGATTGCAGGCGCGATGGTCGCCGTGCCGTACATCAATCAGGGCGACCGCCTGCGCGTCAGCTGTGCCTCAACGCTGTGCGAGGTACGGGGCGGCTTCACGCGCGGCTTGAGCAACGACAACACGAACGTCGCGATGAAGGCCCTGCAGGACGGCACGCTCGACGACCGGCTGAAAGCCGCCGGGCTGGAAAGGGCCGCCGGATCGTTCGGCAGCGCGGACGCCAGCGGCAACAGCTTTACCCTCTATTTCCGGCGACGCTGAACAGCCTAGCGCCGCCGGACACGACAGCGATCAGGCGGCGGGCTTGTCGAACCCGTTCATGACGATCCACTTGTAAAAGGCATCGAACCAGCCCGTGCTGGTCGTCGGCTTCTGGTACATGCCGAAACCGTGGCCGCCCTTGCCGTAAAGGTGGAACTCGACCGGCTTCTTCGCCGCCATCCAGCTGTCGATCAGGCCGAAGCCCCGGCCGGAAAACAGCGGGTCGTCGGCGGCGATAGCGGCGAACAGCGGCGGCGCATCCGCCGGCACCTTCACCGCATCCAGCGGGCCATAGATGTCACCGATAAAGGCCGGCTTCGCATCCTGCCCCGCCAGCGCGGTCGCCATCGTTAGCATCGCACCCGCCGAAAAGCCGACCATGCCGATACGGTTCGGATCGACCTTCCACTCCTTCGCCCGGCGGCGGACGAGCGCGAAGGCGGCGCGCGCATCGGCGATCTGCGGCGCGATCGCGGCGATCCGCGCCTCCGCACTCGGCGGCGCGGCGGGGCGTGCGACACTGGCGAACATCGCGGTCATCGACTTGCCGAACGCGTCCATGTCACGCGGCGTCTGGTTCAGCCGATATTTGAGGACGAAGGCGGCGATCCCTCGATCCGCCAGCGCCTTGGCGACGTCCCACCCCTCATTCTGCATCGACAGCGTACGAAAGCCGCCGCCCGGCGCCACGATCACCGCCGCGCCGGTCGCCTTGGCCGGATCGGGCAATACGGGGGTCAGCGTCGCCTCGGTCACGTTACGGGCGAAGACGCTGTTATACTGGCTGTGCCAGCTTTCGGGGTTCGGCGCGTCGGGCAGCTTGCCCGTATTGAGCGGGATCGCCGCCGGTTGCGCCGGCGTGGCGATCGGGACCATCCGATCCTCCTGCGCGGCGACGGGCGAGATCGCGGTCAGCGCCATACAGGCGGCGAGCGTACGGGTGGCGAACGTCCTCATCCTCATATCCCCTCCTTTCATCGAGCGTGGTATCGCTCACATCGTATTGGTGTCGCGCATCGGTCGGGCAGGTGCAAGCGGACAGTCGTCGTGCCAATCGATTTTCGGGCCGGTCCGCGTCGCCCGCTTTGCCTTCCCCGCCACTGCCTCCATATAGGCGGCCGATGTCGCGTGCCCGTGTCCTGATCCTGAATGCCGCGCTAGGCCCGCTCGACTATCGCGTCCCTCAGGGGATGACCGTGGAGCCCGGATCGATCGTCGTCGCGCCGCTCGGTCCGCGCCAGCTGCTGGGCGTGGTGTGGGAGCCGGAGCGGATGCCCTCCGACGCGGAGGTCGGCGACAATCGCCTGCGACCGCTGCTGGCGAAGGCGGACGTGCCGCCACTGGGCGCCGCGCTGCGCCGGCTGGTCGAATGGACGGCCGACTATTACCTCGCGCCGCCCGCCGCCGTGCTGCGGATGTGCCTGTCCTCCACCTCTGCGCTGGAGGGCGCGCGCAGCGTCACCGAATATCGCGCGACCGGCGCGGTGCCCGACCGGCTGACGCCGCAGCGCGCGCAGGCGCTGGAGCGGATCGGCGACCGGCAGGGCCTGATCCGCGAGCTCGCGATCGCCGCCGACGTCTCCGACGCGGTCATTCGCGGACTGGTGAAGGCCGGCGCACTGGAGGGGGTGGAGGTCAATATCGACAGCCCCTTCCCCCTGCCCGACCCCGATCATGGCGCCCCCACTCTTTCCGAAGACCAGCGCGCCGCCGCCGACCGGCTGGTCGCGGACGTCACCGCGCACCGTTTTGCGCCGACGCTGCTCGACGGCGTGACGGGATCGGGTAAGACCGAAACCTATTTTGAGGCGGTCGCCGCAGCGATCCGTGACGGGCGGCAGACGGTCGTGCTGCTGCCCGAGATCGCGCTGACCGAACCGTTCCTGAAGCGCTTCCACGACCGTTTCGGCTGCGAGCCCGTGGCATGGCATTCCGGCCTGCGCGCCTCGCAGCGCCGCCGCGCGTGGCGGGCGATCGCCAGTGGTCAGGCGCTGGTGACGGTGGGCGCGCGATCAGCGCTCTACCTTCCCTATCGCGACCTCGGCCTGATCGTCGTCGACGAGGCGCACGAAACCAGCTTCAAGCAGGAAGACGGCGTCCATTACCATGCGCGCGACGTCGCGGTGATGCGCGGCAAGTTCGAGGAATGCCCGGTCATCCTCGCCAGCGCCACGCCCGCGATCGAAACGCGTCAGCAGGTCGCGCTGGGCCGCTATGCCGAGGTGCAGCTGCCCGGTCGCTTCGGCCCGGCACAGATGCCGACCATCGAACCGATCGACCTGATCGCCACCCCGCCCGAACGCGGACGCTGGCTCGCGCCGAAGCTGGTGGCGATGCTGGCCGAGCGGCTGGAGAAGCGGGAACAGTCGCTGCTGTTCCTCAACCGGCGCGGCTATGCGCCGCTGACGCTGTGCCGTACCTGCGGCCATCGCTTCCAATGCCCCAACTGCACCGCCTGGATGGTCGAGCATCGCCTGACGCGGCGGCTTGCCTGCCATCATTGCGGCCATGTCGAGCCCGTCCCGCGCCTCTGCCCCGAATGCCAGTCGGAGGATTCGCTCGTCGCCTGCGGCCCAGGCGTGGAGCGGATCGCGGACGAGGTGGCACTGCTCTTTCCGGAGGCGAAGGTGGCGCTCGTCACCAGCGACACCATCTGGTCGCCCGCCAAGGCGGCGGAGTTCGTCGGGCGGATGGAGGCGGGTGATATCGACATCGTCGTCGGCACGCAGCTGGTGACGAAAGGCTATCACTTCCCCAACCTGACGCTGGTCGGCGTGGTGGACGCCGACCTCGGGCTGGAAGGCGGCGACCTGCGCGCCGCCGAGCGGACCTTCCAGCAGATCCGGCAGGTGTCGGGCCGGGCCGGGCGCGGTGAGAAACCCGGCCACGTTCTCATCCAGACGCACAGCCCGAACGCGCAGGTGATGCGCGCGCTGGTCACGGGCGATGCCGACGCTTTCTATGCTGCGGAGACGGAGGCACGCCGCGACGCGGGCGCGCCGCCCTTCGGCCGCTATGCCGCGATCATCGTGTCGTCAGAGGATCAGGCGGTGGCGAACGAAACCGCGCGGCTGGTCGGCGCGTCGGCGCCCCGCGTCGACGGCATGGCCGTCTACGGCCCCGCCCCCGCCCCGCTGGCGATGCTCCGCGGCCGGCACCGCTATCGCCTGCTCGTCCACGCCCGCCGCGCGCTCGACGTGCAGGACGTCATCCGCGAATGGCTCGGCCGACTGGAATGGAGCGCGAAGGCGCGGGTGACGGTGGACGTCGACCCGTATAATTTCCTGTGAGCTGTGCCTGACGTTCATCGGGCCGCCGGCTGGCGCCGGATGCGTCGGTAACGGGATCCGCTATGCTTGACGCCGGGACTGGCCCGGCATCCCGGATTTCAGCCCGCGTGCTCGGCCAGCACCGTGAGCCCCTTGTCGCTCACCTCGGCGAAACCACCGCGAATTGCGATGGCCTCGGGTGCAGCACCGGCGCTCTTCTGGATCAGGATCTGCCCGTCGCGGATCGTCGACATGAAGGGCGCGTGGCCCTCCAGCACGGCGAAGTCGCCCTCGGTCCCCGGGACGGTGACCATATGAACCTCCTCCGAGCGGAGGAGCTTTTCGGGGGTGACGAGTTCGAAATGGAGCATGGTCTTCTTCTCGCTCCCCTTCCCGCAACAGGTGGGGTCCGGGGGTTGGGGCGTCACCAATGACGGGGCATCATGCCAGATGCCCCGCCCTGCCCCTCCCCCGAAGGAGAGGGGCCAGCGTCACTTACGCTTCCTGCGCCAGCTTCTCGGCCTTCGCGATCGCCTCGTCGATGCCGCCGACCATGTAGAAGGCCGCCTCGGGCAGATGATCATATTCGCCGTTCACCACGCCCTTGAAGCTGCGGATCGTGTCCTCGATCTGCACGAACTTGCCCGAGATGCCGGTGAAGACCTCGGCGACGTGGAACGGCTGCGACAGGAAGCGCTGGATCTTGCGGGCACGCTGGACGGTCAGCTTGTCCTCTTCCGACAGCTCGTCCATGCCCAGGATCGCGATGATGTCCTGCAGCGACTTGTAGCGCTGCAGCAGCGACTGCACGGCGCGCGCGGTCTCGTAATGGTCCTGGCCGACGATGCGCGGCTCCAGCACGCGGCTGGTCGAGTCGAGCGGGTCGACGGCCGGGTAGATGCCCAGCTCGGAGATGGCGCGGTTGAGCACCGTCGTCGCGTCGAGGTGGGCGAACGAGGTGGCCGGCGCAGGGTCGGTCAGATCGTCCGCGGGCACGTACACGGCCTGCACCGAGGTGATCGAGCCCTTGTTGGTCGAGGTGATGCGCTCCTGCAGCGCGCCCATGTCGGTCGACAGCGTCGGCTGGTAGCCCACCGCCGAAGGGATGCGGCCCAGCAGCGCCGACACTTCGGCGCCCGCCTGCGTGAAGCGGAAGATGTTGTCGACGAAGAACAGCACGTCCTGCCCTTCCTGATCGCGGAAATATTCCGCGATGGCGAGGCCCGACAGCGCGACGCGGGCACGGGCCCCCGGCGGCTCGTTCATCTGGCCATAGACCAGCGCGACCTTCGATCCCTCGCTGATCGCGTTGCCGTCCGCGTCCTTGGCGATGACGCCCGCGTCGAGGAATTCGTGGTACAGGTCGTTGCCCTCGCGGGTCCGCTCACCCACGCCCGCGAACACGCTGGTGCCGCCATGGCCCTTGGCGATGTTGTTGATGAGTTCCTGGATCAGCACGGTCTTGCCGACGCCGGCGCCGCCGAACAGGCCGATCTTGCCGCCCTTCGCATACGGCGCGAGCAGGTCGATGACCTTGATGCCGGTGACGAGGATCGCGCTGTCGGTCGACTGGTCGACGAATTCCGGCGCCTTCGCGTGGATCGGCGCGCGCAGATCGGTGGCGACCGGGCCACGCTCGTCGATCGGCTCGCCGACGACGTTCATGATGCGGCCGAGCGTCGCCGGGCCGACGGGGACGCTGATCTGCGAACCGGTGTCGCGGACGGTCTGGCCGCGGGTCAGGCCCTCGGTCGCGTCCATCGCGATCGTGCGGACGGTGTTCTCGCCCAGGTGCTGCGCGACCTCGAGCACCAGCTTGGTGCCGTTGTTGTCCGTTTCCAGCGCCGACAGGATCGCCGGCAGCGTTTCGGGGAAGTGGACGTCGACGACGGCGCCGATGACCTGCGCGATCGTGCCGGTGGTGTTGCTGCTGCCCGTCGACTGGGTCGGGCGGATGTCGTCTGCGGCGGTTGCCATGGCGGTTCTTCCTGCTTCGGATTCGTTAGAGCGCTTCGGCGCCGGAGATGATCTCGACCAGTTCGGTCGTGATCGCGGCCTGGCGCGTGCGGTTGTACTGGATGGACAGGCGGTTGATCATGTCGCCCGCGTTGCGCGTCGCATTGTCCATCGCGTTCATGCGGCTGCCCTGTTCCGACGCGGCGTTTTCCAGCATCGCGCGGAAGATCTGGATCGCGACGTTGCGCGGCAGCAGGTCGGCGAGGATCGACTCCTCGTCGGGCTCGTATTCGACCACCGCGGCGGGGGCGGAAGTGTTGCTGGAAGTGGACGAAGTGGAGGGTACGTCCTTGTCCAGAACGTCCACCGCGACCGGAATGATCTGACGGCCGACGGGCAGCTGGACGAGCGCCGAGACGAACTTCGCGTAGAACAGGTGCGCGACGTCGAACTCACCCGCGGCGTAGCGCGCGAGCAGGTCGTCGGCGACTTCGCGCGCCTGCTGGAAACCGAGCACCTTGTGCTGACCCAGCTCATGGTCGGCGAGGATCGCATTCGGGTAGAAGCGACGCAGCACGCGGCCCTTCTTGCCGGCGAGGTAGAAGCGCACGGTCTTGCCCTGCGCCTCCAGCTCCTCCGCCTTGCGGCGGGCGGCGCGGACGATGTTGCTGTTGAACGCACCGGCGAGGCCGCGTTCGGACGTTGCGACGACGAGCAGGTGAACCTGGTCCTTGCCGGTGCCCGAGAGTAGCGGCGAGACGCCAGCGCCGCCCGCCAGCTGGCGCGACAGGCTGGCGACGACCGCCTCCAGCCGCTCGGCATAGGGACGACCGGCCTGCGCCGCTTCCTGCGCACGGCGCAGCTTGGCGGCGGCGACCATCTTCATCGCCTTGGTGATCTTCTGGGTCGATTTGACCGAGTTGATCCGGATCTTGAGGGCCTTCAACGACGCCATTGTTGTCCTTCATGTGTCCCCGCGACGGCGGGGACCCAGTACTGGGCTCCCGCCTGCGCGGGAGCACATTGAACGTTACGCGAAGGTCTTCGCGAACTGGTCGAGCGCGGCCTTGAGGCCTGCCTTCGCCTCGTCGCCGAGATCGCGGGTGTCGCGGATCTTGGTGAGGACGTCGGCGTGGTTGGCGCGCAGGTCGGCGAGCATCGCGGCTTCGTAGCGGGTCACGTCCGCGACAGGGACGTTATCGATATAGCCGTTGGTGCCGGCGAAGATCGACGCGGTTTGCTCCTCGAACGGCATCGGGCTGAACTGCTTCTGCTTGAGCAGTTCAGTGAGACGCGCGCCGCGGTTGAGCAGCTTCTGCGTCGAGGCATCGAGGTCCGAGCCAAACTGCGCGAAGGCGGCCATTTCGCGATACTGCGCCAGCTCGAGCTTGATCGAGCCCGACACCTTCTTCATCGCCTTGGTCTGCGCGGCCGAGCCGACGCGGCTGACCGACAGGCCGACGTTGATCGCGGGGCGGATGCCGGCGAAGAACAGGTCGGTTTCGAGGAAGATCTGGCCGTCGGTGATCGAGATCACGTTGGTCGGGATGTAGGCCGACACGTCGCCCGCCTGCGTTTCGATGATCGGCAGGGCGGTGAGCGAGCCGCCACCGTTGGCGTCCGACATCTTCGCGGCGCGCTCCAGCAGGCGGCTGTGCAGATAGAACACGTCACCGGGGTACGCTTCACGGCCCGGCGGACGGCGCAGCAGCAGCGACATCTGGCGATAGGCGACCGCCTGCTTCGACAGATCGTCATAGACGATGACGGCATGCATACCGTTGTCGCGGAAGAATTCGCCCATCGCGCAGCCGGTATAGGGCGCGAGGAACTGCAGCGGGGCGGGCTCCGACGCGGTCGCGGCGACCACGATCGAATATTCCATTGCGCCATTCTCTTCGAGCTGACGCACGATCTGCGCCACCGTCGAGCGCTTCTGCCCGACCGCGACATAGATGCAGTACAGCTTCTTCGACTCGTCCGAGCCGGCATTGACGCCCTTCTGGTTGATGAAGGTGTCGATCGCGACGGCGGTCTTGCCGGTCTGACGGTCGCCGATGATCAGCTCGCGCTGGCCACGGCCGACCGGCACCAGCGCGTCGATCGCCTTCAGGCCGGTCTGCACCGGCTCGTGCACCGACTTGCGCGGAATGATGCCCGGTGCCTTCACCTCGACGCGGCGACGCTCGGCGCCGACGATCGGGCCCTTGCCGTCGATCGGGTTGCCGAGGCCGTCGACCACGCGGCCGAGCAGCCCCCGCCCGACCGGCACGTCGACGATCGTGCCGGTCCGCTTGACGGTGTCGCCCTCGCGGATCTCCGCGTCCGAGCCGAAGATCACGACGCCGACGTTGTCGGCCTCGAGGTTCAGCGCCATGCCCTGCACGCCATTGGCGAACTCGACCATCTCGCCCGCCTGGACGTTGTCGAGCCCGTAGATGCGCGCGATGCCGTCACCGACGCTGAGCACCTGCCCGGTTTCCGAGACCTGCGCCTCGGTGCCGAAATTGGCGATCTGGTCCTTGATGACGCGGGAGATTTCTGCGGCGCGAATGTCCATCAACTCAGCCTTTCATCGCGCTGGCAAGCGCATTCAAACGGGTGCGGATCGACGAATCGATCATCTGGGAACCGATGCGGACGAC
>CAJYLQ010000056.1 GCA_913775975.1 uncultured Sphingomonas sp. | reverse complement strand
CGACCCGTACATCCTGATCCACGAGAAGAAGCTGTCGAACCTGCAGGCGATGCTCCCGATCCTGGAAGCCGTCGTCCAGTCGGGCCGTCCGCTCCTGATCATCGCCGAGGACATCGAGGGTGAGGCTCTCGCCACGCTCGTCGTCAACAAGCTGCGTGGCGGCCTGAAGGTCGCAGCGGTCAAGGCACCGGGCTTCGGCGATCGTCGCAAGGCGATGCTGGAAGACATCGCGATCCTGACCAAGGGCGAGATGATCTCGGAAGACCTCGGCATCAAGCTCGAGAGCGTCACCGTCGGCATGCTTGGCACTGCCAAGCGCGTCACGATCGACAAGGACAACACCACCATCGTCGACGGTGCGGGTGAAGCCGATGCGATCAAGGGCCGCACCGAGGCGATCCGCGCGCAGATCGAGAACACCACCAGCGACTACGACCGTGAGAAGCTCCAGGAGCGTCTCGCCAAGCTGGCCGGCGGTGTTGCCGTGATCAAGGTCGGCGGTGCGACCGAGGTCGAGGTGAAGGAGCGCAAGGACCGCGTCGACGACGCGCTGCACGCGACCCGCGCGGCCGTCGAAGAGGGCATCGTCCCGGGCGGCGGCACGGCGCTGCTGTACGCGACGAAGGCGCTGGACGGCGTGACGGGTGCGAACGACGACCAGACGCGCGGCGTCGACATCGTCCGCAAGTCGCTGACCGCGCTGGTTCGCCAGATCGCGCAGAACGCCGGTCATGACGGTGCCGTCGTGTCGGGCAAGCTGCTCGACCAGAACGACACCTCGTTCGGCTTCAACGCGTCGACCGACACGTACGAGAACCTGGTCGCGGCCGGCGTGATCGACCCGACCAAGGTCGTGCGCACCGCCCTCCAGAACGCGGCATCGGTCGCCGGTCTGCTCATCACCACCGAGGCGACCGTCTCGGAGATGCCGGACGACAAGCCCGCCATGCCCGCCGGCGGCGGCATGGGCGGCATGGGCGGCATGGACTTCTGATTTGGGACGGGCGGAGCGTCGCTCCGCCCGACACCAAATCGGAATGGCCGGCGGGTCGGCCAGGCCGATCCCGTCCGACGTCACGGCAGCGGCCCCGCCGCCGCCCGCCAGGCAAAACAGGGGCCGGAGGAGCGATCCTCCGGCCCTTCGTTTGTCCAGAGCACAGCTGTGTAGCAACGGCCGGCAAGGTGATGGCCGAAGATCTCCCGGGCCCCGCAACCCCGCCGCGCCGCGCTCGTTACGCCGGCCATGAACCACGACGCGACCCGTTCCGACATTCCCGCCGATGGCGCCATCCTGGGCTATGGCCCGATGCTGCCGCTGGTCGCCGCCGCGATCGGCGCGTGGCTGCTGCCCGATCCCTGGCCGGCGCGCGCCATATATCTCGGGACGATCTGGGGTGCGCTGATCCTGGCGTTCATCGCGGGCGTGCGGCGCGGATTCGGCTTCGGCAATCCGCGCGCGTCGAAGCCGGCGGAGATTGCCGCGAGCCTGGGCTATTTCACGCTGGCCGGACTGGCGCTGGTGATCGCGCGGCCATCGCTGGCGTTGCTGATCCTGCTGCTGGGCTATGTGCTGGCGGGGTTTCTCGATCGCCGCGCGGGCCGCAGGGGCGATGCGCCCCGCTATTTCGCGACGCTGCGGCTGCGCCAGCTGCTGACCGGGGCGGCGGGGATCGCGGGCCTGTTCGCCTGGACGATCATGCGCTGATCGCCCAGGCGCACGGCGTCACTTCTTCATCGCGTCGATCAGCTTCTTCACTTCCTGGCTTCGGCCGCGCGGCAGGACGAGAATGTCGTTGCCGCTGGCGACGACCACGAGGTCGCTGACGCCGACCATCGCGATCCGCACCCCGTCCGACCGGACGAGGCAGTTGGTCGTGTCGATCGCGATCACTTCGCCGCCATGCGCGTTGCCGTCGGCGTCGCGCTCGCTGATCGCATGCAGCGCATCCCAGCTGCCAAGGTCGCTCCACCCCATCGCGACCGGCACCACGGCGACCCGCTCCGCCTTCTCCATCACCGCATAGTCGATCGAATCGGACGGGGAGGCGGCGAAGGCGGCGGCATCCGGGAACAGCCGCGCGCCCTCATGCCGCGCCGCCTTCACCGAATCCTGCACCGCCGCCAGCATCTGCGGCGCATGGGCGGCGAGCGCGGCAAGGTACATGTCGGCGCGGAACAGGAAGATGCCACCGTTCCAGCAATGGCCGCCCGCCGCCAGCATCGCCTGCGCCCGGTCGAGCGGCGGCTTTTCGACGAAGCGCGCGACGCGGTGCACGCCGTCGGCGATGCCCTCGCCCGTCTGGATCCAGCCATAGCCGGTCTCCGGCGCGTCGGGCGCGATGCCGAAGGTGACGAGCCAGCCGTCATTGACCAGCGGCAGCGCGCGCGCGATCGCGGCGTGGAATGCCTCCACATCGGCGATCACATGGTCGGACGGCATGACGAGCAGCGCCGCCTCCTTGTCCTCCGCCACCAGTGCGGCGAGCGCGATCGCGGGCGCGGTGTTGCGGCCGGCGGGTTCCAGCACCACCGCCTGCGGGGCGATGCCGATCTCCGCCAGCTGGCTTTCCACCGCATCGGCATGGGCGGCATTGGCGACGATGATCGGCGCGGCATAGCGTTCGCCCGTCGCGCGGCGCGCGGTGAGCTGCAGCATCGTCTCGTCGGAGGTGAGCGGCAGGAACTGCTTGGGCCGCTCCGGCCGCGACATCGGCCACAGCCTCGTTCCCGATCCGCCGGACAGGATGACGGGTACGATGGTCTTTGCGCGCATGTTTCCTCCTGAACCTTGTCCAAACCCCTAGGCGAATTGCCGGCTTTTCCCAAGGCCGCCGCGCAGAACGCGCGATGTTCGCTTTTTGTTGAAGTTTTTTTGCGATGGCGAAGGGACTGTTCGTTAACGTGCCGAAAGGATCGCGCATCGCCATGGTCGCCACGCTGATCCTGTGGGGCCATGCGCTCGCCGCGTTGCTGTTCGGCGCGCTCGCGCTGGCCGAATGGCGGCGCCCGCCGGAGGCGGATCACCCGCGCGCGGCATGGGTCGCCGCCTCGCTGCTGACGGCGCTGTGGGCGCTGTCCGTCGCGGGCGTGGGGGCGGCCGACAGCGGCACGCAGGTTGCCCGATCGGCGTGCAGCATCGGCTGGCTGTGCGTCGTGATGCTGACGTTGCGCGATGCGGCGCGCATCCGCACGATCATGGCGCTGGCGGCGGTGGTGGGTGCGGTGTTCGTGATCGAGGCGGCGGTCGCCGCGGCGCAGGCGGCGGCGCTGCCCGATCCGGCCTCGCGCATCGTCGCCTCCACCCGCGCGTTGCTGACCGGGATGGCGACGGTGGGCGCGCTGCTGCTGCTGAGCCATGGCGCGCAATCGGCACAGGCGGAGCGATCGGGTGGGATAAGGCTGACCGCGCTGGCGCTCGCGCTGTTCTGGGCGGCCGATCTGGCGCAGGCGATGGTCGCGGCGCTGGCGCCGGACCTGTCGGACGGCGCGGCGGCGATGCGCGGGCTCGTCCTGCTGCTGGTCGCGCTGGCGCTGGCGGCGGCGGGGACGGATCGCGGCGTCGGGATGCTCGCCGTGTCACGCACCGTCGTGCTGCGCCTGCTGATCCTGGCGGCGCTGGCGGCCTATGCCGCGCTGACCGCGCTGGTCGCGAACGGCGTCGCGGTGCTTGTCGGCGGCGAGGCGCGGGCGGCGCAGACGGCGGTGATCTTCGCGGCGACGGCGGCGCTGCTGGCGCTGGTGTCCACGCCCTGGCTGCGCGCCTGGACGCGGGTGACGGTGTCGAAGCATCTGTTCGGGCATCGGTACGACTATCGCGTCGAATGGCAGCGCTTCACGGGCACGGTGGGGCTGGCCGGCGCGGATGCGGCGCCGCTCGCGACCCGAATCGTGAAGGCGGTGGCCGACCTGACCGATTCGCCCGCCGGCCTGCTGCTGGTGCCCGATGGCGAGGCACTGGTGCCCGCCGCCGACTGGCGGTGGAGCGGGGCGGAGGGCCGGCGCGTGCCACCGCCGCTCGCCCGGCACCTAGCCGCGACCGGCCGGATCGTCGCGCTCGACGAACTGCGCGCGACGGAGGCCGATGCGGCCGTGCCGGAGGCGGAGATGCTGCCCGACTGGCTGGTCGCGGACACCGCCGCCTGGGCACTGGTGCCGTTGCCGCATGGCGGGGAGCTGATCGGCGCGATCGTGCTCGCCCGCCCGCCGGTGGACCGGGCGCTCGACTGGGAGGATTTCGACCTGCTGCGCGTCGTCGGCCGTCAGGCGGCAAGCTATCTGGCGGAGGATCGCAGCCACGCCGCGCTGGCCGAGGCGCAGCGGTTCGACGAGTTCAACCGCCGCTTCGCCTTCCTGATCCACGACATCAAGAACGTGGCGAGCCAGCTGAGCCTGGTCGCGCGCAATGCGGAGCGCCATGCCGACAATCCTGATTTCCGCGCCGACATGGTGACGACGCTGCGCGAGACGGCGGAGCGGATGACGGTGCTGCTGACCCGCCTGTCCGGCCATGATGGCGGCCGGGCGGAGGCGCTGCGGCCGGTCGATCTCGCCCGGCTGGCCGCCGACCTAGCCGCCGCACGCCGCGCGCAGCATCCCGTTGTGGCGGAAGCGCGCGGGGCGGACGGCGCGGTGCCGCTGGCGCTGGCGCATCCCGTGCGGCTGGAACAGGCGCTGGGCCATCTGATCCAGAATGCAATCGACGCCAGCGCCGCCGACAGCCCCGTGACGCTCGCGATGCGGATGGAGGGCGCGGATTCCGTCGCGATCGAGGTGCGTGACCGGGGGCGCGGCATGACCGCCGCCTTCATCCGCGACGAACTCTTCCGGCCCTTCGCCTCGTCAAAGCCGCATGGCTTCGGCCTCGGCGCGTTCGAGGCGCGGCAGCTGGTGGAGGCGATGGGCGGCCGGCTGACGGTCGAGAGCCGCCCCGCGCCCGATCCCGACAGCGGCACGCTGTTCCGTATAACCCTGCCCGCCGCCCCGGCGATGGAGATCGCCGCATGAGCCGCCCCGTCCTGCTGGTCGTCGAGGATGACGCCGGCCTCGCCCGCCAGCTGCGCTGGGCGTACGAGGCCTATGAGGTGGTGACCGCCGCCGACCGCGCCGCCGCGCTCGACGCGCTGCGCCTGCACGAGCCGGCGGTGGTGACGCTGGACCTGGGCCTGCCGCCCGACCCGGACGGCACGACCGAAGGCTTCGCGACGCTGCACGCGATCCTGGCGATGGCGCCGGGGACGAAGGTGATCGTCGCCTCCGGCCATGGCGCGCGAGAGAGCGCGTTGCGCGCCATCGCGGACGGCGCCTGGGATTTCTACGCCAAGCCGATCGACATCGACGCGCTGGGCCTCATCGTCGCGCGCGCGTTCCACGTCCATGCGCTGGAGGCGGAGAACCGGCGGCTGGCCGGGCGGCTGGGCGCGGGCGGTTTCGGGGGCCTCGTCTATGCCTCGCCGGAGATGGCGCAGGTCGCGCGCACGCTGGAGCGGGTGGCGCCCGCCGACGTCTCCGTCATGCTGCTGGGCGCGAGCGGCACGGGCAAGGAGCTGCTGGCGCGGGGGCTGCACGATGCCTCCCCCCGCGCCAAGGGCCGGTTCGTCGCGATCAACTGCGCCGCGATCCCCGACACGCTGCTGGAGGCCGAGCTGTTCGGCTATGAGAAGGGCGCGTTCACCGGCGCGGTGAAGACGACCGAGGGAAAGATCGAGCAGGCGGCGGGCGGCACGCTGTTCCTCGACGAGATCGGCGACGTGCCGTTGCAGCTGCAGGTGAAGCTGCTGCGCTTCCTGCAGGAGCGCGTGATCGAGCGCATCGGTGGCCGGCGCGCGATTTCGGTCGACACGCGCATCGTCTGCGCAACGCATCAGGATGTCGACGCGATGATCGCCGAGGCGCGGTTCCGCGAGGACCTGTATTACCGCCTTGCCGAGATCGTCGTGCGCATCCCGGCGCTCGCGGCGCGGACGGGAGACGCGGCGCTGCTCGCCCGGCACTTCGTCACCCGCTACGCGCCCGCGCTGAACCCCGCCGTCACCGGGCTGGCCGCCGATGCCCGCGCCGCGATCGATGCGTGGCGCTGGCCGGGCAATGTCCGCGAGCTGGAGAACCGGGTGAAGCGGGCGGTCATCATGGCGGAGGGGCGGCTGGTGACGGCCGCCGATCTGGAACTGACGGAGGGCGGGGAGGGCGCCACGCTGAACCTGCGCGCCGCGCGCGAGGCGGCCGACCGGCGAGAGATCGGCCGTGCGCTGGCGCAGGCGGAGGGCAATGTCTCCGGCGCCGCGCGCCTGCTGGGGATCAGCCGGCCGACGCTATACGATCTGATGAAGGCCTACGACCTCCAGCCCTGATGGCGGCCCCGGCGGGGAGCCTTGCGCCCGCCACCGTCGTCCCGCATGGCGCGGGGCATGGACCCGCTGGACCGTATCGCCGCCGCGCTCGAACGCCTGTCGCCGCCGCCCGCTCCCGCCGCCGATCCGCGCGCGCATCCCGCCTATCGCTGGCAGGGCGGCGTGCTGGGCGCGGCGCGGGCGTTCGTCGCGCAGCCGCTCGATCGGCTGGTGGGGGTGGAGCGGCAGAAGGCGGCGCTGCTCGCCAATCTGACACGCCTCGCCGCCGGCCATGCCGCGCATGACGTGCTGCTGTGGGGCGCGCGCGGCACCGGCAAGTCGGCGCTGGTGAAAAGCGCGGTCGCGGCGGTGCAGGCGGATGGCGGCGACCTGGCGCTGGTCGAGGTGGCGACGCTGGCCGATCTGCCCGCGCTGTTCGGCGCGCTGGCGCGCGTGCCGCGCGGCTTCGCGGTGTTCCTCGACGATCTGGGCGTCGACGCGCCGGCGGAGGCGCGCGCGCTGCGTTCGGTGCTGGAGGGCGGGGCGGAACCGCGCCCGGCCAATGTCCGCCTGCTCGTCACCGCGAACCGCCGCCACCTGCAACCGCGCGACATCGCCGAGCAGGACAGCGCCATCAACCCGCGCGATTCGGTGGATGATCACCTGGCGCTGGCCGATCGCTTCGGCCTCAGCCTGGGGTTCCACGCGCTCGATCAGGACGGGTATCTGGCGATCGTGCGCGGCTATCTCGATCCGATGGGCCTGCCCTTCGACCCCGAAGAGGCGGTGCGATGGGCGACGCAACGCGGCAGCCGGTCGGGCCGGGTGGCGTGGCAATATGTGACGGAGGTCGCCGGCCGCGCCGGCCGGGCGCTTTAGGGAGGGCGGGGCGGCCCGCTTGCCCCGTCCCGTCCTTTGCGACATGCCGTAAGGATGACGGACTGGCATTTCTGGATCGATCGCGGCGGCACCTTCACCGATGTGGTCGGGCTGCGGCCCGATGGACGGCTCGTCACCGCCAAGCTCTTGTCCGAGGATCCCGGCCGCGCGCATGACGCGGCGGAGGCGGCGATCCGGCAGCTGACCGGCGTGGCGGAAGGGCCGCTGCCGCCCGCCAGCATCCGCATCGGCACCACGATCGCGACCAACGCGCTGCTCGAACGGCGCGGCGAGCCGACGCTGCTGGCGATCACGCGCGGCTTCGGCGACGCGCTGACGATCGGCTATCAGGACCGGCCGGATATCTTCGCGCGCGCGATCCGCCGGCCCGCGCCGCTGTTTGCCGAGGTGGTGGAGATCGACGAGCGCGTGGCCGAGGACGGTACGGTGCTGACCGCGCTGGATGGCGATGCCGCCGCCGCCGCCTTCGCCGCCGCCCGCGCGCGCGGGATCGCGAGCATCGCCATCGTCCTGATGCACGGCTGGAAACACACCGCGCACGAGGCGGCGCTGGCTGAGATCGCGCGCGCGGCGGGCTTCACGCAGATCTCGGTCAGCCATCGCACGGCGCCGCTGATCCGCCTCGTCGCGCGCGGCGACACGACGCTGGCGGATGCGTATCTGTCGCCCGTCCTCGGCCGCTACGTCGCGGGCCTGCGGAGCGCACTGGGCGACGACCTTTTGTTCATGCAGTCGAGCGGCGGGCTGGTGGAGGGCGCGCGCTTCGGGGGCAAGGACGCGCTGCTGTCCGGCCCGGCGGGCGGCATCGTCGGCATGGCGCGCACCGCGGCGGCGGCGGGGCATGACCGGGTGATCGGGTTCGACATGGGCGGCACGTCCACCGACGTGTCGCTCTATGCGGGCCAATTCGACCGGCGGTCGGACGCGGTACTGGCGGGCGTGCGCGTCGCGGTGCCGATGATGCGGATCGACACGGTGGCGGCGGGCGGCGGCTCGATCTGCCGCTTCGACGGCGGGCGGCTGCTGGTCGGGCCGGAGAGCGCGGGCGCCGATCCGGGCCCGGCCTGCTACCGGCGTGGCGGACCGCTGACCGTCACCGACTGCAATCTGATCCTGGGCAAGATCCAGCCGGAGCATTTCCCCGCGCTGTTCGGCCCGAACCGCGACCTGCCGCCCGATCGCGACGCCGCGATCGCCGCGCTCGACGCGCTGCTGGATCAGGTGGCCGCCGCGACCGGCGAACGCATCACGCGCGAGGCGGCGGCGGAGGGGCTGGTGGCGATCGCCGTCGCCAACATGGCGCGCGCGATCCGCGCGGTATCGGTGGCGCGGGGCGAGGACCCCTCCGCCTATGCGCTCGCCTGTTTCGGCGGGGCGGGCGGGCAGCACGCCTGCCTCGTCGCCGATGCGCTGGGGATGGAGACGGTGCTGATCCACCCGCTGGCGGGCGTCCTGTCGGCGCTGGGCATCGGCATGGCGGATGTCGCGACGCTGCGCGAGGCGACGGTGGCGGTGCCGCTGGACGACGCGCCCGCGCTGGCGGCGGCGCTGGCCGGGCTGGGCGGTGCGGCCGGTGCGCGGCAGCGCGTGACGGCGGAGCTGCGCTACGCGCGCGGCGACCAGACGATCGAGGTCGATTGGGCGACCCCCGACGCGATGCGCGCGGGCTTCGCGGCGGCGCACCGGCGCCGGTTCGGCTTCGTCGGCGACGATGCGCTGGTCGTCGAGCGGCTGCGCGTCGAGACGCTGGCGGGCGAGGCGCGCGATCTGCCCGCGATGCCGCTGCCCGCCGAAACCGCCCCCGCGATCGGCGCCGCCGCGCTGTATCTGGCGGGCGGCTGGCACGATGTGCCCGTCCACCGGCGGCAGGGGCTGGCGGCGGGGGCGCGCGTCGCAGGGCCGGCGCTGATCCTCGATCCCGTATCGACCGTGATCGTCGAGCCCGACTGGGCGGCGACGGTGCTGGCGGACGGCACGCTGCGTCTGGAACGCGCGGCCCCCCGCGCGGCGGCGGCGCTGGACGGCAGTGTCGATCCCGTCCGGCTGGAGATCTTCGCCGGGCTGTTCATGGGCATCGCGGAGGAGATGGGGGCCGCGCTGCAACGCAGTGCCGCCTCGGTCAACATCCGCGAGCGGCTGGATTTCTCGTGCGCGATCTTCGACGGCGATGGCGGCCTCGTCGCCAATGCGCCGCACATCCCCGTCCATCTCGGCTCGATGGGGGAAAGCATCCGCACCGTCATCTCCGCGCGCGGTGGCACGATGCGGGCGGGGGAGGTCTATGCGCTGAACGATCCCTATCGCGGCGGCACGCATCTGCCCGACATCACCGTTATCATGCCCGTCTTCGCCGGCGAGGCGGACGAGGCACCCGCCTGGTTCGTCGCGGCGCGCGGCCATCATGCCGATGTGGGCGGCACCACGCCCGGATCGATGCCGCCCGACAGCCGCACGCTGGACGAGGAGGGGATCGTGTTCGACGACGTCACGATCGTCGAGGACGGGCGCCTCCGCGAGCATGCGATCCGCGACCTGCTGGCGTCCGGCCCGTACCCGGCGCGCAACATCGACCAGAACATCGCCGACCTCGCCGCGCAGGTCGCCGCCTGCGCCCGCGGGGCGGAGGGGCTGCGGCAGCTGGCCCGCCAGCACGGCGGCGCGGTCGTCACCGGCTATATGGCGCATGTGCAGGCGCATGCGGAGGCGATGGCGCGCCGAATGATCGCCACCCTGTCCGACGGCCACTTCCGTTACGAGCTGGACGACGGCGCGGCGGTATGCGTCGCGGTCAGCGTGGACCGAGCGGCGGGCACGGCGGAGATCGACTTCGCCGGAACCAGCGAGCAGCGGCCGACGAACTTCAACGCGCCGCTGGCGGTGACGCGCGCGGCCGTCCTTTACGTCTTGCGGCTGCTGGTCGACGATGCCGTGCCGCTGAACGAGGGCTTCCTGCGCCCCGTCACGATCCGCGTGCCGGAAGGGTCGATGCTCAACCCCCGCTATCCCGCCGCCGTCGTCGCGGGGAATGTGGAGGTCAGCCAGGTCGTCACCGATGCGCTGCTGGGCGCGCTGGGCGCGATGGCGGCCAGCCAGGGGACGATGAACAACCTGACCTTCGGCGACGACAGCTATCAATATTACGAGACGATCGCTGGCGGGGCGGGCGCGGGGCCGGATCATGACGGCGCGGACGCGATTCAGACGCACATGACCAACAGCCGCCTGACCGACCCGGAGGTGCTGGAGGCGCGCTATCCCGTGCTGGTCGAGGCGTTCGCGATCCGCCACGGATCGGGCGGGCGCGGCGCGCATCGCGGCGGCGCGGGCACGCTGCGGCGGCTGCGCTTCCTGAAGCCGCTGCGCGCGGGCATCCTGTCGAACCGCCGCCACGTCGCGCCCTTCGGCCTGGCGGGCGGGGCGGACGGCGCGTGCGGCATCAACCATGTCGAGCGCGCGGACGGCCGGGTCGAGCCGCTCGACTCGACGGCGCGGATCGACATGGGGGTGGGTGACGTGCTGGTGATCGCGACGCCCGGCGGGGGTGGTTACGGCGGCGGCTTCGGGGAGGCGGGCTGATGCTGGTCCTGTCCGGTCTGTTCGTGATCGCGGCGGGGTTCCTGCTCCGCTTCAACCCGCTGCTCGTGATCGTCGTCGCCGCCGCCGTCACCGGGCTGGCGGCGGGGCTGGACCCGCTGGCGGTGCTGGCGACGTTCGGCAAGGCGTTTAACGACACGCGCTACGTCACCGCCGTCTATATGGTGCTGCCGGTGATCGGCCTTCTCGAACGGCGCGGATTGCAGGCGCGGGCGCGAACGCTGGTCGCCGGCTTGCGCGGCGCGACGGTCGGACGGCTGCTGGGCGGCTACATGATCTTCCGCCAGCTGACCGCCGCGCTGGGGCTGACTTCCGTCGCGGGGCCGGCGCAGACCGTCCGCCCGCTCGTCGCCCCGATGGCGGAGGCGGCGGCGGAGCGGCAGACGGGCGGCACCGACGATGCCGAACAGGTGAAGGCGATGGCCGCCGCGACCGACACGATCGCGCTATTGTTCGGCGAGGATATCTTCATCGCGATCGGTTCGATCCTGCTGATGAAGGGCGTGCTGGAGGGCTATGGCATCGTGCTGGAGCCGTTGCAGCTGTCCGTCTGGGCGATCCCGACCGCGATCGCCGCCTTTCTGATCCACGGCACGCGGCTGTGGTGGCTCGACCGGCGACTGGCGCGGAGGCGCGCGCGATGATCGGGCTGAACCTGGTCTATGGCGTCGCGGGGCTGGTCTTCGCCGGCTTTGCCATCCTGTCCTTCGGCGCGCGGCGCTGGGCGGGGGGCGGATTTCAGACGCTGGTCGCCACGTCCTTCCTGTTGGGCGACCGGCTGGGCGATATCGGCAACGGCGTCCTCGTGCTGGCGCTGGTCGCGCTGGCGGCGAGCGGGCGGATGCGCCGGTCCGACCCGGTCGACCCCGCGCCCGACCGGCACGGCGCGAAGGTGTTCGTGCCCGCGCTGCTGATACCCGCCACCGCGCTGGTCGGCACGCTGGCGTTCAAGCAGATGCCGGGGCTGGTCGATCCGAAGCAGGCGACGCTGGTCGCGCTGACGATCGGCTCGCTGATCGCGCTGGCGCTGACCTATGCGCTGCTCGGGGCGAAGGGCGTGGAGCCGCTGCGCGCCGGCCGGCGGCTGATCGACGATATCGGCTGGGTGGCGGTGATGCCGCAGATGCTCGCCAGCCTGGGCGCGGTATTCGCACTGGCGGGGGTGGGAGAGGTCGTCGGCCGGCTGATCGGGCAGGTGATACCGGCGGGCAGCATCGCTGGCGCGGTGCTCGCCTATGGCCTAGGCATGGCGGTGTTCACGATGATGATGGGCAATGCCTTCGCCGCCTTTCCGGTGATGGCGGCGGCGGTCGGCGTGCCGCTGCTCGTCCGGCAGGCGGGGGGCGATCCCGCGATGGTCGCGGCGGTGGGGATGCTGGCGGGCTTTTGCGGGACGCTGATGACTCCGATGGCGGCGAACTTCAACCTGCTCCCCGCCGCGCTGCTTGACCTGAAGGACCGATATGGCGTGATCCGCGCGCAGGTGCCGACCGCGCTACCGCTGCTCGCCTTCAACCTCCTGCTGCTCTACGTGATGGTCGCATGACCCAGCTGGACATCGATACCGCCGAACGTTTCGCCGCGATGACGCTTGGCCATATCGGCCGCGAATATCCGCATATCGGCATCCATGTCGCCTCCGGCCCCGGCGACTGGGCGAGCCCCGCCGAATGGCACCCGATCTTTCACGGCAGTTTCGACTGGCACAGCTGTGTCCATGGCTGGTGGCAGTTGCTGCGGCTGCTGCGCCGCCATCCCGACCTGCCGAGCGGCGCCGCGATCCGCGCGCGCGCCGATGCCATGCTGGTGGCGGACAAGGTCGCGGGCGAGATCGCCTATTTCGAGCGGCCGGGCGCGGCGCTGTTCGAACAGCCTTATGGCTGGGCCTGGGGCCTGGCGTTGCATGGCGAGGCGGCGCGCCACGATGCGGGCTGGGCCGATGCGCTGGCGCCGCTCGCCACGCTGCTCGCGACGCGGCTGCGCGGGATGCTGGGGCGGCTGACCTATCCGTTGCGTGTCGGCACGCATTTCAACACTGCCTTCGCACTGGTGCTGGCGCGCGACTGGGCGGGATCGCACGATCCCGATCTGGTGCCGCTGATCGACGCCCGCGCGCGCGGCTGGTTCGGCGGGGATCGCGACTGTCAGGCGTGGGAGCCGGGGGGCGACGAGTTCCTGTCGCCCGCGCTGACCGTCGCATTGCTGATGAGCCGGGTGCTGGGCCCGGACTTCGCCGGCTGGTTCGACGGCTTCCTGCCGCGTGTCGCGGGCGGCGAGCCGGCGACGCTGTTCACGCCCGCGCACGTATCGGACCGGACGGACGGGAAGATCGCGCATCTCGACGGACTGAACCTCAGCCGGGCCTGGTGCTGGCGGGGGATCGCCGCGCGGCTGGGGCCGGACCATCCCGCCACCGCGCGCGCCGTGGCCGCCGCCGAAACGCACCTCACCGCCGCGCTGCCGCATCTGGCCGCCGACTATATGGGGGAGCATTGGCTGGCGACCTTCGCCCTCCTTGCGCTCGACGCGGACTAGCGTTTGATCCGCTGACGGGACGCGCCGGTCAGTGCGCCCAGTGCGTCACCGCCAGCATCACGATCAACCCGATGGCGGGCGCGATCGTCGCGCGCAGGCGGGGGTCGCGCAAGCGGCTGCGCGGGATCAGCTCGCACGCGGCGATGAACAGGAACACGCCGGCGAACCCGGCCAGCAGCAGCGCCAGCACCGTCTGCGGCAAGCGGATCGCCAGCCCCAGCACGACGCCGGTCAGCGGCGCGAGCCCGTTGATGAGCAGCCAGCGCCGGGCAAGCGCGGGGCGGCGGCCGGTCAGCGCCAGGCTGACCGTGTTCATCCCGTCCGCCACGTCGTGCGTCAGCACCGCGATCGCCAGCGCCCAGCCGATCGCGGGCGACACCTGAAAGGCGAGGCCGATTCCCATCCCGTCGAGGAAGCTGTGCAGCGTCAGGCTGCCCGGCCCCAGATGGTCGCGCCACAGTTCCATATGCCGCCCCGCCGCCGCCAGCGCGCGGTCCAGCACCATATAGCCCGTAAAGCCCGCCGCCGCGCAGGCCAGCACGATGCGCGGCGGGTAGAGGCCCGCCGCCATCTCAAGCGCCTCCGGCAGCAGATCGATCAGCGCGACGCCGAGCACGATCCCCGCCGCCAGCCCCAGCACCAGCGGAATCCGGTCGTGCAGGCGCAGCGCCACCAGCCCGCCGGCCAGCGTCGCGGCGCTGGCGGCGACGCCGATCGTCAGCGGTAGCAGTATCGCGTCCATCTATCGTCCGCCCCCGGAATGCCCGGGATGGCGGATCACAGGCCGAAGCGCAACGTTGCGCGCAGGTCCCGCCCGGCCAGCGGCGCGAAATCCTTCAGGAAGCTCGCATGGCGACGCACGTTCTGGTTGAAGATGTTGTTCGCCGACAACAGCAGCTGCGTGCGGCTGTCCCGCCCGAAGGGGGAGAAGGCGAGCGATGCGTTGACGATCGTATAGTCGCGCGTCTCCGTCTCGAACGCGGCGATGCGGGTCTGGCGGAACAGATGTTCGACCTCCGCGCGGGCGGTGAAGCGGTCGTTCTGCGCTTCCAGCCCGGCCAGCACGCGTGCGGGCGGGATACGCGGCACGGGGCCGGCATCGACCACGGTCGCGCGCACATAATCGCCGAGAACGTCCAGGTTCACCTGCGTCGCGCCGATTGCGAACAGCTGCGCCGAGGCATCCGCCTCCACGCCCCAGTAGCGCGCATCCTCCTGCTGATACTGGAAGCAGGGCAGGTCGGGCGCCTCGCCCGCCGCCGCCGCGCAGACGGACGGATCGACCCGGTTTTCGGAGATATAGTCGGTGAACCAGTTGTAATAGGCGGACGCATCCAGGCTGAACCGGCCGGTATGCGCGTGGAACGTCGCCTCCAGCCCCCAGCTCTTTTCGAGACGGAAGCCGGGATTGCCCAGCTCATAGGCCTGCGTGCCCGCATGGGGCCCGTTCGCGAACAGCTCCTCGGCCGACGGTGCGCGTTCGGTGCGCGATCCGTTCAGGCCGATCCGCACCCCGTCGCTCAAAGCGTAGGACGCGCCGAGCGAGGCGGACAGCGCCTGATAGCTGCGCCGCCCGCTGGCGAACTGCCCCTGCGTGGTCAGCGGCCGCGCGGTCAGCGAACTCCATTCGTACCGCGCGCCGCCCGCCAGCTTGAACGCGCCGGCGTCATATTGTTGCAGCGTGAACAGGCCGGTCTGGTTCGTCTCGTTGCGCGGCAGGAACGCCTCGTCCCCGACGACGTCGAACAGCCGGTTCAGATACTGGACGCCGCTTGCGCCCTTCCAGCCGCCACGGTTCGCCTGCACGATCTCGAACCGGCCCTCGGTGCCGTTGTTGAAGAACTGCGTGCCGATACCGCCGTCCGGCTCCAGCTCGGCATGGCGATAGTCGGCATGGCCCAGGCGGATGCGCAGCTGGTCGATCAGCGGGCCGTTGACGTACACCTCGCCGCGCAGGTCGACGCGATCCTGCTTCACGTCCAGCCGGGGCGCCTCCTGCTCCTGCCCGACCTCGGTCGCGTAGCGGACGGGCACGCCGTACAGGCTGTCATAGTGGCTGTACGATACACCCAGCTGGCCGCCATCGGTGATGATCGACGCGCCGACTCCCGCCGTCCAGGTGCGGCTGGCGGAATTGGGCAGGCGACCGCGGATCGCGGCATTGGCGGCGAAGTCGATCGGCTCGTCGCCGGTCTGCGGCAGGCCGACCTGGCTCAGCGCGGCGGCGCGCGCGGCGGGCGACAGGGCGTAGCCGCCGATCTTCAGGTCGTCCGTCTTCAGGTACGATCCGTCCGCATGGAGGACGAGGTGCCGGCCGACCGCCACATCGCCCGCCAGCGCGCCCGACCGCTCGTTCGCGGCGGAGCCATAGGTGCCGATGCCGTCGATCTTGTACCCGTCCGCCGGCACGCGGCGCGGGATGCGCGTATCGATGACGTTGACGACGCCGCCGACCGCCGACGATCCGAACAACAGCGCGGAGGGGCCGCGCAGCACCTCGACCCGCTCGGCCAGCAGCGGGTTGATGGCGACGGCATGATCGACGCTGGTGTTGGACACGTCGATCGAGCCGATGCCGTCGGTCAGCACGCGGATCCGCTCGCCCTGGAAACCGCGCAGGATCGGCCGCGACGCGCTGGGGCCGAACGAGGTCGCGGACACGCCGGGCAGGCGCGCCAGCGTCTCGCCGATCGTCGGGCGCAGATCGCGCGTCAACTTCTCGCCAGACAGGACGGAGGTGCCCTGCAGCACGTCCTGCTCGGTCTGGTCGATGATGCCCGTCACGATGATGTCGGCCTGACGCGCTGGGGCCGGGCGGGCAGGGGTGACGCCCGGCATCATCTGCGCGTGCGCATCGGTCGCGGCGGCGGCGGTCGTGGCGACGGCAAGCGCGGTGAACCCCGCGCCGATGGAATGGCGGACCGTCATGAAATCTCCCTGAATTCTGTACGGTCCCGGTAGCGGGTATGATATTTTGTATCAAGCGCCTTTATGACGGCGGTGTCACACCTGCCGCAGCGCCGCCGCCGGTCGCACGCCCAGAAGGCGCCAGCCCCCCGCCAGGCCCAGGCCCATCGTCACCACCGCGCCGACCGCCAGCGTCAGCGCGATCGCGACCGGATCGGGCAGCCATGCGAAGCTGAAGACGTGGGCGACGACGTACCACGCGCCCGCCAGCCCGAGCGCCAGCGCCAGCGCGGACACGGCAAGCGCCAGCAGCGCATATTCGATCGCCTGACTGGCCAGCACCTGCCCGCGCGTCGCGCCCAGCGTGCGGAGGATAACCCCGTCATAGCTGCGCGCCTCCCGCGCGGCGGCGATCGCGCCCACCAGCACCGCGATGCCCGCCAGCACCGCGACTCCGGCGGCGGCGGCGATCGCGGCGGCCATCTGCCCGACCAGCCCCTGCACCTCCGCCAGCACGCCGCGCACCTCCACCACCGATACGGAGGGGAAGGGCGCCAGCAGCGCGCGGATCACCGCGCCCTCGCGGCCCGGCGGCATGTCGATCGTCGCGGCCAGATTGTGCGGCGCGTCCGCCACCGCATCGGGAGAGAAGACGAGCACGAAGTTGAAGCCCAGCGTATCCCAGCTGATCCGCCGGATCGACGCGATCCGCGCGGTCCGCTCCACCCCGAACAGACTGACGGTCAGCGGATCGCCCACCTTCAGCCCCAGCGACCGGGCCAGCTGCTCGTCGACGGAAACCAGCGGCGGTCCGGTATAGCCGGCGGGCCACCAGCGGCCGGACACGATCTCGCTGCCGTCGGGCAGGGTGTCGGAATAGGTGATCGTCCGCTCGCCGCGCAGCGCCCAGGCGTCGTCGGGAATCGCCTTCAGGTCGGCGACGCAGATGTCGCGATAGCCGGTGATCGTCGCGCGCATCACCGGCACGGTGGTGATCCGCGCGGCGGGCGCGACGCGGCGGACGGTGGCGCGGAACGCCGCCTCCCGGTCGCGCGGCACGTCCAGCGCGAACAAGGCGGGCGCGCGCGCGGGGACGGTGTGCGCGATGTTCGCATCGATCGCGCTGCGCGTCGCGGCCAGCATCACGAACAGCGTCAGGCCAAGCCCCAGCGCGACGACCAGCGCCACCGTCTGCGCGCCGGGGCGGTGCAGCCCGGCGATCGCCAGCCGGACGAGCGGCCGGCGGGGACGGGGCAGCAGTGCCGCGCCGCGCCGGACCAGCCAGCCGAACCCCGCCAGCAGCGCCAGCGCGCCCGCGACGGCGGCCAGGAACCCCGCCGCCAGCTCGGCCCGCGCGCTCGATCCGATCGCCAGCGCGGCGGACAGGGCCAGCGGCACCGCGACCGCCAGCACGGTCCGCCACCATCCCGCCCGCGCGCGGCCCACCGTGCCGCGCAAAAGACCGGCCGGCGGCGTCCGCCCGGCGGCGATCAGCGGCGGCAGGGCAAAGGCAAGCGCGACCAGCGCGCCATGCGCGGCGGCGCGTAGCAGCGGCAGCGGCTCGATCGTCCATTCCGCCGCGACGGGCAGCGCCTTGCTCGCCGCCCAGAGCAGCAACGGCACGGCGGCGGCGCCCAGCACCAGCCCCGCCGCGATGCCGATCCCCGCGACGACCCCGATCTGCAGCAGATAGATGCGGGTGACGAGGGCGGAGGTCGCGCCCAGCACCTTCAGCGTCGCGATGCTCCGCCGCCGCGCGGCGAGGTAGCTGGCGACGCCGTTGCCCACGCCGATCCCTGCGATCACCAGCGCCGACAGCCCGACCAGCGCCAGGAACTCGCCCATCCGGTCGACCAGCCGCGCGGCGGTCGGCGCGGCGCGATCGCGCGTGCGCGCGACCCAGCCCTCGGTAGGGAAGGCGGCGCGGAAGCGGTCCGCCACCGCCTGCGGATCGGTGCGGGCGGGCAGGCGGACGCGATACTTGCCCTTGTACAGGCTGCCGGGTTGCAGCAGCCCGCTGCGCGCGATCCCCTGCATCGACACGATCGCGACGGGGCCCAGCGTGAAGCCTTCGCCCAGCCGGTCGGGCTCGTCGGCGATCACGCCGCGCACGATGAAGCGGGCATTGCCGATCGTCACCGGCTGGCCGGGCCGCACGCCCAGCCGGTCGATCGCGGTCGGCATCAGCCACACGCCATCGGCATCGGGCGCGCCGACATGCCGGCCGTCCGCCAGCGTCAGCGCGCCGTAAAGCGGGTAGGCGCCGTCCACCCCCTTCAGCTCGACGGGTACGACGCGCGGGGCGGCGGCGGGACCGGCGACGACGCTGGACTGCATCCGCACGGTTTCGGACAGGGTGCCGGCACGGGTCAGCATCGCCCGCTCGTCGGCGCGGATCGGCCGCTGTGAGACGGCGAATTCCACATCGCCGCCCAGCAGTACCGCACCGCGCGAGCCCAGCTCTCGCCCGATCGCGTCGGTCAGGCTGCCGATCGCCGCCAGCGCGCCGACGCCCAGGATCAGGCAGGCGAGCAGCAGCCGCAGGCCGCGAAAGCGCAGGTCCAGCTCGCGCCGGGCCAGCCGCCATGCAAGGCGCCAGTCGCCCGCGCCGCTGGTCGGGGCCGGGTTCACGCCGCGCTGTCCGCGACGATCCGTCCGTCCGACAGGGTGACGGTGCGGTCGCACCGCGCGGCCAGCGCCGGGTCGTGCGTGATGACGACCAGCGTCGCCGCCGTCGCGGCGTGGCGCGCGAACAACAGGTCCATGATCGCCGCGCCGGTCGCTGCGTCGAGATTGCCGGTCGGCTCGTCGGCGAAGACCAGCGGCGGGCGGGGGCCGAGCGCGCGGGCGATGGCGACGCGCTGCTGCTCGCCGCCGGACAGCTGCGCGGGCAGATGGTCCAGCCGGTGGCCCAGCCCGACCGCCGCCAGTTCCTCCGCCGCGCGCGGCCACGCGTCCGCCGCGCCGGCCAGCTCCATCGGCACCGCGACGTTTTCGTGCGCGGTCATCGTCGGCAACAGGTGAAAGGCCTGCAGCACGATGCCGATCCGCCCGCGCCGGGCCCGCGCCAGCGCGTCCTCCGACAGGCCGGTGAAATCCAGCCCCGCGACCGCGACCTGAGCCCCGCTCGCGCTTTCCAGGCCCGACAGGACCGCCATCAGCGACGATTTGCCCGAACCCGATGCACCGAGCAGCGCGATGCTGCTGCCCGCCGCGACGTCCAGGTCGATGCCGCGCAGGATCTGCGTGGGCGGCGCATCGCCGCCGCCGCCGAGCGCGAGGGTGACACCGCGGGCGCGGATCGCCATATCCGATTGGGTCATCTGTGGGAGCCGCCGTCTTGCCGAATTGCTGGAACCGCTATGCCGCCACCGCCCTGCTGGCGCCAGTGGCGCTGGCGGCGGGGCTGTTGACGGGATGCGAGCGGACGCCCGCCACCGATCCCGCACCCGCCGCCAGCGCGACGCCCGCCGCCGCCACCCCCACTGCCACGCGACCGGCGGGGCCGGAGCGGCTGGTGCTGGCGTTCGGGGACAGCCTGTATGCGGGATACGGCCTCGATCGCGGGCAAAGCCTGCCAGATGCGGTGCAGGCGCGGCTGTGGCGGCAGGGGGTGAATGCGACGATCGTCAATGCGGGTGTGTCGGGGGATACCAGCGCGGCGGGGCGACAGCGGCTGGCGTTCGCGCTCGACAATCTGCCGCGCAAGCCGGACCTCGTGCTGCTGGGGCTGGGCGGCAACGACGTGCTGCGCCAGATCGCGCCGGCGGAAACGCGCGCGAACATGGCGGCGATGCTGGACGAGCTGGATCGCCGCACGATTCCGGTCTTGCTGACGGGTATGCTGGCGCCGCCCAATCTGGGGCCGGACTATCGCCGCGCCTTCGACGCGATCTGGCCGGATCTGGCGCGGGTGCATCATGCCGGGCTTTACCCCTTCATCCTCGACGGGGTGATCGGCAATCCCGCGCTGATGCAGGCGGACAGCGTGCATCCGAACGTGAGCGGTGTCGCGCGGATCGCCGACAGGCTGACGCCGCTGGTCGCGGAACGCCTGCCGGACGCGCGCTGAAAAAAGCACCGCCGGCATCCCGGGGGATGCCGGCGGTGCGATCAGGCTCAGCCGAATACGACCGTCGCACGGCGACGGCGATAGCGGGTCGCGGTGCCGACCATGCCGAAGCCCAGGAACATCAGCGCCCAGGTCGACGGCTCCGGAACCGCGGAGAACACGACATTGTCGACTTCCAGCGCCGGCGAGTCGCTGAGGAAGCGGACGCCGCCGATCAGCGCATCGACCGCATCGCGGGTGATGGTGATGCGACGGTTGGTGCGCGGCAGCTCCTGGTCGCCATTCGGATTGGAGCTGAAGCTGGCGCCGGTGTAGCTGGCGATCACCGCACCGGCGGTGCTGAGCACCTGCACCGTGTTATAGGAGTCGATCGATCCCAGGAAGAAGCTGACGCTGTCATAGCCCATCGCGCTGGCCAGCGTGGCGCTGCCGCCGGGGCCGACCGCCAGATAGGCCGAACCGTCGCTGAACGCCGGCTGGGCATACTGGCCGACCGAGTCACCCGAAACGATGCCGGCGTTGTTGACCAGATCGAGGCGGAACCCGGCAGGCAGGACCGTGTTGAAATTGACGACGGTGCCGGCAGGCGCCGCGAACGATGCGGTGCTGCCGTTCTGCACGACGAAGCTGGCGGCGGCGGCGGGCGAGGCCGCGCACGCGAGCAGGGTGGCGGCCACCATGAACTTGGTCATCACTGATACTCCCTTTGCGCGAACGAAGGCGCATCCAGACGGCCCATCGCCGCATGGAAAATAAAGTCGCCGGTCATTCGCGGGAGTAACGTTAACGCGTTGTGAAGGTTGCAGTGCAGCACGACAAAACGTGCAATTTTTTTCACGACCCGTTTGTTTGTTCCATCGTGGGACAAAAATTCCTGACGGGCACGGGGAACCGATCCCTATTGGGTCTGCACGTCCTCAGCCGAGGTCGCATATCCGCCATCGAGCCACTTTAGCACCTCGTGCGTGCCATGTTGGGACAGGTCGGCATAGCGTTGGCGGATCGGGGGCAGGCGCTCGCCCAGCCGGCTGCGTCCGCCATCGGCGAAGCTCAAAAGATCGCGCTCCAGCATCGCCGCCAGATCCGAGCCGACGATATTTCCCGCTGCAATGCGGAATGCTTCCATATAGCGATAACACGCTCCCTGCCGGTACAGCATCGGCAGCGTCAGCGCGGGAATGCAGCTCAGGATCGGCTGCAGCGCCGGGTTGATCGCGTGCCCCGTCAGCAGCGGCGCATTGGCCGCCGCCCGGCCGGTAAACGCGCGAAGGTGCAGCAGGTCCGACATGCGCGGACCGTCATTGACCGGATAATTGTCCCACAGGCACACCCGGCGGCCCAGCCGCTCCGCCACCTCGGCCAGATGCGCGGGGCCGATCTCTCGTGAGCAGACTTCCTCGCCCGTCCAATAGACCTGCACCGCCGCGTCGAGCCCCCGGCCCAGCGCCTCCAGATAGCCGGCGGGCCGCTGGCCGAACACGCGGTCGAGCACGCGGTCGTCGGAATAATAGCTGGGGCACGTATAGATACGCGTCGCACGCGTCCGCTCCGCGGCGCAGGCGACGATCGCCGCCTGCCGCGCGGCAAGGTCCGGCAATTCGCCGCGCATGTCGTCGAACAGGATGGCGAGGTCGTCGATGCCCATCGCGTCGAGCGCCGTAACCCGCTCCATCAGCGCCGACCGGCCCGCCGCATCGAAATCGTCGTGCAGCGCATAGGGGGTCAGGCCGACGCCGAACCGCATCCCGCCGGCTCGGCAGAAGGTCGCGAAGTCCGCGATCTCCCGCGCCTCCGCCTCCGGGTGCGGGGTGCGCCAGTCGCGGCGCAGATGCGCATCGCCCTTGGGCGCATAATGATAGAAGCGATATCCGGCGGGCGCGAGCCGCTCCACCACCGCCCGCCGCTCCGCCCACGACCAGCGCGGCCCGAAGAACCCCTCGACGATGCCCAGTTCGGGAAGAGCCCCCACCCCCATGGCCGGACCCGTATTCCCCGCGGCTGTCGTCTGGTCGATCATGGCGCGGATGTTCGCGCGAAGCGGCGGGCATGTCCATCGCCGCGCGGCGGAACCCCGGACCGGCGCGGCCGGTTGCCACCCCATGACCCTCGCTATATCCGGCCGTATATGACACCCGTGCAACCTACCCGCCGCGCCACGCTCGTCCGCCTCGCCGCGTTCGGCGTCGCCACGGCGCTCACGATGCCCGCGCCCGCGATGGCCGAGGCGCGGCCGCCGCTGACCGTCTTCGCCGCCGCATCGCTGACCGACGCGCTAAATGCGGTCGGCCGCCGCTGGACGGCGCGGACGGGGCAGATGGTCCGCTTCTCCTTCGCCGCCAGCGGCACGGCGGCGCGGCAAATCGAGGCGGGCGCGCGCGCCGACCTCTTCGTGTCCGCCGATGGCGAATGGATGGATCGGCTGGAGCAGGCGGGCCGGCTGATGCCGCGCGCGCGGCGCGACGTGGTCGGCAACCGGCTGGCGCTGGTCGCCCCGGGCAAGAGCAACGTGCGCCTCGCCATCCGCCCCGGCTTCGCGATCGGTGCGGCACTCGGGGACGGGCGGCTGGCGATCGGCGAGCCGCGCGCGGTGCCCGCCGGCCGCTATGCGCAGCAGGCGCTGGAGCGGCTGGGCGTCTGGTCGCAGGTGTCCGGCCGGCTGGCCCCCGCGCCCGACGTGCGCGCCGCGCTCGCCTATGTCGCCCGTGGGGAGACGCCGCTCGGCATCGTCTATGAAAGCGACGCGGCGGCGGATCGCGGGGTGCGGCTGATCGGGATCTTTCCCGCCGCCAGCCACGCGCCGATCGTCTATCCGGCGGCGGTGCTGAAGGATGCGGGGCCGGGCGCGGTCGCCTTCTTCCGCTATCTGTCCAGCACGGAGGCCCGTTTGATCTTTCGCGCCCATCACTTCCGCACGCCCGGCTGATCGCTCGCGATGCTGACGCCGGAGGAGTGGCAGGCGCTGACGCTCAGCCTGCGCGTCGCGGGCTGGGCGACGCTGTGGGGCCTGATCGCGGCGACCGGCTTCGCCTGGCTGCTGGCGCGGCACCGCTTTCCGGGGCGAACGCTGCTCGACGTGCTGCTGCATGCGCCGCTGGTGCTGCCCCCCGTCGTCACCGGCTTCGCCTTGCTGCTGCTGTTCGGGGTGGAGGGGCCGGTGGGCGGCTGGCTGGACCGGGCGCTGGGCATCCGGCTGGCCTTCACCCCGGCGGGCGCGTCGCTGGCGGCGGGGGTGTGCGCGTTTCCGCTGATGCTGCGCGCGGCGCGGCAGGCGATCGAGGCGGTCGATCCCGCGCTGGAGGCGGCCGCGCGCACGCTGGGGGCGGGGCCTTGGGACCGGGCGGTCACGATCGTGCTGCCGCTCGCCGCGCCGGGATTGCTCGCCGCCGCCGTCGTCGGCTTCGCCGCGTCGCTGGGAGAATTCGGCGCGGTCATCACCTTCGCCGCCAGCATCCCGGGCGAAACGCAAACGCTGCCGCTCGCCATCTATGCGGCGTTGCAGGTGCCGGGCGGGGAGGGGGCGGCGCTGCGCCTGTCGGGCATCGCGCTGGGCGTCGCGCTGGCGGGGCTGCTCGCATCGGAGGCGCTGCTGGCGCTCGGCCGGCGGCGGGCGGCGCGATGAGCCTGTCGGTCGCGGTCCGGCGGCGACTGGCGGGCTTCACGCTCGATATCGCGCTCGAGGGGCCGGCCGATGGCGTGACCGTGCTGTTCGGCCCGTCGGGTGCGGGCAAGTCCGCGACGCTTGCCGTCGTCGCGGGGCTGGCGCGGGCGGAGGCGGCGCGGGTCGCGCTGGGCGATCGCGTCCTGACCGACAGCGCGACCGGCCGGCATGTCCCACCCGAGCGGCGGCGGATCGGCTTCGTCCAGCAACAGGCGCATCTGTTCCCGCACCTCTCGGTCGAGCGGAACCTTCGCTACGGCTGGACGCGCGCGGAGGGCGAGCGGCGGATCGGCTGGGACGCGGTGGTGGAGGTGCTGGCGATCGGCCATCTGCTCCACCGCCTGCCCCGCGCGCTGTCGGGGGGTGAGCGGCAGCGCGTCGCGCTTGGCCGCGCGCTCCTTGCTCAGCCGGACCTGCTGCTGCTCGACGAGCCGGTTTCCGCACTGGACGCGGGCTTGCGGGGAGAGGTGCTGGCGTTCATCGCCGCGCTCCGCGCGCGGTTCGGCCTGCCGATGCTGTACGTCACGCACAGCGCGGAAGAGGCGCGGGCGCTGGGCGATCACCTCGTCCTGATCGATCAGGGTCGCGTGACGGGGCAGGGGACGCCCGCCGCGATGCTGCCGGGCGGTGTGGTCATGGGCGCGGCGCTGGGCGCGGGCCGCGCGTCGGTCGGCGGGGTGGAGGTCGCGATCCCCGGCCTCGACGCACCGCCCGGCACGCCGGTGCGGGTGAGCTGGTAGGGGTTTGCGGGGCGGACGCTCTAGCAAACGGGCCAGGTCGCCTCTTTGGAGATACCGGCCACCCCGGCGAAGGCCGGGGGTCTAGTTGCGGAACGAATCGAGCGGCCCACCGACCCCTGATCAACTGGATTCCGGCCTTCGCCGGGATGGTGCGGGGAGTTTTGCAGCGAGTCCTCCAAGGGAGGACCTGCCGGTTCGTTTTGGTATCGTCCGACCCTCGGTCGATCGGACGTTCCGAGTGCGGAAGAGCGCCTCCCTACGCCGCCAGCGCCCCCTGCCACGCTTCCGCCTTGGCGAGCGCGGCGGGGTCGTCCACGTCGATCCAGTCGAGGTCGCTGCAATCGACCACGCGTGCGCGGCCCTCGCCCGCCAGCAGGCGCATCCCGTCGGTCAGCGACGGCGCGCCGAAGCTGCCCAGCGCCGCGAACAGCGCCGGGCCGATCGCGAAGATGCCGGTGTCGTAGCAGTCGGCATCCGCCAGCCCCTTGCCGATATCGGTGATCGCGTCGCCCGCCGTGCGAACCCAGGTGACGTCGTCGGGATCAACCCAGGGATGGCCGATCCGCCGGTCGATGCCCAGCGTCGCGCCGCCCTGCGCGCCCGTTTCGGCCAGCCGGCGATAGAGCGCGGGCGTCACCAGATGGTCGCACATCGCCAGCACCGCCTCCTCGCCCGCCAGCGCGGGCGCGGCGGACAGGACGGAGACGCCGTTGGGCTGGCGATGATCGGGCGTGAACACCGCCTCCACGAACAGCGGCCAGCGCGTTTCGGCCAGATGCTCCGCCACTGCGCCCGCGCCATAGCCCAGCACCACCACCGCCCGCTCGATCCCGGCCGCCGCCAGTCCGCCCAGCGCATGATCGATCAGCGGCCGCCCCGCCACCGGGCAGAGCGGCTTGTAGGGCGCCGACAGCCGCAGCCGGCTGCCATGGCCGGCGGCGAGCAGCACGGCGGTGCGGATCATCGGTCGCGTCCCGTCAGGCGGCGGCGATGAAGCGCTCGACCTCGGTCTGCGCGATATCGTCGGTCATCTGCGTGCGCGGATGCTTGCAGAAATAGGCCGAAGCGGGATCGATCACGCCCTTCAGCCCGCGATCCTTCGCGATCTTGGCGCAGCGGATCATGTCGATCGCGACGCCCGCCGAATTGGGCGAATCCTCGACCGACAGGCGCAGTTCCAGGTTCATCGGCACGCCGCCGAACAGCTGGCCCTCCATGCGCAGGAAGCAGACCTTGTTGTCGTTCTGCCACGGCACATAGTCGCTGGGGCCGATATGGACGTTGTCGTCCTCCAGCCGCTCCGCCGCGACGGACTGCACCGCCTCGGTCTTCGACACCTTCTTCGATGCCAGGCGGCGGTGGTTCGACATGTTGAGGAAGTCGGTGTTGCCGCCCGTGTTCAGCTGGTACGTCCGGTCCAGCTTCACGCCGCGCTTGGCGAACAGGTCGGTCAGCACGCGGTGGACGATCGTCGCGCCCAGCTGCGCCTTGATATCGTCACCGATGATCGGCACGCCCGCATCCTCGAACCGCGCCGCCCATTCGGGGTTGGACGCGATGAAGACCGGAATGTTGTTCACGAAGGCGACGCCCGCTTCCAGCGCGCATTCGGCGTAGAACTCGGTCGCCTCCTGGCTGCCGACCGGCAGGTAGTTCATTAGCACGTCGGCGCCCGACGCCTTCAGCTCCGCCACCACGTCGGCCTTGGTCGGCTGCGTGTCGTTGGCGACGATGAAGGTGCGCTCGTCCTTGTAATCGCTCATATGATCGGCGACGCCGTCCATCACCGCGCCCATCCGCACGATCGTGCCGGTCGCGGGCACGTTGGCGGCGAACACGGCGGTGCAGTTCGGCTTGGCGAAGATCGCCTCGGCCACGTCGCGGCCCACCTTGCGGCTGTCGACGTCCCAGGCCGCGACGACCTTGATGTCGGCGGGCCGGTAGCCGCCCATCTCCCAGTGCATCAGGCCGACCGTGTCGTTGGCGCCCTCGCGATAATATTCGAGCCCCTGTACGAGGCTGCTCGCGCAATTGCCGATGCCGACGATGGCGATGCGGATGGTGCCCATTAGTGTCCGTGTCCCTTGACGATGATACCCGATGATGCGGGCAGCCCAGAATGAAAGAAGCCACGCTCGACGCGGCGGTGCCAGATCAGGCCCGCGACGAGCGCGATGGAAAGCGGCGCGATCTCGAACCACCAGAACAGGCGGGGATCGGCGGCCAGACAGGCGAGGAAGATCGCCAGGACGCGCATGTTGGCGGTCTGCAGCGCCAGCAGCCGCATCGGCGCGACGGCGGCGGCGGCATAGCGACCGCCAAGCTCCCGCGGATCGGCGGCGACGCGCAGCCGTGCCTCGAACGCGGCGCCCAGCCGCTCGGGCAGGCCCGCGACCCGGTCATAGACGCGCACCAGGGCGCCCGCCTGCTGCGGCGGTGCCGCCTCTACGGCGAGGCCGCGCTGCCGGCGGTGGAAGCGCGCGCGCTCCCCCTCGTACAGGCTCGATTGCAGCGCATGGGCGACCCCCGCCGCGACCGCCAGCGCCCAGCCGCCCGCCGTACCGATGCGCAGCGCCATCGCGACATAGATCAGCGTGAAGACGCCGTGGTCGCACAGCCCGTCCAGCATCCGGCCGAGCGCGCTCGACGTGCGGGTCGCGCGCGCGACCATGCCGTCCAGCCCGTCCAGCACCAGCCAGCCGATCGCGAGGGCTAGGCCCAGCCACGCGAACCCCGGCTGCCCGAACCGCGAAAACGCCAGCGCCGCGCCCGCGCCGACGATCAGCCCCGTCACGGATACCATGTTGGCGGACACGCGCATCCGCAGCGCGAACGGCAGCAGCCATCGCCCCAACGGGTGGATCAGCCAGAGATTGGAAGGATCCTCGATCCGGCGATCGCGCGATCCATCCGGAGGAGGCGTTGTCATCAGGCGGTCACAATGCGCGCCTCCGGGCTTCATTTCAAGCAGATTGGATGACGCATCCGTCAGGTTGCGGCCAGCCGATCCGGCGGGGCAGGGAGAAGCAGGCGATTAGCCCGCCGCGCCCGTTATCCCGCCTCCCCCGGCATGGTGCGCGCGATCTCCTCCAGCCAGACACGCGCGGTGCCGTCGGACGGCGCGCGCCAGTCCCCGCGCGGGGAGACGGCGCCGCCGCTCGACACCTTCGGGCCGTTGGGGATGGCGGACCGCTTGAACTGGCTCGTCTGGAAGAAGCGCGTGCAGAACCGCTCCAGCCACAGCCGGATCGTCGGCAGGTCATAGGCGACCCGCGCCTCTTCCGGAACATCCGCCGGCCAGCGCCCCGCCGCCGCGTCGCGCCACGCGTGCCAGGCGAGGAACGCGATCTTCGACGGCGCCAGTCCGTGGCGCAGCACGTAATGCGCGAAGAAGTCGTTCAGCGCATAGGGGCCGATCATCGCCTCGGTCGATTGCAGCGCGCCGGTATCGGCGTCGGCGGGCACCAGTTCAGGGCTGATCTCCTGCGCCAGGATCCCGGCCAGCACCTGATGCGTCGCATCGTCATACTGGCCAGTGCGGATGCACCAGCGGATCAGGAACTGGATCAGCGTCTTGGGCACGCCGGCATTGACGGCATAATGGCTCATCTGGTCGCCGACGCCATAGGTGCACCAGCCCAGCGCCAGTTCGGACAGGTCGCCCGTGCCCAGCACGATCCCGCCGCGCTGGTTGGCCAGCCGGAACAGGTAATCGGTGCGCAGGCCCGCCTGCACATTCTCGAACGTCACGTCGTATACGGGCTGTCCGTCGGCGAAGGGGTGGCCCATATCGGCCAGCATCACGCGGGCGGCGGGGCGGATGTCGATCTCCTCGGCCGCGATGCCCAGCGCGCGCATCAGCGCCCAGGCATGCGCCTTCGTCCCCTCTCCGGTCGCGAAGCCGGGCATGGTGAAGCCCAGAATCGCGTCGCGCGGCCGGCCCAGCCGGTCCATCGCCTTGGCGGCGACGATCAGCGCATGCGTCGAATCGAGCCCGCCCGACACGCCGATCACCAGCGTCCTGGCGTGGGCCGCCTCCAGCCGCTTGGCCAGCCCCTCAACCTGGATGTTGAACGCCTCGTAACATTCGGCGTCGCGCTTGTCGGGGTCGTTGGGAACGAAGGGGAAGCGGCGGATCGCGCGTTCCAGCCCGCCGCGATCGTCGGCGTCGGTCATATCCTCGCCATGCGTGAAGCCGATGCGGCGGAACGCGGTTTCGGGATGCCCCGCCTCGCGCGCGGCATCGTTGAACGTGCCGAAGCGCGACCGCTCCTGCAGCAGTCGCTCGGCATCGACATCCGCCACCGCCAGCTGCGGACCCCGCGCGAACCGTTCCGACTGGACCAGCAACTCGCCCAGTTCATAGACGAAGCCCTGTCCGTCCCAGGCGAGGTCGGTCGTGCTCTCCCCGATCCCGGCGGCGGAATAGACATAGGCGCACACGCCGCGCGCCGATTGCGCCGCCGCCAGCATCGCCCGCTCCCGCGCCTTGCCGATCACGATGTTGCTGGCCGACAGGTTGCAGCACACCAGCGCTCCCGCCAGCGCGCCGGCGGTGGAGGGCGGGGTGGGCGCCCAGTAATCCTCGCAGATCTCCGCATGGACGGTGAAGAAGGGCAGGTCGTCCGCCGCGAAGATCAGGTCGACGCCGAACGGCACCGGTCCGCCCGCCGGCCCCAGATCGATGGCGAGGCCGGTCAGCCCGCCACCGCTCGCGAACCAGCGCTTCTCGTAATATTCGCGATAGTTGGGCAGATAGGTCTTGGGCACGACGCCCAGCACCCGGCCGCGATGGACCGCCACCGCGCAATTGTAGAGGCGCCCGGCGCGCAGGATCGCCGCGCCGACCAGCAGCAACGGCTTCAGCCCGGCGGAGGCGGCCGCGACCGCCGCGATTCCCGCCAGCGTCGCCGCCTGCTGCGCCGATTGCAGGTGCAGGTCGTCGATCGCGTAGCTGGTCAGGTTCAGTTCCGGGAAAACCACCAGGTCGCACCCGCGCGCGTCCGCGTCCCTTGCCAGCGCGATCGTACGCTCCGCATTGGCGGGAACGTCCCCGACGCTGGCGGGCGGGGTCGCCGCCGCGACGCGGATCATGCGCTGGCGATGAAGCGAAAAGAAGGGGTGGGCCATGCCCTATCTAAACACCGCCGGGCGGCTTTGCACCAATGCTGATCGCCCGATCCGCGACGAGCGGGACGATGGCCGGGATCACGCCCGGGTCGTCGCCAGCTTCGCAAAGCCGATGAACAGCGCCTGCAACTGCACATCGGCCAGCCCCTCCACCTCGGTCTTCACCGCCATCAGGAAGGCGGGTGCGCGCAGATGGGGGCGTGCGCCCGTCTGGGCCATCGACCATCCGGCAAAGGCGCGCGCGGCCACGGGGGCGTGGAAGGTCAGGTGGACATGCTGGTGCCGGGAATCGCGCAGGATGCGGGACATGGTCGCCCGCACCACCGCGTCCTGCCCCTCGATCGCCTGCAGGAATCGTGCGCCGTCATACAGCAGCAGCCCCGTCACCCCCTCGCGGCGGTTGCGATCGATCGACACGCGGTACAGCGCCTCCACCTCCGCATCGGGCAGGTATCGCGCCTTGCTCGTGTAGATGATCCGGCGAATGTCCCCCAACATCTCGGTCATGCGCGCGAAGTGTACAGGATCGGGACGGTTCGTCATCCCCGAACTGCGGCTTCGCGCCGAAACGGGCGTGTTCCCCTCTCAGAATTATCGTGGATCAAGCGAAGCCTGACGTGTCACATGACCGCCCGCCCCGGAGATTGCCCCGACTATTCCGCCTCGACGACCGCCGCATAGACGACCGACCGATCCGGCCCCTCCGCGATGTGCAGCAGCACCCAGAGCGCCCCCCGTCGCGCGACGATCACCCGGTTGCGATCGTTGAACAGGCCGTCCGCCAGTCCCGTTGGCGCGACCTTGCCCGAATTCAGGATCAGCGCACTCATGTCGTGGCCGCAGGCGGGGCCGACGCAGGAATAGACGGTCTCGAACTTGTTCGCCGCCAGCTGACCAGCGAAATAGCGCTCGATCTGGAGCGGCGCGGTGGCGGGCGAGATCTGGTAGTCGATGTGCGTGACCTTGCCGGTCAGCGTCCGGCGGTTGGTTTCGGCATCCTCCTTCGCGATCGGGCCGGTCGGCATCACGATCTCGTCGAGCGATGGCGCGCGATAGCCGGTGATGCTGGATCCGGGATAGCGGGCGAGGGCGGGGTGATCCTCGCCGTCGCGATCCTGCGCCACGACGGGCATGGCGGCGACCATCATCGCCGCGAGCGGCAGGGCGGACAGCAGGTGACGCATCGGCAATCTCCAGGACTTCGGCGTGGATAGGGGGCGTGATGGCCGATGGCGTCGGGAATGCCAAGCGGGCGGGGAATGCCCCTCATCCGGACGGCCGCCACACCGCCGCCCCAAGACGGATGGTCGAACCTCAGGCAGGGTCATCGATCGTCCGGACAGCGGCGATCGATCGCCGTGGGCGCAACCCGCGCCGGCCGCTATGGCGTCCCGATGGTCGTCGCCCTGATCTTTATCGCCGCGTTTCTCGCCTTCGTCGTCAGTGCGGTGGCGGGCGGCGGAGCCGGGCTGGTCCTCGTACCGCTGCTGCGACTGGTCCTGCCGGTCGCGTCCATCCCCGGTGCGCTCTCGATCGGCACGGCGACCAGCTCCATCTCCCGTATCTGGCTGTTCCGGCAGCATGTTCGCTGGGACGTCGTGAGGTGCTTCGTGCCCACGGCGCTGCCGGCCGCGGCAGTCGGGGCATGGCTGCTGACACGCTTCGATGCGGTGTATGTCGAGTTCCTGCTCGGCTGTTTCCTGCTGCTCAACCTGCCCGCGCTGGTGCGCCCTCACCCGCCATCGGAGGCAGGGCCATCGCTACCGCTCCGCCGCCTGCCGTGGCTGGGCGTCGCGGCGGGATTGCTGTCGGGGTTCACGGGTGCCGTCGGGGTCATCTTCAACCGCGGCTATTACCGTATGGGGCTGACCAAAAACGAGATCGTCGCCACACGCGCGACCAACGAGGTGCTGCTGCACCTCCTCAAGATCGCGCTATACGCCGGGTTCGGGCTGCTGCCGCGCTCGGCCCTGGTCGCTGGCGGGCTGGTCGCGGTCGCGGCGGTGCTGGCGTCGCTAGCGTCACGGCCCGTGCTGTCGCTGATGCGGGAAAGCGTGTTCCGGCGTATCGGGCTGTTCGCCATGGTCGCGTCCGGCGTTGCGATGTTCAGCCTGTCGGGCGGCAAGATCATGGCGATCCACCAGGCCTGGGTAGCCTATGTCGCGCCGGGCGACGAGCGCGAGATCCAGCTATACTGGGGTGGCATGCGTCGCGTCGCCATCGAGCGCGAGGAGAGTGGGGCGCTGGTCGTCGAACGCGTGGTCGCGGCCACCGACCTGCCGCCGGCGGTCCGCGCCGTATTGCCGACGATCGCCGCAGCGGGGCCGATCCTCATGATCGAGGAGGTTCGCGGGGAAGGGCCTTATTACGAGGTCTATCGGCGCAGCGGTGGCACCGTGCGGCAGGTAGAGATCACCCCGCAAGGCACGCCGCGCCACGGTGCCATCGGTCGCCAAGGTCCGTGAACGCAGGTCGGCGGCAACGCCGAGGCGCCGGTCGCGCACGTGACGGCGGCGCGCCGTGACGGGTGGACTGCCTTTGCGGTCATTTGTCGCTATCGAAGGCGTTTCAGCCCTGCGAGAACGACGATGACGGCGACGATATACGGCATCCCCAATTGCGACACCGTGAAGAAGGCCCGGACATGGCTGGATCAGCGCGGCGTCGGCTACGCGTTCCATGATTACAAGAAAGCGGGGATCGACGCGGACACCTTGCGCGGCTGGGTCGACCGGCTGGGGTGGGAGGCGGTGCTGAACCGGGCCGGGACCACCTTTCGCAAGCTGCCCGACGCGGAGAAGGCCGGGCTGGATGCGGATCGGGCGATCGCGCTGATGCTCGCGCAGCCCTCCATGATAAAACGGCCGATGCTGGTCGATGGCGACCGGCTGGAGGCGGGGTTCAAGCCGGAACGGTACGCCGCGCTGTTCTGACGGGGAGGCCTTCTGACGGGGCGGCGCGCTGTCCTACACGCCGCAGTCCATGGCATCGTCGCGGGGATGAATCGCCGGTCCGCCTTCCCCGATATGTGTCTTGCCCCGGAGTCTCAACATTGGGGCGGCGAAACCGGTCACATGTCTCAACAGTCTCAACGTTCGCGGCGGCACCGGACGGAATTTCAGACCTTTGACCACGCTGGCCGACACGGCCGGCAGTCGCTAGAACCCGCGCGCATGTCCACGACCTACACGATCGACACCGCGACCAGCCGCGCCAACCCCACGCCCGCGCCGCTGAAGCGCCTGACCGTCCCCGCGATCCGCGCGCGCAAGGCGGATGGCGTCACGGCGGAGCCGGTGGTGATGCTGACCGCCTATACCGTCCGCACCGCGCAGCTGCTCGATCCGCATTGCGACATGCTGCTGGTCGGCGACAGTCTGGGGCAGGTGGTTTATGGCCTGCCCTCGACGGTGCCGGTCACGCTCCAGATGATGGCGGCGCACGGCGCGGCAGTGGTGCGCGGCAGCTACCATGCGATCGTTGTCATCGACATGCCGTTCGGCAGCTACGAGGCCTCGCCCGAAAAGGCGTTCGAGAATGCCGCCTGGCTGCTCAAGGAAACCGGTGCGGCGGCGGTCAAGCTGGAAGGCGGCGAGGCGATGGCCCCCACCGTCCGCTTTCTGACGGAGCGCGGCATCCCCGTGGTCGGCCATGTCGGCCTGACGCCGC
>CAJYLQ010000055.1 GCA_913775975.1 uncultured Sphingomonas sp. | reverse complement strand
GTCATCAAGAGCCACGGCGCCGCCGATGCCGAGGGCTTCGCCGCGGCGGTCGACCTCGCCTACGACATGGCCCGCCATGACCTGATGCGGACGATCCGGGAGCGCCTCGACGCGACGCCGGCCCAAGCCTCGGCATGAAGACCGTTTCGGCATAGGAGGACGCCTCATGACCCGCCTTCGCTCGGTGGTGCGGGGCTGCGGCTCCTACCTGCCGCGGACGACCGTCACCAACGACGACCTCGCCGCCCGCGTCGACACCTCGGACGACTGGATCATCCAGCGCACCGGCATCCGCCAGCGCCACATCGCCGAGCCGGACGAGACCACCTCGGTGCTCGGCATCAAGGCCGCGCAGGCGGCCCTGCAGGATGCCGGCATCGAGCCTTCGACGATCGACCTCGTGATCTGCGCGACCTCGACGCCGGACCACACTTTTCCGTCCACCGCGACGCAGATCCAGGCCGGCCTCGGCATCCAGGCGGGCGCCGCCTTCGACTTGCAGGCGGTCTGCGCCGGCTTCGTCTACGCGGTCGCCACCGCCGACAAGTTCCTGGCGACGGGGGCCGCCACCCGCGCCCTCGTCGTCGGCGCCGAGACCTTTTCGCGGCTGCTCGACTGGGAGGACCGCACCACCTGCGTGCTGTTCGGCGACGGTGCCGGCGCGATCGTACTGGAAGGCCGGGAGAGCGACGCGGCCGAGGGGCGCGGCATCCTGGCGACGCGGCTGCACGCCGATGGCCGGCACAACGGCCTGCTCTATGTCGATGGCGGCCCCTCCACCACGGGCACGGTCGGCAAGCTGCGGATGAAGGGGCGCGAGGTGTTTCGCCACGCGGTCGTCAACCTGGCGGCGGTGATGGGCGAATCGCTGGAGCTGGCGGGGCTGACGACCGGGGACGTCGACTGGGTCGTCCCGCATCAGGCCAATGCGCGCATCCTGGATGCGACCGCGAAGAAGCTGGGCCTGCCCGCCGACAAGGTGGTGATGACCGTCGACCGCCATGCCAACACCTCCGCCGCGTCGGTGCCGCTGGCGCTGGACGCCGCGGTTCGTGACGGCCGCGTGAAGGAAAATGACATCGTCGTGCTCGAGGCGATGGGCGGCGGTTTCACCTGGGGCGCGGCGGTGATCCGGTTCTGACGCAAATCGAGGCGGAAAACGCCCTTTCCTCTTACAAATACGTTTGTATACGATGACCACATCCGGGGGGATATGGGGATTGTATGACGGACGTTGGAACGCTGACCCGCGCCGATCTGGCCGAAGCATTGCATCGTGAAGTGGGGTTGAGCCGCGCCGATTCGGCGACGATCGTGGAGCAGATCCTGCACGAGATGTGCGAGGCGCTGTCTTCCGGGGAAAATGTGAAGATTTCGGGGTTCGGCACCTTCGTGCTGCGCGACAAGGGCGAGCGCGTGGGGCGCAATCCCAAGACCGGGGTGGAGGTGCCGATCGCACCGCGCCGGGTGCTGACGTTCCGTGCCAGCCAGATGATGCGCGACCGCATCGTCGCGGGCGGTGCCTGATCCATGTCGCCCCCCACGCCGAAAGCGAGCGGGGCACTACGGACCATCGGCGAACTGTCGGCGGAAACCGGCCTGCCCCATCACGTGCTGCGTTATTGGGAAACCCGCTTTCCCACGCTGCGACCGCTGACCCGCGCGGGCAACCGCCGCTATTACCGGCCCGAGGATGCGGCGCTGGTCCGGCGGATCGACGCGTTGCTCAACCGGGAGGGCTATACGATCCGCGGCGTCCAGCAATTGCTGGCGGCCGAGGCGAAGAGCCGCCCGCGTGGCGCGAATCGGGCCGAACTGATCGCCGTGCGCGATTCGCTGGTGGCCGCCCTGGCCGCCGACGACGTCGCCGCCCGCGAGACGAGCGAGGCTTGAAGGGTCGCGGCTGAAGGGTCGGGCGCGGATGCGTGGGCCCGATCCGCAAGCCAGGCGCATGGCGTGCGGCGCACGACAGCCGCCCGATGTGCCGCGCGTCCGGCCGCCATCAACCGGGACGCGGCGACCATCGGTCGCGGCCGGGGTGACGGACCGTGCCGTATCGCGGTAGGAGGGGGCATGTCCCGCTCCCAGTCCTGTCCCGCCGGTGCGCCGGTGGATCGCCGCGCCTTCCTGGCCGGTGCCGCCGCGCTCGCCGTCCTGCCCGTGCGTGTCCTTGCCGCGCCCGCGGCCCCGACCGCAGCCCCCGTCCCCGCCGTGCGAAGCCTGTCGCCCGCGTTCGACCGGATCGTCGCGCCGGGATCGATGCCGACCGTCATCGCGACCGATATCCGCTGGGCGGAAGGGCCGGTGTGGGTGCCGCAGGGCGGCTATCTGCTGTTTTCCGACCCGCCCGCGAACATCGTGCGCCGCTGGCGGCCGGGCGGCCGGGCGGAGACGTCGCTCGATCCGTCCGGCGCGGCGGGAACCGATCCGGCGGCGGTGCGCGAGCCGGGGGCGAACGGGCTGGCGCTCGACAGGACGGGCGCGCTGCTGATCGCGAACAGCGGCGGGCGGAGCATCGACCGCGTCGATCTGAAGACCGGCCGCCGCACCGTCGCGGTGGCGACGTATCGCGGCAAGAAGTTCAACAGCCCCAACGATCTGGCCGTGGCGCGCGACGGTGCGATCTGGTTCACCGACCCGCCATATGGGCTGACGCAGGGGGATAGTTCGCCGCTGAAGGAGCTGCCGCACAACGGCGTCTATCGCGCGGGCCCCGATGGGCGGGTGACGCTGGCGGTCGCGGACCTGACCTTTCCCAACGGCATCGCGCTGTCGCCCGACGAGCGGCGGCTGTACGTCTCCGTCTCCGATCCGGCGGCGCCGCGCATCATGGTCTATGATCTCGATCCGGCGGGCGGCGTGGTGCGCGGGCGCGTGCTGCTGGATGCGAAGCCGATGATGGCCCCGGACGCGCCCGGCCTGCCGGACGGGATGAAGGTGGCGCGCGACGGCACGCTGTTCTGCTCGGTGCCGGGCGGGCTGATGGTGATGACGCCCGAGGCCAAGCCGCTGGGCCTGATCGCGTCGGGCGACGGGCCGATCGCCAATTGCTGCTTCGGAGAGGCCGGGCGCGTCCTGTACATGACCGCGAACCACCGCGTGCTGCGGCTGCCGCTGGCGCGCGCGATGGGGTGACGGCCCGAAAGGGGCGCGCCGGTGGCGACGCCGCCCCGGGCCTGCCGGGGCTCAGCGTTCGCGCGTCGCGGCGAACTTAACCTTGGGATAGCGATCCGCGACGTAGCCGACCTCCCACGCGCTCTTGGCCAGGAAGACGGGGTTGCCGTCGCGATCCTTCGCCATCGCCGCACGGTTCAGGTCCATGAACGCCTTTAGGTCGGCGGGATCGTCCGCGGTGATCCAGCGCGCGGTGTCGAAGGGCGCGGGCTCCAGCGCGGCGGCGACCTTGTATTCGGCATCCAGCCGGCTGAGCAGCACGTCCAGCTGCAGCTGGCCGACGACGCCGATGATCCAGTTCGACCCGATTTCGGGATAGAAGACCTGCGTCACGCCCTCTTCGGCCATGTCGTCCAGCGCCTTGCGCAGCTGCTTGGTCTTGGTGGGGTCCTTCAGCGCGACGCGGCGCAGGATTTCGGGCGCGAAATTGGGCAGGCCGGTAAAGCGCACCGCCGCCCGTTCCGACAGCGTATCGCCGACGCGCAGCGTGCCGTGATTTGGGATGCCGATGATGTCGCCGGGATACGCCTCGTCCGCGATCTCGCGATCCTGCGCGAAGAACAGGATCGGCGAGTGGACCGCGATCGGTTTGCCATGGCCGGTCGGCGTCAGCTTCATGCCGCGCTTGAACGTGCCAGAGCATAGCCGCATGAACGCGATGCGGTCGCGGTGCTGCGGGTCCATATTGGCCTGCACCTTGAAGACGAAGCCCGTCACCTCGCTGCCGTCGGGTGCGACGGGCGCGGGCTCGGCCGGCTGCGCGCGCGGCGGCGGCGCATAGTCGGCCAGCGCGGCGATCAGCTCACCCGGGCCGAAATCCTTGAGCGCGGAGCCGAAATAGACGGGCGTCAGGTCGCCGTGGCGATACGCCTCGCCATCGAAGGGGGCATAGCCGCCCTGCGCCAGCTCCACCTCCTCGGCGAAGCGGTCGGACAGGGGCGCGGTGTCGGTGGTCCCCTGGAAGGTGCGGCTGTCGCCCTCCGGCCGGCTGATCCGGCCGGTCGACAGGTCCATGATCCCCTCGAACTCGCCGCCCATGCCGATCGGCCAGTTCATCGGTGCGACGTCCAGCGCCAGCACGTCGGCGATCTCGTCGAGCAGTTCGAACGGCGAGCGGCCCTCGCGATCGACCTTGTTGACGAAGGTGATGATCGGCACGGAGCGGAGGCGGCAGACCTCGAACAGCTTGCGCGTCTGCGCCTCGATGCCACGCGCCGCGTCGATCACCATGACCGCTGAATCGACCGCGGTCAGCGTGCGATAGGTATCCTCCGAGAAATCCTCGTGCCCCGGCGTGTCGAGCAGGTTGAAGGTCACGCCGTCCTTCTCGAACGTCATCACCGAGGAGGTGACGGAGATGCCGCGCTGCTGCTCGATCTTCATCCAGTCCGACCGGGCGCGCCGGTTCTGGCCCCGCGCCTTCACCTCGCCGGCGAGGTGGATCGCGCCGCCGACATGCAGCAGCTTTTCAGTCAGCGTCGTCTTGCCCGCGTCGGGGTGGGAGATAATCGCGAAGGTACGGCGGGGAGAGGTCACGGGCAGGCTCGTTCGGGAAAGGCGCAGCGATGCGCGCGGGAGTGTCACGGCCCCTTGCCAGATGTGGCGGGCAAGGGACAGGGGGGCCTGTGCGGAAGGAGAAGGACATGGGCGATCGGCTGCATCACTATCCCGTCCGGGTCGTGTGGACCGGCAACACCGGCGCGGGGACGGCCGGCTATCGCGGCTATGCGCGCGACCATGTGATCGCGGCGGCGGGCAAGCCGCCGATCGCGGGATCGTCCGATCCCGCCTTTCGCGGCGACCCGGCACGGTGGAACCCGGAGGAGCTGCTCGTCGCGTCGTTGTCCGCCTGCCACAAGCTGTGGTTCCTGGGGCTGTGCGCGGGTGCTGGCGTCGTCGTCACCGCCTATGAGGATGCGGCCGAGGGCGTGATGACGGAGCAGGCGGACGGCGCCGGCCAGTTCGTCGAGGTCGTGCTGCGGCCCCGCGTGGCGCTGGCGGGGGCAAGCGACGCGGGTGCGATCGCGGCGCTGCACGAGCGCGCCCACGCGATGTGCTTCATCGCGCGGTCGGTGAACTTCCCGGTGCGTGTGCTGCCCGTCACGTGCTGACGGTGGGAGCGAGATACTGGTTCCGGGGGGGGGGCGATGCCGGGGTTCTTCTGGCGCCTGACGTCGGACTGACCGGTTACGCCCGATTAAAGCCAATGAGCTGCCGATGCCAATGGCCAACACTGGCCGCTTGTTCATGTGGGGCTGGGTCAAACGAGCGAGGCTGTTAGGGAAATAAGCAGTGCTGCCGGAACGAAGAACACCTGTGCGAGCAGGGTTCCTAGAAGCCGGCTCAATGAGATCCATACGATTGTTCGGCGAAATAGGGGCGCATCAACTCGGCCCTCCACCACGTCGTCAGTCATCACAGAAAGCTGTGGATCAATCAGAGCGAAGAGAAGGATGGTAGCAAATCCGTTGATTACCGCAGACAGTTGTGATGCGGTAACCCGAAATTCGGGATTCAGGTAGCCAGCGTATAAAGAGGCAAGTACACCAACAGTTATAAGCGCCTGGGCGAAAACGTTGGCCGCTAGAACACCCCATCCAACCCCTCGCGGCCTAACCAGATCACGAAGGTGCTTGCGTACTGGCAAATGAACACTCTGCTTTATGGCGGTGAGCCCGGCTGGTGTCGCCGTTCGCAGAAGCATTTTTCCCGTCGATCGATGCTGCTGAAAGTAGCCAATAGCCCGAGCGAACAGTCGCTGGCCGGTAGGTACGAGAAGGATGCCGAAGAATACCGCGAGTGTCGCACTCGTAAGAACGATCCTGAAATCGTGGATTAAAGAAGCTCCGCCGCCATGCGCTATCCGAGTTTCGATGCGCTTTGCCAATAAAGGACCAAGAAAGCTGTTGGACGTGCGGCTCACCAGCACCAGCATATTAAATAGCGCGAAGCTCATTGCGATCCGACCGGTCCGCACGCCCGCGACCCGGGCAGCGTAAGCGAGCGTTCCAATGAGGTTGATGCCCGCTGTCAGCGCGCAGATGACAAGGAGTTGGCGGTCCATACCTTCAGGTAGATCGAAGTGCGACGTCCGCTCCAGCCCTTTTGTATTTAAAAGCGGTCAGGCCGGTCTCCACCACTCGCCGCTCCTCAGCCACCCGACGGCGGCGGGGTCGTGACCGCGCCCTTTACGAGGCCGTCGAGCGTGCCGCCGTCGAGGCCGAGTTCCTTCATCAGGCTGTCGATCACCGGCGCCTGCGCGCGGTAGCGGAGCGCGGCGGCGACGGCGGAGTTGGCGAGGTTGCCGTCGCCGGCCCCCGCCCCCTCGGCCGCCGTCGCGCCGCCACCGCCCTGCGTCAGGCCGTCGACCTGGACGATGCGGATGCTGTCGATCGCCTCCATCGGCCGCGCCGCCTCGCGGATCAGGTCGGGCAGCACCTTCAGCAGCGCCAGCTTCGTCTGCAGCGACACCTGATCGGCCGACAGCAGATTGGCCGCCGCGTTGATCGCGCGCTGGCCGGCGGCCTCCACCTCGAAGCGGACGCGGGCGGCGTCGGCGCGCAGCTTTTCCGCCTCCGCCTCACCCTCGGCAGCCGCGCGCATCGCGGCGGCGCGGTTGGCGGCGGCCTGCGCCTCCGCTTCCGCCTCGACGCGGATCGCGATCGCCGCGCGTTCCGCCTCGCGCGCGGCGTCGATCAGCTCGATCCGCTTGGCGCGCTCCGCCACCTCCGTCTCGCGCGCGGTCGAGACGCGTTCCTCGGCAGCGACCGCATCGGCGCGCGCCTGATCCGCCTCGGCCCGCGCCTGGCTTTCCTCGCGGCTCTTGTTCTGGACGGCGATCTGCTGTTCCTGCCGCGCGATTTCCAGCGCCTGCGCCTGCGCGATCCGCGCCTGCTGGACGGCGCGATCCGCCTCGATCTGCGCGGCATCGGTCTGCTGCTTGGCGAGGATACGCGCCTGATCCGCCTCGCGCTGGCGATCGGACTGTTGGCGCGCGACCTCCGACGCCTGTTCGGCGCGGCGCACCTCGAGCTCGCGCTCCTGCTCCAGCCGCGCGAATTCGGTGTCGCGCGCGATGAGGAAGGACTGGCGTGAGGCCTCCAGATTCTTCGTCTCGATCTGGACGCGCGTATCCTGCTCGATGTCGTTGCGGGCCTTCTTGCGCAGCTCGATCTGCTCGGTCAGCTTGGTCAGGCCCTCCGCGTCGAAGGCATTGTTCGCGTTGAAATGCTCGATCGAGGTCTGGTCGAGCCCGGTCAGCGACACGCTTTCCAGCTCAAGCCCGTTCATCGCGAGATCGGCGGAGGAGACCTGCTGCACCTTCTGCACGAACTCGCTGCGCTGTTCGTGCAGCTGGTTCATCGTCATGCCCGCCGCGACGGAGCGGAGCGCGTCGACGAACTTGCCCTCGACCAGCTCCTTCAGCGCCTCGGGGTGCATGGTCCGCTGGCCGAGCGTCTGCGCGGCGGTGGCCAGCGCCTCCCGATCGGGACGGACGCGGACGTAGAATTCCGCGCGAACGTCGATGCGCAGCCGGTCGAGCGTGATGAGCGCGTCGCCCGCGCGCCGCTCCACGGCGAGGCGGACGGTGTTCATGTTGACGGGCATCGTCTCATGCAGGACGGGCAGCACCAGCGCGCCGCCGTTCATCACCACCTTTTCCCCGCCGAAGCCGGTGCGGACGAAGGCGATCTCCTTCGACGCGCGCTGGTACAGGCGCGCCATCACCACGCCGATGATGAGGAGCGCGAGGAGCGGCACCCCGGCATAGATCAGGATGGTCGTCAGCCCGGACGTGGTCGTCGCAACGTCGTTCATCAATCGATCCAGTTCTCGAAACGGGGCGTACTGTGCAGGATGGCGCGGAAGACCTGCCCCTCGCGCCGGACGAGGCGGACGGTGTCCCCCTCCTCCAGCACGGCAGCGGGATCGTTGGGCTCGACCAGGACGTGATGGACCTGGCCGTGCGGGTCGGCGACGCGGGTCCGGGCCGGCGAGCCCGCCGCCGCGCGGCCGAGCGTGATCGTGCCCGCGCGACCGACGAGGTCGTCCAGCTCGAACGCGGTCGTCTCGTCATGCGGCATGATCCGGGCAAGGACGCGGCCGAGCAGCGCGGTGACGGGCAAGGCGGCGAGCGTCGCCACCGGGATGGCGATGAGCGGCGGCAGCGTCGCGCCGCGCCATTCCAGTGCGATCTGCTGGCCGATCAGCCCTAGCATCCCGAACGCGGCAAGGAACGCGACCAGCATCACGAGCAACGGCACCCGGCCGAACCCCAGCCAGCCGAGCAGCCCGCCATGATCGAGGTCGATGCCCAGATCGAGGTCGAACCCGCTGGCGCCCAGGCCCAGCGCCTCGACCAGCCCGATGGCGAGCATCAGCACGATCGCCGCCGTGAAGGCGATCGCATCCGGTGCTGTCAGCAGGCCCATCATCGCGTCATCCCCCGGCCGTCCAGCGTAACGGCGCGGGCGCGGTGGTCAATGTCGCGTGCGGCGGCCGCTTGGGGATTCAGCCGCGCGGCCTAGCGCGGCCGTTCGCGGCGATCTCCACGCCCGCACGGCGGCAGTCGGCGCCGATCACCGGATAGGGCACGTCGGTATTCCGGGCGAGCTGGTCGGCCAGATCGGCGCGGCAGGCGGCCATGCTGGTATAGTGGATCGGCACCATGCGAGCGGCGCGGCAATCCTCGCTGCCGTCCGCGCATCCCAGGATCGCCATCACGAAATACATCGGGCCCATGGCTGTATTCCTTCCGTATTTCAGAACCATCGGCCGGGGTGGAGGGTTCCGCGCGTGCGACGGACAAGGCTTGACAGCATGTCCCATTGCGGAACCGCCGGCGCGGCCCGACATGGGGGCCGATGCCGCCCCAGACCACCCCGCCCTCCCGCGCCGACCAGCCGCTGTTGCCGACGCTGCGCCGCTTCCTGCCCTATCTCTGGCCGGCGGGGCAGCCGATGCTGCGGGCGCGGATCGCGGGGGCGATGCTGCTCGTCGTCGCGTCGAAGTTCGTGCAGGTGTTCGGCGCGGCCTATACGCTGAAATACGCGGTCGACCGGATGAGCGTGGGCGACCGCGGCGCGGCGACGCTGGTGATGCTGCTGGTCGGGGGCTATGCCGCCGCGCGGTTCGGGACGACGCTGTTCGACAATCTGCGCAACGCGGTGTTCGAGCGCGTCGGGCAGGACGCGACGCGGCGGCTGGCGGCCGACGTGTTCCGCCACCTGCACGGCCTGTCGCTGCGCTTCCACCTGGAACGGCGGACGGGCGCCGTGACGAAGGTGGTGGAGCGGGGCACCAAGAGCATCGACACGATGCTGTATTTCCTGCTGTTCAACATCGCCCCCACGGTGCTGGAGCTGGGGCTGGTGCTGGGCATCTTCTGGAAGAGCTTCGGCCCGTGGCTGGTCGCGGCGACGGTGGCGATGGTCGGCGCCTATATCTGGTTCACGCGCATCGTGACCGACTGGCGCAACGCGCTGCGCACGCGGATGAACGACCTGGATACGGGCGCGGTCGCGCACGCGGTCGACTCGCTCCTCAACTTCGAGACGGTGAAGTATTTCGGCGCGGAGGCGCGCGAGGCGCGGCGGTATGAGGCGGCGGTGGACGCCTATGCCAAGGCCGCGACGGTGTCGGAAAACTCGCTGGCGTGGCTGAATATCGGGCAGGCCGCGATCACCAACCTGATGCTGGGCGGCGCGATGGCCTATGTCGCGCTCGGCTGGAGCCGGGGCAGCTTCTCCGCCGGTGACGTGGTGTTCGTGTCGACGCTGCTGGCGCAGCTGTTCCGGCCGCTCGACCTGCTCGGCATGGTCTATCGCACGATCCGGCAGGGCGTGATCGACATGGCCGCGATGTTCGAGCTGATCGACACGCAGGCCGACGTCACCGACGCCCCCGGAGCGCCGGCGCTGCGGGTGGGCCAGGGCCATGTCCGGTTCGAGGACGTCCGCTTCGGCTATGACGCCGGGCGCCCGATCCTGAAGGGGCTGACGCTGGACATTCCGGCGGGCAGCACCGTGGCGGTGGTGGGATCGTCGGGCGCGGGCAAGTCGACGCTCGCGCGGCTGCTCTATCGCTTCTACGACATCGATGGCGGCCGGATCACGATCGACGGGCAGGACGTGCGCGCCGTGACGCAGGCGTCCCTGCGCGCCGCGATCGGCATCGTGCCGCAGGACACGGTGCTGTTCAACGACACGATCGGCTACAACATCGCCTATGGCCGCGAGGGCGCGGACGAGGCGGAGGTGCGGCGCGCGGCGGAGGGGGCGGCGATCGCGGGCTTCATCACGCGCCAGCCCGACGGCTACGACACGCGCGTCGGCGAGCGCGGACTGAAGCTGTCGGGCGGGGAGAAGCAGCGCGTGGCGATCGCGCGCACGCTGCTGAAGAACCCGCCGATCCTGATCCTCGATGAGGCGACGAGCGCGCTCGACAGCCGGACCGAGGCGGACATCCTGGCGACGCTGGAGGCGGTGGAGCGCGGCCGCACCACGATCGTCATCGCGCACCGCCTGTCGACCGTAGTCGGCGCCGACCGCATCGTCGTGCTGGACGAGGGCCGTGTCGCGGAATCGGGCACCCACGCCGATCTGCTGCGCGCGGACGGCCTGTACGCCGCGATGTGGGCACGGCAGGCGAAGGAACGCGACGCGGCGCTGGCCGCGGCCTGAGGCGGACCGATGGGGGGATTGCCTTGTGGGCATCGGGCCGTACCTTGACGGTATGCGAGGCACGGATCGACGCCCGCACGGGAGCATGAATGATCGCAGCCCTCCTCGCCGTTGCCGCCCGATCGGCCGCGATGCTGACGCTGGACCTACGCCCCTATGAGGAGGCCTGCCCTGCGGCGACGGCGGAAAGCGATATCGTGGTATGCGCGCGGGGTAAGCGGCTGACCGACCGGCTGCCGGTGACGATCGACGGAACGCCGGCAACGCTGGTGATCGATCCCGGCGGGTCGGAGGATATCCAGTGCAATCCTGCCTTCATCGTCCGGGCCCATCTGTCCGCCAGCCGCGCCTATCCGCTTGCGCAGGTCGGCCCTGTCGAGATCGAGGGGACCAGCACGGACGCTTCGATCGTCGTGCTCAGCAAACGCCTGAACCGCAGGGTTCAGTGGTCGCGCTACGACGCGATCCGCGATGCGGATTGCATCACCGGACCCGGCGCGCTTCCTTTCGATCGCGTACGCTTCCTGATCGGGAAGGAACGCCCCGATGCGCAGGCGCAATCACTTCCATTCCATCGGCCATCCTATGGTCACACCAACGCGGCGTGGCGGGTCGGTCGGAACGACGTGGCCGTGCGATTCACGCACCTTCAGCGCCGTACCGTGCTGGCCGCCTCGAGTACGCAGGTCGTAGCGGCGACACTCGGCGCCACGGCGGTCGGCCCGGTCCTGCAGGACGAAATCGCCTGGTCGATCGAACGGCCGGTTCGGGCATTGCGGATGAATACGCCGATCGTCGTGGCCGGCCTGACGATCCGCCAACCCTATTCCCGCGTCAGGGACTATGGCGACACGACGGATATCAGGACTGTCGATGCACAGGATATCCAGACGGACGATATCGTCGTGGCCGCGAAGCGACGCAAACCGGGCGGGACACGCCTGATGCGCATCGGGCGCGACGATCTGGGCCGGTGCGTGTCGCTGACGGTGGACAACCGCGCGCGGCGCATCACGCTGCTTTGCTGAACCCGGGCACGGAGAACGCGGGCCGGAAAGCCCTCAGCGCAGCAAGTCGCGATATTCCGGGTGCTTCGCGATGAAGGCCCGGACGAAGGGGCATTGCGGGATCACGCGCAGGCCCTGGTCGCGCACGTCGTCCAGCGCGGCGCGGATCAGGCGGCTGCCGATGCCCCGCCCCTCCAGTTCGGGCGGCACGCCGGTATGGGTGAAGACGATCGTATCGCCTTCCCGCTGATAGGCGGCGACGGCGCGCTGGCCATCGACGTCCAGCGAATATTCCTGTTCGGAGCGGTTGTGGGCGAACGCTAGCATCAAGCCAGTAACGTCCTGCCGCGCCGCCGGTTTCGTGCGGCCGCCGTGGCAGCCCGCAACGGTCGGTGGACGGAAATCCCAGTCGGCGGGACGAATGGCTCAGTACGCGAAAGGCTCGCGTGGTAGGGGCCGTGCCGGTTCTTCATCTTTGAAGGAGTGGATGCGTCGATCATGGGAATTGCCGTCACCTTCCGCCCGGATCGGCGGCCACAGGCCTGGGGCCGCTGATGTCCGGCGGCGCCGATCCCGCCTATCGCCCGTGGCGCGTGCAGCATTTCCGGCCGCAGACGCGGGTCAGCGCCGCCAAGGACGTGGCGCGCGACTATCTGGAAGACGCCTTCCTCTATCGCCGGATGCCGCCCACCACGTTCGACGGCAGGCCGGTCGATACGACGATGCGGTGGTTCATCGGGTCGACCGCCGCCTTCCTCCACTCCGCCTCGCGCAACGGCGGCACGACGGGGCGGCGGGCGGAAGACGATGCCGCCGACAGCATGGACGGCCTGCTCGCCTGCCTCGTGACGGCCGGCCGCTTCGAGGTGGAGACCAACGGACGGTTCCTGCCGCTTGGGCCCGGCGACGTCTTCGTGCTCGACACGGCCAAGCCGCATGTCATGCGCGACTATCCAGGCCATGTCGCGGTCGTCTTCATCCCGCGCGCGGCGGCGGTGACGCATGTCGACATGGCGCGGGCGGACGATCTGGCCGGCGCCGTGCTGACCGATGCCGACCTGGCCGACCTGTTCGCGATGCAGGCCCGATATCTCGTCGGTGCCCTGGAGCGGATCCGCCCGGCCGCGTTCGATGCGGCCCTGGCCGCGACGGCGGACGTGGCGCTAGCGATGATGGCGTCCGAAACCGACCAGACGCAGGGCGGCGACAGCCTGGTGGCGCGCGCCAAGAACCTCATCGCCAACAGCAGCGCCGATCCCGAACTGACCCCGGCCAAGGTCGCTGACATATTGGAGGTATCGCGCACCCGGCTGTACGCCGCCTTTGCCGGGCAGGGCATGACGCTGGGCGCCTATCTGCGCGACCGGCGGCTGCAGATGTTCCTGACGCTGCTGCGCGAAAGGCCGACGGAATCGATCCAGCAACTGTCCGCCGATGCAGGCTTCGACGCCTCGCATTCCGACTTCACCAAGATGTTCCGCCGTATCTACGGCGTACCGCCGTCGCGGGTGCGGCAGGCGCTGCTCGACGAGCGGGCGCTGGAGGGGACGTTGCGTGCGCTGCCACCGCCGCACGACACTCCATCGAAGTGATCCGACTTGGGACAGTGATCGCAGCGGGACGCAAGTCATAGTCGCAGGACGAATGGCACAGGGACGCAGCACCCCGCGCTCCCGTAGAAGCACTGCACCAAACAGCATGGAAGCAAAGAGGGGCACGACGATGAAGATTGGGAAGGTGCTGGCAGCGACAGTCGTTGCTGCCATGATGACGGCCGCGCCGGCTTCGGCCGCCGTGCTGTCGATCGGCACGGACGGCAAGCTGATGGGCGCAAGCGGGGTGATCGTCGCCGGCAAGTCCTACGACGTTGTGTTTGCGAAGGGCACCTGTAATCAGGTGTTTGGAGCCTGCGACGCAAGTGCCTTCGCGTTCAACACGTGGCAATCTGCACGAATGGCCGCTCAAGCATTGCTGGATCAGGTCTTCCTTGACACGGTCGTCAACGGCAAGATCCATGCATTTGATACTGACCCCGCCCTTACCAATGGATGCACCAATAAATCGACGTGCACCGGTATCATTCCATTCTTCATCTCCGATCTCATCATCGATGGCTCCCAATATATGGAAGGGATGAGTGTAATCAACAATAAGGATAACATGTACGACGAAGCAGGCGGGATCGCCGGCGTATTTTCGACATCGTCTTTCCAAGGAAACGATAACATTACGTATGTGCGCTTCACCTCGACCGCAACCGCAGTACCGGAACCCGCCACCTGGGCGTTGATGCTCGCCGGCTCCGGCATGATCGGCGGGATGATGCGGCGGCGGAACCGCGTGCGCGTGACGTTCGCGTAAGGAGCTTCCTTCGCGCGCGTGTCGGCAAGCCGCCGGTCGTATGATCGGTGGCTTGCCCGGTCGCCCTGGCGCCCCACGCCGCGCCCACAACACCCTCGACCCCGCCGCACCGCGCGCCTACATGGCGGCCGATGGTCCCCGACCCGCTTCCCACATTGTCCCGTGTCTTCGGTTTCCCCGCCTTTCGCGGGGTGCAGGAGGATGTGGTCGCGCGCGTCCTTGCGGGCGAGCGGACGCTGGCGGTGATGCCGACGGGCGCGGGCAAGTCGCTGTGTTACCAGCTGCCGTCGGTGATGCTGGAGGGGACGTGCGTCGTCGTCTCCCCCCTCATCGCGCTGATGCACGACCAGCTGCGCGCGGCGACGGCGGTGGGGATCCGCGCCGCGACGCTGACGTCGGTCGACGAGAACCGGGGCGAGACGATGGCGCGGCTGCGCGCGGGCGAGCTGGACCTGCTGTACGTCGCGCCGGAACGCGCGTCTGGCGGGCATTTCCGCGAGCTGCTGGCGTCGGCGAAACTGTCGCTGTTCGCGATCGACGAGGCGCATTGCGTCAGCGAATGGGGGCACGATTTCCGCCCCGACTATCGCCTGCTCGGGCCGCTGATGGATGCGTTTCCGGCGGTGCCGCGCCTGGCGCTCACCGCGACCGCCGACGCGCATACCCGCGCCGATATCGCGCGCCAGCTGGGCATCCCCGAGGACGGGATGATCGTGTCCGGCTTCGACCGGCCGAACATCCGCTATTCGATCAGCCCGCGCGACCAGATCACCCGGCAGATCGCGGACCTGATCGCGGCGACGCCCGGCCCCGGCATCGTCTATGCCCAGACACGCGCGCAGACGGAGAAGCTGGCGGAGGCGCTGGGCCGCGCGACGGGGCGGCCGACGCGCGCCTATCATGCCGGGCTGGACGCGCCGATCCGCGCGAGGAACCAGGCCGATTTCGTGGCATCCGAGGACATGGTGATCTGCGCCACCGTCGCGTTCGGGATGGGGATCGACAAGCCGGACGTGCGCTTCGTCGCCCATGCCGGGCTGCCGAAATCGATCGAGGCCTATTATCAGGAAACCGGCCGCGCGGGGCGTGACGGCGACCCCTCCGTCGCGCATCTGTTCTGGGGGGCGGACGACTTCGCCCGCGCGCGCCAGCGGATCGCGGAGGTGGAGCCTGCGCGCCAGGGTGGCGAGCGGCAGCGGCTGGCGGCGATGGGCGCGCTGGTGGAGACGGGCGGCTGCCGGCGCCGCATCCTGCTGCGCCATTTCGGCGAGAACCCGACCGAGGATTGCGGCAATTGCGACAACTGCCTCGGCTCCGGCGATGCGGTCGACGCGACGGAGGTGGCGCGCAAATACCTGTCCGCGATCTTCCGCACCGGCCAGATGTTCGGCGCGACCTATATCGAGCAGGTGCTGACCGGCCAGTCGACCGAACGCAGCCTGACCAGCGGGCACGAGGCGCTGTCGGTCTGGGGAATCGTCGATGGCGAGGAGGCGCGGCTGCTGAAGCCGGTGTTTCGCGCGCTGCAGCTGCGCGATGCGCTGCGCACCAATCCGCATGGCGGGCTGGAGTTCGGCCCCGCCGCCCGCGCGCTGCTGAAGGGCGAGGATACGCTGTCCGTCATCGTGCCGCCCAAGCGCGAACGCCGGGCGCGGCGCGGCGGCGCGGCGGTGGCGGCGAACCCGGCGGATAATCCGCTGTTCGAGGCGCTGCGCGCGAAACGGCGCGAGCTGGCGCAGGCGGCGGGCGTTCCGCCGTATGTGATCTTTCATGATTCGGTGCTACGCGACATGGCGGCGCAGCGGCCGGCGGGGCGCGCGGCGCTGGCGCTGCTGTCCGGCATCGGCGCGCGCAAGCTGGACGCCTATGGCGAGGCGTTTCTGGAGGTGATCCGGGCGGCGTGAGCGCGTGCGCGACTTCGCTGCTGACTGGCGGTTTGCGATAGGTTAGGCAAAGCGGATGATCCGTCCGCTGAACGACCGTTTCGCCGTCGCCCCCCAGATCGCACCCGAAGACCTGCCGGCGATCGCCGCCGCCGGCTATGTCGCGATCGTCAACAACCGCCCCGATGGCGAGGAGCCGGGCCAGCCCGACGACGCGACGATGCGCGCGGCGGCGGCGGCGGCGGGGCTGGGCTATACCGCGATCCCGGTCGGGCGGGAGGGCATCTCGATGCCGATGCTGGACGCGATGGCGACCGCGCTGGGCGCCGCCGACGGGCCGGTGCTGGCCTATTGCCGGTCGGGCACGCGATCTTGCAACCTGTGGGCGCTGGCGGCGGCGAAGGCGGGCCGCGACCCGGTGCTGCTGGTCGGGCAGGCCGCCGATGCGGGATATGACATCGCCGGCCTGCGCCCGACGCTGGACGCGCTCGCGAGCGAGGCGTGATCCCGACGCTGGACGAAACGACGACCGGCGCGATCCTGGCGGTCGCGGGCGGCCTGCTGGCGGCGGCGGTGCTTGTCTGGATACTCATCCGCCGGGGCCGCCCGCAGCGGATCGACAGCCCGGAGGACGCGGCGACGGCGGTCGAGACGCTGCTGGGCGGCGCGCGCGTGTGCGGCGCGGTGGTCGGCGCGGACGGCACGGGCGCGCTCGCCGTCACCGATGACGGGCGCGTCGCGGCGGTGAAGCGACGCGGCCGCCGCCTGATCGCGCGCGAGGTGGCGTGGCAGGCGGTGCGCGCGATCCCCGGCGGCATCCTGATCGAAACGGGCGACCGCCAGCTGGGCGCGGTGGCGCTGACCGGCGTCGACGCGCTCGACATCCGCCGCCTGACGCCGCGCGGGCTGAAAGCATGAACGCTGCGCACGTCGCGACCGGCCATGTCGTCGATCAGGCGCGTCACGCGCCGCTGTTCTACCAGCAGTTCATCCAGTGGATCGGCGACGGCACCGGCCTGCCCGATACGATCCTGCACATCCATGCGGGCATGGCGGTGCTGATGCTGGCGCGCCTCGTCACCCGCCGCTCGCTGGGCAGCTGGGTGCCGCTGTCGGTGGTCGTCGCGACGGAAGCGTTCAACGAGGTGATGGACCGGCTGATCTATCATTCGTGGCGGTGGGAGGACACGCTGGGCGACGTGGCCAACACGCTGTTCTGGCCGCTCGCCATCTTCATCGGCATCCGGCTGCGGCCGATGCTGGATCGCCGGCGCCGCCGGTAGGAAGCGCGCCGCCGACGTGGCGGGGCACGGTCGCGATGGCATGCGTCTGCCGGGTCAGCCGGCGCGCACGGCCCCGGTCAGGATCGCCTCTGCGGCATCCATCCCCTTCGCAAAATCGGCGCCGGTATCGACAAAGGGGATTTCGAGCGCGGCGCAGTCCGCGCGCAGGGTACGACTAAGCGCGCGGCTCACCGTCAGATAGCGGCGGACATGGTCGGCTCCGGTGCGATGGAGCCAGTCCGTCGGCGGCCCGGCGTGCCCCGCCACGGCCGCCGCCTTCTCCTTGATCGCGATATCGGGATAGCCGAGGAAGCCGGCTGGTCCGTATCGGCGATTAAGCGCGCGACCGTCTGCGGGCGCAGGTTGACGCCCTCGACCAGATAGTCGCGGCGGTCGAAGATGGCATGGTCCAGAATGGGTTCGACGATCGGCCACATCAGGTCGGCGGTATCCAGATCATCCGCGTCGGGCGCGATGCCGAGCGAGGGCGCGCCGAGGTGCAGACCCATCTTCAGCGCGTCCAGCGAGAACCATGGGATGCCGTGGCGCTCGCCCATGCGCCCCGCCAGGATCGACTTTCCGCTGCGGCTGCATCCGCCGACGATGTAGAGCATGCCGTCCCTTACGCGGCTTTCCCGGTAATCCCCAGCCGCCACACCCGTAGCGTAAAAAAAAGGCCCGGTGCGTTTCCGCACCGGGCTTCAGGTGTCGTCCGCAGGAGGAACGTCGGTGGGGGGCGGCCTTCTGCCGGGTCGCCCCCGATCGGGTTACATGTTGTAGGCGCGCTCGCCATGCTCGGCGATGTCCAGCCCCTCGGCCTCGACTTCCGGCGTCGGGCGCAGGCCCATCGTCTTGTCGATCGCGAAGAAGAGCACGTAGGACAGCACGCCCGAGTAGAGCAGCGTGAACGCCACCGCCTTGATCTGGACCCAGACCTGCGCGGAGATGCTGTAGGTCGCCGGATTGAAGGCGGCGGGCAGGACATTGTAGTCGAACACGCCCTGGCCACCCAGCGACGGTGCCGCGACGATGCCCGTGGCGATCGCACCGACGATGCCGCCGACGCAGTGGACGCCGAAGACGTCGAGGCTGTCGTCATAGCCCAGCTTGTTCTTCACGGTCGTCACGAAGAAGAAGCAGACGATGCTCGCGACGGCGCCCAGCACGATCGAGGTCATGGGGTGGGCGAAGCCCGCCGCCGGGGTGATCGCGACGAGGCCCGCGACGACGCCCGATGCCGCGCCGAGGAGCGAGGGCTTCTTGTGGACGATCTGCTCGATCACGGCCCAGGCAACGCCCGCGGCGGCCGTGGCGGTGAAGGTGTTGATGAAGGCGACGGCGGTGACGGCGTTCGATTCCAGGTTGGACCCGGCGTTGAAGCCGAACCAGCCGATCCACAGCAGGCTGGCGCCGATCATCGTCATCACCAGCGAGTGCGGGGGCATCGGCTCCGCCTTGTAGCCACGGCGCTTGCCGATCACGAGGCAGCCCATCAGGCCCGCGATACCGGCGTTGATGTGCACCACCGTGCCGCCCGCGAAGTCCAGCGCGCCCCAGCCCCACAGCATGCCATGGTCATCCGGCGCGCCCGGCTGGAAGTCCGGGCCCGGCCAGTACCAGACCATGTGCGCCATCGGGAAATAGACGATGGTCAGCCAGATCACGGTGAAGACGATCAGCGGCGTGAACTTCACCCGCTCCGCGAACGCGCCGACGATGAGCGCGGGCGTGATGCAGGCGAAGGTCATCTGGAAGATCACGAAGACCAGTTCGGGCAGGTACACCCCGTTCGAGAAGGTCGCCGCGAAGGTGGAGGCGTCGACCCCCTTCAGCCCGATCTTGGAAAAGCCGCCGACGAAGCTGTTCAGCGCCCCGCCATTGGTGAAGGCCATCGAATAGCCCCAGCACACCCAGACCAGGGATGCGACGCAGACGATCGTCAACACCTGCATCAGCACCGAAAGCATGTTCTTCGCGCGGACGAGGCCGCCATAGAAGAGTGCGAGGCCCGGCACCGACATCATCAGCACGAAGGCGGTCGAGACCAGCATCCAGGCGACGTCGCCCTTGTTCACCATCGCGGCGGTCGGCACGACGGGCGCGGCGGGCGCCGCCCCTTGCGCGAACGCGGGCATAGCGGCGAGCGCCGCGACGCCGAGGGCAGCGGCCCCGGCGAGCTTCCCGAATTTCATGGATCCCCCCATCATCTCAGAGCGCCGAATCGTCGGTTTCGCCGGTGCGGATGCGCACGGCTTGGCCGACATCGAGGACGAAGATCTTGCCGTCGCCGATCGCGCCGGTGTTCGCCGACTGCTGGATCGCCTCCACCACCCGGTCGGCGATCGCGCTGCCGCAGACGACCTCGATCTTGATCTTGGGCACCATGTTGGTGCTGTATTCGGCCCCGCGATAGATTTCGGTTTGCCCCTTCTGGCGACCGAACCCCTTGACCTCGGTGACCGTCATCCCCGCCACGCCCAGCGTGGTGAGGGCTTCCCTCACCTCGTCGAGCTTGAACGGTTTGATGACCGCAATGATGAGTTTCATCCCGCCCCCTTTGTCGAAAACGTGTCCGACCGGGGCTTCGCAAGCGCCGTGCCAGTTCCGCGCTGCCCTGTTGCGGTGCAGCGAAAGCGCCGGACGTCGTAACGATGCGGTAACTTTTCGGGCAGTCCGGGGCCGTTGCCCGTTTTTCAGGCAGCGATGATGCGCTCGGCTTCGGCGAGATCCTCGTCATCGACCATCACGCGCACGGGGATCAGCAGCCAGCTGCCGTCCGCGATGCTGGCGCCGCCATCGAACGTGATGGCGGGGATACCCTCCGCCTCAAGCCGTCCCACGACGATATGCGCCTCGTTGCGGGGAAAGCGGCCGAGTTCGACGAGGCTCATGACATCCACTCCGTTGACGCGCATCGGGCGTGCGCATAATTTACACGCATGAAGCACGATCCGATCGCCTCGGGCACGCGCAAGCCCGTCAACCTGTCGCTCGATACGGGTGTGGTAGCTGCCGCACGAGAGGCGGGTATAAACCTGTCGCGGGCATGTGAGGCGGCGTTGCATCGGGCAACGAAGACCGAACGTGATCGAAAGTGGCGTGAAGACAATCGCGAATGGGCCGAGTCGGTCAATCGCTGGGTCGAAGAAAAGGGTTTGCCACTGGCGAAGTATCGCCTGTTCTGATGTCGCAATTCACCGTCTACCGGACGCCTGACGGGCAGTTGCTGATCGATTGTCAATCGGATGCGCTGGCCCACCTCAACACGCGCCTCGTCGCCCCGTTGCTGCCGCTCGATCGCGCACCGCCGCAGCACGCCCGGCTGAACCCCGTCTTCAACGTCATGGGCGAGCGCGTCGTCATGGTCACCCAGTTCATGGCGACGGTTGTGGTTGCTGAACTGGGTGATGAAATCAGCGACCTGCTGGATGCCCGATATGCGGTCACTGGAGCGATCGATATGCTCGTCACCGGGGTCTGACCGAAGCCCCCTCACCCCGCCGCCGTACCGCCCACCGTCAGCCCGTCCACCAGCAGCGTCGGCTGGCCGACGCCGGCGGGGACGCTCTGCCCGCCCTTGCCGCAGACGCCGATGCCTTCGTCCAGCGCAAAGTCGTTGCCGATGCCCAGCAGCTTCGTCAGCACGGTCGGGCCGTCGCCGATCAGCGTCGCACCCTTGATGGGTGCGCCGAGCCGGCCGTCCTCGATCCGGTACGCCTCCGTGCAGGAGAAGACGAACTTGCCCGAGACGATATCGACCTGCCCGCCGCCGAAGCTCTTCGCAAAGATGCCCGTCTTCACGCGGCTCAGCAGTTCGGCGGGATCGTCGCGGCCGCCCTTCATGAAGGTGTTGGTCATGCGCGGCATGGGGGCGTGGGCGTAGCTTTCGCGGCGGCCGTTGCCGGTCGCGGGAACGCCCATCAGGCGGGCGTTGAGCCGGTCCTGCATATAGCCCTTGAGGATGCCGTCTTCGATCAGCACCGTCTCTCGCGTGGGCGTGCCCTCGTCGTCGATCGTCAGCGAACCGCGCCGGTCGGCGAGTGCGCCGTCATCGACCACCGTCACGCCGGGCACCGCCACCCGCTCGCCGATCCGGCCGGAGAAGGCCGAGGTGCCCTTGCGGTTGAAATCGCCCTCCAGCCCGTGGCCGATCGCCTCGTGCAGCAGCACGCCGGGCCAGCCCGGCCCGAGCAGCACGGTCATCTCCCCCGCCGGCGCGGCGACCGACTCCAGATTGACCAGCGCCTGCGCCAGCGCCTCGTCGATGCCGCGGTTCCAGACGGCGGGGTCGACCAGCCGGTCGTAGAGATAGCGGCCGCCGATGCCGAACGTCCCCGTCTCCCGCCGGCCGCTCGATTCGGCGACGATCTGGATGTTGAGGCGGACGAGCGGGCGCACGTCGGTGGCGACGAAACCGTCGGGGCGGACGATCTCCACCACGCTCCAGCTGCCCGACAGGCTGACCGAGACCTGCGCGACGCGCGGATCGCGGGCACGGGCGGCGGCGTCGATCGTCTGGCAGAGGTTCACCTTGTCGGCGAAGGGCACGAGATCGAGCGGATCGGTATCGGTATAGAGGCGCGCGTTCGTCCCCTGCGGCGCGGGGGCGCGGGGGGCGGTGGCGGGATCGATCAGCGCCATCGTCTCACCCGCCCGCCGGATCGCGGCGGGGGTGAGCTCGCTGGCATGGGCGAAGGCGGTCATCTCCCCCGACACCGCGCGCAGGCCGAAACCGGCATTGGTGTCGTAGCTGGCCGTCTTCAGCCGCCCGTCGTCGAAGCCGAACGCCTCCGACCGGCGATACTGGAGATACAGCTCGCCATCGTCCGCCCGGCCGAGTGCCTCCGCCGTGAGGCTCTGCGCGGCCTCCGGGGTCAGCTCGCGATAGAGGAAGGCGCGGGGGTCCTGATAGGTCATGAACGCCAAGATAGGGCGTCGCGGGGGGCGGTGGAAGGGCCGCGAATGTTGAGAGTGTTGAGACTTGTGGCGGGGGTCGGGGTGGAGGGGTGAAGCGGAAACACCCAGTGTGCGGAGGCAATTGCGGGGATCGAGCGAGTCGAATGTTGAGACGGGATGACTGTCGCAAGCGGTGAATGTTGAGGCGGACGTGCGGTGGTGGGCACAGGGGCAACGGTCGGGATGAGCGCGACGGCCATGCGCGCGGTTTACCTGAAGTGCGTCGGTGTAGGACAGGGTGAGGCGGTGGCCGGCGGGGTGGCGGGGTGGCGGGGTGGCGGGGTGGCGGGTTTTGTAGGTTACGCCCAATAGTGGGCAATCCGATGCCCCCGGGGGTGACCGCAGGTTTTATACCGGTTAGGTAAGATCGTTAACGGCGATCGGAAGTCGATCAGCCTTCGGGAGAGTGTGCGTGCTTTTTCACACGATGGTCGGATCAAACGACATTGAACGGTCCAAGCGCTTCTATGACACGGTGCTCGGCATCCTGGGTGCAGGAGAAGGGACGCGGAATATCGCCGACAGCGGTCATACACGGCTGATTTACAATAATGGCAGCGGAACCAACTTTATCGTCAGCCAGCCGATCAACGACGAACCGGCAAGCGTTGCCAACGGCAGCACCGTCGCCTTTTCCTGCGACTCGGCCGAGCAGGTGAAGAAACTTCACGATACGGCCGTTGCAGCTGGCGGCACGTCGATCGAAGCTCCGCCCGGACCGCGCGAAACTGCCTCGATGGGCACCATCGAACTGGCCTACTTCCGTGACCCTGACGGCAACAAACTGTGCGGAATTCACTTCCCGGCCTGATCCGTCCGCCACGGCTCCGCTTCCAAGCCAGGCGGACCTTAATCATGCGATCCGCGAATGTCGGCGTTTCCAATTAACTTCCGGCATTCCCACGCAGGCGGGAATGACGGGGTGGGTGGGCGAGCGGGTGCCCCCCCCCCTCACCCCGGCGATGCCGCCGATCCGGCGAGGAGGCCGCCGTCGATGTTGACCTCCGTGCCGGTCATGTACGTCGCCTCGTCGGAGGCGAGGAGGGCGGCGACCGCGGCGACTTCCTCCGGCGTACCGAAGCGCTTGAGCGGGGTGTCCGCCACCAGCGCGGCCATGCGCGCGTCGCGGTCGGGGCCGTCGCCCAGCATCGGCTCCCAGATCGGCGTCAGAATCGCGGCGGGGTGGATCGAGTTGCAGCGGATGCGCCAGCCCTGTTGCGCGCAATAGAGCGCGACCGTCTTCGTATGGTTGCGGATCGCCGCCTTCGACGCGGCATAGGCGGCGGCGCCCGGGATGCCGACGAGGCCCGAGCGGGAGGAGATGTTGATGATCGCCCCCTCCCCCGCCGCCTTCATCGCGGCGATCGCATAGCGGCAGCCGAGAAAGGTGCCGTCGAGGTTGACGCGGTGGACGGCGCGCCAGTCCGACAGGCTGGCATGTTCGGGATCGTGCGGGACCATGCCCTGCTCGAACCCGGTGACGCCGGCATTGTTGACGACGACGTCGGCGGTGGGGACCGTCGCGGCGAGGCGGTGCCAGTCGCCCTCCTCGCGCACGTCGAGCGGCAGGAAGCGGCAGCCGATCGCCTCGGCGGCCTCCTCGCCCGTCGCGCGGTCGATATCGGTCAGGATGACGGCGCCGCCCTCTGCATGGAAGCGGGCGGCGATGGCGCGGCCGATGCCGCGCGCGGCGCCGGTGACGACGCAGGTCTTGTCGGTCAGACGTTGCATAAAAGCTCTCGAAATGACGGGTTCGGTCGGCGGATCGCTCCGCTGGCGAAGGGCAGGTCCGCTGGTCAGCGGTGACGCTGGGTCATTTCGAAAGGGCTCCGGGTTGGGGTGGGTGGTTTAGGCAGGTTTGGTGAGTCGGGCAACCGGGTGACGTCACGGCGAAGCCGTGACGTCGAACGGGCCGCTACGCGCCCGTCGGCCGATCGGCGGCCCGGTTCGGCAGGTTTATTTGCGCGGTGCCGTCGGTGATGTCCGGCAGGGTGCTCTGGTCGGCGCCTTCTGTCGGGTCACCGCTGTGGCGTCACGGCGAAGCCGTGACGTCGAACGGGCCGCTTTCGCGCCCGTCGGCCGATCGGCGGCCCGGTTCGGCAGGTTTATTTGCGCGGTGCCGTCGGTGATGTCCGGCAGGGTGCTCTGGTCGGCGCCTTCTGTCGGGCCACCGCTGTGGCGTCACGGCGAAGCCGTGACGTCGAACGGGCCGCTTTCGCGCCCGTCGGCCGATCGGCGGCCCGGGCGTGGGGCGTGGTTTACGCGGCGCCTTCGGTGATGTCCGGCAGCTGACTCTGGTCGGCGCCGTCGGCGGGGCCGCCGATCAGCACGAAACGCCGGTCGCAGTACCCGCAGTCGACATAGCCCAGCTCGTCGATCTGCAGCCAGACGCGCGGATGGCCGAGGGCCGCCCCGCCGGGAATGTCGGACGCCCCGTCGCAGGCGACGCGGGACTGGCTGGTGCGGGTGACTTCGAGCGGCGGGTGCATGACGCCCCGATAGCAAAGCGCATTGTGGAGAGGCAAGCCACGGCCTATCGCGATCCGCATGACTGACGCCGCCATCGAAATCCGCGACCTGTGCAAGACCTATCAGGGCGGCAAGCGCGCGCTGGACGGCGTGTCGCTGACCGTGCCGCGCGGCAGGATCTTCGGCCTGCTCGGCCCCAATGGCGCGGGCAAGTCGACGATGATCAATATCCTGGCGGGGCTGGTGAACAAGACCAGCGGATCGGCGTCGATCTGGGGCTTCGACATCGACGCGCATCCGCGCAACGCCAAGGCGTCGATCGGGATCGTCAACCAGGAGATCCTGTTCGACCCCTTCTTCACCCCCGTCGAGACGCTGGAGATCCAGGCCGGCCTGTATGGCGTGCCGAAGGGGCAGCGCCGGTCGATGGAACTGCTGCGCGCGGTGCATCTGGAGGACAAGGCCAACGCCTATGCCCGCACGCTGTCGGGGGGCATGAAGCGGCGGCTGATGGTGGCCAAGGCGATGGTCCATTCGCCGCCCGTGCTGGTGCTGGACGAGCCGACCGCCGGCGTCGACATCCAGCTGCGCCAGCAATTGTGGGACTATGTCCGCGAACTCAACGCGGGCGGGGTGACGGTGGTGCTGACCACCCACTATCTCGAAGAGGCCGAAGAGCTGTGCGACCGGATCGCGATCATCAACCATGGCCGCGTCGTCGCCGACGAGCCGACGCGCGAACTGGTCGGCCGCGCGCAGGAGAAGGTGGTGGCGGTGACGGTCGATCGCGATCTGGCCGCGCCGATCGATGCCCCCTGTTTCGAGAAGATCGCGCTGATCCAGCCGCGTACGCTGGAGATCACCTATTCCAAGGATCGGGTGAACGCGGGCGAGGTGCTGGCGGCTGTGTCGGCGCAGGGGCTGGGAATCGTCGACGTGACGACGCGCGAGGCGGATCTGGAGGATGTGTTCCTCAGCCTGACGCGCGGCGCCGCCTGACCGCCCGCTGCCGGCGCTTGCGATGCGTGCGGGGTCGGCGGGCGGGCGTATCCGTACGCATTGGTACACAGATGTTATGTCCTGATATGGCAGCCTATCAGTCCTAAATCTGCCCGTGCGGTAAACGGACGTTTACGTCTTCCTCCCCTATCAAGTCCTTGCAACGAGGGGATTTGATCCGGATGGGACGGCCGTGGAAGGTGCAGCTGGAACAGCACAGCCATCTGCTGGACGCCGCGCTGTGGAACATGCTGCACGGCCTGTGCATGTTCGATGCGGAACACCGGCTGATCCTGTGCAACGCGGCCTATGCCCGCATGTATGCGCTGCCGCCCGAACTCACCTTACCCGGCACGACGCGGCAGGCGATCCTGGATCATTGCCGAGCGCATGGCTGCGGGCCGGACGACCTGATCGAGTTTCTGGGCATCGCGGAGGAAGCGCAGCGGCTGGGCCGCCCCGCCGAGCGCAATCTGATGCTGACCGATGGCCGCTTCATCAAGATCAGCCATTCGCCGATCGACGCGGACGCCTATGTCGCGACGCATCAGGACGTGACGGAGAAGGTGCGCACCGCGCAGGAGCTTGCCCGCGCCAACGACACGCTGGAGGCGCGCGTGCGCGAGCGGACGGCGCTGGTCTGGCGGCAGGCGGAGGCGCTGGAGCGGCTGCTGGCGCATGAGCGCGAGGTCAACGACAACCAGCGCCAGTTCGTGACGATGGCGAGCCACGAATTCCGCACGCCGCTGACGATCATCGACGGCGCCGCCCAGCGCCTGCTGCGCCATCGCGACGGCGACGCCGCGTTCGTGGCGGAGAAGGCGGAGCTGATCCGCGTCTCCGTCGCGCGGATCATCGACCTGATCGAAGGTATCCTGGAAAGCGGCCGGCACGATGCCGGCATCGCCCAGCCCGTCTATGACGAGGTGAACCTGGCCGAACTGCTGCGCCTGTGTTGCGAGCGGCAGGCGGGGATCAGCCCCGGTCATCGCTTCGCGACCGATCTGGCCGCGCTGCCGCCGACGATCACCGCCGATCGATCCTCGCTGGAACTGGTGTTCACCAACCTGCTGTCCAACGCGGTCAAATATTCCCGCGCCGCGCCCGATATCCGGCTGACCGCGAGCGTGACCGGCGGGATGATCGCGATCGCGGTACAAGACCGGGGCGTGGGCATCGACGCGGAGGATCTGCCGCGCATGTTCCAGCGCTATTTCCGGGCGCGCACCTCCACCGGCATTCCCGGCACGGGGCTGGGCCTGCACCTCGTCCGCCAGATCGTCGAGATGCACGACGGCCGCATCCAGGTGGACAGCGCGCCGGGCCTCGGTTCCACCTTTACCGTCCATCTGCCCGTACGGCGCGCCGCGCATGGCGCGCCCCTGCCCTGCTGAGAAGGCATAGTCATGATTACGATCCTGTGCGTCGAAGACGAAACCGCGATCCGCAAGTTCATCGTCGAGGAACTGGCCGAGGCCGGCTTCGCGACGCTGGAGGCGGCGAACGGGCGCGAAGGGCTGGAGATGATCGTGTCCAAATGGCCCGATATCGTGATCTGCGACATCACGATGCCCGAGATGGACGGCCTGCAGCTGCTGGCCGAGATCCAGATGAATCACCCGGAACTCAGCAACATCCCCTTCATCTTCCTGACCGCGATGACCGACCGCGACCACATGCTGGCGGGCCTGCGGTCCGGCGCGGCGGACTATCTGACGAAGCCGATCGACCTCGACCTGCTGCTCGCCAAGATCGAGGGGAGCATCCTGCAGATCGAGAACAACCGGAAGACCGGGCGGGCGTTCTAGCGCGCGCCAAACCCCCTGTCCCCTCCCCCATCGCTGTGGCAGAGCGTGGGGATATGACGACCCCGCCCCTTTTCCACGCCGCCGCCGCATGACCGACAGCGATGTCCTGATCGTCGGATCGGGCGCGGCCGGACTGACCGCCGCGCTGAACCTGGCGGACCGTTTCCGCGTGACGGTGCTGGCCAAGGGCGCGCTGAACGAGGGGTCGACCGCCTGGGCGCAGGGCGGGATCGCGGCGGTGCTGGAGCCGGGCGACACCTTCGCCAACCATGTCGAGGACACGATGGTCGCGGGCGCGGGCCTGAACGACCGGGGCGTGGTGGAATTCGTCGTGGAGCGCGCGCCGGCCGCGATCGCGCGGCTGCAGGCGCTGGGCGTCCCCTTCGCGACGGAGGGCGATGCGCTGCACCTGACGCGCGAGGGCGGGCATTCGCACCGGCGCATCGTGCATGTCGACGACGCGACCGGCTGGGCGGTGCAGGTCGCGCTGCAACGCGCGGCGGAGGCGCATCCGAACATCACGCTGGTCCCCGATCAGGTGGCGATCGACCTGGCGACCGGGCGGCACGAGGAACGCTATTCGGGCGCGGGGCGCGTCTGGGGCGTCTACGCGTTGGACCGGGCGACCGGCACGGTGCGCGTCCACACCGCGCGCGCGACGGTGCTGGCGACGGGGGGCGCGGGCCGGACCTATCTGTTCTCCACCGCGCCGCGCGGCGCGACGGGGGACGGGATCGCGATGGCCTGGCGCGCGGGCGCGCGGGTTTCCAACATGGAATTCATGCAGTTCCACCCGACCTGCCTCTACAATCTTGAGGTCAAGAACTTCCTCATCACCGAGGCGGTGCGCGGCGAGGGCGGGCGGCTGATCAACCCGGTCACGGGCAAGCGCTTCATGACCTATTACGATGCCGACCGGATGGAGCTGGCGCCGCGCGACGTGGTGGCGCGCGCGATCGACGCGGAGATCAAGCGCTACGGCCTCGATTACGTGCATCTCGACATCAGCCACCAGCCGCCCGAATTCGTGCGCGGACATTTCCCCAACATCTACGAAAAGCTGATGGGACTGGGCATCGACATGACGGCGCAGCCGATCCCGGTCGTGCCGGCGCAGCATTATACCTGCGGCGGCATCGTGGTGGACCGCGACGGGCGCACCGACCTGCCGGGCCTCTATGCGGCGGGCGAGTGCACCCAGTCCGGCCTGCACGGCGCGAACCGGCTGGCGTCCAACTCGCTGCTGGAATGCTTCGTCTATGGCGAGGCGGCGGCGGCGCACATCGCCGCGCACTGGGACGCCCTGCCCCCGCCCCCGCCGATCCGGGCCTGGGACGAAAGCCGCGTGACGGATTCGGACGAAGAGGTCGTCATCAAGCAGAACTGGACGGAAATCCGCCGGTTCATGTGGAACTACGTCGGCATCGTGCGCACGACCAAGCGGCTGGAACGCGCGCGCCACCGCATCCGCATGCTGAACGAGGAAGTGTCCGACTATTACGGCCATTTCCGCGTGACGCCCGACCTGATCGAGCTGCGCAACCTGCTCCAGACCGCCGACCTGATCGTCCGCTCCGCGCTGCATCGCAAGGAAAGCCGGGGGCTGCACTATACGCTGGATTATCCGCAGACGCTGCCCGAGGCGGAAGACACGATCCTGGTGCCCTGAGCGGGGACGCATGGCGCCGGTCGCCGGGAAGCATCCCCTTCATCACCCGGATGCGATGTGCGGGTGATCCGCACCTTCGCCTGTTGAGCCGTATCCATGGATCCCGGCCTGCGCCGGGATGACGGACAGGCGGGGCGTGGGAGCGGCGCGGGGACGATTGGGATACTGAAAGGCACGGTTTCCCGCGTGCGACTCGCCTCATCGCGTTGCAGCATCCGTTCGTCGCACCGAGTCGCGCGCGCGGTTTCCCCTGCGGCATCGTGCGATAAAGTCTCCCGCGAGTGCGGGTGAAATCGATGCGTTTTCCACGATCTGCGGCCATCTTCGTTTTTTCGGCCCTGCTGCTCGGGTCGTGCAGTTCCTCGAACCGCCCCGGCGGGACCGTCGCCGCGCCTGCCGCCGCCGACGAGCCGAAGACCGAGGTTTCGATCGCGATCCCGCCGCCCCAGCCGCGCCGCGTGATCGCCGCGCCGCGCCGCTTGCAGGCCGCGATCGAGACGCTGGCGCGCGATTTCCAGGGCCGGATGGGCATCGCCGTCCGCGCGGTGGACGAAGGCTGGACGGTGGAGGCCGGCGGCCGCCAGCGCCTGCCGCAACAGTCGGTGTCGAAGCTGTGGGTGGCGATGACGCTGCTCGACCTGCGCGATCAGGGCCGCGCGCGGCTGGACGATCCGATCACGGTGCGGCGCGAGGACCTGACGCTGTTTCACCAGCCGATCGCCTATCTGCTGAAGGGCGACCAGCCCTTCCAGACGACGGTCGGCGGCCTGCTGACGCGCGCGCTGACCCAGTCGGACAATACCGCCAACGACCGCCTGCTGACCTATGTCGGCGGGCCGGAAGCGGTGCGGCGGATGATCGCGGCCAAGCATCTTGGCGACATCCGCTTCGGCCCGGGCGAGCGATTGTTGCAGGCGGGCACGGCGGGGCTGGTGTGGCAACCCGCCTATGCGATCGGTAACGGGTTCGAGATCGCCCGCTCGCGCCTGTCGCTCGACCAGCGGACCACCGCGCTCGACCGCTATGTCGCCGATCCGCCGGACGGCGCCGCGCCGCTCGCGATCGCCGACGCGCTGGCGCGGCTGGCGCGGGGCGAGCTGTTGTCCGAAACCTCGACGCGGGTGCTGCTGGATACGATGGCCGCCTCGCGCACCGGCCATGCCCGGCTGCGCGCGGCGATCCCCGCCGACTGGAAGATCGCGCACAAGACCGGCACCGGCCAGGATCTGGGCGGCCGCAACGCGGGGTTCAACGATGTCGGCCTGATCACCGCGCCCGATGGGCGGCGCTATGCGCTGGCGGTGATGATCGGCGACACCCGCCGCCCGATCCGCGAGCGGCAGCAGCTGATCCAGAACGTGGCGTCTGCGGTGGCGGACTTCGCCACCAGCGCGCCCGGCGCCGCCTTTTCGCTGGCGAACTGACGCGCGCCGTCGCGCCGTTGCCAGCCGTCCGGCCATGCTTTAGCGCTGGGGCATGACCGACACCGTCTCGCCCTGGGGCCCCAGCCGTCCGCAGCCGTCCTTCACCGATGGCGCACCGCCGCGCAGGGGTGGCGGCTGGCGGATCGTGCGGGGCGCGTGGAAGCTGCTGGTCGCGGTGAAGGACGGGCTGGCGCTGCTCCTTCTGCTGCTGTTCTTCGGCCTGCTCTTCGCGGCGCTGAACGCGCGGCCGGGGACGAAGCCGGTCGGCGACGGCGCGCTGCTCCTGAAACTGGACGGGCCGATCGTCGAACAGCCGGAGGCGCCCGCCGCCTTCGCCGCGCTGAGCGGCCAGCCGATGACGCGCCAGTACAGCCGCCGCGACCTGATCCGCGCCATTGACGCCGCGCGCGCCGATGCGCGGGTTAAGGCGGTGGTGCTGGATCTGGACGGGTTCGGCGGCGCCTATCCCGCGACGCTGAACGAGGTGGCGGACGCGATCCAGCGCGTGCGTCAGTCGGGCAAGCCGGTGCTGGCCTATGCCACCGCCTACACCGATGGCGCCTATCGCCTGGCATCGGCCGCCAGCGAGATCTGGATGAACCCGATGGGCGGCACGCTGTTCGCCGGGCCGGGCGGATCGCAGCTCTATTACAAGGGGTTGATCGACAAGCTGGGCGTGACCGCGCACATCTATCGCGTCGGCAAGTACAAGTCGGCGGTCGAACCCTATTTCCGCGCCGACCAGTCGCCCGAGGCGCGCGCCGAGTCGGAGGCGCTGTACGGCACGCTGTTGTCGCAATGGACCGAAGCCGTCACCAAGGCGCGGCCCAAGGCGAAGGTCGCCGCCTTCCTGACCGATCCGCAGGGCCCCGTCGCCGCCGCCAACGGCGATATCGCGCAGGCGAACCTGGCCGCCGGCTTGGTCGACAAGCTGGAAGGGCGCGGCGCGTTCGAGGCGCGGGTCGCGCAGATCGCGGGCGCGGCGACGGGCAAGACGACCGATGTGTATCGCACCATCCGCTACGACCGCTACGTCGCTGCCAACCCCGCGCCGACCACGGGCGACGCAATCGGCGTGCTGCCCGTCGCGGGTGCGATCGTCGATGGCGAGGCGGGGCCGGGCAGCGCCGCCGCCGAGACGATCGTCACCGCGCTGAACAAGGGCCTCGCCGAAAAGAACCTGAAGGCGCTGGTGCTGCGCGTCGATTCGCCGGGCGGATCGGCGCTGGCGTCCGAGCGCATCCGGCTGGCGGTGCTGGCCGCCAAGAAACGCGGGCTGCCCATCGTCGTATCGATGGGCGGGCTAGCCGCGTCGGGCGGATACTGGGTGTCGACGGCGGGCGATGTGATCTTCGCCGAACCGCAGACGATCACCGGCTCGATCGGCATCTTCGCCGTGCTGCCCACCTTCGAGAACGCGCTCGCCAAGATCGGCGTCACCGCCGACGGCGTGCGCACCACGCCGCTGACCGGGCAGCCCGACGTGCTGCGCGGCACCACGCCGGTGATGGACACGATCCTCCAGGCGGGCATCGAGAACGGCTATCGCCAGTTCATCACCCGCGTGTCGGAAGCGCGGCACATGACGCCCGCGCGCGTGAACGAGATCGGCCAGGGCCGCGTGTGGGATGGCGGCACCGCGCGCCAGATCGGGCTGGTCGACCGCTTCGGATCGGTCGACGATGCGGTGGCGGAGGCGGCGCGCCGCGCGAAGCTGGACCCCGCCAACGTCCACGCCGTCTATCTGGAGAAGGATCTGGGCTGGGCCGCGAAGCTCGCCGAAAGCTTCAACAGCAGCGACGATGCCAGCGAAACCGCCGGCATCGACGCCTTCGCCCGGATCGCGGCGGAGCGGCGCGGCCTCGTCGCGCGCGCGCTGGGCGATGTGGCGATGCTGGCGAAGGGCGGGCCGATCCAGGCGCGCTGCCTGGCGTGCGGCGGCTTCGGCCCCGATCCGGCGGCGACTTCGGACGCGCGACTGCTCGAGCTGATCCTCGCGAAGCTGGGCCTGTCATGATCGCGATCCGCGCCGCGACGCCCGACGATGCGGGCGCGATCGCCGCCATCTATGCCCCGCACGTGCTGGTCGGCACCGCCACCTTCGAGGAACAGGCGCCCGACAGCCGTACGATGCGCACGCGGATGGCGGCGCATGACGGCCTATACCCCTGGCTGGTCGCGACGCAGGGCGAGGATGCCGGCGGCGTCCTGGCCTATGCCTATGCCGCGCCGTTCCACACGCGCAGCGCCTATCGCTGGACGGTGGAGACGACCGTGTATGTCGCCGATGCCGCGCAGCGGCGCGGGGCCGGGCGGCTGGTGTACGAGGCGCTGGTCGACACGCTGACCGCGCAGGGCTTCGCACAGGCGATCGCGCGCGTCGCGCTGCCCAACGAAGGCTCGATCGCGCTGCACGAGGCGGTCGGCTTCCGCCGCGCGGGCGTGCAGCGCGAGGTAGGGTTCAAGCTGGGACGCTGGATCGACGTGGGCCTGTGGCAGCGCGAACTGGCCGAGCCCGCAAGCCCGCCCGCCGAGCCGAAGCCGTTCGCAGAGGTGGGGGTGGTGCGGTTGTAAGGGCGTGGGGGGAATGGCCTGTGATCGTCCAGTCAACGGGCCACGCGAATGATCCGGCCCCAAGGTGCGTTACGGGGCCTGACTGACACAGCCCAATAGATCGACGCGCCGGCCATCGCGAACGTCATGCAGATGAGCGCGGCTATGACGCCAAGCCGGCTTAGCAGGATAAACCGAAATGGGTTCTGCTCCGGCGATGGCGGTGAAAGCATCGGAACCGTGGCCGCCGCAGCAAAGACCAACCCCAAGCAAATTGCGGTAGCGACGAGATAGGATCGCAGATCCCGGCGTGCGGCCCAGGTCAGGCCAAGATGCACCGGCGCGCCTATAAGAATAGTAGCACCATAGCTCGACCCGACAAGTTCCAGCCATGCCTCCGCAGCGGACATTGCATCGTTCGGCCCGCCAAAAATGATCATCACGAATAGGATGGTCATCGGTGCGACAAAGGGCATCGGCGCAAGAAGAAAGCCGGCGATTATTCGCTTGATTGTCACCCAAGCCTCCCCGCCCGACGCAGCATACTAATCCACACGCGGATAGGCGGGCAGACCCAGTTTCCACACCATCGCCGCCGCGCGCAGGGTGAAGCCCGCCAGCGCCGCCGCGATCGCCGCGATCGTGGGAGGGACGCCCGCCACGGTCAGCGCGACGAAGCTGCCGGAGGACAGCGCCGCCGCCGAGACGTACAGCTCGGGCCGCATCAGGATGGAGGGCTCGCCAGCCAGCACGTCGCGGATGATGCCACCGACGCACGCGGTCACCACCCCCATGAACGCCGCCGGGACGGGCGGCACGCCATAGCGCAGCGCCTTCGCCGCGCCATACACGGCATAGGCGGCCAGCCCGACCGCGTCGAACCAGTCCAGCGCCGCGCCCGACCACCAGCGCACGGGCGTGATCCAGATCACCGCCGCCATCACGAGGCACAGCGCCGCGATATTCGGATCGTGCACCCAGAATACGGGCGCGCCGATCAGCAGGTCGCGCACCGTGCCCCCGCCCACGCCCGTGACGAGCGCGAAAAAGGCGAGCGTGACGAAGGTCTGCCGCGCGCGCGCCGCCGCCAGCGCGCCGGACATGGCGAACACGCCCAGCCCCGCCAGATCGAACCAGGGCGCGATGCCGGGGATGACGGGAGGCAGGGCGGCGGGCAACATCGCCTGCCGCTATAGCCGCCCGCGCCCGCATCGCCAGCCCGCGCCGCCCGATGAATCCATCGGCGCGACCTTCCTGAATCTGCGGCTAAGTGTACCCCGCGATGGAGCCCGTCCCGAAAAGGGGCGGCGGCCGTACATTTGCGCGACAGACGTTGTGCAGGGTTCATGAAACCCATGTCAGATACGGGACGTTCCGCACCAGTAATCACAAAGAAGGACGTTCCCCAATGCGCAAGATCATGCTTGCTCTCGGCTGCGCCGCGATGGTCGCCCCCAGCCTGATCGCCACCACGGTCGACGCGGATGCGCGCCGTTACAAGTATCGCGAGTGGCGCGACGATCGCGGCCGTGTGCGCTGCCGCAAGCCGGACGGCACGACCGGGCTGGTCGTCGGCGGCGTCGCGGGCGCCCTGCTGGGCCGCACCATCGACACGAGTGGCGACCGGACGCTCGGCACGCTGGGCGGCGCCGCGGTCGGCGCGCTGGCGGGCCGCGAAGTGGAGCGCGGCACCAGCAGCCGCCGCTGCCGCTAATACCCACCGGCACCGACCGGAGAATTCGGGGCGTCGCGACGAAGGTCGCGGCGCCCCTTTTCCATGCGATCAAGATGACGCCATCTGTCCGCCAAGTGAACGCGGCGTAGTTATGGGTTCACGCAACCTGTTCTATTCTCTGGAAGTTATTACCGCACAGACAAGGAGATCGGGTATGCGTATCGCTATTATGTCCGCCGCGCTGGCCGCGACGATGTTCTCTGCCGTGCCTGCGATGGCGCAGAATGGCCGCTGGCAGGCGGAGCGTGAATATCGCGAAGATGTGCGTGACGCCCGGCGGGACTATCGCCGTGACCTGCGCGACGCCGATTCGCGCCGCGACGTAAGGGATGCGCAGCGCGACTATCGCCGCGACATTCGCGACGCGCGCCGCGATCGGCGGGAGGATCTGCGCGATGCCCGCCGCGATCAGGTACGCGACTGGCGCCGCTATCGCGGCTATGACTATAACCGCTTCGAGCCCGGGCAGCGTGTTTACTATGCCGACCGCTATTATCGCGACGGGCGTTATTATCAGCCGCGCCGGCTGGGCGTGAACGACCGCATCTATCGCGGCTATAACGGTCGCTATTACTGCCGCCGGCCGGACGGCACGACCGGCCTGATCCTAGGCGGCGTGGCGGGTGGCCTGCTCGGCAACGCGCTGGACAATGGCCGGTCCAGCCTGCTCGGCACGCTGCTGGGCGCGGGTGGCGGCGCGCTGCTGGGTCGCGAGATCGAGCGCGGTCAGGTCACCTGCCGCTGACTCAGAACGGGGGACGGGCCACGCGCCCGCCCCCCTTTTCTGCTATCCCCTCAAGTGGGCCGGATCGAACTTCAGAAAATCCCGCCGCCCAGCGACAGCCGGATCGCGCAGACGACGATCAGCACGAGGTTGAGGTTGCGCCCGCCGGTGCCCGAAGAGGACAGCGCGCCCACCGCCGCGCCGACGACCGCGATCGGAATCACCAGCCAGTTCATCCAACCGAGCAGCGGCACGAAGGCGACCAGCGCCAGCACCAGCGTCACCACGCCCAGCAGGATCGAGATCAGGTTCAACATCGGGTCGGGGCTCCATGGCGGGGCGTTCGTGCCCGCCCCTATCATGTCGGTGGCACGGGCGGGGGTTGCAAGCCGGGATGACCGCCCACGCGGTTTGCCGGGGACCGCCGGACAGGCTAGGACGGGCCATGCCCACGCTACTCTATGTGATGGTCGGCGGCGCGATCGGCTCCGCCGCGCGCCACCTGACCGGCCGCGCGATGCTCGCGTTGTTCGGCCCGAACTTTCCCGCCGGCACGCTGACGGTGAACATCGTCGGCGGGTTCCTGATGGGGCTGCTGGCCGGCGTGCTCGCGCGTCATGGCCAGGCGGGCGAGAGCGCGCGCCTGTTCCTGGGCGTGGGCGTGCTGGGCGGGTTCACCACCTTCTCGTCCTTCACGCTCGACCTGGTGACGCTGGCGGAGCGGGGCGAGGCGATGACCGCCGCCGTCTACCTGCTCGCCTCCGTCGCTGGCGCGATCGTGGCGCTGGTCGCGGGGCTGGCGCTGGTGCGGAGCATCCCGGCATGAGCGCGCCCGCCGATCAGGTCCGCCAGTTCACCGTCGGCTATGACGATGACGGCATCCGGCTGGACCGCTGGTTCAAGCGGCATCTGCCCGACACCAGCTTCACGCTCGTCGCCAAATGGGCGCGCACCGGGCAGTTGCGCGTCGACGGCGCGCGCGTCGGCCCCGGCGACCGCATCCAGGCCGGACAGGTGCTGCGCGTCCCCCCCGCCGAACCCGAGCACGCGCAGGAACGCCCGAAGCGCGAACGCCCGCCGCTCAGCGACGACGAAGCCGCCTTCGCGCGCGAGATGGTGATCCACAAGGACCGCTCCGCGCTCGTCCTCAACAAGCCCCCCGGTCTGGCGACGCAGGGCGGCACCAAGACGACGCAGCATGTCGACGGTCTGCTCGACGCGCTCCAGTACGAGGCGGAAGGGCGGCCGAAGCTGGTCCACCGGCTCGACAAGGACACGTCGGGCGCGCTGCTCGTCGCGCGCAACGCCCGTGCGGCGGCGTCCTTCGCCAAGAGCTTCTCCAGCCGCACCGCGCGCAAGATCTATTGGGCGCTGATCGTCGACGTCCCCTCGATCGACGACGGCATGATCGAGCTGCCGATCGCCAAGCAACCCGGCACCGGCGGCGAGAAGATGCACGTCGATGAGGAGAACGGCCAGCCCGCGCGAACCCGCTACCGCGTGATCGAGCGCGCGGGCAACCGCGCCGCCTGGGTCGAGCTGCAACCCTTCACCGGGCGCACGCACCAGCTGCGCGTGCATATGGCGGCGATCGGCCATCCGATCGTCGGCGACGGCAAGTACGGCGGCCCGGCGGCGTTCCTGACCGGCGGGATCAGCCGCAAGATGCACCTCCACGCCCGTCGCATCCGCGTCGACCATCCCGACGGCGGCGAGATCGACGTCACCGCCGAGCTGCCGACGCACTTTTCCGAAAGCCTGTCGCTGCTGGGGTTCGAGCCGATGGCGGGCGACATGATGCCGCTCGACGAGAAGGCGCCCCCGACCCGCGAGGAAAAGAAGGCGCACGCCCGCGCCCACGCCAAATCGATCCGCAAGGAACGCCGCGGCGAACGACGCGGACGCGGCGAAGGCGGCGGTGCCAGCGGCGGCAGCGATCGCCGCGCTCGCGGCCGTGCCGCCCCCGCGAAGTCGAAGCGGTAACGCTCGCCTGCATCAAGGAGGGAACATCGTCATTGCAAGCGTAGCGAAGCAATCCAGAGCCGGATCAGGACGCGCTGGATTGCTGCGCTACGCTCGCAATGACGGGATACAGCCGCCCCGCACATGCACCCCGACCCCGCCTTCACCCTGCCCCCGGACGCCTGCCGCACCATCGCAGCGGAGATCGCCTTCACGCACCTCTTCACGAACGCCGCCGTCGTCCACGCCCCCGTGATCCTCGACGCGCCCGATCGCCTGACCTTCCACCTGTCGCGCCGCAACCGCGCGCTCCCGCTGGAACCCGGCACCCGCGCCATCGCCAGCTTCGCCGCCCCCAACGGCTATATCAGCCCCGACTGGTACGACACCGCCGGACAGGTCCCGACCTGGAACTATGTCGCCGTCGAGGCCGAAGGCACGATCGAGCCGCTCGACCGCGCCGCCCTGATCGCACAGATCGACGCGCTCGACGCGATCCATGAAGCCCGCCTCGCCCCCAAGCCCGTCTGGACCCGCGACAAGGTACCCGAAAGCGCGTTCGAAGGGATGCTCGGCGGCATCACCGGCTTCGCGCTCCGCGTCGAGACATGGCGCGGCACCGCCAACCTGTCGCAGAACAAGCCCGCGCAGGACGTCGCAGGCGTAGCCGCCGCGCTCCGCGCGATCGGGCGCGACGATCTGGCGGCGCTCGTCGCGCAACCGCCCAACCGGTAGGCTCACGCCACCCCGTCGACCCACGCGCGCAGCAGCGTATGCGCGATCGCGTAAGGCGGCGGCGCGATGAATGCCCCCGCCTCCCCGGACAACGACGCGCGCACCTCG
>CAJYLQ010000054.1 GCA_913775975.1 uncultured Sphingomonas sp. | reverse complement strand
ATCCCGCCACCGATTCGGGTGAGCTGAAGGACATCGTCGTCACCGCCACCAAGCGCGAGACCAGCCTTCAGAAGACGCCGATCGCCATCTCGGTCATCGACCCGACCGTGCTGAAGGACCGTCACGTTCAGAGCCTGCTCGACCTGGCCGACGGCACCGTGCCGTCGCTCCGCGTCGCCACCTTCGAGGCGCGCCAGTCGGCGCTGACCGTCGGGATCCGCGGCATCGTTCCGTTCGACCAGAACCAGACCGCGCGCGACACCGGCGTCGGCGTCTATTTCGATGGCGTGTATCTCGGCCGCTCGCAGGGCCTGAACGCCGCGCTGTTCGACATCGAGCGCGTCGAAGTGCTGCGCGGGCCGCAGGGCACGCTGTTCGGCCGCAACACGGAAGGCGGCGCGCTGTCGATCGTCACCGCCAAGCCGACCGGCAAGTTCGGAGGCTCCATCACCGCCGGTATCGGCAACTTCGGCGCCTACAACACCGCGCTGCACGTCAACCTGCCAGAGTTCAACAACATCGCGATCAAGGTCGACGGTGTCGTGCAGCACCAGAACCCGTTCGTGAAAAACCCGCTGCCGGGCAGCGTCGGCTGGGGCGCGTACAACCGCGTCGGCGGCCACATCGCCGCCGTGTGGAAGCCGGTGGACGGCTTCTCGGCCGAACTGTCCTATGATCAGGCGAAGGACCAGAACTCGCCCTTCTACAGCCAGCTGGTCAACTATAACCCGAAGGGCCTGCCCGTCGCGACGCTGGCGCAGATCAGCGCCAATGGCGGCAAGCTGCCGAGCGGCACCATCGCCCCCCTGTCGCCGCTGGTCGTGGTATCGGGCGACAACCGGATGAAGACCGCGGATATCGGCGTGCCGCAGCAGTACAGCACCGATCGCACGCACGGCTTCTCCGCCAAGCTGACCTACGAGGTCGCGCCGCAGCTGGAACTGCGCTCGATCACCGCATGGCGCGGCGTCAACACCGACCAGTGGGACAATTCGGGCGGCGCGCACCGCACCGTCTTCCTGCCGAACGGCAAGTTCAGCCGCTACAGCCTGTCGTTCATGAAGCAGCACCAGTTCAGCCAGGAATTCCAGGCGGTCGGCAGCATCCCGCAGCTCGATTACGTCGCCGGCCTCTACTACTTCGCCGAGAGCGCGCGTGAGGAGGCTGCCACGCCGTCGACCAACCAGTGGAACGCGGACGGATCGGGCTACACCATCCTGTCGCAGACCGCGCTGGGCACGATCACGTCGGGCAACCAGGGCTGGGCGCCGGGCATGTTCTTCCTGCAGCGCGGCAGCTTCGCCCGCGCCTACAGCTATGCCGCCTTCGCGCAGGCTACCTATACCCCGGCGGGCTTCGACGCCTTCCACCTGACGGTCGGCGGCCGCTATACGAAGGACAAGCGCAACGGCACGCTGTACCTGGTGCAGGGCAAGTCGACGAACTTCCCCTTCACCTTCGACAACAACCGGTTCGATCCGATGGTGACGGCGGCCTTCGACGCGTCTGACACCGTCCACCTCTATGCGAAGTATTCGACCGGCTATCGCGCCGGCGGCGCCAACGCCCGCTCGCAGACCTTCACCGCGTTCGGCCCCGAAGCCGTGAAGTCGTATGAGATCGGCTCGAAGATGGACCTGTTCGAAAAGCGCGTCCGTCTGAACCTGGCCGGCTACATCATGGATCGCACGGGCACGCAGATCGACTTCGACAATGTCGATACCAACCCGTCCAGCCCGACCTATAATCTGCATACCGAGGAAACGCGGAATGCGCCGGGCAAGTCGAAGATCCGCGGTGTCGAGGCCGATATCACGACCAACCCGGCCGACGGCCTGACGATCGGCGCGTCCTACGCCTATACCTATACGAACGTGCCGGCGACGCCGAACCCGTTCCTGGGCAATGCGCTGACGCAGGTGTTCGTGGTGTTCACGCCGCGCAACGCGGCCTCCGCCTATGCCGACTATGAACTGCCGCTCGCCGGCTCCGACGCGAAGCTGCGCTTCCACCTGGACGGCAACTATGCCGATCCGGTCTACAGCTTCCAGAACGAGACGACGCGTACCGACAAGAGCTTCGTGATGAACGGCCGCGTCGCGCTGGCCGACCTGCCGCTGACGGACGCGGGCACGAAGCTGACGGTGTCGCTGTGGAGCCGCAACCTGCTGAACAACACCTATATCTATCGCCGCTCGGCCGCGAACGCCGGGACGCTGGGCGACTATGCCAACTTCAATCCGCCGCGCACCTTCGGCGTCGACGGCACCGTCCGGTTCTGACCCTTCGACCCTGACGGGATCAGGCGCACTGCCCGCTCCGGCCCATCGCCGGGGCGGGCTTTGCCGTTTTGAGCGACAGGCACGCCTTCGTCAGATCAATCGGCGAGGGGCAACCGGATCGACACGGCCAGCCCCGGCCCCCTGCCGCCATCGCGTGCGACGCCGGCATCCTCCAGCCTCAACGTGCCGCGATGCATACGGGCAACAGCATCCGCCAGCGGCAGGCCAAGCCCATGCCCCGGTCGATTGCGACTGGTATCCAGCCTGCCGAAGCGGCGCAGCGCCCGCGCACGATCCGCCGCCGCGATACCGGGTCCGTCGTCGATGACGCGCAGCGCCACCTGTCCGCCCTCGCCCGGCCGATCCGCCCGAACCTCGACAGTGACGGTCGATCCCGGCGGACTGTGGGTCAACGCATTCTCGATCAGGTTGAGCATCGCCTGGCTCAGGAGTTGCCGGTCGCCCTCCACCATCACGGGCACCAGCGCGCCCAGGCGCAGTTGGTGCCCGCCCTCCTCCGCCGCGGTGCCCATGGTATCGACCAATTCGCGTGCCAGCTCCGCCAGATCGAGATGGCGGAACGCCGCCCGCCGGTCGCCGCCCTCCACCTCGGTGATCCGCAGGATCGCGGAAAACATCTGGAGCAGCGCGTCGCACTGGTCGAGCGCCTCCTCCAGCTCTGCCGCCAGTTCCGGCGTCGGCGCTGCCTCGACACCGCGCGCGATATGGCCGCGCAATCGGGAAAGCGGCGTGCGCATGTCATGCGCCACATCGCCGCTGACGTTTCGCAGCCCCTCCACCAGGGCCCCGATCCGGTCGAGCATCCGGTTGAACGTCTCGGCCTGCGCAGCGAACATCCCGCCCCGGGGGTCGACGGGAAGACGCCGGGAAAGGTCGCCGTCGATGATCGCCGCCGCCGTCCGACGCACCTCGCCGATCCGCCGGCGGACGATCAGGCTGAACGCCCCCAGCCCCGCCAGCACGATCAACGCGATCGATCCGAAGCTGACGACATAGTTGCGCAGCCGCACCGCCGCATAACCGTCGATCGGCTCTGTCTCCGCAATGGTGAGCAGCGTCAGCCCGCCCCCCGCCGGGCGCGACAGGACGCGCCCATGCGTCAGGCCCAGGATCCCGTCGAGATGCCGCACGCCCGAAAAACCCGGGGGCACCGCCCGGTCCAGCGCCACGTTGCCGCCCAACCGCCGCCCGGCCGCGTCGAGCAGCGCAAAGCCGATATCGCCCGTCTCGCGTCGCTGCGAAAGCACCCGCATTCGCGCAACGATCGATCGCGCATCGCCCGGGCGCGATTCGTCGAGCAAGGCGCTGCTGACCGCATCGATACGCTGATCGACCAGCTGGCAGATCGCCGCCTGCGACGCGGTGTAGGTGACATAGCCGGTGATCGCGGTCGCCCCGCCGAACGCCGCCAGGAACGTCACTGTCAGCCGCCGCAGCGTCAGCATGTCAGGCGACCAGCATATAGCCGACCCCTCGCTTGGTGACGATCGGGTCGCTGGTCCCGCCCTCGGTCAGCTTGCGGCGCAATGTGCGGACCTGTGCGTCGACGATGTTCGTCGCAGGCTCGAAATCATACCCCCAGACGCGCTCGACCAGCATCGCCCGCGTCAGATAGCTGCCGGCGTGCCGTGCCAATTCCGCCAGCAGGCCGAATTCCAGCCGCGTCAGGTCCAGCGCCGCGCCGGCGCGCCACGCGCGGTGCTGGCCCGGGCTAATGACGATATCGCCCGCCCGAAGCGTCTCCGCCTCCCGCTCCGTCCAGCCGCGCGCGCGGATCAGCGCGCGCAGGCGCGCATCTATCTCTATGGCGGGGGTCGGCTTCACGACATAATCATCCGCCCCCGCTTCCAGCCCGTCGACCTTCTCCGCCGACCGGCCGAGCGCGGACAGCATCAGCACTGGCAGCCGGTGCCCGTCCGCGCGCAGCCGCCGCGCGACGGTGGCACCGTTGATCTGCGGCAACATGCAATCGAGGATCACCGCATCGAATTCGTCGCGCTCGACCGCCATCAGCCCGGCGGGCCCGGTCGCGACATGCGTCACCTCGTGATCCAGCGCGACCAGCTCCGCCTGCAAACCGGCGGCATAATCCTCATCATCCTCGACGATCAGCAGCTTCATCATCCATCCCCGGCATCATCGCCCTGCCCCCTATACGCCAAATCGTGCGGAAGTGACGGGCCCTTTGCACCCGGTGCGCGTCTGTCAGCACAGTTGTCCCTTCCCGGATGGACTTCGGCCGCGCCGGCTGCTTAAAGTAGGACAAATAATCGAAGCGGGAGGTAGGGATGCGATCGGGTCACGCGATGGCGCTCGCATGGATGGCGGGCTTGTGGGTTCCGGCGGCAGCGGCAGCGCAGGATGGCCGGTCCGGCCTCGATCGCATCGGGCAGATGGAATCCGTGGTTCGCGCCGCCGACGCCGCCTTCCACCACCAGCGGCTGCGATCGGGCTTGCAGTTCACGCTGAACGGCGTCACCAAGTCCGTGATCTTCTACACCCCCGATATCGTGCGCGTGAACGCCAATCTGGGCGCATCCTATTGGCGGCACCCCAGCCTGACCGTGATCGCCAGCCCGCAGACCGTGCCGTTCTCCGTGCGCGAGGCGGCCGACACGCTGGAGCTGGTCGGCCAGAAGCTGCGCGTGTCGATCGCCAAGGCGACCGGCGCGGTGACGTTCCTCGACACGACCGGTCGCGTCATGACGCGCGAGGCGGCCGATCCGCAGTCGATCACGCGCCGCACCATCTCCGCCGCGCCCACTTATGAGGTGGAGAACCGCTTCACGCTGAAGCCGGGCGAGGGGATTTACGGCTTCGGCTTCACCGGCGACGAGGACGTGAACCGGCGCGGCAAGGACCTGCTGCTCGTCCAGACCAATATCGGCATCATCATCCCGGTCATGGTTTCCACGGAACGCTACGGTATCCTGTGGGATACCTATTCTGAGATGCGTTTCCGGGACGGGCCGGCGGGCGCCAGCCTCTGGGCGGAAAGCGCGCCGGGCGGGGTCGATTACTATTTCATGGCCGGCGCTGACATGGACGGCGTCGTCGCCGACTATCGCTGGCTGACGGGCAAGGCGCCGATGTATCCCAAACAGGCGTTCGGCCTGTTCATGAGCAAGGAGCGCTATCCCACCCAGGCCCGGCTGCTGGAGGTCGCGCGCGCCTTCCGCGCGGACCGCTTCCCGCTCGATTACATCGTGCAGGACTGGCAATATTGGGGATCGGACACGGACGGCAGCTGGTCCGGCATGATCTGGGACCCGAAGCGCTTCCCCGACCCGGCAGGCATGACGAAGGCGATCCACGACCTTCACATGAAGCTGATGATCTCGATCTGGCCCTCGGTCGGCAACGATACCGCGCTGGGGCGGGAGCTTGATCGCTACAAGCTGCGGTTCGCGCCGCTGCACTGGATTTCGAAGAAAGCGCGCATCTACGACGCCTATAGCCCGCTGGGGCGGCAGATCTATTTCAAGCACATCAAGTCCGGGTTGCTCGACAATGGCGTCGACGCGCTCTGGATGGACGGCACGGAGGTGGAGGTCGGATCCGCCGCGCATGATGCGCAGGAGAATATCCGCGACATCAAGGGGCTGGGCACCAACGCGCTCGGCGATTTCACCCGCTATCTCAACCCCTATACGCTGATGACGACGCAAGGGACCTATGATGGCCAGCGCGCGACCAGCGACAAGCGCGTGTTCACGCTCACCCGCTCCGCCTGGGCGGGGGCACAGCGCACCGGCGCCGCGTCGTGGTCAGGCGACACGTCGGCCAGCTGGCGCACGCTGCGCCAGCAAATCGCGGGCGGCGTAAACGTGACGGTCACGGGCAACCCCTATTGGACGCAGGACACGGGCGGCTTCTTCGTCAACGAATTTTCCGGCGGAGAGAAGAATGCCGCGTGGCGCGAACTCTATGCCCGCTGGGCGCAATATGCCGCCTTCAACCCGATCATGCGCATCCATGGGACCAGCGTGGAACGTGAACCCTATATCTTCCGCGAGATCGACCCGGCCGTCTATCGGTCGCTGCTCGGATCGGTGCAGCTGCGCTATCGGCTGCTGCCCTACATCTACAGCCTGAGCGCGAAGGTGACGGCGGACGGCTATACGCTGATGCGGCCGCTGGCGATGGACTTCCCCAACGACGCGGCCACGTTCGATCGCAACGACAGCTTCATGTTCGGCCCGTCGCTGCTGGTCGCGCCGGTTACGCACGCGATGTACAATCTGGTCGATCCGCCCGCCGAAGCGATCCCGACCAGCGCGCTGCGCACGCCCGATGGCAAGCCGGGGTTGCAGGTGACCTATTATGCCGGTGCCGACTTCGACCGGAAGACGGGCACGGCGATCGATGCGAAGGTCGATCACGACTGGCCCGGCCCGCCGCTGGCGGAAATCCCCGGCGGCCTGCCCGCGCTCAGCGACTTCTCCGCGAAATGGGAGGGCGAGGTGATCGCCCCCGTCGCTGGCGAATATGAGCTGGGTGTTTCCGCCGACGACGGCGCACGACTGTTCCTGAACGACGAGAAGGTTACGGATGATTGGGCGTCCGGCGCGGAACGCTATCACGGCGTGCGCCGCGTCCTGAAACAGGGCGAGCATATCCGCGTCCGAATCGAATATCATCAGGGCGGCGGCGAGCGGGCGCTTCGTCTGCGCTGGCGCACGCCGGCCGACCTGAAACTCCTCGACAGCCGTCCGAAGCAGGATCTGGCCGTCACAACCTATCTGCCGCGCGGAGCCGACTGGTACGATTTCTGGACCAATGCGCGCCAGCCGGGCGGCCGCGAGGTCACGCAGCAGGCGCCGCTGGATCGCTTCCCTCTCTATGTTCGGGCCGGCTCGATCATGCCGATGGGCCCGGTGCTGCAATATGCGACCGAGCAACCCGATGCCGCCTACGAGATTCGGATCTATCCCGGCGCGGACGGCCGGTTCACCATCTATGAGGACGATAACGAGACCTATGCCTATGAAAAGGGGCAGTCCGCCCGCTACGACATCCGCTGGGACGATCGCCGGCGCACGGTGACGGTCGGGGCCCGATCGGGCACTTTCCCGGGCATGATGAAGCAGCGCCGACTCAACTTCGTCATCGCCGCACCCGCCAATGCGGGGCCGGAGGGCGGCGCACGGGTCGATCGCAGCATCGTCTATGACGGGCGGCCCATGACGATCAGCTTCGCCCCCTGACCCAAATCGGGCCGGTCGATTTTGACCGGCCCGACCCCAACGGCGCAATCTGTCATGGATCTGTCGCAGAACCGTTGGATAGCGCGTACCATGACCGCATGGACCGAAGCATCCCCCGCCGCCGCCCACCATAAGGGCGGTCATTGGCTCGACGGACAGATGCATCCGATGGGGCGGGCGATCTTCGCCGGGCTGGTCATCGGCGGGCTTATCTATGCCGGGGCCAGCATCATCATCGACACGCAGCAGGTCGGCGAGACGCTGGCGCTCGGTGTGTTCCTGTTCCTGGGCGTCGCGCTGCTGATCGCGCTGGGCTTCGAATTCGTGAACGGGTTCCACGATACCGCGAACGCGGTCGCGACCGTCATCTACACCCACTCCATGCCCGCGCCGCTGGCGGTCGTATGGTCCGGTTTCTTCAACTTCCTTGGCGTCATGATGTCGACGGGCGCGGTCGCCTATTCGATTATCACGCTGTTGCCGGTGGATCTGGTGCTGCATGTCGGCAGCGCGGCAGGCTATGCGATGATCTTCGCGCTGCTGCTCGCGGCGGTCGGCTGGAACCTCGCGACATGGTATGTCGGCCTGCCCAACTCCTCCAGCCATGCGCTGATCGGGTCGGTCCTTGGCGTCGGCCTCGCCAACCAGCTGCTGTCGACAGCGCCGGGCGGCACATCGGGCGTCGACTGGGCGCAGGCGCAGAAAGTGCTGTCGGCGTTGCTGTTCAGCCCGCTCGTCGGCTTCGTCGGCGCGTTCCTGCTGCTGCTGGCGCTCAAGCGGCTCGCCCCCAACCCGACCCTCTATCGCGAGCCCGAGGGCCAGAGCCCGCCGCCGCGCGGCATCCGCGCGCTGCTCATCTTCACCTGCACCGCCGTCAGCTTCGCGCATGGCGGCAATGACGGGCAGAAGGGCATGGGCCTCATCATGCTGATCCTGATCGGCTGTGCGCCCACCGCCTATGCGCTGAACCGCACCGTGCCCGAAAGCGCCACGCCCGCCTTCATCCAGACCTCCGCCGTCGCGGAGGCCGCGTTCGCGCGGCAGGCCGGCGGCCAGCGCCCCGCCATCGACGCCGCCCGCGCCGCGCTGACCGAGACGCTGCGGACGCGGCACATCGCGCCGCCGAAGACATACGCCGCGCTCGCCACGCTGTCGCACGACGTGGCCGAAAAGATCGCGACCTATGGCGCGATCGCGAAGGTTCCCGCCGCCGCGACCCCCAATCTGCGCAACGACATGTACCTCGTGCTCGACGTCGCCAAGCTGCTCGGCAAGGACGAAGGCGCCCGCGCCGCGATGAGCGCGGCCGATCTGGACGCGGTCGGCAAATATGCCGGCCTGCTGGAACGCGGCACCCGCTATATCCCCGATTGGGTGAAGGTCGCGGTCGCGCTGGCGCTGGGCCTCGGCACGATGGTCGGCTGGCGTCGCATCGTGGTGACGGTGGGTGAGCGGATCGGCAAGACGCACCTCACCTATGGCATGGGCGCCTCGGCGGAGCTGGTGGCCGCGTCCACCATCCTGCTCGCCGAACGGTTTGGGATGCCCGTGTCGACCACGCACATCCTGTCGTCCGGCGTCGCGGGCGCCTCCGTTGCGAACGGCGCCGGGCTGCAGCGGCGGACGGTGCGCAACATGCTGCTCGCCTGGGTGATGACGCTGCCCGCCGCGATGGCGCTGTCCGCCGGCCTCTACTGGCTGATGCTGACGGCGGTGCGCGCCGCCGGCTATTGAGCGGCGGCGACCGGCCCGGTCGGCACCACCCCCTTCGGCGCGGCGCTCAACCGTCGGATCAGGTCGGTTTCCGCCTGGCGATAGGGCGTGCCGTCGTTGCGAAACACCTCGTGGAACCAGATCGTCGGCTCGCCGAGGACATAGGGTTTCTGCCAGCTGTCCCACGGCAGTCGCGTCTGCGTCTTTCCGTCGACGAAGCCCCAGTTCATCATCGCGACATTGTACCGCTTGCCGATCGGCAGCGATCCGTCGAACGTCGACCCGTTCCCGCGCGCCATATATTCGGTACACAGGATCGGCCGGCCATAGGGCAGCAGCTGGCGCACGCGCCGCTCGAACGTCTCCGGCCAGCTATAATCGTGGAAGGTGACGACGTCCGACTGCCCCAGTTGCAGCCGCTCCATCGCGGAACCCCGCCCGCCCGGCGTCCAGTCGTCGCCCTGCCACACGCCTGACGTCAGCGGCTGGCTGGGGTCCGCAGCGCGCGCCCATTCGAACACCTGCGCCAGCAGCGCGCGCACCAGCGGCTCCTTGCCCTCCTGCCCCCTATACTGGTCCGCGCCGTTGTCCGGCTCGTTCCAAAGATCCCAGCCGAGCACCCGGTCATCCTTGGCAAAGGCGCCGATCACCCCCTGCACATACGCCTTGTACCCCGGATAGCGGCCGCGATCGCGCAGGCCCGCCATGCCCGGTCCCTGCACCCAGCCGGAATTGTGGACGCCCGGGATCGGCGGATGCTGCGGTCCCGACTTCGGGTCGGGATCCCAGCAGCTGTCGAACAGCACGAATAGTGGCCGGATGCCATGGGCCTTGGCGATCGTCAGGAACTGGTCGATCCGCCGACGAAAGCCCGCCGCGTCCTGACGCCACAGTTCGTCATGCAGGAACACGCGCATCGTGTTCATGCCGATGCCCTGCGCCAGCCCCAATTCGTAATCGATCCGCTTCGGATCCCAGGTTTCCGCCTGCCACATCTCCAGCTGGTTGATCGCGGTGGCGGGGGTGTAGTTGGCGCCGACCAGCCAGGGCTGGCGATCGTACCACGCCCGCGCCTGCGCCTCCGTCCAGCGGCCCCGCGCCTCGACGGGGGCGGCCAGCAGCGTGGTGGCCAGCAGGGCGGCAGCCAGCATCTTCACAATGTCTCTCCTCTTTTTTTTCAATTGCAGCAGGTTGCGTCGGACTTGGCTAGGCGCAATGTTGTCCGACAACATTATATCGGGAGAGAGATGTCATGCGCACCATCCTGCGCGCGGCCGCGCTGTTGGCGATGACGACGACGGCAGCGTGGGCCGGCAACCCACAGTTCCAGGGGGCCGACCCCCATGCCGTCGTCATCGATGGCGAGCTGTGGGTCTTTCCCACCGGCGGGCCGGGCGGCAGCTGGGCGGCGGATCGGTTCGGTGCCTTCTCCTCGCGCGACCTGAAGAGCTGGCGCGCACGCGGCACGCTTGTCACACGCGACCAGATCGGCTGGATCGGCGATGACGGCGCGCGCGAACATTTCCTCTGGGCGCCCGGCGTCGCCACACGCGGCGGCAAATGGTATCTCTATTATTCGGTCGGGCCGCAGAACCCGACCCTCAGCCGCATCGGCGTCGCCATCGCGGACCGCCCCGAGGGCCCCTATCGCGACAGCGGCAAGCCGCTGGTGACGGGCGGTAACGGGTTCGAGGCGATCGACCCGATGGTCTTCATCGATTCCCGCACGGACAAGGCCTATCTCTATGCCGGCGGCAGCGCCGGCGCGACGCTGCGCGTGTGGGAACTGGCGCCCGACATGACGACGATCGCGCGGCAGGCCTCCGTGCCCCAACCGCCGCAATTCACCGAAGGCGCGTTCACGCACGAACGCAACGGGATCTATTACCTGTCATACAGCCACGGACGGTGGAACGGGCCGGACTATTCGGTCCACTACGCCACCGCCCCCTCCCCGACCGGCCCGTGGCGCTATCGCGGCGCGATCCTGACCAGCGACGCGCGGCACAAGGGGCCCGGCCATCACAGCTTCGTGCGCGCACCAGATGGCCGCTGGTTGATCGTCTATCACCGCTGGGAAAACCCGCGCGGCGGCTTCCCCTTTTCGGGAGAGCGGCAGGTCGCGATCGACCGGGTGGAGTATCTGCCAAACGGCCGCATCCGCCCGATCGTCATGACCGATGGGGACAAGGCACCGACGCTCAACCGATAATCGCAGGCGGCGGGGGGCCGCGGTGCGAGCCTATCGCTTGCGCCAATGCGCCACCGCCGCCTTCAATCCCGCCTCTCCCGTGCGCAGCGCCATACTGGCGATGCGTTGAGAGGCCCAGCCGATCACCGCGCCCGCGACGACGTCGCTGATATAATGTTTCCCGCGGCTGGGCTGCACCGCCGCAACGCCCGCCGCCGCCGCCTGAAGCGGCAGCGCGGCGGCCGGCGCGTCCGTCGCCACGGCCTGCGCTACCGCCACCGCTCCCGCCGTATGGCCGGAGGGGAAGGCGTTCAGCCCGCTATCCTCCGTGCCCGAACCCTTGCCGGCATGATGCCCCTCCTGCAGCGCGCGCGCCGGCCGGGTGCGATCGACGGCGGCCTTCAGCGCCGCCTTCGCCGCCGTGGCGATCGCATGGCTCGCCAGCATCCTGACGCCGCTGCGCACCACCGCCGGTCGCCGCAGCACCGCGCCCACCAGGATCGTCGCCGCCGAGAGCGCGACGAGCGGCGGCTGGTCCGCGATCTCGCTCGCCTTGCCGGCGGCCTGGACCAGCGCACCGTCGTCCCGCCTCGCGGCGGCATGCGTGACCGCCTTGTCCAATCCGATCAGCTGTTTCGCCGTGTCCTTCACCCTCGTCACCCCGTCCGTCATCGCCGCCCCCCTGTCTTTTCCGCCGCCGCATCGCTGCGCACCTGCGCATGGGCGAGCACCGCGAACAGGCCCGCGCCGCCCACCAGATTTCCCAGCACCGCCGGCCCGATCAGGCCGAACAGCGTCTCCGCCAGTCCCGTCCGCCCCGCGAACAGCAGCAGGAATGCCTCGTCGGACCCGACCACCGAATGGCTGAACCCCGCGATCGCCACGATATAGGTCACGATGAAAATCACCCAGAACGCCTGATCGCGCGCGTTCGGCAGCGACCAGGCGATGGTGGCGATCAGGAACCCCGCAGGGATCGCATTGACGAACGTATCCCACGGCCCGAGCGTCAGGATACGTGCCGATATCTCCAGCGCGCCGCGTCGCATTTCCGCGTCGCCCAGCAATCCCCCTTCGATCGAGGCGGCCGCGATCGCCGTGCCAACCAGATTTGCACCGAGCACCAGCCCCCACAACCGCGCGGTGCGCGCAAGCCCGGCGATGCTGGGTCGGGTGGCGAGCGGGATCATCGCCGTCACCGTGCTTTCGGTGAACAGCTGCAACCGACCCAGGATCACGATGAGGAACCCTATCGGATAGCCCAGCGCCACCACCAGTTCCCGCCACGGCGCATCCGGCAGCGCGCGATGCAGTGCCGCCTCCGCGATCAGCGAGGTGTTGATCGACAGCCCCGCCGCCAGTCCCGAAAACAGCAACGCGGCGGCCGGGCGGGCCAGCTCCGCCTCCCCCATCTCGCGCACCGTCTGATGCAGCTCGCGTGCATCCGCCGCCTTCAGATCCTCGACGTCGTCCGCGCCCGCCCCGTTCGGTCGATCATGCTGTTCCATTGCAGCGGCGTAACGGCCCGCGAAGCGCTTTGCTCCGCGCCGGGCGAGCGGCTAAGGCGCGCGACCATGAACGATCCCTCCATCATCCGCCGCCTGTACGGCCGTCGTCAGGGGCACAAGCTGCGCGCCGGTCAGGCCGCGCTCGTCGAGGACCTGCTGCCCCGCGTCGCCGTGCCGGACACCGGGCCGCTCGACGCGGAGGCGCTGTTCGGCGACGCGCGGCCGTTGCAGGTCGAAATCGGCTTCGGCGCGGGCGAGCACCTCGCCGGACAGGCCACCGTCAACCCCGGCACCGGCTTCATCGGGTGCGAACCGTTCCTGAACGGCGTGGTCGGCGCGCTCGGCCATATCCGCGACGGCGCGCTCGCCAACGTCCGCCTTCACATGGGCGATGCGCTGGAGGTTCTGGAGCGGCTACCGGACGCATCGCTGTCGCGCGTCTATCTGCTCCATCCCGATCCCTGGCCCAAGGCCCGCCATGCGAAGCGACGGATGGTCAACCACGGGCCGCTGGACCTGATCGCGGCCAAGCTGAAGCCCGGCGCCGAGTTTCGGCTGGGTACGGACGATCCCACCTATTGCCGCTGGGCGATGATGGTAATGAACCAGCGCCGCGATTTCGAATGGACGGCGACCGCCGCCGCAGACTTCCTGACCCGCCCTGCCGACTGGCCGGAAACCCGCTACGAACGCAAGGCACGGCGGCAGGGGCATGAGGTCTGGTATTTCCGCTACATCCGCCGCTAGGATGATGCGCCCCAGCGCCGAAGGCTCCGCATGATCCCCACCCTACCCGGCATCACCACCGTCGCCCAGACGATCACGCTCGCGCTGTCGCCGATCTTCATGCTGACCGCGATCGGCCAGCTGTTGAACGTGCTGACCGGCCGTCTGAGCCGCGTGGTCGATCGGGTGCGCGAGCTGGAGCGGCTGCATCCCGACAGCACCGGCGCGGAACATGACCGGCATGTGTGGGAGCTGCGGCTGCTCGACCGGCGCATCTCGATCATCAACCGCTCGCTCATCATGGCGGTGTCCAGCGCGGTGCTGACCGCGTTCGTCGTCGCGGCGCTGTTCGTCGCGACGCTGGCCAAGCTGCATTTCGCCAGCGCGGTCGCGGTCGCCTTCATCCTGTCGATGCTGCTGCTGATCGCGTCGCTGATCTCGTTCATGATCGAGGTGCGGGTATCGCTGCACGCGATCCACGTCCGGCGCGAGTTGATCGATTGACCAAGGAGCGGCGTGCGCTCCAGCTGGCGATCTGCGTCGCCTGCCTGCTGCCTCTCATCATCGGCGGCATGGGCGTGCTGCACGGCCCCGCCGCCTTCGGCCATCCCACAGACGTGCCGCGCGATCTGGACAGCCAGTTCCGCTACGTCTCGGGCATCTTCCTTGGCGCGGGCATCGCCTTCCTGTCCTGCATCCCGCATGTCGAGCGAAAGGGCGCGCGCTTCCGCCTGCTTGGCGCGCTGATCGTCGCGGGCGGGCTGGCGCGCGGCGTGTCGTGGCTGGACGCGGGTGCGCCATCGCTCGGCCATCGCCTGGGTCTGGTGATGGAGCTGGCCGGCGTGCCGCTGTTGATGCTCTGGCAGGCGCGGATCGCCGCGCGCGCCGTCAGCCCTCCGGCTTCAGCAGGTCGAGCACCGCCGCCGTCATTGCCGTCGCACCCGTGACGATCGAGGGTTCGGGCGCGATCTTGAACAGCGGCGAATGGTGTGACGGGACCGGCGGCCCGCCCGCCTTCGCCGCCGCGATCACCTCCGCCGGGGTGCCGCCGACCGCAAAATAATAGCCCTTCACCCCCGTGTCGGGCTGGACGTAATAGGCGAAATCCTCGGCTCCCATCCCCTTTTGCGCGAAGGGGATCACCTTGTCCGCGCCCAGCGTCGTCGCCATCACCGCGTTCAGCCGCCGGGCGAGCGCGGCGTCGTTGATCGTCGTCGGCGTGCCCTCCGTCACCGTGACGGTCGGCATCTTGTCGTCGGGCATCCCGTTCATGATGCCGATACCGCGCGCGACGCGGCGGATCGCGGCGATCAGCTGCGCGCGCGTCGCCTCGTCATTGGCGCGCACCGTCACCTGCAGCTTCGCCTCGTCGGAGATGATGTTGTGCTTCAGCCCGGCATGGAAGCTGCCGACGGTAATGACGCCCGGGGCCAATGGCTGCCGTTCCCGGCTGATGATCCCCTGCAAGGCGATGACCAGCTGCGACGCCATATAGACCGGGTCCTTGCCCATATGCGGGCTGGCGCCGTGCGCGCCGATCCCCGGCACGACGATGTCGACCGAGTCCGACGAGGAATACTGGATCCCCTCCGATGCGGAAACGGTGCCCGCCGCCCCTTCGGAATTGACGTGGAAGGCCAGCGCATATTCGGGCTTCGGAAAGCGGGTATACAGCCCGTCCTTCAGCATCGCCTCCGCTCCGCCGACCCGCTCCTCCGCAGGCTGCACGACGAACACGACCGTGCCGCGCCAGCGGTCCTTCAGCGCCGCCAGCCGCCGCGCGGTCGCGACCATCGCGGTGATGTGCGTGTCATGGCCGCAGGCGTGCATCACCGGCGCCTCGACGCCGTCGACGCCGACCTGCCTTGCCTTGGAGGCGTTGGGCAGCCCCGATTTTTCCTCGACCGGCAGGCCGTCCATATCGGCGCGCACCAGCACCACGGGCCCCGCGCCATTCTTCAGCACGCCGACGACGCCCGTACCGCCGACCTTGTCCGTCACGACCATGCCCGGCACGCGCCGCAGCTCGGCGGCCATGCGCGCGCTGGTCTTCACCTCGCGAAAGCTGAGTTCGGGGTTGCGGTGGAACCAGTCCCACAGCGCGCCCAGATCGCGGTCGTAATCCGCCTTGATCGCCGCGGCATAATCGGGCGCCGTCTGCGCCGATGCGTGCGTGGCAAGGCAGGTCGCGGCAAGCGCGAGGGCGGCGGACAGACGCATCGATGGTTCCCCTTCGTTATCCGGGGGAAGCTATCGGAACGGGCGGGGTGAGCAAGCCCTTCCGCCACCCACCCCGTCACCCCCGCCCGCGCGGGGATGACGATGGCGTATCACCCCACGAACGCCCGCTCGATCACGAACGTACCCGGATTGGCGTTGGACCCCTCGACGAAGCCCTTCTCCTCCAGCAGCTTGGCGAAGTCGCGGATCATCTCCGTCGAGCCGCACAGCATCACCCGGTCCGTCTCGGGGTCCAGCGCCGCCGCGCCCTCCATCCCGTCGAACAGCGTACCGTCCTCGATCAGCGCGCCCAGACGCTTGGTGTTGCGGAACGCCTCGCGCGTCACCGTGGGGATATAGTGGAACTGCGCCGCCGCCTCGTCGGACACCAGCGGGTCCTCCGCCAGCTTGCCGGTCAGTTCGTCATGATAGGCCAGGTCGCTGACCCGCCGTACCGAATGCGCGATCGCCACCTTGTCATAGGCCGAATAGACGTCCGGATCGCGCATCAGCGACAGGAACGGCGCCAGCCCCGTGCCCGTGGACAGCATGAACAGCCGCTTGCCCGGCAACAGCGCGTCCAGCACCAGCGTGCCGGTCGGCTTCTTGCCCATGTACAGCTCGTCGCCCGGCTGGATCAGCTGCAGGCGGCTGGTCAGCGGCCCGTCCTGCACCTTGATCGACAGGAACTCCAGTTCCTCCGCATAATGCGGCGACGCGATCGAATAGGCGCGGACCAGCGGCTTCTTGTCGCCCGCCAGCCCGATCATCACGAACTCGCCCGAGCGGAAGCGGAAGCTGGCCGGCCGCTCGATCGCGAACGAGAACAGATGTTCGTTCCAATGCTTCACCCACAGCACCTTGGCCGTCAGGAAGGCGGGATTCTCGGGCAGCAGCGCGGGCGCGCGGGTCTCGGTGGCGACAGTCATCTGGGGTCCGGCAATGTCTTTGCGAATGGCGCGCAATAAGTGGGGGCCGCCGGGGGGTCAACCATAGCAATCCTTGTGTCCGCCCCGACATTGCCTGTTCCGCACCCGTTCCCCATATTCGCGCCCATGGCCATCCAGATCCGCACCAGCCTTGCCGAACCGGAAACCGGCGAGAGTTTCGTTCCCCATCGCCCCGCCCGCCCGCAAAAGGTGGAGGGCGGGCGCCGGTTCGAACTGGTCAGCGACTATACTCCCTCGGGCGACCAGCCGACCGCGATCGCGGAGCTGGTCGGCGCCGCGCGCGCGGGCGAGAAGGATCAGGTGCTGCTGGGCGTTACCGGCTCGGGCAAGACGTTCACGATGGCCAAGGTGATCGAGGAGCTGCAACGCCCCGCGCTGATCCTCGCGCCCAACAAGATTCTGGCGGCGCAGCTGTATGGGGAGTTCAAGTCGTTCTTCCCGAACAACGCCGTCGAATATTTCGTCAGCTATTACGACTATTACCAGCCCGAGGCGTACGTCCCCCGATCCGATACGTACATCGAGAAGGAATCGTCAATCAACGAATCGATCGACCGGATGCGCCATTCCGCGACCCGATCGCTGCTGGAGCGTGACGACGTCATCATCGTCGCTTCCGTCTCGTGCCTGTACGGCATCGGCTCGGTCGAAACCTATTCGGCGATGATTTTCGACCTGAAGAAGGGCCAGAGCGTCGACCAGCGGGAGATCGTGCGGAAGCTCGTCGCGCTGCAATACAAGCGCAACGACGCCGCCTTCATGCGCGGCAATTTCCGCGTGAAGGGCGATAATCTCGAAATCTTCCCGTCCCACTACGAGGATAGCGCCTGGCGCGTCTCGTTCTTCGGCGACGAGATCGAGGAGATCGTCGAGTTCGATCCGCTGACCGGCGCGAAGGTCGCCAGTCTGAACTCGATCCGCATCTATGCGAACAGCCACTATGTCACGCCCGGCCCGACGATGAAGCAGGCGACGGAGGCGATCAAACACGAACTCGCCGAACGGCTGAAGGAGCTGGAGGCGGAGGGCAAGCTGATCGAGCATCAGCGCCTCGAACAGCGCACCCATTTCGACCTTGAGATGATCGCCGCCACCGGCAGCTGCAACGGCATCGAGAATTACAGCCGCTTCCTGACCGGCCGCCTGCCCGGCGAGCCGCCGCCGACGCTGTTCGAATACCTGCCCGAAAACGCCGTCCTGTTCGTCGACGAAAGCCACCAGACGGTGCCGCAGATCGGGGCGATGGCGCGCGGCGACCATCGGCGCAAGATCACGCTGGCCGAATATGGCTTTCGCCTGCCCAGCTGTATCGACAACCGGCCGCTGCGCTTCAACGAATGGGACGCGATGCGCCCGCAGACGGTCAGCGTCTCCGCGACGCCGGGATCGTGGGAGATGGAGCAGTCGGGCGGCGTCTTCGCCGAACAGGTTATCCGCCCGACCGGGCTGATCGACCCGCCGATCGAGATCAAGCCGGTCGAGGAACAGGTTCAGGACCTGATCCAGGAATGCAAGGCGACCGCCGAGCGCGGCTATCGCACGCTCGTCACCACGCTGACCAAGCGGATGGCCGAGGATCTGACCGAGTACATGCACGAGGCGGGGATCAAGGTCCGCTACATGCACTCCGACGTCGAGACGCTGGAGCGTATCGAGCTGATCCGCGACCTGCGCCTCGGCGTCTACGACGTGCTCATCGGCATCAACCTGCTGCGCGAGGGGCTCGACATTCCCGAATGCGGGCTGGTCGCGATCCTCGACGCCGACAAGGAGGGCTTTCTCCGCTCCGAAACCTCGCTGATCCAGACGATCGGCCGCGCCGCGCGCAATGTCGACGGCCGCGTCATCCTCTATGCCGACCGCATCACCGGCTCGATGGAGCGGGCGATGAACGAGACGGCGCGCCGACGCGAGAAGCAGGAGGCGTACAATGCCGAGCACGGCATCACGCCGACGACGATCCGGCGCAACATCGGCGACATCATCGCCCATGTCGCCAGCAAGGATCAGGTGACGGTCGAGATCGACGAGGAACGGCCGCACATGGTCGGCCACAACCTGCGCGCCTATATCGAGGAACTCGAGAAGAAGATGCGCAAGGCCGCCGCGGACCTGGAATTCGAGGAGGCCGGCCGCCTGCGCGACGAAATCCGCCAGCTGGAGAACGAGGAACTCGGCCTGCCCGTCGAACAGCACAAGGCGCCGATCATGGGCCGCAGCAACGAGGGCAAGCCCGGCACCCGCAAGACCCGCTACGGCAAGCAGCAGAAGATGCGGATGGGCGGCCGGCGCGGGGGGCGGTGACGACGGGCTGGCTGGCCTCCCGGTCACGCACGCTGGCGGCGAGCGCCGTGGTGACGAGCGCCGCGACCGCGTTCGTCATCGTCGCGTGCGGCTATTATGAAAGCGTGGGCTTGCTGGTCACGCAGGTTGCGCTGATCGGCGGCCCGATCCTGGTCCCATTGGTGGTATCCGCGCTGGCTTCGAGAAACAGGCCGAAGCTCTGGTGGAGCACGGCGGCGATCCTGGCGCTCGGTTGGGGCTTTGTCGTCTACTGCGATGCTGCGCCCAGTCGCTCGGTCGACGCCAACTTTGCGATCATCGCCGGATGGCTGGCGAGTGCCGTGGCTTTAGCCTTAGCCGTCATCGGCGTAATCGCCGAACGGCCCCGGCGAGGATGATCGCCGAGGCAGGTCGGTACGTTATTCAGTCCTTCAGGCCGGCGGGAACCGTGCCGCCATTCTTTTCCAGCTCGCGCATCACGGCCTTGTGCAGCCAGATGTTCATCTCCGCCGACCCGTCCTTCGCGCCGGTATAGCCCAGCTCGGTCGCCAGCTCCTTGCGGTTGTCCAGCGACGAGTCGAGATCGAGCAGCTTCATCAAATCGACGATCGATGTGCGCCAGTTCAGACTGGGATGCCCCTTGCGCGCGGCAATGCCCTCCAGCACCGCCTCGACATCCATGGGCGCGGCGGGGGCCGCCTGCGGCGTCGCTGGCGCGGCCGAGGGAGCCGCTGGCGTTGCCTCGTTCGCGGTCGTCTGCGGATGCGATGTGGCCGGCGCGGGAGCCGGTGCAGGGGCGGCCGGCGCGTCCTTGTGACCGCCGAACTGGCCGCCCAATGGGCCGTGCTCGCCGAAAATGGCCGTCTTGATCTTGCCAAAAATGCTCATGCTGGTCTCTCCTGTCGTACGCCCGGCTCAACCCATGGACAGGTTTTCAGTGCCCACGCCGTAATAGCTGGCGACGCGATCGGCATAGGCCTGATCGAATACGGGGGCGTTGTTCGACCAGCTCGGTCCGCCCTCCAGCATCCGCCGGTCGATCGTGATGACGTACAGGTCGCGCACCGGATCGAACTGCAGCAGGCCGAACGGCACGGGGTAGAAGCTCTTGCCCATGCCCAGGAAGCCGCCGAGCGACAGCACCGCGTGCGTCACCCGGCCCGATCCCTTGTGGACCATGAAGGAATAGACGGATCCCACCACGTCCCCGTCACGGCTTTCCACCTTTACGGAATGCGCGACGTTCGACTGGATCAGGATCTGGGTGGGGGCGTCGGTGGCGGTTGACATATATCAGGGCTCCATGTGTCGCCCGTCGAACCGGCGGCGCGGTCTGCCGGTTCCATGACCGCGTGCGGGTTGCGCGCGGCGCCCCGGGTCGCATAGGCGCAGGCGGATGCGCTGCTCCTCCCGTTCCGCCGCCCTGTCCGCCCTGTCAGCCGCCATGCTGGCCGGCTGCGTCCCCCAGGCCGCACCGCCGCCCGTACGGCAGCCCGCCCCGCCGCCGGCCACACCCGTCGTCGCGGCGCCGCCCAAGCCACTTGCGGCGGACTGGCGGGACTGGCCCGTCACGCCCGGGAACTGGTGGTATGAGACCGCGCAGGTGATCGCCCGCTACAGCGCGCCGGATGGAAGCACACTGCTGACGCTCGCTTGCGACCGGCCGGCGGCGCGGATCATTCTGGGCCGCCCCGCTCCGTCTCCCGCAACCGCGCTGACGATCCGAACAACCAGCGTTTCCCGGACGGTGCCCGTGCAGTCGCGCGCACCCGCCGGTGCCTCGGCCATGGTGATGGTGGAAGGGTCCCTGCCCGCCAACGATCGACTGCTGGATGCGATGGCGTTCAGCCGCGGCAGCTTCACCGTCGAACAGGCCGGCCAGCCCCCGCTGGTGATCCCCGCCTGGGCTGAGGTGGGCCGGGTGGTACAGGATTGCCGGCAGCCCTGAGCCACCGCGAGCGCCGCGATTCCGATCGCGCAGAAGACGGAGTTTCGTGCAGAATTCTGCGCAATACAAGTCTTGTAAGACGCCCACCGATCGCACACATTCCACCTGTCGCCGGAGACGGCGGCATCTTGGCTATCAACAAGCGAAAGGAGGTGATCCGATGTCTCATGGTTCAGCAGTGGGGTCGGTTCAGTTCGTTCGGGGGACCGGCTTCTAAGACCGTCGATCGACGCGCCGGGGAGTATTCCCTCCCAGTCAACGGCACGTGGACAGGTTGAAGAGGTCGCATGGTCTCCCGGGCTGGAGCTCTCCGGCCGCTGACCATGTTTAGGGGTTGTCGGGCCTTCCCGGGAGGGGGGCTCGGCAACCTCTTTTCATATCTGCCCCATGACGACCGATAGTCAGGCTCGGTTCGCTTCAGGCCGCGTTGCGGCACAGCTCCGAAAAGGGGATCATGGGATACAGCGTCTGCTCCTCCCGCTCGATCCGCCGGGTCAGCGCCTTCAGGATTCCGCGCGTGTCCGCGCAGAAGTCCTGCCATTCCCGCTCGATCCGCTCCGTCGGCCAGCCGGCGATATAGTCGCGATAGACCGCCGCGAGATCGCCCATCTCCTCGGAAAACCGGCGCGCCATCGCCGCCACCCTGGGCTCGGCCGCAGATCGCAGGCTGGGGTAGAGCAGCGCATCCTCCTTCGCCAGGTGGGTCAGCAGCACGCGCGTCATCCGCCAGCGGATGCGTGCGACGCGCTCGGTTTCCGGGGCAGGCTCGGCGATGCACGCCGCCAGTTCCGCCATCAATGCGACGACGACCTCGTGTTCGCCTGACAGAACCGCCCGATCCAGTATCCCGCCCATGTGAAACTCCGCACTCCGCGCTCCGCACGGTCCAATGACGGCAGCGTGCCGCCGCCCTTCATAAATGCCCAGAATTTCCCGTTTGTTAATGGCAGTCCTTATGATCCCGCCGCAAGCAAATGCGATCTAAAGAACAAGCATCGAGAGCACGAAACCGATGACGCCGCTCGCGCCATAGCCAAGCACGGGCGTCGGATAGGCGCCCGCCGCCGCGGCGATCAGCAGGCCGGCCCAGATCGCGATCATGGCCACGCCGGCGCAATCGCGCGGCCGCTCCATCCATCGAATTGCGCCCGGTGCCAGCATCGCGATCACGCCCAGCGCCAGTACGACGACCGCGGCCGGCCGTCCGCGCGCCGCGACGAACACATCCTCGACGAAGCGTACGCCACCCAGCGAATCGGGTCGCAGCAGCGTCCATCCGAAGACCGCCACGGCCAGCACCGCCATGCCGCGCACGGCATGGGACGATCGCCCCGGCACGATCAGGACCAGCGCCAGCGCGGCCGCGCCCGCCGTCCCCCGGTCCGGCTGCAATCCCAGCGCGACCAGCGCCATGGCCAGGGCCAAGCCATGTGCCCACCCCGGCCGCCGCGCGAAGGCGATGACGAGCGGCGGCACGAGGATCAGCGAGGGCTGCAACCGCAGCGGCCCGAGCGCGACCCAACGCGCAATCCCCTCGACGGGCGTTCCCAGCAAGGCGGTGGCCAGCACCGCCGCACCCCCCGCAAGCGCCCAGAATTCCGACCGCGACCGCAGCCCCGCTCCGGCCAGTAACGCCAGCACGGCTGCGACGGCGTTGATCGCCGGGTAGGTCGGGGGCGCCCCGACGAGCAACAGATGCAGACAGCCGAGGCCGATCGCCGCAAGCCCGAATGCCGCTGCCGGCCCCGCCATCACGACGCGCCTACCCGTCACGGCGTGAATCCTCATCCGGCGATGACGGCTGCGGCGGGCTCGCATCGTCCGGCATAGCGCGGGTCGCCCGCTTGGCCAGACGCCGCTCCCTCTCCGCCTTCCGCCGCGCTTCGTAATGCCGCGCCCACAGGTCGCGCGCCCGGTCCAGCGGCACCTTGCAGACGTACACGATCACCAGCAGCCACACGGTGACGAAGGCCGCGATCCACACCTGATCGCCGCGCGTGATGTCGACCCCCTTCATCAGCCAGCCGTGCAGTTGCTGCATCGTGACGACGAATCCGGTCGCCAGCACGGCGACGAGCAACATGCTCCACCGCCGGTTCAGCCGGTCCGTGACCATTCGGGCATAGCCGCCCTGCATTGCCGCGATGCAGATCAATACCGCCATCATGACGATGACGGCGCCGATCAGCGGCCAGGACAGGAACAGCACGGCCGCATCCCCCTGCCCCTCCGTCCTGCCCAACCGGATGATGGCCAGCAGGGCAACCGGCGGGATCGCCATCAGGCCGTACAGCAGCAGGACGAGCAGCCACAGATCCCACCACGGCTCCTGCCGGTCGTACCGTTCCTGATTCCGGTCCAGCCACGCCGCCCGCCGTGCCCGCAACCGGACGGACGCGGCACGAAGGCGCGGCAGGATGCTCATCTTACGCGGGCGTCAGCAGGCCTTCCCTGGCGATCTTGTCCCTCCACACCAGCGGAGCCAACGTGTGGACGTTCTGGCCCTCGGAGTCGACCGCGACGGTTACCGGGAAGTTCTCCACGTCGAACTCGTAGATCGCCTCCATGCCCAGATCCTCGAAGCCGACGACCTTCGATCCCTTGATCGCGCGAGCTACCAGATACGCCGCACCGCCGACCGCCATCAGATAGGCGGACTGATATTCGCGGATCGCGTCGGTCGCCGCCGGCCCGCGCTCCGCCTTACCGACCATCGCCAGCAGGCCCTGGTCGAGCATCATGCGGGTGAACTTGTCCATGCGCGTCGCGGTCGTCGGGCCGGCCGGGCCGACCACTTCCTCGCCGACCGGATCGACGGGGCCGACGTAATAGATCACCCGGCCCTTGAATTCGACCGGCAGCTCTTCGCCGCGATCGAGCATGTCCTTGATCCGCTTGTGCGCGGCGTCGCGGCCGGTCAGCATCTTGCCGTTGAGCAGCAGCCGGTCGCCATGCTTCCAGCTCTTCACCTCTTGCGGAGTCAGCGTGTCCAGATCGACGCGGCGAGCCGCCTGGACATCCGGCTTCCAGTCGACCTTGGGCCATTCCTCCAGCTTGGGCGCTTCCAGATAGACCGGGCCCGAGCCGTCCAGCGTGAAGTGTGCGTGGCGGGTCGCGGCGCAGTTGGGGATCATCGCGACCGGCTTGGACGCAGCGTGCGTCGGCCAGTCCATGATCTTGACGTCGAGGATCGTGGACAGGCCGCCCAGCCCCTGCGCGCCGATGCCCAGCGCATTGACCTTGTCGAACAGCTCGATGCGCAGCGCCTCGATATCGTTGCGGGGCCCGCGCGCCTTCAGCTGCCCCATGTCGATCGCCCCCATCAGCGATTCCTTGGCGAGCAGCATCGCCTTCTCGGCCGTG
>CAJYLQ010000053.1 GCA_913775975.1 uncultured Sphingomonas sp. | reverse complement strand
GACTTCTTGCCCCAGGGCAGGCCCAGCAGCACGTCGAGGTAATTGCGCACGACCGTCGCCTCGGCGCTCATCGGCGCCATCGTCTTCAGCTTCTTCAGCTCGGCGGTCGCCTTGGTCCGCGCCTCCTTGGACAGCTTCAGCGTCGCGATCTTCTGCGTCAGCTCGGCGATCTCATCGCCATCGCCGTCATCGTCCGAATTGCCCAGCTCGCGCTGGATCGCCTTCAGCTGCTCGTTGAGGTAATATTCGCGCTGGGATTTCTCCATCTGGCGCTTCACGCGGCTCTTGATCTTCTTCTCGACCTGCAGGACGCCCAGTTCGCCTTCCATCAGCGCATAGGCCATCTCCAGCCGCTTGGCCGGGTCCTGCTCCACCAGAAGCGCCTGCTTGTCGGCGACCTTCACCGCGATGTTCGCCGCGACCGAGTCCGCCAGCCGCGACGCATCCTCGATCTCGCCGATCTGCGTGATCGTCTCGGGCGGCAGCTTCTTGTTGAGCTTGGCGTAGCTTTCGAACTGCGTGACGATGGAGCGCATCAGCGCCGACACTTCGTCGCCCGCCGCCAGATCCTCGACCGGCTCGACCGTACCGACCAGATGGCCCTCGGTTTCCGACACCGCGTCCAAGCGGCCGCGCGCCTTGCCCTCCACCAGCACGCGCACCGTGCCGTCGGGCAGCTTCAGCAGCTGCAGCACGGTCGCCGTCACGCCGACCGCATACAGGTCCTCGCGCGCGGGATCGTCCTGGTCCTTGTCGATCTGCGCGACGAGGAAGATTTCCTTGTCCGCCGCCATCGCGGCCTCCAGCGCCGCGACCGACTTCTCACGGCCGACGAACAGCGGCACGATCATATGGGGGAAAACGACAATGTCGCGCAGTGGCAGCACGGGATAGGTCTGGTTCATGCACACTCCATGGTCCGGCACCTGCGCCGCGAACCGTTACGTCCCTCTATATGGGGAGTGTGGCGAAACCATCAATCGGCAGCGCGCGCCGGTCTTCGTCCCCGCCGCGCCTCAATCCCGGTGCGGCACAGCCCGGTCGCGGTCACGGCCGGCATAGGCACCCGTCAGCAGCACCACGGGCCGCGTCACCGCCCGCACCAGCCGCTTGATCGCCAGCTTGCCTCGCCCCCAATCCTTGCCGTCGATGCCGCGACGACCCGAAACCTTGGGGTCGATCCGCAGATAGGTGCGGGTCGGCACGCCCGCGGATCGCAGCACCTGTTGCGACAGGATCATCTCCGGCGGCAGGCGATTGACGTCGTCACGAAGCAGCAGATAGCTGTCGCGCAGGATCGCATCGAACCCCGCGCGCGTCCACATCATCACGCGCATGTCGAGCCAGGGTCGCCGCCGGTTCCAGATGTCACCGGCGAAATCGACACCCCTGCCCGACTGCGCGACCCGGGCCAGGTTCGACACCAGATACCGCCCCGTGACCTTCACGACCAAACCGTCGCGCAGGGCGGGAACATGGTCCATCGCATGCTGGATCAGCGCCAGCTCGCCATAGCCATAGCCATAGGCCGGCGGATAGGCCGGCCCGGCATAGGCCAGCAGATCGATCGGATGCCCCTCCGCGATCGCGCGAAACTCGGTCATGTCGCTCGCCGAATTGTCGACGAATACGATCCGGTCGATGCCCTTGCCGATCATCGCCCGGTAATAGGCGAGCGCGCGCAGATATTCCTGCCGCCGCGCGGTCACGTCGGCCAGCACTGTCCGCATGCCGCCCGCCGGCGCCACGGTCGCGGTCATCAGCAGGATGACCGGCTGCCCCTGACGCTCGCCGCTCACATGAACGCCGCGACAAGCGCGGCCTTCATGCGCGTCTCGCCGGTATGGGCGGACCGGATCAGCCGCAGCCGCGCGGGCGCATGGCCGTCCAGCATCACGCGCAGCATCTCCTGCATCGCCGGCGGGGCACGATCGCCGAACCGCTCGCGATAGGCGAGCAGCGTCGCCCGCGTCATGCCCGCATGGCGGCGACAGTTCCGCACGCTCTGAATCGGCCCCGTCAGGCGGCTGATCCAGCGGGTCAGCGGATGCCGCGTAACCGGCGCGCCCATCGTGTTGCTGCCATGCTGCCGGTACAGGATCAGCGGCTGTTCGACGCTTTCGATGATCCCGAACGAGGAAGCGACCAGCGCCAGCCACCAGTCGTGCATCATGACCTGCGGCGGCACCGGCAGCACCAGCCGCAGCAGCGCATCGTTGATCAGCATCGTGCAACCCGGGATATGGTTGCTCAGCAGGTAATCGCGCGCCGTTTTGGCCTGCAGGCTCTTGCTGGTCAGCGAAAAGAAACTGTCGTTGATGACGTTCAGATCGGCGTCGACGACCTTCAGGTCGCTGAAGATCAGCACCGGCACGCCGGGATGCCGCGCCTCGCACTCCTGCATCCTGGCCATCAGGACGGACAGCTTGTTCGGCTCCCACACATCGTCCTGATCGGCCAGCGCGACATACCCGCCGCCGACCTGCGCCATCGCGTTGCTGAAATTGCCGATCACCCCGCGCGTCTCGGTGTTGCGGCACACCTTTGCGTCGGGCCAGAGTTCGACGACCTTTTCACGCGTACCATCGGTCGATCCATCGTCCGATACGACCAGCCGCACGTCCGGCCAGTCCTGCGACCGGACGGACGCCAGGAACGGCGCAAGGTAGCGCGCACCATTATAGGTCGCCATTGCCACGGAAATCGCCGTCATCGCACACCCCGGTTCGTCGTCTGACGGCACACCTACTTCGGCAATCCTGCCGCGTCGCCCGGAATTTGCTGCCAGCAGCAGCAAAATAGCTGCAATGTTGACGGCAGCGATATTCTCGGTGTCACGCGTCCGTCGCGATTGTCGTATCGAATGTTTGCAAATTGACTCGGCGGCTTTTGCGCCGCACCATAATCACCGTTTCCCGCCCTGGCCGATTGATCGGGTGACATCCAAGGATGCCGCAATGGTGACGACGATCGCGTTCTACCTCCCGCAATATCATCCGATCCCCGAAAACGTTTCGTGGTGGGGGCCGGGTTTTACAGAATGGACCAACGTCGCAAAGGCGCGGCCGCGATTTCGGGGCCACTACCAGCCGCGCATCCCGGGGGAACTGGGATATTACGATCTGCGGCTTGCCGATTCTCGCGAACATCAGGCCGCGCTGGCGAAGGAGCATCGTGTCGATGCCTTCGCCTATTATCACTATTGGTTCAACGGCAGGCAATTGCTGGAGCGGCCGCTCGATGAAGTTCTTCGCACCGGGGAGCCGGATCACCAGTTCCTGATCGCTTGGGCCAACGAAAACTGGACCCGGACTTGGGACGGCGAGGAAAAAAGCGTTCTCGCGCATCAGAATTACGATGACTATGACGCTGATTTACATGTCGAATGGCTGGCAAAGGCATTTTCGGACCCGCGCTATGTTCGCGTCGATGACAAGCCCGTCTTCCTCGTCTACACCGCATCCGACCTGCCCGACCCCGCCGCGACGGTACGGGCATGGCGCGAGGCGGCGCGAAAGCGCGGCTTCAAGGATCTGTACATCTGCGCGATCCTCGCGCGGCGCCCGCTATCGACGGATCAGGTGATCGAGGCGGGCTTCGACGCGGTGGTGGAATTCGCGCCGCAATTCTATCCCCGGCATCGTACGCTGCGCACGAAAATGACGATACCGATGCGCGCCTGGAACCGGCTCGTCGCCTCCCGGCTCCGGCTGAAGACGATCGACCTGCTGAATATCTACGATTATCGGAAGGTGGTGGCCGACGGGCTGCGGCGCGTTGCCGACGCGCGGCTGCGGGTGTTCCCCTGCGTATCACCGGGGTGGGACAATACCGCCAGGCGGCCGACCACCGGGCAGGTCTGCCAGAATGACGATCCCGCCCTTTACGGCAAATGGCTGGAACATGCCGTTCGCCGCGTCTCCGTCTACCCGCCGGAGGAACAGCTCGTTTTCATCAACGCGTGGAACGAATGGGGCGAGGGGTGCCATCTGGAGCCGGACCAGCGGCACGGTCGCGCCTGGCTGGACGCGACGAAAAAGGCGGTACTGAACGCGGAGCGCGCCGCGGCGTCCTGACCTGTTCGCAAGCCTTGCGTTCGCGAAACTCTGACCGGCGCATCGCCTGGACGGGCCGCGTGCGGTAGGGCACCGGCGCGCGCGGCGGACTCCCGCCACCGCACCGGCGCCCCCGATATCAGGCGGCGTCGCCGGCCTTCTTCTTTTCGGCATAGACGCGAATGGGTTCCTTGCGGCCCTCCACCACGTCCTTGTCGATCATCACCTCGTCCACGCCGTCCATGCCGGGCAGGTCGAACATCGTGTCGAGCAGGATGCCCTCCAGGATCGAACGCAGCCCGCGCGCGCCGGTCTTGCGCTCGATGCCCTTCTTGGCGACGGAGATCAGCGCGTCGTCGGTGAAGCCCAGTTCCACCTGCTCCATCTCGAACAGCTTCTGGTACTGCTTCACCAGCGCGTTCTTCGGCTCCTTCAGGATCTTCACGAGCGCGGGGATATCCAGATCCTCCAGCGTCGCGATCACCGGCAGGCGGCCGACGAATTCGGGGATCAGGCCGAACTTCAGCAGATCCTCGGGCTCGGTCTGGCGCAGATACTCGCCCGTCCGCTTCTCCTCGGGTGCCGCGACATAGGCGCCGAAGCCGATCGACTTGCCCTGCAGGCGGTCGCCGATGATCTTTTCGAGCCCGCTGAACGCGCCGCCGCAGATGAACAGGATATTCGTCGTGTCGACCTGCAGGAACTCCTGCTGCGGATGCTTGCGGCCGCCCTGCGGCGGGACGCTCGCGGTCGTGCCCTCCATCAGCTTCAGCAGCGCCTGCTGCACGCCCTCGCCCGACACGTCGCGCGTGATCGAGGGGTTCTCCGCCTTGCGGCTGATCTTGTCGATATCGTCGATATAGACGATGCCGCGCTGCGCCCGATCGACGTTGTAGTCGGAGGCCTGGAGCAGCTTCAGGATGATGTTCTCGACATCCTCGCCGACATAGCCCGCCTCGGTCAGCGTCGTCGCGTCCGCCATGGTGAACGGCACGTCGAGGATTCGAGCAAGGGTTTGGGCCAGCAGCGTCTTGCCGCAGCCGGTCGGGCCGACGAGCAGGATGTTCGACTTGGCGAGTTCGACATCGGCGCCCTTCGCGCCGTGATTCAGCCGCTTGTAGTGGTTGTGCACCGCGACGGACAGGACGCGCTTGGCCTGCTTCTGCCCGATGACATAGTCGTCGAGCACGTTGCAGATCTCCTGCGGCGTCGGCACACCGCCGTCCTTCTTCGATACCAGCGCCGACTTCGTCTCCTCGCGGATGATGTCGTTGCACAGCTCGACGCATTCGTCGCAGATGAAGACGGTCGGTCCGGCGATCAGCTTGCGCACCTCATGCTGCGACTTGCCGCAGAAGGAGCAGTAGAGGGTGCTCTTGGAGTCGCCGCCGCTCAGCTTAGTCATTCGGATAACCTTCTTTGCCGCCCGGCCCGGGCGGCGCTCAACGCATGGGTCCGCACAGCGAACCCGGGGCACCGGATATGCCCTTCCCCGCCCCACTCTACAAGACGGCAAGGACGGACAGATGGTTGACGGGCATACATCCTGTGCGCCGCCCCCGTCATGTCCGCCGCCAGGTGAAGAGTGACGACATGGCGTAATTCCACACGACGCTGACGAGCACGCCCGCCACCGCCGACAGCATCCAATAGGTATGCCGCCCGAACAACCACTCCGCGACGCCGATATTGGCGATGGCGCCGGTCGCGCAAACGAGGTTGAAGGTCACCCAGCCGCGCAGCAGCCGGGGCCCGCGCAGCCGCTGGTCGCGATAGGTGAGCAGGTTGTTCAAAAAGAAATTGTTGCTGATCGCGACCACCGTCGCGGCGGTCTGCGCCAGCCCGAATTCCGTGCCGATGCCGACATAGAGCAGCGACAGGATCAGGAAATGCACGGCCAGCCCGAACCCGCCGACGATCGCGAAGCTCATGAAGCGTACCGGCACGACCCGTCCGAACGCCTTGTCCAGGATCAGCTGCAGATATTCCCACAGCACCAGCGAATCGAGCTTGCTCTCGCCATGTTCGCGCAGGCGGAACGTGTAGGGCAGCTCCGCGATGCGCAGCGGCGCCGGCGCGCTGGCGGCGATATCGAGCAGGATCTTGAACCCCACCGACGACAGGCGCGGCAGCGATCGTTCGAACGCGGCGCGGGTCAGCATGAAGAAGCCGCTCATCGGATCGCGCATCGGCGTGCGCGCCAGCACCGTCGCCATCCGCGTCGCCAGCCGGCTGGCCGCCGCGCGCCCGCGCGTCCACTCGCCCAAACTGCCGCCCTCGGCATAGCGGCTGCCGACGACCAGATCGACGTCACCGCCCTTCAGCACCTCCAGCATCCGCGGCAGCAACCGCTCGTCATGCTGCAGGTCGCAGTCCATCACCGCGACGAAGGGCGCCGCGCTCGCCATCACCCCCTCGATACAGGCGGAGGCGAGGCCGCGCCGGCCATAGCGATGGACGATGCGCACGCGCGGGTCGGTCATCGCGATCGCGCGCACCGCATCGGCGGTGCCGTCCGGCGAGTGATCGTCGACGAAGACGATTTCCCAGCGGATGCCGGGCAGCGCGGCGTCCACCACCTCCACTACGCGGCGGACATTGCCCACCTCGTTGAAGGCGGGGACGACGATCGCCAGCTCGGCGGGCAGCGGAAGGGTCAGCCCGCCGTCCCGGCGCTCCCGCGCGTCCGCCAACATCCCGTCCGTCATCATCGACGGACGGGATAACGGAGGGGCGGTAAACAAAGCGGCAACGCTGTCTTCTGGGATCAGGCCGCGGCGTCCTCGGCGGGCACCGGGCGCTTGTCGAACACCTCGTCGATCAGGCCGAACGCCTTCGCCTCTTCGGAGGACAGGAAGGTGTCGCGATCCATCTTGCGCTCGATCTCTTCCAGCGGCTGGCCGGTGTACTTGGCGTACAGCTCGTTCATCCGCTGGCGGATGCGCAGGATTTCCTTCGCCTGGATCTCGATGTCAGACGCCATGCCCTGCGCGCCGCCCGACGGCTGGTGGATCATGATCCGCGCGTTGGTCAGCGCCATGCGCATCCCCGGCTCGCCGGAGGCCAGCAGGAACGAGCCCATCGAGGCGGCCTGACCGATGCACACCGTGCCGACGCGCGGGCGGATGTACTGCATCGTGTCATGGATCGCCATGCCCGCCGTGACGACACCGCCCGGCGAGTTGATGTACATGAAGATGTCCTTCTTCGGATTTTCCGATTCCAGGAACAGCAGCTGCGCGGTGATCAGGCTGGCCATGCCGTCCTCCACGCCGCCCGTCACGAAGACGATGCGCTCGCGCAGCAGGCGGGAGAAGATGTCGAACGACCGCTCGCCGCGATTCGACTGTTCGATCACGATCGGGACGAGACCGGCCTGAGTGGGGCGCAGCCCGATGCCGGCCTGAGCCAGGGGGCTCGCGAAATCGCCGGTCTCGAATGGATTATGCATGATATGCCTTCTTGTGAGCAGATGACGGGAGCCAAGATCGGATCGGCGACGATGCCGATCAAGGCCACGCCGCCTTTGCCCAGTCCTAGCCGGGGAAGGTTTACGGCGCCATACCGCGCGTCACGCGTTTGCGCTCAGCGCGCGGGCGGCTCCCACAGCCCCAGCGACAGGTAGAACAGCCGCCGCAGCTCGCGCCGCCCGCGCACCACCGTGTCGAGGATCAGCCCGGCGAAGAAACACAGCGCGGCGATGATGACCAGGCCGATGATGACCATCGCGGTCGGCATCCGCGGCACCAGCCCCGTGTGCATATAGGTGATCGCCAGCGGTATCCCCAGCACGCCGCCCAGCAGCATGAGCGCCAGCCCGATCGCGCCGAAGAACAGCAGCGGCCGCTCGATCCGGTAGAGCGTCATGATCGTGTTCAGGATGCGCCAGCCATCGCCATAGGTGCTCAGTTTGGACGTCGACCCCTCTGGCCGCGCGAAATAGGGCGTCTCGATCTCCGCGCAGGGCATCTTCAGCTCCAGCGCGTGGACGCTGATCTCCGTCTCGATCTCGAACCCCGCCGACAGCGCCGGGAAACTCTTCACAAACCGTCGCGAGAATACGCGGTAACCCGATAGGATATCGGTGAAACTCCGGCCGAACAGCTTGGCCAGCATCCCCGTCAGCAGGGCGTTGCCGAACCGGTGGCCGCGCCGATAGCTTTCCTGCACCTGGCTGACGCGGCTGCCGACGATCATGTCCAGCTGGCTGCCGATCAGCTCCGCGACCAGCGCGGGGGCGGAGGCCGCGTCATAGGTCGCGTCGCCATCGGCCATGACATAGACGTCCGCCTCGATATCCGCGAACATGCGGCGCACGACCGCGCCTTTGCCCTGCATCCGCTCGCGCCGCACGATCGCGCCCGCCGCCTCCGCGACGGCGATCGTGTTATCACGGCTGTTGTTGTCGTAGACATAGATCGCGGCACCGGGCAGCGCCGCGCGGAAATCCGCGACGGTGCGCCCGATCGCGGCTTCCTCGTTATAGCACGGCAGCAGCACCGCGATGCGCGGAGTGCCGTCGCGGCCAGCCTTGTCCATGATCCTGTCCTCGCCCGTGATCCGGACCGGCCGGCAATACGCCCGGATGACGCCGGCCGCGCCGCCGTCCGTTATCGCCCGGTCGTCGGGGCGGCGGTGTTCGCCGCGCCATCGGCGCCGGTCGTCCGGTCCATATTGCGCTGGATGATCGCATCGCGGCAGCTGGCCGTCCAGCAGCTGGAGGGATCGCCCGCCGCCAAGATCTGCGCCTCGTGCCGGCGCACGACGATCCAGATGGCCGCCGCGACGACGACCAGGATGATCGCCGCGATCAGCTGCCGATTGGCCGGTCGTCCACCCTGCGCCATCTGGTCGTCATCTCCATGTCAGTGGCGGGAAGGCCCCGGCGATCTACCGCCGTCCGCCTTCCCGCCCTGTCAGCCTTACGCCTCGGTCGATTCCGCCTTCGGCTTCTTGGCGCGCGGCTTCTTGGCCGGCTCCGCCTCGGCAGCGGGCGCCTCGACGTCGGCGGCAGGCGCCGCCTTCTTCGCGCGCGGCTTCTTCGCGGGTGCCTCGGCAGCCTCCGCCGCGCCCTCGCCCTCGGCGGCGGCCGCCTTGGCAGCGGGCTTCTTGCGCGCGGGCTTTGCCTTGGGCTCTTCCGTCACGGCCGCTTCGGCGTGGTCGTGACCATGGTCATGCCCGTGGTCGTGGCCATGATCGTGGTCATGCCCGTGATCGTGGTCATGGTCATGATTGTGGATGTGCGTGCCGGTCGCGAAGCCATCCTCGCTCTCGATCGCCGCTTCCAGCTCCTCACGCGTCGTCTCGCGGTCGGTGATCTCGGCCTTGCCGAACAGGAAGTCGACGACCTTGTCCTCGTACAGCGGGGCGCGCAGCTGGGCGGCGGCCATCGGCTCCTGCTGGACATACTGGATGAAGCGCTGGCGATCCTCGGGGCCGTACTGCTGCGCGGCCTGCGCGATCAGCCGGTTCATCTCCGCCTGCGTCACCTCGACGCCGTTCGCCTGGCCGATCTCCGACAACAGCAGGCCCAGGCGCACGCGGCGCTCGGCGATCTTGCGGTAATCGTCGCGCTCGCCTTCCATGTCGGCCATCGCCTTGGCCGGATCGGCCTCGTGCGTCGCCTCATGCTCCAGCTGCGCCCAGATCTGGCCGAATTCCGCCTCGACCATCGCGGGCGGCACTTCGAAATCATGGCCCGCCGCCAGCTGGTCGAGCAGCTTGCGCTTCATGTGCGTGCGGGTCAGGCCGTTATGCTCCTGCTCGATCTGGCCGCGGATCAGCCCCTTCAGCTGCTCCAGCGACTCGAGGCCCAGGTTCTTGGCCATGTCGTCGTCGATCTTCGTCTCGCCGGCGGTCTGCACCGACTTGATGACGAGGTCGAAGGTCGCGGGCTGCCCCGCCAGGTTCTTCGCCTGATAATCCTCGGGGAAGGTGACGGCGATCTGCTTTTCCTCGCCGGCCTTCACGCCGACCAGCTGCTCCTCGAAACCGGGGATCAGGCGGCCCGAGCCGATCTCGACACCCATGTCGGTGCCGGTGCCGCCCTCGAAGGCGACGCCATCGGCGGTCTTGCCGACGAAATCGACCGTGACCAGGTCGCCATTCTCGGCCGCCTTGTCACCGGCATCGTCCCAGGCCTTGGCGCCGGCGGCAAACTTCGCGATCTGCTCGTCCACCGCCTCGTCGGCGACGGGGACGGTCAGCCGCTCCAGCTTCAGCGCGTCGATCGCGGGGGCGGGCACGTCGGGCAGTACCTCCAGCGACACCTTCACCTCGGCATCCTTGCCGGGGGCGTAGCCATCGGCCAGCTCAACCGAGGGCTGGATCGCGGGGCGCAGCTTCTGCTCGGCGACCAGCTGCTGGATACCCTGCTGGATCGCGCTGTTCAGCGCATCCTGGGCCAGCGCCTCGCCGTGCATCTTGCGCACCAGGTTCGCGGGCACCTTGCCGGGGCGGAAACCGGGCATACGCACCTGGGGGGCCACCCGCCTCACCTCGGCATCGACCTTGGCCTCGATATCCTTGGCGGTGATGGTGAGCGTGTAGGCGCGCTTCAGTCCCTCGTTCAGCGTCTCGACAGTCTGCATTGCTTGCCTTCGATCTAGGAATTGATTGGGAGGGACCAGCCTGCCACGGGCGGGACTGGTGCGGGCGAAGGGACTCGAACCCCCACATCTTGCGATACTGGAACCTAAATCCAGCGCGTCTACCAGTTCCGCCACGCCCGCATGTCGGACCCGCCGTTGGGCGGGCGTCTATACCAGCCCGGTAGCGGTGAGCAAGCGAAGAGGCAACCGTCCGCGTCATGAGGGCGTTGGGACACGAGAAGGAGAGACGTTCATGGCCACCCAACCGCCCCCCGAAAGCCCCGCCCCCACGCGGCAGCCGGTGCAGCCCGACAGCCCCCCGCCGGAGATCACGCCGCCCGCACCCGATTTCGACCAGCCTTCGCCCGGCGCGCCGATCGGCGATCCCGGCACCAGCCAGCCGGCGGAGATCTGAGCGTGGAGGCTTCCAACATCGGCACCGACCCTGCCACGCCCATCGACCAGCGCGATGAGGACCCCCGCAGCGATCTGGAGCAGGCGGTCGCCGCCCGCAGCGACGCCGTCGCGCGTGGCGAGGGCGGGCCGGAGCCCGAAACCTTCACCGAAACCGGCCGCTTCGACGGCAATAGCGGCACCGGCGGAGAGGTCCGCAATCAGGACCTGACGCAGCAATAACCCCGAACGGGCGTCAGCGCGTCGGCAGCCGCCGCGCGCTGACGATCCGCACCGGCGCCACCGGCACCTCGCCCTTGAACGCGCCGCGCACCGTCGCATCGGGGGATACGGGCGCGTCGAAGATCGCCAGCACCGTATCCATCCCCTCCACCACGCGGCCGAACGCGGCATAGCCCAGATTGTCGCCCGGTTTCGTCGGATCGGCGTCGAATGAGGGCTGATCCCCCACCGCGATCGTGAACTCGCCGCGCGCCGTTCCCGGCGCCAGCCGCGCGGTGGAAACCGTGCCGTCCAGATGCTTCAGCCCCGTCACGGTCGTCGGCTCATGCCGGATCGGCGGCAGCGAGCGTTTCGGATCGCCGTTCGATCCGAACTGCACGAAGCCGAAATGATCCGCGACCTTGACGACGCGGTACACGTCCGTCCCGTCCAGCCGCTTCTGTTCGACATAGCGCAGGAAATTCCCCGCGCTGATCGGCGCATGGCGCGTATCCGCCTCGATCACGAACCGCCCCTTGTCGGTGACGATCGCGACGCGCGGCAACGGCGCCTCGATGACGGGCGCCGGGACGGGAGCGGCGGCTTGCGGCGCCTGCGCCATCGCCGGCCCCGCGGCCAGCGCCAGCATCGCGAACAGCACCAGCTTCATCCGCCCTCTCCTCTCGTTCGCCCGGCGCCGGGGATCACCCCCCGGCCAACATCGTCTTCAGCCGCTCGTTGACGATCGCCGGGTTCGCCTTGCCCGCCATCGCCTTCATCGTCTGTCCGACGAAGAAGCCGAACAGGGCCTCCTTGCCGCCACGATATTGTTCCAGCTGATTGGGGTTCTTCGCCAGCACCTCCGCGATCACCGCGTCGATCGCGCTGGTATCGCTGGTCTGCTTCAGCCCGCGTTCCTCGACGATCGCACCCGGCGCCTGGCCGGTGTCCAGCATCACCTCGAACACCTGCTTCGCGAGGCTGCCGGACAGCGTGCCATCCGCCACAAGAGCTAACAATTCCGCCGCCTGAGAAGGGCTTACGGGCGACTCCTCGATCCCCTTGCCAAGTCTGTTCAGCGCGCCGAACAACTCCGACGACACCCAGTTCGATGCCGCCACCGCCGGCGCACCCGCCTCCAGCAGCGCGTCGAACCAGCGCGCCGTCTCCACCTCGGCGGTCAGCACGCCCGCATTGTACGGCGTGATTCCCGCCGCGACATAGCGTCGGCGCTTCGCATCCGGCAGTTCGGGCAACGACGCGCGGCATTCGTCGAGGAACGCCTCGTCCAGTTCCAGCGGCAGCAGGTCGGGATCGGGGAAATAGCGGTAATCCTGCGCGTCTTCCTTCGACCGCATCGACCGGGTGACGCCGCGATCGGGATCGAACAGCCGCGTTTCCTGCACGACCTTACCGCCGTCCTCGATCACCTCGACCTGCCGGCGCGCCTCATGCTCGATCGCGGCCATGACGAAGCGGACCGAATTGACGTTCTTCGTCTCCGTCCGCGTGCCGAGCTCCTCGCCCGGGCGGCGCACGCTGACATTGACGTCGGCGCGCATCGAGCCTTCTTCCATATTGCCGTCGCAGCTGCCGACGTAGCGCAGAATCGCCCGCAGCTTCCTCAGGTAAGCCCCTGCTTCCGCAGGAGAACGCATGTCCGGCCGGCTGACGATCTCCATCAGCGCCACGCCCGAACGGTTCAGGTCGACATAGGACCGCGTCGGATGCTGGTCGTGCATCAGCTTGCCGGCATCCTGCTCGACATGGATGCGCTCCACGCCGATCCGCTTGGTCGCGGCATCGGGGTCGGCCTCGTCCAGCGCGATGTCGATCGAGCCCTCGCCGACCAGCGGATGGTAGAGCTGGCTGATCTGATAGCCCTGCGGCAGATCGGCGTAGAAATAATTCTTCCGGTCGAACCGCGACCAGCGGTTGATCTGCGCGTCGATCGCCATGCCGGTGCGCACCGCCTGGCGGATGCATTCCCGGTTGGGCACGGGCAGCATCCCGGGCATCGCCGCGTCGACCAGCGACACCTGCGTATTGGGCTCCGCACCGAACGCGGTCGCCGAGCCGGAAAAGAGCTTCGCCTGCGTCGTCACCTGCGCATGGACCTCCAGGCCGATCACGACCTCCCAGTCGCCGGTTGCGCCACGGATGGTATAAGTCTGTTCGCTCATCGTCATTCAGCCCGCCTTGCGATCCAGCAGCGCCCGGCTGGCGCGCACGAATCGTTGCATCATGCCTGTGGTGGAATAATCCTCGCGCAGGAAGCGCGCATGTGCGCGTTCCGCCATCGCCCGCCGTTCGTCCACGCCCTGCCGGTGGATCGCGTCGCGCCAGGCCTGCGCATCGCCGACGGGGACGAACAGCGCCTCGTCCTCCGCCAGATAGGTGGTGACGCCGCCGCTGCGCGTCGCCAGAACCGGCACGCCGATCGCCATCGCCTCCAGCGCGACGGTCAGGCCGGAATAATTGTTCTCGTGCAACGGGATCGCGATATAGGTCGCGCTGCGGTACAGCCGCCGGAACTCCGCCATCGACGGGCGTCGCGGGATCGTCAGGTTACGATACTGCGTCAGCAGATCGTCGCCCAGTTCCTGATTGATGATGACCAGATCGACGTCCGGATCGTTGCCGAACGCGCGCAGCAGCACGTCCCAGTCACGCGTCTTGTCATTGCCCGCCGCGACGATGCGGATGCGACCGTCCGCCGGCTCGGCGGGCGCGGACAGGAACGTGTCCGTCGCAATCCCGAACGGCATCAGCTCGCAGCGTACGCCCGGCAGCTTGCGCCGCGCCTCGTCCAGGCAGGGCGCGCTGTGGAAGGTCAAGAGGTCCAGTCCGCGCAACAGGCGCAGGAACAGCCGGCGCTGCCACGGCAACAGCCGCGTGTCCCACCAGTTCACGATCCAGATCGCCGCACCGATGATCGGCCGCTTCGGCACCAGCCCCAGCGCCATCAGCGCGCGCACGCTGGTCGCGTCGAACTCGCTCATCGTCCAGACGATATCCGCGTCGCGGATCGCGTGGCGATTGGCATAGGCGTGGACGATATCGAAGTGGAAGCGCCGCCGCAGGAACGCCGCGATCCGCTCCGCCCGATGCGACAGCGTATCGCGCGCGAAGGTCACGCGCGCGCCGAACCGCTCCGCCTCGTGAAAGCCATAGGGGGTGCGGTCGGGCGCCTGCCCCTCCGCATGGCGGCGCGGGTAGGATTCGGCATCATATCCATAGGCAAGGTGTACATAGGCCCTCACCCCCCTGCCCCCATCGCCATCGGCGGATGTCACCACCACGCCTCGGGCCGCGCGGTGAAGCCCGCGCGCTGCTCGATCGCCAGCCCCGCGTTCAGCACGCCCTGCTCGTCGAGCGGCTTGCCGATGATCTGGAGGCCCAGCGGCAAGCCGGCCGCATCCAGCCCGCCCGGCACGCTCATCGCCGGCAGGCCCGCCAGCGACGACGGCACCGTGAAGACGTCGTTGAGATACATCGCGATCGGATCGGCGGACTTCTCGCCCAGCGCGAAGGCGGCGGACGGCGCGGTCGGCGCCAGCAGCACGTCGCACGCCTCGAACGCCCGCTCGAAATCGCGCGCGATCAGCGTGCGGACGCGCTGCGCCTGCGTGTAATAGGCGTCGTAGAAGCCGGCCGACAGCACATAGGCGCCGATCATGATCCGCCGCTTCACCTCCGGCCCGAAACCGGCGGCACGCGTCGCGGCATACATGTCCTGCAACCCCGCCCCCTCGGGCAGATCGCGAAGGCCATAGCGCACGCCGTCATAGCGGGCGAGGTTCGACGAAGCCTCGGCCGGCGCGATGATGTAATAGGCGGGCAGCGCGTATTTCGTGTGCGGCAGCGACACGTCGACGATCTCCGCCCCCGCGTCGCGCAGCCAGTCCACGCCCTGCTGCCACAGCGCCTCGATCTCGGCGGGCATCGCGTCGACGCGATATTCCTTGGGGATGCCGACGCGCTTGCCTTTCAGGTCGGCGGACAGCCCCGCCTCCCACCGCGGCACGTCCAGCTTCAGCGAGGTCGCGTCCTTCGCGTCGAAGCCCGCCATCGCCTCCAGCATGATCGCGCAGTCGCGCACGTCGCGCGCCATCGGCCCCGCCTGGTCGAGCGAGGAGGCGAAGGCGATCGTGCCCCAGCGCGAGCAGCGGCCATAGGTCGGCTTGATCCCGCTGATCCCGGTAAAGGCGGCGGGCTGGCGGATCGAGCCGCCGGTGTCGGTGCCCGTCGCGCCCGGGCACAGCCGCGCCGCGACCGCCGACGAACTGCCGCCGGACGATCCGCCCGGCGCCAGCGCCGCCGTGTCGCCGCCGCGTCGCCAGGGCGAGATGACGTTGCCGAACGCGCTGGTCTCGTTCGACGATCCCATCGCGAACTGGTCCATGTTCAGCTTGCCGAGCATCCCCGCGCCCGCATCCCACAGATTCTGCGAGACGGTCGATTCGTAGGTCGGCACGAACCCTTCCAGGATATGGCTGGCGGCGGTGGTCGCGACGCCCTTCGTGCAGAACAGGTCCTTCATCCCGATCGGCACGCCCGCCAGCGGCTTGGGCGCATCCCCCGCCGCGCGCGCGGCGTCGGCGGCGTCGGCGGCGGCCAGCGCATGGTCGGGCGTTTCGACGAGGAACGCTTTGAGCGCACCGGCGGCCGCGACGCGCGCGTTGAACGCCTCCGCCACCTCACGCGCGGAAAAGTCACCGGCGCGAACGCCGTCGCGGATGGCGGCGATGCCGAGATCGGTCAGGTCGGTCATGTTACTCGATCACCTTGGGCACGGTGAAGAACCCGTGCTCTGCCTGGGGGGCGTTCGCCATCAGCGCGTCACGGATGCCGCCGCCGGTCAGCGGGTCGGCGTTCACGACGTCGTCGCGCAGCCGCAGGCTGTTGGGGATGACGGCGGTCATCGGGTCGATACCGGCGGTATCGACCTCGCCGAGCTGCTCGATCCACTGGAGGATGTTGCCGAGTTCGGGCGCGAGGCGCGCCGCGTCCTCTTCGGTGATCGCGATCCGGGCCAGGCCGGCGATCTTCTTGACGGTGGTGGTGTCAACGGACATGCCGCGCGGCTAGCATCCCGCTTCGCTGCCGCGCAACGCTTTTGCGTCATCGGCCGGGATCGAACGCTGTCGGAGTGGCTGGTGGCCCGCAAGTTCCTGTACGTTTTCGCCGCGCTGATCGTCGTCGTCATCGGCGCGCTCTTCGCCTATCGCTTCTACGGCACCGACCTGATGCGCATCGCGCTGGTCCCACGAGAGGAGTATCGGCCGCAGGCGCAGGCCGCCCCCAGCCTGTACGACCGGCGCATCCTGTGGCTCGCCCGGCCCGATATCCCCAACAGCCCGGCGCTGTGGACCCCGGCGGGCTACACGCCCGGCCCGGCCGGAAAGGGCGCGGCGATCTTCTTCATCCACCCGACTTCGTATGTCAGCCGCGACCACTGGAACGCGCCGATCGACGATCCCGAGACCAACGCGCGCACCGCGATCTTCCTGCGCGGGCAGGCCAGCGCGTTCAACGGCGCGGGAGAGGTCTGGGCGCCGCGCTATCGTCAGGCGACGTTCGGGGCGTTCCTGACCAGCGTCGGCGATGCCGACCGGGCGCTGCAATCCGCCTATCGCGACGTATCGACCGCGTTCGACAGCTTCCTGAAGCAGGTCGGGCCGAAGCGCCCCATCATCCTCGCCGGGCACAGCCAGGGCGCGCTGCACCTCACATGGCTGCTGCGGCGCAAGGTCGCGACCGATCCGAAGCTCGCGCGGCGCATCGTCGCCGCCTATGTCGTCGGCTGGCCCGTCTCGCGCGACACCGACGTGCCGAAGATGGGCCTGCCCGAATGCCGCACCGCGACGCAGACCCGGTGCATCCTGTCGTGGCTGACCTTCGCGGAGCCCGCCGACACGTCGATGATCGTCGACACCTACGACCGGACGCGCGGGTTCGACGGGCGACCCCGGCGCGGCACGCCGATGATCTGCACCAATCCGCTGACCGGCACGCCGGATGCGGCGGCGCTCGCGACGGACAATCTGGGCACGCTGTTCCCGACCAAGGACCTCAGCGGCGCGGACATCGTGCCCGGCCGCGTCCCCGCGCGCTGCGCCGATCGCGGCTTCCTGCTGATCGGAGAGGGGCCGGACGTCGGCCCCTATGTGCTGCCGGGCAACAACTATCACGTCTACGACTACAGCCTGTTCTGGGCGAACGTGCGCGCCGATGCGGAGCGGCGGGTGAAGGCGTTCCGGCCATGACCGTCACCACCGACGCCGCCGTCTTTCGCGCCGCGCTGCCCGATGGCGGGCGGCTGATCGGGCTGGACGTCGGCACGAAGACTATCGGCACCGCGCTGTGCGATGCGGGGTGGAGCTTCGCCAGCCCCGCCACGCTGATCCGCCGCACGAAATTCACGCGCGACCGCGAACAGCTGGTTGCGCTGATCGCGGCGCAGCAGGTGCGCGGCCTCGTCATCGGCCTGCCGCTGAACCTCGACGGCAGCCAGAGCCCGCGCAGCCAGTCCTCGCGCGCCTTCGCCCGGCTGGTCGCCGATCTCGGCCCGGTCCTGCTGTGGGACGAGCGCTGGTCGACCGTCGCGGTCGAGCGGGTGATGATCGAACAGGAAATGAGCCGTGCGAAGCGGGCGGAGCGGATCGACAACCTCGCCGCCGCGCACATCCTGCAGGCGGCGATCGACGCCTTGGTCGCGATAACGCTTCCTTAACCCGCGAAGGGCATCGCAGACGATGCCGCCCGCCGCGTCCCGCGACGGGGGCTGGAGCCGTTCGCATGACGAGCCTGCCGTCGCCGTCCTCGCCGTCCCTGCAAGCCGCCTCGCTGCAAACGTCGTCCGCGCTGTCGCTCCAGCGCGCCGCCACGCAGCGCATCGACGATGCCGCCGCCGCGCGCCCCGCAACGCCGGACGCCCCGCCCGCTCCCGCCGCCACCTCCATTGGCTCGGTCGCGGAACGGCTCGATTCGCTACTGTCCGGTCAGGTCAAGGCGGGCGCGCTGTCGGGCGATCAGGCGGCAGAGCTGAAATCCCTGTTCGCGGAGGCCGCCGCGCCGAAGGGCGAGACGAAGCCCGATGGCGACACCCGCGCCGGCGGCGGGCTGGACACCCTCTCCAACCGCCTCGATCGCATGTCCGCGCTGCTCGACCGGATGCGCGGCAACATGGCGGTCGGCGCGGGCTATACCGCCGGCGGCGCGACCCCGCCGGTCGACAACGGCGCGGTCTTCAACGGCATTGCCTGAAGCCCCCCACCCGCCTTGCGCGCGACCGCCCGGCCCGCTAACCGGCGCCCTCGATGCCACCATCGTCCGATCATCGCCCCGGCACGCTCATTCCGGGCGGCGCCGTGTTCCCGCATCGCCACCTGACCGGGATCGAGGGCCTCCAGCCGCATGAGATCACCTTCCTCCTCGACGAGGCGGAACAGTGGGCGGAGGCGAACCGCACCCATGCCAAGGGCGACGGCCGCCTCGCCGGCCTGACGCAGATCAACGCCTTCTTCGAAAATTCCACCCGCACGCTGCTGTCGTTCGAGATCGCGGGCAAGCGGCTGGGCGCCGACGTCGTCAACATGCACGCCGCCCAGTCCAGCGTGAAGAAGGGCGAAACGCTGATCGACACCGCGCAGACGCTGAACGCGATGCGCGCGGACGTGATCGTGATCCGCCACATGAGCTCGGGCGCGGTGAAGCTGATCGCCGACAAGGTCGACTGCCCGGTGCTCAACGCCGGCGACGGCCGCCACGAGCATCCGACGCAGGCGCTGCTCGACGCGCTGACGATCCGGCGCCGGCTCGGCGGCATCGC
>CAJYLQ010000052.1 GCA_913775975.1 uncultured Sphingomonas sp. | reverse complement strand
GAGGGGATGTAGAACATGCCGGTCTGCTGGCTGTACGCCATCGGCATCCAGTTCTTGCCGCCGAGGAAGCTGGGCGCGGCGAACACGCTGGCGCCCTTTTCCGCGCTGGGCGCGGGCGGGCGCTTGGCGGGATCGTAGATCGGCTTGCCGTCCTTGGTGAAGCCCGTCGCCCAGTCGGTGCGCGAGACGAAGCGATTGGCGGAGACGAACTTGCCGTTCGTCCGGTCGAGCACGAAGAAATAGCCGTTGCGATCGGCCTTCGCGCCCAGCTTGCGCCCGTCCATGTCGAACGGAATGAATTCGTTGACGCCGTCGAAGTCCCAGCCGTCATGCGGGGTCGTCTGGTAATGCCATTTGATCTCGCCCGTGTCCGGATCGATCGCCAGCGTCGACGAGGTGTAAAGGTTGTTGCCCGGCCGCAGATGGCTGTTCCACGGCGCGGGATTGCCGGTGCCCATGTAGATCAGGTTGGTATCGGGATCGTAGGTGCCGCCCAGCCAGGTCGCGCCGCCGCCGTTTTTCCACTGATCGCCCTGCCAGCTCGCGTTAAGCTTGCCGGTCATGGTCGAATCCTTGCCGTTCAGCCGGCCCATATGACCCTCGATCGTCGGGCGTGACCAGATCAGCTCGCCGGTGTTGACGTCGCGCGCCTCCACCTTGCCGACGATGCCGAATTCGCCGCCGGAATTGCCGTAGATCACCCTGCCCTTCACGATCATCGGCGCGGCGGTGAAGCTGTAGCCCGCGTCATAGGGGGCCAGCGTCTTGTTCCAGATGACCTTGCCCGTCTTGCGGTTCAGCGCGACCATGTGGGCATCGAGCGTGCCGAAGATGATCTTGTCGCCATAGATGGCGGCGCCGCGATTGACGACGTCGCAGCACGGCATGATCCCGTCGGGCAGGCGCGCGTCGTACTGCCACAGCTCCTCCCCGGTGCGCGCGTCGAAGGCGAACAGGCGGCTGTAGCTGCCGGTGACGTAGATCACGCCGTCATAGACGATCGGCTGCGCTTCCTGCCCGCGCTGCTTTTCACCGCCCAGGCTGGCGGAGAAGGCGGGAACGAGGCGCGCGACGGTATCGGTGTTGACCTGATTCAGCGGGCTGAACCGCTGCGCGCGCGGACCCATGCCATAGGTCAGGACGTCGCCGGGTGTTGCCGCATCGTTCATGAGGTCGGCATCGCTCGGCCCGGCGGAGGCCGCCTCCGGCGCCGCCTGCTGCGCGGCGAGCGGCGCCGTCACGGCCAGTGCGGATCCTGCCAGCAGGCCCGACAGACGTATCGCAAACATCTTCATGGATTGCTCCCCTCCGTATCGGTCGGTTCGACCTCGTTGTGTTTCTGAGATTATCCTCAAATCGGGCGGCCGGGCATTGGACCTTCGATCAAGCTCGCGCGGCGTTCAGGTCGCGAGCGGCGGGTGCGGCGTGACGCTGTAGCGCGTCAGGATCGAATCGATTGTCCCGTCCTGCCGAAATCCGGCGATCACCTGTTCCAGCCGGTCGGCCAGATCGCGGCTGTCGTCCTTTACCGCCACGCCCACGTCCCAGCCCGCGCTGGGCAGCGCCGGGATCGGGCCGCGCCGCACTTTCAGGCGGTCCGCGCCCTCCACCCGCGCATGTTCCACCTGCGCGCGGGTCGCGAGAACGACGTCCGCCTCGCCCGATTTCACCGCGTCGACCGCCGCCGCGCCGCTCATCAGGTGGCGCGTGTCCGCGCGCAGCGCGCCGCCGAAACCGCCGGAGAAATAGAAGTCGGGGACGCTGTCCAGCTCCGCCACCAGTCGCTTCCCCTTGAAGGCGGGGGGCGCGACCTCGCAATCGGTGTCCGGGCCGCAGGCGATCAGGAACCCCTCCCGGTAATAGGGGGCGCCGATCACCGCCCGGTCGTTCGCCAGCGCCAGCTGACGGTCGACGGGGACGTGCATCATGATGTCGCACACCTGCCCGCCGACCAGCGAGCCGCGCCACACCATGTTGCGCAGGTCGTCTCCGACATCCTCGTCGGCCAGGAAGTCGACGATTTCCGCGCGCGTACCCAGCGCCTTTGCGATGGCGTGACCCAGATCGACGTCGATGCCGGTCAGCCGCCCGTCCTTGCCGACCCAGGACCAGGGCTCGAAATCGCGATAGACGGCGATGCGGACCCGGCCGTCCGCTGCGATCCTTTCCACGGCCCGCGCCGCTGCGCGGCGCGGCAGGAGCGCGGTGACGTGCGCTGCGCCAAGCAGCGCGCGACGCGACAGGACGGGGCGCGACGGGCGGCTCATTCCTCGTGCTTGGTGTCGAGCCAGGAGCGGATCGCCCAACCGGCCTTCTGCCCCAGCGTGTCGCCCATCGGCGGCATATAGACCTTTCCGTCGCGGGCGGAGCCGTGCTGGTAACGCTGGATGAACCATTCGTCGCCGGCCTCGCCCTTGTCGAGATAGCGAAGATCGGGCGCGATCCCGCCCGAGATCGCCTCCAGCCCGTGGCAGCGCGCGCAATTGCCGCCATAGGCGCTCTCGCCGATCTTCTGCGCCAGTGCATAGGCGGCGGGATCGTCGCGATAGGGGTTCTTGGTCAGCCACGTATTGTTGTCGGGCTTGATGTCCGGCAGCTTGCTGGTGTCGACCGCCTGCGGCGTGACATTGCCGTGCGCGAAGACGTTATAGCTGATCGACCCCATCGCCAGCATCGTGCAGCCGGCGAATATCACACGCGAAACGCGACCCGTCATCATGACCTCTCCTGCGGCGGGCCGGATCGGACCGGCGCCTGTCAGTGTGGAGTGTAAGCATCGGACCGGGGCGGACTTATTGCACTTTGGTAGGAGAGGGTTCGCCCGCGTTTCGCGCTAAAGTACGGGCATGCGCCGCATCATCCTTTCCGCCGCCCTGATCGCCGCCGCCGCCCCCGCATGGGCCGGCGAGACGATCTACGTCTCCAACGAGCGGGCCAACACGATCAGCGTCATCGACGGCGCGACGCTGCAGACGATCGCGACCTGGCCGGTGGGCAAGCGTCCGCGCGGCATCACGCTGTCACGCGACGGCCGGCAGCTATACGTCTGCGCCAGCGACGAGAATGCGGTGCAGGTCATCGATCGCGCGACCGGGAAGGTCGTCGCCGACCTGCCATCGGGGGAGGATCCCGAAACCTTCGCCTTGTCGCCCGACGGCACGTTGCTGTTCGCCTCCAACGAGCGCGACGCCACCGTCACCGCGATCGACGTGCCGGGGCGCAAGGTCGCGTTCCAGGTCGTCGTTGGCGTGGAGCCGGAGGGGATGGCGGTCAGCCCCGATGGCCGCCTCGCCGTATCGACATCCGAAACGGACAATGCGGTCCACTGGATCGACATCGCCAGCCGGCAGGTGGTGGGACAGACGCCGACCGACGATCGCCCGCGCCACGCCGAATTCACCGCCGATGGTCGGCAGCTATGGGTGTCCGCCGAGATCGGCAACAGCGTGCAGGTGATCGACGTCGCGACGCGCAAGGTCATCGACACGCTGCACTTCGCCGTCCCCGGTATCGCGCCTGAAAAGGTCATGCCGGTACAAATCCGCTTCACGCCCGATCACAAGCGCGCGGTGATCGCACTCGGCCGCGGCAACGCGCTCGCGATCGTCGATGCGGCAAGCCGCAAGGTGGAGGCGATCGTGCCGGTCGGCCCGCGTGTCTGGGGCGTGGCGATCACGCCGGACGGGCGGCGCGCCCTTTCCGCCAACGGCCTGTCCGACACGGTCAGCATCGTCGATCTGGCGACGGCAAAGCAGGTGGCCACCGTGCCGGTCGGCCGCGCACCCTGGGGCGTCGTGGTCGCCCCCTGATCGCCCGGCCCGCCGACCTTAAGTCTCAAATGCCAAAGTCCAATTTCGCGCCGTCCCCCGCCCGTTAGCCTTCCTCTCACCAGCCCGATGCCGAGCAACGGCACCATGGGCCGATAGATGGGGAGGATCAGGGATGACATTCGTCACCAGATTGCTTGGTGCGGCCGCGCTCGGCGCGTTCGCGCTGGCCGCGACGCCGGCCGCCGCGCAGGACACCACCGATGCACTGCTGCTCAAGCTGAAGGAAAAGGGGATCCTCAGCGACGAGGAATATGCCGCGCTGATGGCGCGCAAGGCCACGCAGCCCGCGCCGCTCGCCAGCCAGCCCAGCGCCGTCCCCTCCGGCAACAGCGCAGAGGCGCCGCAACGGGCGGCGGCGGAACGGCTGGATGACCGGAAGCTGGTGCGTACGATGGATTCGGGCGTCGGCCTGATGATCGGCGACGTCGCGCTCAAATTCTCAGGTTCCGTAAACGGCTTCTACGTTCACGACAATGGCGATACCGCGACGGCCGCCAACACGGTGGCGGGCGGTTTGGCCACGGTCGGGAAGAATAGCTCGTCGATCCGCAACGGCCTGCTGCCGGGTTTCCTGAAGGTCGATGTGTCCACGACGCAAGGCGGCTGGGACGTGGGCGCGCATTTCGGCATGTATCCCGGCATCAACTCCAGCCTTGGCAATAGCGGCGCGAACGGCGCCGGCGCGCCGCAGGCGTTGCAGACGAGCGGTATCGATTTTCGCCAGACCTATCTGACCTTCGGGCGGGCCGGGTTCGGCGAAATCAAGGCGGGTCGCGACATCGGCCTGTTCGGATCCGACGCGATCCTGAACGACATCACGCTGCTGGCCGTCGGCACGGCGGCGGGCAACGCGGCCCCTTCCAACACCTCGCTGGGGCGGATCGGGCTGGGGTATATCTACACCGATTTCCAGCCGCAGATCACCTATTCGTCGCCCAAGTTCGGCGGCTTGCAGTTCGCGGTCGGGGTGTTCCAGCCATTGACCACGATCGGGCAGAGCGAGGTGAACGGCACCCCCGGCTTCCAGGCCAAGATCACGTACGACATGGCGCCGACCGATGGCGGACTGGGCGCGCACGCCTGGGTGTCGGGGCTGGTGCAGCGGCATGACGCGACCGCGCTGCTCCCGGCCTATACCGGCCGCGCGATCGATATGGGCGCCAAGCTGTCGTACCAGAATTTCGGGCTGACCGGCTATTATTACACCGGCACGGGCGTGGGCACGATCGGTCTGTTCCTGCTGTCCGCCGACGCCAATGGCCGGCGGCGGAACAGCGACGGGTTCTACGTGCAGGGCACTGCGGGCTTCGGCAAGTTCACGCTCGGCGCCAGCTATGGCGAGAGCCACCTGTCACTGGCGAACGGGGAGGCGGTGTCGACGCTGGTCCGCCGCAACGCCAGCTGGGTTGGGCAGCTACGCTATGGCCTGAACAGCTGGGTCACGCTGATCGGCGAATATACGCACACCATGGCGAAGGCGCATAACGGCAACGACGCCAGCTCGGACGCGCTGGCGGCGGGCGCCATCCTGTTTTTCTGACGACCCGCCGGGGGCATCGCGCTGCGGCGCCCCCGGCCTGCCTCGATCGGGCGAGAGGAGTGGTTTGCAGCGCGGCCGGATTGCGCTATGTTATCCCGCACGAAGGGCTGCCGCATCGTTCGGATGGATAGTGCCCGACAACCGTTTGCGGGGCACATCTGTCACCATGCCGGACCAGAACCCGCCACACTCCGCGCGGCATGATCGTGCCGCGGACGGCGACGGACCGGAATTCGTGCGCGGCGGTGGAGATTGCGGCGCGCTGATCGCGGCGCGGGACTGGTCGTCGACGCCGCTCGGCCCGATTGGGGATTGGCCGCAGAGCCTGCGCACCGCCACCGCCATCCTGCTGCGCTCCCCCGTGCCGATCGTGATGCTGTGGGGCGAGGACGGCATCATGCTCTACAACGATGCCTATTCGAAGTTCGCCGGTGCGCGCCACCCGGACCTGCTGGGGTCGAAGGTGCGCGAGGGATGGCCCGAGGTCGCCGACTTCAACGACAACGTGATGCGCGTCGGGCTCGCGGGCGGTACGCTGCATTACCACGATCAGGCGCTGACGCTGTACCGGCACGGACGGCCCGAACAGGTTTGGATGGACCTGGACTATTCCCCCGTGCTCGACGAGTCGGGGCGACCGGCGGGCGTCATCTGCATTCTGGCCGAAACCACCGAGCGGGTTGCGCGCGAGCGACAGACCAGCTTCCTCCTGCGCCTGTCCGACGCGCTGCGTGCGTTGAACACGCGCGCCGCGATCATGAGCCATGCGGCGCATCAGCTGGGCCCGTGGCTGGATGCCAGCCGCGTCTTCTATGCGGAGATCGCGGACGGGCTGATGACGGTCGAATCGGACTATCATCATGGTGTCTCCTCTATCGTCGGGCAGCACTCGCTGGCGGCGTTCGGGCCGGACCTGCTCAACGCGTATCGCATCGGTACGCCGGTGGTGATGCGCGATGTCCCGTCCGATCCGCGGCTGGGAGAGGAGGCGCGGGCCGGCCTGATCTCGCGCAGTGTCGGCGCGTTCGTCGATGTCATCCTGTTCGAGGAGACGCAGTGGGTCGGCCTGCTCGCGGTCCAGTCCGCGACGCCGCGCGTCTGGACGCCGGCGGAGGAAAACCTGATCCAGGAAGTCGGTGAGCGGGTGAAGACCGCCATCGAACGCGCGCGCGCCGAAGAGGATCTGCGCCGCCTGAACGAGACGCTCGAGGAGCAGGTGGCGCTGCGATCGGCGGAGCGCGACCGGCTGTGGAATGTCTCGCAGGACATGCTGGCCCGCGCCGACCATGCCGGGATGCTCTCCGCGGTCAGCCCGGCCTGGACGCAGGTCCTGGGCTGGACCGAGGCGGAGTTGCTGGCCCGCCGCTACGAGACGCTGGTTCATCCCGATGATCTGGAGTCATCGCTTGCGCAACTGCGCGACATGGCCGCGCACGGGCAGCCGATCCGGCTGGAGAACCGGGTGGCGACGCGCGACGGATCGTGGCGGTCGATCGAATGGAAGATCTCGCCGGAGCCGGACGGGATCAACTTCGTCACGGTCGGCCGCGACCTGACCGAGGCGAAGGCGCGGGAAGCCGATCTGGAGGTCACGCAGGAAGCGCTGCGGCAAAGCCAGAAGATGGAGGCGATGGGCAGCCTGACCGGCGGCGTCGCGCACGATTTCAACAATCTGCTGACGCCGATCGTCGGATCGCTCGACATGCTGGTGCGCAAGGGCATCGGCACGGAACGGGAGCGGCGGCTGATCGAGGGGGCGCTGCAGTCGGCGGAGCGCGCGCGTGTCCTCGTCCAGCGACTGCTGGCCTTCGCGCGGCGCCAGCCGTTGCAGGCGACGGCGGTGGATGTCGCGCGGGTCGTCGAGAATATGGCGGGGCTGCTCGGCTCCACGCTGGGCCCGAATATCGAGGTGCAGGTCGATCTGGCCGACATGCCGCCCGCCCATGCCGATCTCAACCAGCTGGAAATGGCGCTACTGAACCTGGCGGTGAACGCACGCGACGCGATGCCCGACGGCGGCGAGCTGACGATCCGCGCGCGATGCGAACAGGTGCGCAAGCGCGACGGGCGCGATCTGGCACGTGGTCATTATGTCTGCCTGAGCGTCAGCGACACCGGCATCGGCATGGACGCCGAAACCATGCAGCGCGCGATCGAACCCTTTTTCTCCACCAAGGGGGTCGGGAAGGGGACGGGACTTGGCCTGTCGATGGTCCATGGCCTGACCGCACAGCTGGGCGGTGGGCTGACGATCGACAGTACGCCCGGGGCAGGCACGACGATCAGCCTGTGGCTTCCGGTCAGCGCGTCGGCGTTGGGGGCGGAGCCGGGCTCCCCGCTCGTCCTGCATCCGGCGATGGGCGGGATCGGCACGGTGCTGCTGGTCGATGACGAGGATGTGGTGCGGATGAGCACCGCCGAGATGCTGGCGGACCTGGATTACGACGTGGTCGAGGCCGATTCGGCGGAAAAGGCGCTGGCGCTGATCGATGCCGGCCTGAACCCGATGGTGGTCGTGACCGATCACCTGATGCCGGGGATGAGTGGCGGCGACCTGGCGCGAAGGCTGCGCGTGCGGCGTCCGGACCTGCCCGTGCTGATCGTGTCGGGCTATGCCGAGGAGGACGGGGTCGATGCGGACATTCCGCACCTGACCAAGCCGTTCCGCAGCGGCGAACTGGCCGCCAGCCTGTCCGCGCTGCGGATACCCGGCCGGCCTGCCGTCGCCGCCTGAGCGGAGCGGGCGGGGTCCCGACCGGGCGGCGGCGGCGGCTCTTACCGCACGAGATCGAAGGTCGCGTGTGCGCCGCCGTCCTGCGCGGAGGGGGCGATCCACACATCGAACGTCCCCGGCTCCACCGTCGGCTTCATATCGAGCCCCAGGAACTGAAGCTGTTCGCGCGTCAGCGTAAAGCTTACCGTCTCGCTGGCTCCTGGTGCCAGTGCGACCCTACGGAACGCCTTCAATTCGCGGACCGGGCGGGTGATGCTGGCGACCCGATCGCGAATATAGAGCTGCGCAACCTCCTCGCACGGGCGGGTGCCGCGATTGGAAACGGTGGTGCTGATCGTGATCCGCCCATCCCAACCAAGCACCGCCGGCGCCACCGCGAGCGTGCCATATTCGATCCGGCCATAGGTCAGACCGTGGCCAAAGGGATAGAGCGCGGCATTGGGCGCGGTGCGCCACTGCGCCTTATAGGGCTCGCGCGGCCCCTCCGGCGCGGGGCGGCCGGTCGCCTTGTGCGCATAATAGAACGGCTCCTGCCCGCTTTCGTAGGGGAAGCTGACCGGCAGGCGCGCGGAGGGCCCGTGCGCACCGAACAGGATGTCGGCCGTGGCATGGCCGCTTTGCGAGCCCAGGAACCAGGTGACGAGGATCGCCGGCGCGTCGCGCACGGCGCCGGACAGTTCCAGCGCGCGCCCGTTCTTCAGGATCACGACGATCGGCTTGCCGGTCTTCGCGATCGCTTCGGCCAGTGCCACCTGCGGGGCGGGGACGGTGATCGCGGTGCGCGACTGCGCCTCACCCGACATGCCCTCGCTTTCGCCGATCGCGAGCAATACGACGTCCGCCGCATTCGCCGCCGCGACCGCCGCGTCGATACCGCCGGGAAGTGCCTCCTCGACGCCGGAGCCCGGTGTGACGGTGACGTTCGCATCGCCCACCACGGCGCGGACGCCGGTGGCGAGGTCGATCGCCTGCGCATTGTCGCCATAGACGACCCACGGACCGTTCAGGTCATGCTGGCCGCTGGCGAAGGGGCCGATGATCGCGATCTTGCGATCCTTTGACAAAGGCAGCAGCTCGCCCTCGTTCTTCAGCAGGACGATCGACTTGCGCCCCGCCTCGCGCGACAGCGCGAGATTGTCGGCGGTGCGCGACCGCGCCTTTTCGCGACGCGGGTCGATGCGGCGGAAGGGATCGTCGAACAGGCCGAGCATGTGCTTCACCAGAAGGACACGGCGGACCGATTCATCGACGATCGCTTGCGGCACGGCGCCCTCGCGCACCAGTTCGGGCAGGTAACGGGCATAGCAATCGGACTGCATCGACATATCGACGCCCGCCAGGATCGCGATCCGCGCGGCGTCCTTGCTGTCCTTGGCAAATCCGGCGGCGATCATCTCCTCATCGCCCGTATAGTCGCCGACGATGATGCCGGGGAACCGCCACTCGTCGCGCAGCAGCGTGCGCAGCAGCCACGGATTGCCGTGCGACGGGATGCCGTTGATCTCGTTGAACGAAGCCATGCCGCTCATAGCGCCGGCGTCGAACCCGGCCTTGTACGGGGGCAGGTACACCTCGCGCAGCCGCCGCTCGCTCATGTCGACGACATTATAGTCGAGGCCCGATTCGGCGGCGCCATAGGCGGCGAAATGCTTGACGCAGGCCATCATCGCATCGTCGGCGGCGAGGCCCTTCGTTCCCTGGAATCCCTTCACGCGCGCGGCGGCGAACAGTTCGCCCAGCATCGTGTCCTCGCCCGCGCCCTCCATCGTGCGGCCCCAGCGCTGGTCACGCGCGATGTCGACCATGGGGAAGAAGGTCCAGTCGATCCCCGCACCCGCGCCCTCGACCGCGGCGACGCGCGCGGTGCGGCGGGCAAGGTCCGGCTCGAAGCTGGCGGCCTCCGCGACCGGCACGGGGAAGATCGTGCGGTGGCCGTGGATCACGTCGGCGGCGAACAGCAGCGGGATCTTCAGCCGCGACTGTTTCATCACCGCCGTCTGCATCCGCCGTGCCATCGCCGCGCCGTTGCCGTTAAACACGCCGGTCAGCTTGCCCGCGACGGCATCCGCCAATTGCGCGTCGAAATTGTTGTTGCCGCCCGGCGGATTGAGCGCGGTGGCGACCCCGCCGGACCAGGCGGCGGCGTTCAATTGCAGCTGCCCGGCCTTCTCCTCCAGCGTCATCGTGTCGATCAAGGCCGCGATCCGGGGCGGCAGCGTGGCCGTGGCCGCCGCCTGCATCACCAGCGCGCGCGCCGGGCCCGCCGCCCAGGCCGCCGCCGCGCCGGCCCCCAGAAGCGCCGCTCGGCGAGAGATCGTCATGTCCGTCATCAATCCAGGCTCCATCCCCGTACGGTCTGCGCTTCGCTTCATGCCGGCCAGGGCATCGGTCGGCGATTTCACGTTGACCGCTATCTGTAACCGGTTACATAGACAGGCAATGCCGGACAAGGCAACCATGGATCGCGTATGACCGGAGCGACGCGACCATGAAAAGGGACAGGATGTGAGCAGGCCGGCCCAGGCGACAATCCGTGATGTAGCACGCCACGCCGCGGTTTCCGTCGCGTCGGTGTCGCGTGCGTTGAACGGGCATGGCAGTGTCCATCCCGACATGCGCGCGCGGGTGCAGGCGGCGGCCAAGCTGCTGGGGTACGTCCCCCATGCGGGCGCACGCAGCCTGTCGATGGCGCGAACCCATGCGATCGGCGTGATCCTGCCCGACCTGCACGGGGAATTCTTTTCCGAGATCGTGCGCGGCATGGACCGGGAGGCGACCGCGCGCGGCTATCATCTGCTGTTGTCGAATATGCACGCCGATGCGGCACTGGCGACGGTGGCGATGCGGTCGATGCGCGGCCGGGTCGACGGACTGGTCGTGATGGCGCCGCAACTGGATGCGGCGGGGCTGGACGAGGCATTGCCCGGCGTGATCCCCGCCATCCTCATTAACTCGCTGCGGGAGGCGGCGCGGCCAGCGATGCGCGTCGACAACCGGGCGGGCATCGCGGCGGTCGTCGGCCATCTGGTCGCCAGCGGCCGACGGCGATTGGTCCATATCGCCGGCCCCACCGGCAACGTCGATGGCGACGAGCGGCGTGAGAGCTTTCTGGAGACGGTGGCCGCGAGCGTCCCGGATGCACGGCCGGTCGTGCTGCCGGGTACCTTCCGGGAAGAGTCTGGCGAGGCGGCGGTGGCGACGCTGGCGGAGCGTGGCCTGCTGGCGCCCGGTGCGATCGACGGCATCGTCGCGGCGAACGACATGATGGCGCTGGGCGCGCTGACCGCGCTGCGTGCCGCCGGGGTGGCGGTGCCGGGCGGGATCGCCGTGACCGGCTTCGACGATATTCCCCTGGCCCGCTATCTGGGCCTCACCACCGTCCGCGTCGATCTGGTCGAGATGGGCGCGCGCGCCGTCACCCGGCTGGTAGAGCGGCTGGAGGGCGGCGTCGCCGACGACCGGACGGAGGGGATCGTGCCCGAACTTGTCATCCGTACCACCACAGAAAGCCCCGCATGATCGCGATCGACCGCCGCCGCCTGCTTGCCCATGCCCCGCTGCTGGCGGCGTCGCCCGCGCTGTTGCCGGGGCTGGCGGATGCCGCCCCGCGCGGTCGCTCGCTACCCGGTTGGTTCGACGATCTGGAGCGGCGGACGTTCGATTATTTCTGGGCTCTGGCCAGCCGCAAGAACGGGCTGGTGCCCGATCGCTGGCCGTCGCCCTCTTTCGCCAGCATCGCGGCGGTGGGGTTCGCGCTCACGCTCTATCCGGTCGGCGTCGAGCGCGGCTGGATCACGCGCGCAGCCGCGCGCGACCTGACGCTGACGACGCTGCGCTTCTTCGACTCAGCGCCGCAGGGCGATGCGCCGACCGGCATGAGCGGCCACAAGGGCTTCTTCTACCATTTCCTTGACATGGAAACGGGCACCCGCTTCCGGGAGACGGAGCTGTCGAGCGTCGACACGACGCTGCTGTTCCTCGGCATCCTGTTCGCGGGCAGCTGGTACGACCGCGCCGATGCCGGAGAGGCGGAGATCCGCCGGCTGGCGGCGCGCATCACGAACCGGGCGGACTGGCCGTGGTTCGTCAACGCGGGCGGCACCGTGTCGATGGGCTGGCACCCGGAGCGTGGCTTCATCGAGGCCTCGTGGAAGGGGTATAATGAGGGGATGATGGTCTATGTCCTCGGCCTCGGCACCGGCGGCAAGGCGCTGGCGGACGGGGCCTGGGATGCCTGGACGCGAACCTATCCCGAGTTCTGGCGCGGGCAGGGGGCGACCCGGCGGCTCGCCTTCGCGCCCCTGTTCGGTCATCAGTACAGCCAGATGTGGATCGACTTTCGCGGCATCCGCGACGCGACGATGCGGCAGGCGGGATTCGACTATTTCGAGAACAGCCGGCGCGAAACCTATGCCAACCGCGCCTATTGCATCGCCAATCCGATGGGATGGGAGGGCTATGGCCGCGACCTGTGGGGGCTGACCGCGTGCGACGGCCCGGCGGATACGACGCGGACGTTCCGGGGGCGTCAGGCGACCTTCTTCAGCTATGCGGCGCGCGGGCCGGTCGGTGAGCCGGACGGGCGGGACGACGGCACGATCGCGCCCACCGCCGCGCTAGGCAGCCTCGCCTTCGCGCCGGAGATCGCAGTGCCGGCCGCCGCCGCGATGCGGCGCGTGCCCGGCCTGTACGGCCGATACGGCTTTCGCGACAGCTTCAACCCCAGCTTCCGCTACCCCGACGTCGCGTCCGCATCGGGCACGGTCAGCGCGAAGGACGGCTGGGTCGCGCGCGATTGGCTGGGCATCGACCAGGGCGCGATCGGCGGCGCGATCGCCAACCACCGTAACGACTTCATCTGGCAGGTCATGCGCCGCTCGCCCGTGATCCGGCGGGGGCTGACGCGCGCGGGCTTCACCGGCGGCTGGCTGAACGTCCGATGACGGGGGAGGGCAATGCACCCCTGAAAACCATCACCATCGTCGGCGGCGGCACGGCGGGCTGGATGGCCGCGGCGCTGCTGTCGCGCCTGCTGCTCGGCTATCGCATCCGCCTGATCGAATCGGACGAGATCGGCACGATCGGCGTCGGCGAGGCGACGATCCCTGCGATCCGCACCTATAACCAGCTGGCCGGCATCGACGAGTTCGAGATGGTGCGGGCGACGCAGGGCACGTTCAAGCTCGGCATCGAATTCGTCAACTGGCAGGCGCCGGGCGCCAGCTACATCCACGGGTTCGGCAAGATCGGGCAGGATCTCTACTGGCTGCACTGCCATCAGTTCTGGCTGAAGGCGCGGGCGGCGGGACGCGCCAGGCATCTGGATCATTACGCGCTCAACACGCTGATGGCGCGGATGAACCGCTTCGCGATGCCGGACCCGTCGCATCCGCACTCGCCGATCGCCGGCATCGATTATGCCTATCACTTCGACGCATCGCTCTACGCCCGCTACCTGCGCGGCCGGGCGGAGCGGCAGGGCGTCGAGCGGATCGAGGGGCGCATCGTCGGCGCCAACCGTCGCGGCGAGGACGGGCATCTCGACCATGTCGTCCTGGCGGACGGGCGGACGGTGGACGGCGACCTCTTCATCGACTGTTCGGGGATGCGCGGCCTGTTGATCGGCGAGGCGATGGGCGTCGGCTATGAGGATTGGGACCGCTGGCTGCTCTGCGACCGCGCGATCGCGGTGCCATGCGAGCGCGCGCCGGCGCTGACCCCCTATACCCGGTCCATCGCGCACGGCGCCGGCTGGCAGTGGCGCATCCCGCTGCAGCATCGCACCGGCAACGGGCACGTCTATGCCAGCCGCCACATCTCCGACGACGAGGCGGCGGCGGTGCTGATGGGTAATTTGGACGGCCGGCCGCTGGCCGATCCGCGCCCCGTCCGCTTTCGCCCGGGGAAGCGCCATCGCGCCTGGGAGAAGAACGTCGTCGCGCTGGGGCTGGCCGGCGGGTTTCTGGAGCCGCTGGAATCGACCCGCATCCACATGATCCAGACGGGGATATTGCGACTGATCTCGCTGTTCCCCGGCCGCGCCTTCGACCCCGCCGATGTCGCCGAATACAATCGCCAGACCGATTTCGAGTATCGCGACGTTCGCGACTTCATCGTTGCGCATTACAAGGTCACCGACCGCGAAGACACACCCTTCTGGTCCTATTGCAAGACCATGGACATACCCGACAGCCTGACCGAGCGGCTGGAGCTGTTCCGCGCCTCCGCCCGTTTCTTCATGCGCGGCAAGGCGGAGCTGTTCCGCGAGGAAAGCTGGGTACAGGTGCTGCTGGGGCAGGGGCTGCCCGCGCGCTACGACCCGGTGGTCGACATGATTCCCGATGCGGATGCCGCCGCGTTCCTGAAGGATGTCGAGGAGGTGACGGCCGACGTTGCCGCGTCGCTGCCCACGCACGACGCCTTCATCGCCCGCCATTGCAAGGCGCCCGCGCCGGTGGTGTGACCGCCAAGCCACACCCAGCAACGTTTTGAGGCAAAGCCGATCGGCGCGATTGTAACCGGTTTCTTGGCGGCGTAACCGGTTTCACAGCTCCTGCGATCCGGCAGGCCGATGGGCGTCGCCCCGGCCGGTCGGAAGCAAAGAAGGAGCCGGCAACGGTACGGAGGGGATTGGAATGGCATCCAGCATTCAGCGCACGCGCATCGGTCGCGGCATTTCGACGGCGGCGCTTGCGGCCGCGCTGGTGATCGGGACGCCGCTGGCGGCCCAGACCAATTCGTCGCTGCGTGGTCGCGTGATCGGCGCGCAGGCCGGTGCGACCGTGACCGTCACGGATCTCACCACGGGCCAGCGCATTAGCGGCCGCGTCAATGCCGATGGCAGCTATACGATCGTCGGCCTGCGCCCCAGCACCTACCGGATCGAGGCGACCGGCCTGCCGGCGCAGACGCTGACCATCCCCGTCGGCCAGGTCGTGACGCTCGACCTGGGGCAGCCGGAGCCAGACACCGCCACGGCGGGCGGCGTCGCCGAGGGCGGCGGCGGCGAGATCGTCGTCACCGGCCGTCGCGGGCAGGAGGTCCGCTCCGCCATCGTGTCGACGAACGTGTCGCCGCAGCAGATCGAAAGCCTGCCGCAGAACGACCGCAACTTCCTGAACTTCGCCGCGCTCGCGCCGGGCGTTGCGGTGTCGTCCAACCCGGGCAGCCGGCAGGTTCAGGCGGGTGGTATCAGCGCCGACAACATCAACGTCTTCATCGACGGCCTCAGCCAGAAGAATGCGGTGAACCATGGCGGCGTCGCCGGCCAGAACTTCAGCCGCGGCAACCCCTTCCCGCAGCTGGCCGTGCAGGAATTCCGCGTCGATACGCAGAACTTCAAGGCGGAATATGAGCAGGCCGGTTCCGCGGTCATCACTGCGGTGACGAAGACGGGCGGCACCTCCTTCCACGGCGATGTGCTGGGCGAATGGCAGCCCAAGGCGTTCATCGGCCGGCCCTATTTCGATCGCCCCGGCAAGCTGAACAATCCGGACGGGACGATTCCGAAGCCGCCTTATGACCGGAAGCAATATGCCGCCGATCTGGGCGGCCCGATCATCAAGAACGTGCTGCACTTCTTTGCCGCGTTCGAGGCGACGGACCAGCTGCTGCCCTCCAACGTCGTCAATCTTCAGACGACGCGGTCGGTGACGGACAACAACAACGTCACCACGATCGTGCCGAACGTGCCGGCCGCGATCGCCAGCGCCAACAACCGCAGCTATGCGCAGAGCTTCAAGCAGCGCCTCTATTTCGGCAAGCTGACACTGTTCGCCAGCGACAAGGATACGATCAACGCCAGCGCGTTTTTGCGGCGCGAACGCAACCTCGCAGATTATGGCGATAACGCGGTGCCCAGCCACGGTCACTTTCTCGTCAGCAACAACGATACCTATCAGCTGGAATGGAACCATCGCGGCGACAGCTTCCTGAACGAATTCACCGCCGCCTATCAAACGTTGTTCAACGGCACGCCGCGCGTCAGCGCCGGGCCGGAGATCATCCTGTCGCAGGGTCCGGCCGCCGGCCAGGCCGTGGGCCTCAACCCGCAGACGGATACGCAGGCCGCGCTGGGCGCGAACTCGTTCGAGCAGAACGATACGCAAAAGACGTGGACGGTGAAGAACAACGTCACCTTCTTCGGTGAGAAGCATATCGTGAAGGCCGGCGTCCGGCTCGCCTTCAACACGCTGTCGCGCGAAGAGGATTCGCGTAGCAACGGCACCTATTTCTTCGCCGCGCCGTCCTACACCACCTTCGACGCATCGACGCCGTTCGCCGGATCGGTATCGACGGTGCCGGTCCAGCCGGCGCTGAGCAAGAACAACCAGATCGGCCTGTTCATCCAGGACGACTGGTCGCCGAACGAGCATCTGACGGTGAATGCCGGCCTGCGCTGGGATTACGAGACGCAGGCGAAGAACGAGGATTTCGTGACGCCGGCCGCCGTCGTCACCGCGCTGCGCAACTATCAGGGATGGCAGGCGGCCGGGATCAACCCGAACGACTATATCTCGACCGGCAGCAATCGTAAGCCGTACTGGAAGGCGTTCCAGCCGCGCCTCGGCGTATCCTACGACCTGTATGGCGATCGCGACACGATCCTGTTCGCGGGCGCGGGGCGGTATTACGATCGGCCGCTGTTCATCACGGCGGGCATCGAGACGATCAAGAACTATTACCAGTCGGCGCCGACGGTGTTCTTCTGCGATGGGGCGGGGCAGCCGACCTGCGCAACGGTTGCGGCGGCCAACAGCGGCGCACTGCCGAATAACTATCGGGCGTACAATGCCAATCTGAAGACCATCGACGGCTTGCGTGCTTCCATCGGCTCGCTGGGCGGCGACATCTGGTTGCTGAACAACAACACGAAGCTGCCCTATTCGGACCAGTTCAACTTCGGCGTCCGCAAGAAGCTGGGGCAGATCCAGACGGCGATCACCTTCAGTCACATCCGCAGCTACAACATCTTCAAATATGTGCGCGGCAACCGCCTGCCGAACGGGCTGTACACCACGCAGGGCGACCAGTGGATCGAGGACAACTTCCCGCAGTCCGGCCAGCTGCCGGGCTATAGCGGCAAGCTGAACATCGGGTCGAACGACGGCCGCGCGCACTACACCGCCATCTACTTCACGGCGGAGAAGCCGTTCGTAACGGGTTCGCGCTGGGGCTTCACCGCGACGCTGACGGTGCAGCAGGCCAAGTCGAACGTGCCGCAGGAACTGCAGGGCGACGAGCTTTACAATGCGCCCCGCTTCGGCGCCTATGGCTGGAACTATGTCGCGGGCGTGGAAAAGTGGCGCTTCGTCGGCACCGGTATCGCGCGCGGGCCGTGGGACACGAAGCTGTCGATGACGGGCACGTTCAGCTCCGGCCCGTCGTTCGGTAACGTCATCTTCCGCGCCAATCCGCCGGAGAATGCCTGCTGCTATGGCAATTTCGGCGGCGTGTTCTGGCCGGGTGAGGTCGTCGGCTACGCCAATGTCGACGCGCGTATCTCGAAGACGTTCAAGATGCCGTGGGGCCATGACCTGGAGGTCAACTTCGCCGCGTTCAACATCTTCGATTCGGTAAACCGCAACTATTCGGCCTGGGGTGCCGGATCGGGCGTGAACCCGCTGAAGAAGAACAATGGCGACGGCACAACGGGCGTGCCCCGCTCGTTCCAGGTCGGTGCGAAGTACAGCTTCTGATCCGCAGGCGGGCGGGGCGGGGATCGCGACGATCGCCGCCTCGCCCGCCGGCCCGGTGCGGATGGTGGCATGAACCCGCGCCTCCTCCGCTTCGGCGACGCGCAAAGCCCGGTGGTCGTGGTCGACGACATGCTGGGCAACGTATCGGACGTGATCGAGATGGCCGCCGCGCTGGCCCCGTTTCCGGTGCCGGCGGGTTCCCACTATCCCGGCGTGCGGCGCGTGCTGACCGAAGGGGACGATGCCGCCTTCGCCTATGCCACTGCCCTGGTCGAGGCGGCCGCGCCCTTCATCGGCGGCGCGTTCGATGTCGAGCGCTTCGACTGGGTGGAGGGCAGTTTCTCCATCGTCACCGCCGCGCCCGACACGCTGACGCCGGCGCAACGCGCGCCGCATTTCGATGCGACCGATCCCGGCTATCTCGCGATCCTGCATTATCTGGGCGGCGGAGATGGATCGGGCACCGCCTTCTACCGCCAGCGCGCGACGGGGATCGAGGTCGTCGACGATCGCAACGCCGCCCGCTTCATCGCCGCCGCGCGTGCCGATAGCGCGGGTCTGGCGGGCTATACCAACGGCTCCAACGCCGCGTTCGAGCAGATCGGCGCGGTCGAGGCGCGGCCAGACCGGCTGCTGATCTATCGCGGCAGCCTGCTCCATTCGGGGATCATCCCCGCCACTCTGCCGCTCAGCGCCGATCCGCGCGTCGGGCGGCTGACCGCCAACATATTCGTGCGAGCCCGTTCATGATTCGAAACCTGACCAAATGTTTGCTGACGGGCGCCGCGCTTTTCGCCGCGCCCGCGCCGACGCTCGCGAAGACATACGCCAATCCGATCGACGTCGATTATCGCTATAATTTCGAACAGACGAACGAGGGCATTTCCTATCGCACCGGCGCCGATCCGGTGATCGTGCGGTTCAAGGACGCCTATTACCTGTTCCTGACGCTGGCGGACGGATACTGGCGGTCGACCGATCTCGTCACCTGGCGCTTCGTCACGCCCAGCCGCTGGCCGATGAACGGCATCGTCGCGCCATCGGTCAACGTGTTTGGGGACCGGCTCATCATCATGCCCTCGATGACGGATCAGGGCACGATCCTGTCGAGCGCCGATCCGGCGAGCGGCAAGCTCGACTTCTTCGTGCGCCGAATGCCCGTCCTGCCCGGCGCGGTGAAATCCGGGCTGGAGGACACGATCAAGCCTGGCCAGATCCCGCCCGGCCCCTGGGACCCTGGCCTGTTCGAGGATGATGACGGGCAATGGTATCTCTACTGGAATTCCTCGAACGTCTTTCCGCTCTATGGCGCGCGGGTGAAGTTCGCAGATGGGCGAATGGTCTATCAGGATCCCGCCCGGCCGCTGCTGTCGCTGCATCCCGACGACCATGGCTGGGAACGGTTCGGACAGGACCATAGCGGCACGCTGCCGAACGGCACGCCGATCAAGCCCTTCATGGAGGGCGCCTGGATGACGAAGGTCGCGGGCACCTACTATCTGCAATATGGCGGCCCCGGCACCGAGTATAATGCCTACGCCACCGGGGTTTACACGTCGCGCAGCCCGCTGGGCCCATTCACCTACGCGCCGTACAATCCGGTCGGGTACAAGCCGGGCGGTTTCGTGCAGGGGGCCGGACACGGCAACACCTTCCAGGACACGCACGGCAACTGGTGGAACACCGGCACGCCGTGGATCGGCTATAACTGGACGTTCGAGCGGCGCGTGGGCATGTGGCCCGCTGCGTTCGAGCCCGATGGCCAGATGCGCGTATCGACCCGGTTCGGCGACTTCCCGACGCGGATGCCGGAGGGGCGCGTGAGCGACCCGGACTCGCTGTTCACCGGCTGGATGCTGCTGTCGTACCGCAAGCCGGCGATGGCATCCTCCACCGACGGGGCGTTCACGGCGGCGAACGTGACCGACGAGAATCCCCGGACCTTCTGGGTTGCGGCGCAGAATCGGCCCGGCGAGACGCTGACGGTCGATCTGGGCGCGGTGAAGACGGTGCGCGCGGTGCAGGTGAACTTCGCCGATTACAAGTCCGGCCGGTTCGGCGATGCGCCCGACATCTATACCGAATTCCGGCTGGAACAGTCGCGCGACGGCCGCAACTGGGCCCCGCTCGCCGAGACGGAGGCGCCGCGCCGCGATCGGCCCAATGCCTATTTCGAACTGCCCGCGCCGGTGGAGACGCGCTTCATCCGCTATGTCCACGGTCATGTCGGCGCGGCGCATCTGGCGATCAGCGATCTGCGGGTATTCGGCAACGCCCCCGGGCGCGGGCCGGCGGTGCCCCGCCTGACCGGCGCGATCCGCGACACTGACACGCGCAATGCCCGTATCCGCTGGCGGCCCGTGCCGGGCGCGGTGGGCTACAACGTGCGCTGGGGCATCCGGCCGGACCGGCTGGCGCTGACCTACCAGCTGTTCGCCGACACGGTGAAGCGGCAGGGCGAGGACGCCTATCTGGATCTGCGCGCGCTCGACGTCGGCCAGCGATATTACGTCGCAGTTGAGGCGTTCGATGAAACCGGCGTGTCGAAGCTGAGCCGGGTGGTGGAGGCGAAATGACCGGGCGCTCCCGCCACCCCGGACCGTGCCGGGGCGGCGGGGGGCCGCTGTCGCCTACTTGCCCATCGTCGCCTGCGCCACCGGCACGACGGGCAGCAGCACCGCGCTGGCCTGCGCGCCACCGCGATTGAGGGTGACGGTCGCCTTCTTGTAATCGCTTGGCCGGGCGAAGAAGATGTTGGGTACGAACGTCTGCGGGTTGCGGTCGTAGAGCGGGAACAGGCTGGACTGCACCTGCACCATCACCCGGTGCCCCGGCTGGAAGACGTGGTTCACGGTCGGCAGGCGGAACCGATAATGTTGCACCTTGCCCGCCGGGATCGCGGTCGGTTTGGCGAAGCTGTCGCGATAGCGGCCGCGGAAAATGTCCAGGCTGATCGGCAGTTCATAGCCGCCCATCTTCGGATCGGTCGCGTTTTCCGCCGGGAAGACGTCGATCACCTTCACGACGAAATCGCCATCGGTGCCGGTCGTCGTCGCGTACAGGTCCGCGATCGGCGCGCCCGACACGCGCATCGGCGCGGTCAGCACCGGGCCGGTATAGGTCATCACGTCGGGCCGGCCATCGGCGTGGCGCTGGTCGCTGACCAGCCAGTCGCCCCAGCGCCCATCCCCGAAATTGACCGGGCGCGGCAGATGCGGAACCGGATTGGCGGGATCCGCGACATAGCTGTCGCCGCCCGCCGCGCCCTTCTGGAACCCCAGCCCGCGATCGGCCTGCAGATAGAGCGGCGTAAGCGGCGCCGCGCAGCCGGTGGCGCAGGAAAGCGGCCAGTCCGCGAACCGATCCCAATGGTTTTCGCCGGTATTGTAGATCGTGGCGGCGGGCAGGTTGGCGGGCGGCCCGTCCTTCAGATACTGGTCGAACAGGGGCAGCACCATCTGCTCGCGGAACTGGGCGGCGGTGTCGCCGTCCCACTGGAAGGGGCCCAGGCTGCGTCCCTCGCGGTTGACCTGGCTATGCCGCCACGGCCCCATCACCAGGAAATTGTTGCCGATCTTCCCCTTGGCCTTCAGCGCCTCCCAGCTGTGGATGGCGCCATACATGTCCTCCTGATCCCACAACCCCTGTTCCCACAGGGTCGGCACGTTGGAAGGATTGGCGGCGAGCAGCCGGTCGAGCGCCTGATCCTGCCAGAAGGCGTCATAGGCGGGGTGCGCCGACAGCCGGTCCCAGAAGGGCAGCTGGGCATAGCCCGACTTCTTGGCCCAGTCGCCCGCCGACTGGTTGCGAAAATTCTCGTAATCATCCCAGCCGCCGGATGGCGGCACCGCGCCGCCGCTCTTGTAGCCGGTCTGGCTGGCTATCCAGCCGATATTGGCGAGGCGGAACGCGCCATAGTGGAACCAGTCGTCCCCCATCCAGCCGTCGATCATCGGGCTTTCGGGCGCGGCGACCTTCAGCGCCGGATGCGGGTGGAGCAGCGCCATCACGACGGTGAATCCCTCGTAGGACGAGCCGATCATCCCCACGCGCCCGTTCGACTGCGGCAGGTTCGCCTTGTTCACCAGCCAGTCGATCGTGTCCCACGCGTCGGTCGTGTGATCGACCTTCGTCGGATTGAGCGGACCGACCGGCGGGCGGGTGACGATATATTCGCCCTCCGACCCATATTTGCCGCGCACGTCCTGATAGACGCGGATATAGCCGCCCTTCACGAACACCTCGTCCGCCAGAGGCAGCGCGTTCAGCATCGACGGACTGTCGCTGCGGTTGGCGCGCGCCTTCGCGTTATAGGGCGTGCGGGTGAGGACGATCGGCGCGTTGGTCGCCCCCTTCGGAATGACGATAACCGTGTACAGCTTCACCCCGTCACGCATCGGGATCATCGCAACGCGTTTGATATAGTCATTGCCGGCGTCGGGGATCTGGAAATTGGGCGGGATGTCGCCGCCCGGCGGCATGGGCTGCTGCGCCTGCGCGCCGACGGTGGTGAGGGCGATGAGCGGAAGCAACAGGGCGGAACGTCGCATGAAAGTCTCCGGACGGCGAAAACACGCACGCTAGGCCCGGCGGGGGCCGCCCGGCAACCCGTACTTGGCTTAGTCCGAGTGGCACAGACCGGCCGATGCGGATCGTTTGCAGGGTCGCCGGGTTTTGCGCGTGCAACGCCGCCGATCGTGGTCCATCATCCCGTTCGGCCGCCCCAGTCCCATGGAGACCCGCCTGACGCCCGCCCAGCCCCTGGATACCGCCGCCCACGTCATCCAGACGGCGCTGACGCCGATCTTCCTGCTGACGGCCGTCGGATCGCTGCTCAATGTCTTTACCTCGCGACTGGCGCGGGTGCTGGACCAGATCCACGCGATCGACCGCGACGGGCATGGCGGGACGCCCCCGGCCCGACAGGCGGAGCGGGCGCGGTTGCGGCTGCGCTCGCGCGTGCTCGACGCGGCGGTGCTGGCGGCGGCCTCCGCCGGCGCGCTGACCTGTTGCGCGGCGGCGACGATCTTCTTCGGTACGCTGCGCAACGCGGCGACGGCGACGCTGCTGTTTGGCCTGTTCGGCGGCGCGCTGGTCGCCGCGATCGCGGCACTCGCCTGCTTCGCGGCGGAGGTGACGATATCCGGCCGCGCGGTTCGCGAACAGCTGGACCAGAACAGCAAGGAGTGACGCGCATGTCCGAAAACCTGCCGATCGGCATTCCCATCGACGATCTTCGTCCCACCCAGATGTCGGTGGGATTGCGCGAGGTGGAAATGAAGCGCCGACGCTGGCGCGAGGCGGACGCGGATGGGCGGGCCCGGCTGTTGCGCAGGCACGTCATCCCGGCGGTGATCGGGCCCAAGCACCGGCCCTATATCGTCGATCACCACCATTTCGCGCGCGCGCTGCTGGAGGAAGAGGCGGGGCATGTCGCCGTCTATGTCCTCGCCAACCTGTCGCGGTTGTCGAAGGAGGAGTTCTGGACGTATCTGGACAATAGCGGCTGGTGCCATTCCTATGACGCGGACGGCAAGCGCTGCGGGCTGGATGCGATCCCGAAGCATCTATCCGATCTGGCGGACGACCCCTATCGCAGCCTGGTCGGCGCGCTGATCCGGCGGGGCGGGTGCGCGAAAAGCGGCCGGCCCTATGCCGAATTCCTCTGGGCGGATTTCCTGCGCCGGCGCATTCCGGCAAAGCTGCTGAAACGCGATTTCGATGGCGCGGTCGACAAGGCGATGGCGATCGCCCGCAGCGAGGATGCGGACAGCCTGCCGGGCTGGTGTGGCGATGGCGGGGACGGGCTGTGACGATCGGCGGCGTCCTGCTGCTCGCCGCCGCCGCGACAGGGGCACCCGGTGCGGGGACTGGCGCTGCCTGCCCGTCGACGCATCACGGCGCGGCGCTGGTTTCGTTCGCACTGTTCGACGGACCGATCGCCGACAATGCGATTCTCGCGCCCGAGAGCAGCCGGACGCGGGGCGGCGTGACGGTCCAGCGCTGGCCGGTCGCGGGCGTCTATGCGGCGGGGCGGCGGCTGAACCTGCGTTGCGATTATCGGCGTGGGACATCGGTGGTCGTGCCGGTCCGCCGGCCGGTGCGCGCCTGTACGGCCCGGATCGGGCAGAGCGTTGCGATCGCCTGTCGATGATGCGTGACGCCTGGCGAACACGCGCTTGCCCTGATCGGCGAAGGCCCTAGAGGCTGCCGACCCGATCGCTGCCCGGACGAAAGACCCGATGACCGCTCCCGCCCGTCAGCCTGCCGCTCGCCGTGCCGTCGGCCTCGATTTCGGCACCACCAACACCGTCGCCGCGATCGCGGGGGATGACAGCACGGCGCGGCTCGTACCGCTCGCCGGTGCGGATGGCGGCGTGTTCCGCACCGCCCTCTGTTTCTGGCATGACGAGGCGGTGCGCGGCGGACTGGCGGTGGAGGCGGGACCGGCGGCGATCCGTGAATATCTGGAATTCCCGTCAGACAGCCGCTTCATCCAGTCGTTCAAGTCGGTGGCGGCCAGCGCATCGTTCGATACCGCGCCCGTGTTCGAGAAGCGGTATCGGTTCGAGGAACTGGGGCGGCTGTTTCTGGAAAAGCTGCGCGGCCATGCCGCCGGTGCGCTCGACCGGCCGGACCGGATCGTGGTGGGGCGGCCCGTGACCTATGCCGGCGCGCGGCCGGACCCGGCACTGGCCCGCACGCGATACGACGCGATGTTCGCCGGCTTCGCGGGCGAGATCCATTATGTGTACGAACCGCTGGCCGCCGCGTTCGGCTATGCGCAGCAACTGACCCAGGCGGCGACGCTGCTGGTTGCGGATTTCGGTGGCGGCACCAGCGACTTTTCGGTGGTGCGCGTGGCGGAGCCGGGGGCGGCGCAGCGCTGCCGCCCGCTGGGCCATGCGGGTGTCGGCATCGCGGGCGACCGTTTCGACGCGCGCATCGTCGATCGGCTGGTGCTGCCACTGCTGGGCAAGGGCGGGCAGTATCGCTCGTTCGACAAGGTGCTGGACATCCCCGGCGGCTATTTCGCCGATCTGGCCGACTGGTCGAAGCTGGCGCTGATGCGCAATCGCAAGACGCTGGCGGAGCTCGATCGCCTGCAACGTAGCGCGCTCGATCCGGCCGCGATCGGCCGGATGATCGCGCTGATCGACAACGAGCTGGGCTTCCCGCTGTACGATGCGGTCGGCCGCCTCAAACGCGACCTGACCGATGCGGCGGAGGCGCGCTTCGTATTCGACGGCGCGGGAATCTCGATCGACGCGACCGTGTGCCGGTCGGACTTCGAAAGCTGGATCGCCGACGATGTGGAGCGGATCGCCGCGACGCTGGACCGCGCGCTGGCCGATGCGCAGGTCGAGGAGGGGGCGATCGACCGGGTCTTCCTGACCGGCGGCACATCGCTGGTTCCCGCCGTCCGCGCGCTCTTCACCCGGCGCTTCGGCGCGGATCGGATCATGAGCGGCGGCGAGTTGACCTCGATCGCACACGGCCTCGCAATGATTGCAGCGGAGGACGAGATCGCCGGCTGGACCGCCTAACCGGGGCCGCCCCCCGTACCAGCGGGCGTGCGGCGGTCAGCCCAGGTGCGCGGCCATGAACCGGCGGGACGAATCGATCAGGTTGCTCGTCTGCATCTCCACGTCGATAAAACCCGACCGCGCCTGACCCATGGTTTCGGTCAGGTGGATCACATGATGTTCCAGCGTCTCCACATTGCTGCGGATCGTTTCGGCCAGTGTTGCTGTGCGATCGATCACTTCCACCACCGAGCCGGCGCGCGTCTGCTGCACCGTTACCGTCGTGCGGATCGCGGCGGTGCGGGCGTTGATCGTGTCGAGTCTGGCCTCCACCGCGCTGCTCGCATCGATCACCTCGGCCACGGCGCGGCGCACATCGGTGATCGTTTCCGCGATGCTGCTGGCGGCGAACGCCGTCTGATCGGACAGGGATTTCACCTCCTGCGCGACGACGCCGAAGCCGCGACCGGCATCGCCCGCGCGTGCCGCCTCGATCGCGGCGTTCAGCGCGAGCAACCGGCTCTGGCTGGCCAGGCTGCGGATCGAGTCGAGAACCGATACGATGCCGTCCGCATGGCGGACCAGCGCGTCGAAGACCGTCTGGCTATGGCGCGTCTCGGCAAGCGCGGTGGCCGTCATCGCGGCGGCATCGCGCAGATCCTCCACGATCCCCGCCATCACCGTCGACATACGGCCGGCGGTGTGGGACGCGTCCTCCATCGCCACGCGTGAATCCTCGGATGACACAGCAAGGCGTGCGACGCAGGCGGTGGTGGCCAGTGCCGCTTCATCGGCCTCGTCGCACAGCGCGCGCATACCGCCTGCCGTGCCAGCGATGGCCATCGTACTGTCCAGAATGTCGGACCGGAAATGATCCGCTTTGGTGTCGTGCGCGGCCAGCAATTCGGCCAGACGGACTTCAGCCGTGACGTCCTCATAGGTCAGCACCGCGCCGCGATCGGGCTGCGGGTGATAGTGGATGCGCAGCGTCGTGCCGTCGTCGTATCGGTGATCGACCGTGTGGCTCTCGCCGATCGCCTGCCATTGCTCGTGGTTGGCATGGATCCGCGCGACCCGCTCTGCCGGCCAGCCGACCGCATCGCCGATCAGCGTCAGCAGGCCGTGCAGGCTGATCCCCTCCAGCGGCAGTCCCGCGTCCAGCCCGAACAGCGAGTGGATCCGGTCGTTGGCCAGCAGCACGCGGTTTTCGGCGCTGAGGACGATCACCCCGCGCGTCATGTGACGCAGGGCCAGCCGCAGGGCGGCGTTATACTCGTCCATCAGCATCGCGACCATCCCATGGGGATGCATGGTTAAGCCCGGATTACTGACGATCGGTTAGCGAGCGAAACAATTCCCGTCGCCGGTGACGATCGGTCAGAAGGCGGGGGGCGCCTCCGCGTCGGGCAGCGCGGCGCCGAGGCGGCGGGCGATCGCGGGGGCGATCGCGCGCATGTCGACGATGCCAAGGTCGCGACCCGCCGCGATGCCCGGCCCCGCGACGATCAGCGTGGAGCGCATCGCCGGATCCCAGGGAACGTACCCGTGCATCCCGCGATATTTGGACGGCGTGGCGATCGCGGCGGCGGGATCGCGGCCCGTCTCCGCGCCGGGCTTCATGGCGATCATGAAGCTCGCCTCGCTCGCGCCGCCCGCCTTGGCCACCGCCGCGCGGTCCAGAATGCGGTCGATGCGATAGGCCGGGTCGGCCGCCATCCGCGCCAGCACGCCGCGAACCTTTTCGACGAGCGCGGCATCGTCAGGCCGCGCCAGCCGGATCGCGGCAGTGCCGCCCGCCACCCACGGCATCGCCTGCCAGTCGGAAACCTTCCCATCGGCGCCGAGCGTGATGAGCCCTGCGTCCAGGAACGGGCGGAACAGATTGATGTCGGTATCGATCGGCAGGAAGCCGTGATCGGACACCAGCACCACCGTCACGTCCGGCATCGCGGCCCGCGCCGCGCGGACGAGGTCGCCGACCAGCGCGTCCGTTTCCTCGATGGCGCGCCGCGCTTCGGGGGAACCCGGGCCGTTCAGATGCTCGATATGATCGATCCCCGCCATGTAGACGGTCGTGAAGCCGGGCTTTTCCGCCAGCAGCGCCTTCGCAAAGGCGACGCGCCCACGGTCGCCCGCAACGCTTTCGTCGATCCCCTGCGGATAGGGGGCGCCGACCGTCTTCTCCAGCCGGGCGACGAGGCCGGGCGTGGCGAGCGCGGTCAGCAGCTTGGCATCGTCCGCCGTGCCCGTACGCCAGATCTGCGGCAGGTTCGCGTCGATCCCCGCCGCACCGACCGATACGGGCCAGTGGACGTTCGCCGTCTTCAGCCCCGCCGCGTGCGCGGCCTGCCACAGCGTCGGCACGCGCACGTCGCTGGTGTACCAGTACCACCCGCCCTGGTTCTTCTGCTCGGGATCGAAGGTCAGGTTGTTGGAGATGCCGTGCTTCCCGGGCGCGACACCTGTAATCAGCGTGGTGTGGCTGGGATAGGTGAGGGTTGGCAGCACCCCCACCACTCCCTGCGCATGGGCGCCCTCCGCCGACAGGGCGGTGAGCGCGGGCAGCGTCATGCCACGTGCCCTGGCCTGCGCGATATCGTCGGGCCGCAGTCCGTCGAGCGAGATGAGCAGGACGGGCGACGCATGGGCGACGGCGGGCAGCGCCCCCGCCGCAAGCATGGCCGCGAGGCCGGCGATGGCGGCGAGGGCGCGGCGCATCAGAAGCCCCGGCGCAGCGTGACGAACCACTGGCGCGGCGCGCCGGCGAGCAGTGTCTGGTTGTCGCCGCTGGCGGTGTAGCCATTGGTGCCGATGGTGGAGACGTACGCCTTGTCCGTCAGGTTGGTCACGCTGCCCTCGATCGTCAGCCCTTCCAGCACGCCGCCCACCCCACGCAGGCGATAGCCGATGCTGGCGTCCATCAGCACCCGGCCGGCGACCGACTGGTCGTTGAGATAGGTGAAATAGCGCCGCGACATGTAATCGCCGCCGACGCGAGCGAAGAAGTGGTCGTCGTCATAGACGATCTCGCCCTTGACCATGTTCTCCGGGGTATCGACCACCGTCTTGCCCTTGGTCGGCTGGATGATCGCGCCGGTCGAGCTGACCACGTTGTCCCGATACGTCGCCTTGTTGTACGAATAGCTGGCGAAGACGGTCAGCGGCCGGAAGACGCGATAGCTGGCCGACAGTTCGGCGCCATAGCTCTGGACGCTGCCGGCATTGTTCAGCGTCGGCGGGTTGCCCTGGATGCCCGAGCCGTTGGCGAAGGTGAGCAGCCGGTTCGAGAAATCGACATAATAGCCGACCGCCGACATCTGCAGCCCGCCGGACCGCAGGCGGACACCGCCCTCGACCGTCTTCGACGTTTCCGGCTTCAGCGTGTTGCGGATGCCGTTGAACCCGGCCTGCGTCGTCGCAAACGGACCCGTCGTCGCCGACGAGACGAAAGCGCGCATGTTTTCGGTGTAGTTGACGAACAACTCCGCGCCGCCGCCCACGCGATAGAGCGCGCCGATCTGCGGCAGGAACCAGTCCTTTGCCTCGATGCGGCCCTGCACGAGCGATCCGGTGGCCAGCTTGGCGCGATTGATGACGCGCATCCCCTTCCACCCGCCGCTCAGCGTCAGCGCGCCGAGATCCAGCGTATCGGCGACGTGATATTGCAGCGTCTCCGTATCGTAATGGCCGTCCCACTGCGTGAAGAACGCACCCGACTGGAAGTCGCGGGCGTTGCGGTTCGGCGTCGCCGTGTCGGTCATCCCGTAGAAGCGGCGCGCCTGGCGGAAGGCGTTGCTTTCATACCAGGCGCCCACTTCCAGCCGGTTGGCGCCGGTTTCCAGCGTCAGGTTGGTCAGGTTGCCGCCGCGCTCAATGCCGTATTCGGTCGTGCGGAACGCGAGCGGCGAAACCGCCGCCACGGTACCGCCATTGCCGTCCGAAACACCGGCGGGCGTCGCGACATAGGGCGTGATCCACGATCCCTGGCCCTTGTTGCGGTGATAATAGGTGGTCGAGACGAGCGACAGAACCGGGCTGAGCTTCGCATCGACGATCGCGCCGCCCAGCCAGTCCCGGCGCAGGCCGGCGGCGTCGTAATAGGCGTCGTCCGGGCCACCGAAACCGGTCGGATAGGTGAAGCCGGCATTGGCCCAGGGGGCGGTGAAGCCGGTCAGCGAGCCGTTCGCCTTCTGATACGTCGCCGCCGCCGCATTGTTCTGGTAGACGCGGCCGATCTGCAGCGCGAGCGGGTAGTTGTTCGAGATGTTGTCGTTGTTCAGCCCGCGCCGCGCGATGATGTCGTAGCTGAGATCCTGATAGTCGTTCTCGCGCCGATCGGAGAAGTGCAGGAAGCCGGTGATGCTGCCGCGCTCGCCCAGATCCTTCACGATGCGTGCATCGGCCTGATGCTGGCGTTGCGCACCGAAGCCCTTCCACTTGTCGGTGGTCAGATAGGCATAGCTGACATAGCCCTTCAACCCGCCGCCCACGTCGCCGCTTTCGGCGCGGACGAAGGCGCGGATCGTATCGTTGCTGCCATAGGTCCCCGACGCAACAAGATCGGCGGTTTCGGACGGCGCATGGCTGGTGAACTGCAGCGTGCCGCCAAGATTGCTGGTCGATGCGGTGCCCAACGCGCCGGCGCCCTGCGCGACGCTGGTCGCGGCCAGATCCTCGGAGATCGAGGCGCGGCTGATGTGCAGGCCGTTGACGTTGCCGTAGCTCATGTCGCCCAGCGGCACGCCATCCAGCGTGAAGCCCAGCTGGTTCTGGTTGAAGCCGCGCAGCGAGATGCGCGTCGACCATTCATAGGCGCCGAACGCATCGGCCGACTGGAAGTTGACGCCCGGCAACTTTGCCGCCGCCTTGAGCGGGGAGGTCCCCGGCGTCAGCCGCTCCATGTCGGCGGCGGCCACCGTCTGTACCTGACGCGTCTGGCCGAAGCCGAGCACCACGATGTCACCGCCCTGATCCACCTCGGGCGCCGCGTCTGCGGCGGCGGGTGCGGTTTCGGTGCCAGTGGTGCCGGCGGTGGTGGCGGCGATCGCGGTCGCGGCGAGGTCCTGCGCGGCGGCATGTTGCGCGAGCAGGGCCATCGGAGCCGCGCCGAGCAGCCAGATACGTGCGTTCATGTCATATCCCCTTGGCCGGGTTCCGTCCCGGCCGCTGGGGGCGCCGTTGATGCCGGATGGTTACGCAGTCGCGACGCTTATGCGTCAACCGCGTGACAGCGAGGGGTGGAGCCACATTGCCGGCTTGATGTGAATGGCATAGCCGGTTCAACGGCGCCGCGTTCAGTCGAGATGGCCGCCCTGTGTTGCATCGGCGCCACAGACGATCGAGACCGCACTGCCCGCTGTGGCGAAGCGCAGCGTGAAGCCGTGCAGGTCGGCGATCGCCTTGACCAGCGACAGGCCCAGCCCGACCCCGGCCTGGTCATGTCGCCCGCGATAGAAGCGTTGCAGCACCATCGTCCGCTCCGCTGCCGGCACGCCCGCGCCCTCGTCGGCGACGGTCAGCAGCGTGGCGCTACCCTGCCGGGTCAGGGATATGGTGACGCTGCCGGGCGCGGGGCCGAATTTCATCGCATTGTCGATCAGGTTGGCCACCGCCTCCATCAACAGGCTGGCATCCCCCTCCACCGGCGGCACGCGCCGGGTGGCGCCCACCAGCACGATCCCGCGATCCTCGGCGATCGGGCGGTGGAGGTCGATCGCGTCCTCGACCAGCGCAGCGAGATCGACCGGCGCGAAGCGGCTGCGGCGGGCATGGTCCTCCAGCTCGCGGATGCGCAGCAGCGCCGCGACGATGCCCAGCAGCTTGTCGATGTCGACCAGCGATCCCTCCAGCACCGCGACCGCGGCGTCGCGATCGGTCGCGTCGCGGATGCCCCGTTCCACCCGCGCGCGTAGCCGGGTGACGGGGGTGCGCAGCTGGTGGGCGATATCGTCGCCGATCCCGCGCACGTCCGCGACGAGCAGCTGGATCCGGTCCAGCATCGTGTTGATATGCGCGCAGAGCAGCCCGAAGCTGTCGGGGGAGGGCGGCACCGGCAGCCGCTGCGCCAGATCGCCCTTGATGATACGCTCACTGAGCTGTCGGACCGCATCGACCTGCCGCGCGGCGCGACGCCCGGCCACCAGTCCGAACAGGATCGCGACGCCCAGCCCGGGAAGCAGGCCCAGCACCAGCGACCGGCCGACGAGCGCCAATGCGGCTTCCATGTCGTCCAGATCCGCGCCGGTCAGCAGCGCGGTGCCGTCCGGCAGGGGGCAGATCATAACGCGCGCATCGTCGCTATGCTTGCCCGGCAGTTCGGTCGGCGTGATCGTGGCGACGAAGCTCTCCCGCGTCGGCGCGCCGTCAGGCAGCCGCGCGACATTGCCCGCGATCCGCCGGCCATCGCGGTCGAACAACGCCAGGAAGCGGTCGCGATGGATGTCGCGGTCCAGCTTCTCGCGCAGCTCCTCCGCCCGCTCCTCCGCCGGGGTCAGACGGAAGAAGGTGCAGTCGTCGGTCAACTGGTGGTCGATCGCACGGCGGTGATGATCGTTGGCCAGCACCCAGAAGACGGCGGCCAGCACCAGCGACTGGAGGACCAGCATCGCCGCCAGCGCGCCGCCCCAGCGCCAAGTCGCGCGGGTTCGCGGATCAGACGGGAAGATCGAGGACATAGCCCTGGCCCCGCACGTTGCGGATCAGCTGCGCCTCACCCTCGCCATCCACCTTGCGGCGCAGGCGACCCATATGGACGTCGATGACGTTGGTGTTCGGCTCGAAGCTATAGCCCCATACATCCTGCAGCAGCATCGATCGGGTTATGATGCGGCCGGGGCGACGGACCATATAGTCCAGCAGCTTCAGCTCGCGCGGCAGCAGGTCGAGCGCGCGCCCCGCGCGGCTGGCCCGCCCCGCCAGCAGGTCCAGGTCCAGCGGCCCGGCGATCAGCCGCGTCTCGCGCGTGTCATTGGGGCGGCGCAGCAGCGCCTCCACCCGCGCGATCAGTTCCACGAGGGCGAAGGGCTTTGGCAGATAGTCGTCGCCGCCCGCGCGCAGGCCTCGAACACGGTCGTCGAGACTGCCGAGCGCGCTGAGGACGAGCGCGGGGGTCCGCTGCCCGGCGGCCCGCAGCGATGCCAGCAGCTCAAGCCCCTCGCCATCGGGCAGCTGCCGGTCGAGGATCAGCAGGTCGACCGCATCGCCCCGCGCCAGCGGTGCCGCCTGCGCCAGCGACGAGGCACGCGTGGCGGCATGGCCCGCCCGGCCGAGTTCCATCAGGATCTCGTCTGCCGTGCCGTCATCATCCTCGATCAGCAGTATCCGCGCCATGGCGAAGGGTGATCGACGCGGGCGGGGTGCGCGGTCAACTTAATAGCGATTTAGTCTATAAACATCGATTTAGTCGACGGCGCGCCGATCCTTCGCCTAGTTGGGCCAGGTTGTTCGGAGGATTGGACGTGCGGACCCTCGTTCTCGCCGGCGTGATGCTGGTCGCGCCCCCGGCGATGGCGCAGGTGCCCGCCATGTCGCTCGACGCGCTGGTGCAGGATGTCGTCAGCCACAACCCGGAGCGGCAATTCTACCAGCGCCAGATCGAGACGGCGGGCGTGGAGCGCGACGCGGCCGGCCGCTGGGCCGATCCCGAGGCGGTGGTGGAATTTGGCCAGCGCCGCGCGCAGGATATCACATCCGGCGCGGTCACGGGCGAAGGGCTGACCTATGCGGTATCCGTCGTCCAGCCGATCGAGTTCGGCGGCCGCATCGCGCTGCGCCGCGCGATCGCCGACCGGCAGGTGGCGCTGGCGCGGATCGGGCTGCAACAGTTCGACGCGACGCTGGCGGCGCGCGCCCGCTCGCTAGGCTATGGCCTGTTCGCCGCCGACGAGAAGGCGGCCGCCGCGCGCGAGGTCGCGAGCCGAATGCGCACGCTTGCCCGCACGATCGTGGCGCGCGATCCCGCCGGGCCTTCGCCACGTCTGGAGGCCGCCTCTCTGGAGGCGAGTGCGATCGGTGCCGAGCGCACGGCGGCTGCGGCGGATGTGCAGGCCAATTCGATGCTGTACGAGCTGAACCAGCTACGCGGCGCGCCCTTTGCCGCACGCATTCGCATCGTGCGGCCGGACATGGCGCTGCCCGCGCTGCCGCCGGGGCCGACGCTCGCGGCGAGGGCCAGCGAGAACAACTTCGAGTTGAAGGCCCTGCGCGCACAGTTCGAGCAGCAGGGCCTGCGCGTCGATCTGGCGCGCAAGAGCCGCATCCCGGTGGTCAGCGTCGGGCCCTATTACGACCGCGCCCGATCGGACATTCGCGAAACCAATTACGGCGTCCGCCTGTCCACCAGCATCCCCCTGTGGAACCGCCAGGCGGGCGAGGTGGCGGTGGAACAGGGGCGGCAGGCGCAGGCCAATGCGACGCTGGTCAATACGGAGCGGCGCATCGCCCGCGACGTGTTCGACCAGGCGGCGCAATATGAGGCGAAGCGCGCGGCGCTGGCGCGATGGGACGGCGCCGCGCCGCGCAGCTTCGCGGAGGCTGCGGCGGATGCCGATCGCAACTACCGGCTGGGGGCGATCCCGCTGACGACCTATACCCAGATGCAGCAATCCTATGTCGAGGCGGTGAATGCCGTGCTGGATACGCGGCGCGAGGCGCTGGAGGCGCTGCTGCAATTGCGCGCGCTGAACGGCGGGACGCCGCTCGACCGATGAAGGGGTGGCTTGCCCTCGTCACCCGTCATCGGCTGGGGGTGGCGCTGATGGCCGCCCTGGTTGCGGCGATCGGACTGTGGTCGTTCGCAAACCTGCAGATCGATGCGATCCCCGACATCACCGGCGTGCAGGTGCAGATCAACACGCAGGTGCCAGCGCTGGCGCCCGAGGAGATCGAACGGCTGGTCACGCTGCCGATCGAGCGCGCCATGGGCGGCCAGCCGGGGCTGGACCAGACGCGCTCGCTGACCAAGACGGGTTTGAGCCAGGTCACGCTGCTATACAAGGACGGGACCGATCAACTGAAGGCCCGCCAGCTCGTCACCGAGCGGCTGAATGCGGTGCGCGACCAGCTGCCGCCGGGCAGCGTTCCGCAGCTGGCGCCGATCACCACCGGGCTGGGCGAGATCTTTTACTACACGCTCGAATGGAAGCGGCCGCCGCCGGGCATGGACGCGCAGCGGCAGCTTATGGAGCTGTACGAGGCGCAGGAATATACCGTCCGCCCGATGCTGCGCGCGGTGCCGGGCGTCGCCGACGTCAACTCGGGCGGCGGGCTGGAAGAACAATATGTCGTCGCGCCGGACCCGGTGCGGCTGACGCTACACGGCGTCACGGCGGGCGAGCTGGCGGCGGCGGTCGCGAAGAATGTCGAGAATGCGGGCGGCGGCATCATCCGGCGCGGCGCGGAGCGGTTCACGGTCCGCACCGACGCGCGCGTGATGACGGCCGACC
>CAJYLQ010000051.1 GCA_913775975.1 uncultured Sphingomonas sp. | reverse complement strand
GCTCGGTCGCGGCGTTGCGCAGCGGCACCAGCTTGGCGGCATGGGCGAAGCTCTCCGCCTGTTCGGCGGCCAGCGTGTGCAGCTTGCGCGCCTCGGCCGAGGCGATGAAGCTGGCCTCGACGATGTGGTGATCGGTGACACCGCGCCACAGCCGCTCGAAATGGACGCCGCCATCCTCCGTGAGACGCGCCGACCAGCGTGCCTCGTGGTCGCCCGATTCCAGCCGGCGCGTGGTCTCGACCACCGTCGCCATGCGCTGCTCGCGGGTCAGCACCGGATCGAGCGCGCCCGCCAGTGCCAGCACCTCGATGATCGACGCGTCATAACGGCGCGGTACGTATCGCATCAGGGTCCGCATCCGCCGCGCATGGTCGACCAGCGCCTTCAGGTCGTTGCCTGACCGCGCACCGCCCGCACCTTCCAGCACCATCGTCGAGACACCCGCCTCGACCAGATATTCGTCGAGCGCGGTGTCGTCCTTCAGATACACCTCCGACCGTCCCTTGGTCGCCTTATAAAGCGGCGGCTGGGCGATATAGAGGTGCCCGCGTTCGATCAGCTCGGGCATCTGGCGATAGAAGAAGGTCAGCAGCAGCGTGCGGATATGCGCGCCGTCGACGTCTGCGTCGGTCATGATGACGATCTTGTGGTAACGCAGCTTGTCCGCGTTGAAATCGTCGCGGCCGATGCCGGTGCCCATCGCCTGGATGAGCGTGCCGATTTCCTTGGACGAGATCATGCGGTCGAACCGCGCGCGCTCGGTGTTCAGGATCTTGCCGCGCAGGGGGAGGATCGCCTGGAAATGACGGTTGCGCCCCTGCTTGGCCGACCCACCGGCCGAGTCACCCTCGACCAGGAAGAGTTCGGACTTGGCGGGATCGCGCTCCTGGCAATCGGCCAGCTTGCCGGGCAGCGAGGCGATGTCCATCACCCCCTTGCGCCGGGTCAGTTCACGTGCGCGCTTGGCCGCCTCGCGCGCCGCCGCCGCGTCGATCACCTTGGCGATGATCGCGCGCGCGTTCTGCGGATTTTCCTCCAGCCAGTCGGCCAGCTTGTCGGCGATCAGCGATTCCAGCGGCTGGCGCACCTCGGACGAGACCAGCTTGTCCTTGGTCTGGCTCGAAAACTTCGGATCGGGCAGCTTGACCGAGACGATCGCGGTCAGCCCTTCGCGCATGTCGTCGCCGGTCAGCGTGACCTTCTCCTTCTTCAGGAGGCCCGACTTGTCGGCATAATTGTTGAGCGTACGGGTCAGCGCGGCGCGGAACGCCGCGATATGGGTGCCGCCGTCGCGCTGCGGGATGTTGTTGGTGAACGCCAGGACGTTCTCGTAATAGCTGTCGTTCCACTCGAGCGCGACGTCCATGCCGATCGCATCGCGCTGGCCATGGATGGCGATGGGTTCGGGGAAGAGCGGCGACTTGGAGCGGTCCAGCCACTTCACGAAGGCGGCAATCCCGCCCTCGTAATAGAGTTCCACCGTCTTGGGCTCTTCGTGCCGTGCATCGGTCAGGAACAGGCGCACGCCCGAGTTCAGGAAGGCCAGCTCGCGATAGCGATGTTCGAGCTTGGCGAAGTCGAACTCGGTGATCTTGAAGGTGGCGGGCGATGGCAGGAAGGTCACGCGAGTGCCCTTCTGGCCCGGCTCCGCCTTGCCGACGACCTTCAGCGGCGCGACCGCGTCGCCATGGGCGAAGCGCATGTAATGCTCCTCGCCATCGCGCCAGATGGTGAGGTCCAGGAACTCCGACAGCGCGTTGACGACCGAGACGCCGACGCCGTGCAGGCCGCCCGACACCTTGTAGGCGTTGTCGTCGCTGGTGTTCTCGAACTTACCACCGGCATGCAGCTGGGTCATGATGACCTCGGCCGCCGAAACGCCTTCCTCGGGGTGGATGCCGGTCGGGATGCCGCGGCCGTTGTCGGTGACGCTGACCGAGCCATCGGCGTTCAGCTGGATGTCGATCCGGTCGCAATGCCCCGCCAGCGCCTCGTCGATCGCATTGTCGCTGACCTCGAACACCATGTGGTGGAGGCCCGATCCGTCGTCGGTATCGCCGATGTACATGCCCGGACGCTTGCGCACCGCGTCGAGGCCCTTCAGCACCTTGATCGAGGAGGCGCCGTATTCGCCGGCATTAGGATTCTGGGGGGTATCTGCCATGGCGAGCATATAGGGATACGCGCGCGCGAACGGAAGCGAAATGACCCTCCCGCCTGGGCGCGGATTGGGCTAGTCACGCCGCCCATGGACCCGTCGCTGCCGCCGCTTGCCGAACTCCAGTCGATGCTGTTCGACGCCTGCCGCGCGGGCGACGACGCGGCCGTCGGCGCGCTGGTGCGCGCGGGCGCGGATATCGAGGGGCGGAACGCGCAAGGGCACACGCCGCTGGTGCTGGCGAGCTACAATGGCCATGCCGGCACCACCGCGCTGCTGCTGGACCTGGGGGCCGCGCCGGACGGGCAGGCGGACCGGGCGGGCAATACCGCGCTGATGGGCGTCGCCTTCAAGGGCTATCTGCCGATCGCGCAGCTGCTGATCGCACGCGGCGCGGACGTGAACGCGCGCAACGGCGCGGGCCAGACCGCGCTGATGACCGCCGCGCTGTTCGGCCATGCCGCGATCATCGAGCTGCTGCGCGGCCACGGCGCCGATCCGGCGCTGACCGACGCGATGGGCAATACCGCCCGGTCGATCGCGGCGGCGCAGGGCAATGTGGTGGTGGCGGCGCTGCTGGACTGAACGCTCTTCGGGACGTGCGCGAACGAGAGTGGCGTCGTCAGCCGATAGCGATCCGCGTTGCCGCGCCCGCGTCCGCGAACAGTTCGGGCTCCGTCCCCGTCATCCACACCTGCCCCCGGCCTGCCAGCCGCGTGAACAGCGCGGCGCGGCGCAACGGATCGAGATGCGCCGCCACCTCGTCCAGCAGCAGCACGGGCGCGCGGCCGGTGCGGTCGCCGACCAGCTCCGCATGGGCGAGGACGATCGCGAGCAGCAGCGCCTTCTGCTCGCCGGTGGAGGCCAGCGCGGCGGCCTGTCTCTTGTCGCGATGCGTGACCGACAGGTCGGCCCGGTGCGGGCCATCGAGCGTACGGCCGGCGGCGGCGTCGCGGCGGCGGCCGAGCGCGAGCGCGCGGGCGAACGCCTCGGGCTCAACCGCCTCGCCGGTCAGCGCCAGGTCGGCGCGGGCGAAGGGCCCCTCGGGCTGGTCGGACAGCCGCTCGGCGAGCGCGGTGACGGTGCCGATGCGCGCGGCGTCGACGGCGGTGCCATGCTCCACCATCCGCGCCTCCAGCGCGGTCAGCCATTCGGGGTCGGCGGCACGGGTGTCGGTGAGCAGGCGATTCCGCTCGCGCATCGCCGCCTCGTACCGGGTGGCGTGGAGCGCGTGGCCGGGGCTGAGCGCCAGCGTCAGCCGATCGAGAAAGCGACGCCGGTCAGATGCGGCGGCGGTGAACAGCCGGTCCATCGCCGGGGTCAGCCACAGCACGGTCAGCCATTCGGGCAACTGCGCGGCGCTGGCGGCGGCGCCCTGCACGCGGACGATCCGCCGCTCGGGCGCGGAGGCGAGCGTGCCGGTCGCGATCTCGACATCGCCGTCCAGCGTCGCCGCGACGCCCCAGCCGCCCGGCCCACTCTGCCGCGCCATCGCCGACAGCGCCGCCCGGCGCAGGCCGCGACCGGGGGCAAGCATCGACACGGCCTCGAGAATGTTGGTCTTGCCCGCGCCGTTCTCGCCGGTCAGCACGACGAAGCCCGCACCGGGCGCGAGGGACAGCGCCGCGTGGTTGCGGAAATCGGTTAGGGTGAGGCGGGCGATCAAGGATCAGCCGGGGTGTACGCGGATCCCGCGCGCCCGTGCGGCATCGGCCAGGTCGCGGTCGAACGTCGCAAGATCGCAGCCATGATCGATGGCGATGGCGAGGTGCAGCGCGTCGCCCGATCTTAGACCGCGTGGTTCCGAATCGACCAGTCTCGCCGCCTGTTCGAAATGCGTCGGCGCGACCGCTAGCCGCGTGGCCCGCGCCTGCCATTCCAGCCACGCGCCTTCGGCGATCCGGCGTTGGCCAACATCGAGCAAGCCGTTCCGCAGTTTGCGCGCGAGGGCGCTGGCCAGTTCGGTGAGCGTCCAGTCGCTGATCGAACAGGTCGGTCGATCATCACTGAACATCCATGCACGCGCCGCCTCTGTGTTGACCTCGGGCACAAGGATTGGGATCAGAAGCGACGTGTCGCAATAGATCATCAGTACCGCGCATCCTTGCGCATTTTGACGACGCTGTTCGTCGGGTCGAACGGCCACGCCTTGGTCGCCTCGAAATAGGCGTTCCAGTCGAAATCGGCACCCGACCGGGCCGGGTCGGACCCGGCCGCCACCAGCCGCGCCACGATCCGCCCGTCACGCTCGATCTCAACGTTCTCGCCGGCTTCGGCCCGGCGGACCAGCTCGTTCAGACGGTCGTCGGCATCGGTGATGCGATAGGCGTCCATAGTGAAATCCTCCGCGCCCAACCTAGGCGGAGGGGAGCCCGCCCGCAATCACACCCGCATCGGCATGAGTACGTAGAGCGCGGGGCTCTTGTCGTTCTCGCGGATCAGCGTGGGTGCGCTGGCGTCGGCGAGGTGCACCTCCACCAGATCGCCGTCGATCTGGCCGAGAATGTCGAGCAGATAGCGGCTGTTGAAGCCGATCTCGAACCCGGCGGCGGTGTATTCGCCGGGCACTTCCTCTGCCGCCGTGCCGTTTTCCGGGCTGGTGACGGACAGGGTGATGCGGTCGCGGTCCAGCGCCATCTTCACCGCGCGCGTTTTTTCGGTCGCGATGGTGGAGACGCGGTCGACGCCCTCCATGAAGCTCTTGGGATCGAGCTTCAGGATCTTGTCGTTGCCGGTCGGGATGACGCGCGAATAATCGGGGAAGGTGCCGTCGATCAGCTTCGACGTCAGGATCGCACGGCCGAGGTCGAAGCGGATCTTCGTGCCCGACAGCGAGACGCCGACCGAGCCGTCGACCTCGTCGAGCAGCTTGCGCAGTTCGGCGACGCATTTGCGCGGCACGATCACGTCGGGCATCCCCTCCGCGCCCTCGGGCCGGGGCATGGTGACGCGGGCGAGGCGGTGGCCGTCGGTCGCGGCGGCCTTCAGCACCGGGTCCGATCCGTCGCCGCCGGCGACGTGCAGGAAGATGCCGTTGAGATAATAGCGCGTCTCCTCGGTGGAGATCGCGAATCGCGTCTTGTCGATGATCTGCTTCAGCGTTTCGGCGGGCAGTTCGAACTGGGTGGGCAGCTCGCCCTCCGCGATCACCGGGAAATCGTCGCGCGGCAGCGTGCCCAGCGAGAAGCGCGCACGGCCCGCGACGATCGTCATCCGCCCCTCCGCGGCGGTCAGCTGGACCTGGCTGCCCTCGGGCAGCTTGCGCGCGATATCGAACAGCGTGTGCGCCGACACGGTGGTGGAACCGGGCTGGTCGACCGCGGCGGCGACCGATTCGTTGATCTGTAGGTCGAGGTCGGTCGCCATCATCTTCAGCGCGCCCTCGGTCGCCTCCAGCAGCACGTTCGACAGGATGGGGATGGTGTTGCGCCGTTCCACCACGGACTGGACGTGGCTCAGCCCCTTGAGCAGCGTTGCGCGTTCGATCGTGGCCTTCATGCGAATCCCCTGGCCCCCTCGAAGAATCCGGGAGCAATGACTTGGCCTGTTCCTACCCATGGAAAAGGGGCCGGAGCAAGCGCCCCGACCCCTTCGGCCGCGTGTGGTCAACGAAAGGTTAACGCGGAGGCGACCGCCGGCGACCGCCTCAGAAGCGGAAGCCGTAGCCCAGCACGATCTGGTGCCGGTCCGTATCCACGTCGAAGCGGGCGGTGGTGGCGCCGTCCGGATAGCGGACATCGCCCCGGTTGTAGTTGGAATAGCGGTATTCCAGCTTCACATAGCTATTGGGGCTGAGCGCATGTTCGGCGCCCGCGCCGGCGCGCCAGCCGTCGAGGTTGAAGTCGGTGTCCGTCGCGGTGCTGGTATTGCCCGCCAGCACGTTGAGCCGCGTGTTGGTGTAGCCGCCCTTCACATAGACCAGCGTCGACGGCGTCGCCATGATGCCCGCGCGCGCGCCGACATACAGGTCGCGGCCCGCCTTCACGCGGCCATAGCCGAAGTCCGACGTATAGTCGCGCCGGCCCGTCTTCGCGGTCGAGCCGCTGAACTCACCCTCGGCACCGACGACGAAGCCGCCGACGCCGATGTCATAGCCGACGCCGACGCCGTACATCAGGCCATCGGTCGACTGGCGATCACCGCCGGCGACGGTGCTGCTGCTCCCGGCGCGCAGCTTGTCCCAGCCCACGATGCCCTCGACACGCGGGCCGGTGAAGACGGGATCGACCGACTGGGCGAGGGCCGGGGTCGCGCCCAGGGTCGCGGCGGCCAGCAGGGCGGTTCGCAGATAACGCATAGAAAACTCCATTCTTTTCGGGCGCGGGCCGCAACACTGGCCGGCGCGAGGGGCTCAATGGACCAGCGCCGCGGAGGCTGCATGAACCCCAGCTAAACAGGATTTTCTGTTGCCTTGCGGTCACACCGGACGGATGGGCGGGGGGTGAAACGCATCGCCCTCCCTCTGGTGATCCTCCCGTTGCTGGCCATGGCGCCGGTGGAGCGTGGGCGCGTGACGATCGGCGCCTATGGCGGCTGGGCGGCGTTCGCGGACGGCACCCGGTGCTGGGCGGTCGCGGGCGGGCGGGGCGGCGGGGAGCGGGGCGAAGCCTTCGCCAGCGTTGCGACCTGGCCCGAGCGGGGCCTGCGCGCCTCGCTTCATATTCGGCTCAGTCGCGCAGTGAAGGCGAATCTGCCGGTGACGCTGACGGCGGGGGAGCGGCGGTTCCGGCTGGTCGCGCGCGGGCGGGACGCGTTCGCGGCCGATGCCGCCAGCGACCGGGCGATCGCGGCGGCGCTGCGGGCGGGGCGCAGCATGAGCGTGGAGGGCGTGGCGGCGAACGGCCGGCCCTTCGCCGACAGCTATGGCCTGAAGGGGGCGGCGACCGCGATCGACGCGGCGACCTTGGCCTGCGCGGGGCGGCGTTGAGGCGACATGGTTCGGCCTCCCGGCGGGGTTGAAGGGTGTTGTGGACGCCCCATGGAAAATGCCGCCGATTTGCGCTATGTGCGCCCGATGCAGACAGCGCCGAACCTGATGCCCATTCCGGGCCATGTCGATCCCGTGCCCGTGCCGCGCGCGGTGAGCCTGCGGCCGGATGGTCGCATCGACCTGATCGGCCTGTCCAAGGACGCGCTGCGCGAGACGCTGGCGGCGGGGGGGCTCGACGCGCGGCAGGCGAAGCTGCGCGCCAAGCAGATCTGGCACTGGATCTACAATCGCGGCGCGACCGAATTTTCGGCGATGACCGATATCGCTAAGGCGCAGCATCCGTGGCTGGCGGAGCGGTTCGTGATCGGCCGCCCCGACGTGGTCGAGGCGCAGGTGTCGAACGACGGCACGCGCAAATGGCTGCTCCGCTCGCCTGACGGGCAGGACTACGAGATGGTGTTCATCCCCGACGCGGACCGGGGAACGCTGTGCGTGTCGAGCCAGGTCGGCTGCACGCTGAACTGCACCTTCTGCCACACCGGCACGATGCGGCTGGTGCGCAACCTGACGGCGGGCGAGATCGTCGGCCAGGTCATGCTGGCGCGCGACGCACTGGGCGAATGGCCGAGCCAGCCCGAAGGACGCCTGCTGACCAACATCGTCATGATGGGGATGGGCGAGCCGCTGTATAATTTCGAGAACGTCCGCGACGCGCTGAAGCTGGTCATGGACGGCGACGGCCTTGCCCTGTCGAAGCGGCGCATCACCCTGTCGACCAGCGGTGTAGTGCCGATGATGGAGCGGGCGGGCGAAGAGATCGGCGTGAACCTGGCCGTGTCGCTCCATGCCGTGACCAAGGACGTGCGCGACGAGATCGTGCCGCTCAACCGCAAATACGGGATCGAGCAGCTTTTGCAGGCGTGCGCCGATTATCCGGGCGCCAACAACGCGCGGCGCATCACGTTCGAATATGTGATGCTGAAGGACAAGAACGATTCGGATGCGGATGCGCACGAACTCGTTCGCCTGCTGCGCCATTATCGCCTGCCCGCCAAGGTCAACCTGATCCCGTTCAATCCGTGGCCGGGCGCGGAATATGAGTGTTCGACGCCGGAGCGAATCGCCTCCTTCTCCAACATCGTGTTCGAGGGTGGCATCTCCGCCCCCGTGCGTCGCCCGCGCGGGCGCGATATCGATGCCGCCTGCGGGCAGCTGAAGACGGCCGCCGAGAAAAAGAGCCGGGCGGAGCGCGACCGCGAGGCGGCGGCGGCGGCGGCGGAGGCTGCTGCCGCTTGACCTGAGACGGCCCCGGCGGTAGCGGGCCGGCCAACATCAAGAGTCGGGCGTCGTTCCGACACCAACCTGCGCCCGCGCAAGGTGGTGCCTCCGTCATCCGGCGGGGGGATGTGGCCGGACCGGCAATCGCGGGACCCTCCAAGCCACATTTCGCGATCACGCCGCCCGCATAGCGACGGGACTGCCAAGACGTGACCGACCGAGCCCAGCAATTCGCGAGCGACAATTATGCGGGCGCCTGCCCCGAGGCGCTGGCCGCGATGATCGCGGCCAACGAAGGCTCCGCCAGCGCCTATGGCGACGACGACTGGACGGCGCGCGCGGCCGATGCGTTCCGCGACCTGTTCGAAAAGGATTGCGAGGTCTTCTTCGTCTTCAACGGGACGGCGGCGAACTCGCTGGCGCTCGCGGCGCTCTGCCAATCCTATCACAGCGTCATCTGTGCGGGCACCGCGCACGTCGAGACCGATGAATGCGGTGCGCCCGAATTCTTCTCCAACGGGTCGAAGCTGCTGGCGGTGCCCAGCGACAGCGGCAAGCTGACGCCCGACCAGATCCGGCAGATGGCGACAAGCCGGTCGGACATCCACTTCCCCAAGCCCCGCGTCGTCACGATCACGCAGCCGACCGAGACGGGGCAGGTGTATGCGATCGACGAGATTCGCGCGATCGCCGCCGTGTGCCGCGAACTGGGGCTGAAGCTGCACATGGACGGCGCCCGCTTCGCCCATGCCTGCGCGCATCTGGGCTGCGATCCCGCCGACATTACCTGGCGCGCGGGCGTCGACGTGCTGTGCTTCGGCGGGACGAAGAACGGCATGGCGGTGGGCGAGGCGGTGATCTTCTTCGATCGCGCGCTGGCGGAGGACTTCGACTATCGCTGCAAGCAGGCGGGGCAGCTGGCGTCTAAGATGCGGTTCCTGTCGGCGCCGTGGGTCGGCCTGCTGGAAAGCGGCGCGTGGCTGCGCAACGCGGCGCACGGCAATGCCTGCGCGCGGCGGCTGGCGTCGGCGGTGGCGGACCTGCCGGGGGTGACGCCGATCTTTCCGGTCGAGGCGAACGCGCTGTTCCTGTCGGCGCCGGGGGCGGTGCTGGAGGCGCTGCGCGCGCGCGGGTGGAAATTCTATACCTTCATCGGCGGCGGCGCGCGATTCATGTTCGCCTGGGACGCGCGGGCCGAGCGGGTGGATGCACTGGCGCGCGACCTGCGGGAGATCTGCGCGGGGGCGGTGGCCGAGGCGGCGTAGGCGTATCGCCCGCTTTCGCTTCGGAGGGAGGCCGGGGCGGCGCGCTCAGGCGAGATGGCCGTTTGGGGACACGCCCCACCCCAACCCCTCCCCTGAAGGGAAGGGGCTCGGTTTCCGTCGGTTGCGGCTGATCGAGCGCAACGGTACGCCAGCGTGGCCTTGCCGGAGAGGATCGGGCGGGTCACAGGCGCGGGATGGTCGATCCTTCCACCCTTTTCCTTGCCTTAGGCGCCGGCATCCTCGGCGGCATGATGAACGCGCTGGCGGGCGGGGGGACTTTTGCGACGATGCCCGCGCTGCTGGCGATCGGCACGCCCGCCAATATCGCGAACGCGACGTCGAACCTGGCGCTGATGCCGGGCGCCTGGGCGAGCGCATGGAGCTTTCGCGGCGAGTTGCAGCCGGTCGGCGGGGTATCGGTGCGGGTGCTGGCGGCGATCACCTTCATCGGCGGGCTGGCGGGCAGCGTGCTGCTGGTCGCGACGCCCGGCCGCGCGTTCGACATGATCGTGCCGTGGCTGCTGCTGGTCGCGTTCCTCGCCATCGCCTTCGGCCCGCGCCTGGCGGCGTGGCTGCGCGCGCGGGTGACGATCGGGCTGGCGACGCTGATGATCGCGCAAGGGGTACTGGGCACCTATGGCGGCTATTTCGGGGGCGGCGTGGGGATCATGACCACCGCCACCTATGGCCTGCTGGCGGGCGAGACGCCGCGCACGATGTTCGCGCCGCGCACGCTGATGCTGGCGGTCGCCAACCTGGCCGCCGCGATCGTCTTCGTCGCGCTGGGCATGGTGCGGTGGGACGCGTGCCTGCCGATGCTGGCCGGGGGCCTGCTGGGCGGCTGGCTGGGCGCGGTGGTGGGCAAGCGGCTGCCGGGCGTCGCCGTGCGTTGGTGGACGCTGGGCGTCACCGCCGCGACGACGGCGGTGTTCTTCGTGCGCGCCTATGGCTGACGAAGGGGCGCCGCGTCAGTCCTCGACGATCGCGTCGATCGCCTGCGCCATCTCGATATCGCGCGGCGACAGGCCGCCCGCGTCGTGCGTCGTCAGCAGGATGTCGACGCGGTTGTAGACGTTCGCCCATTCGGGATGGTGGTTCATCCGCTCCGCGATCAGCGCGACCTGCGTCATGAAGCCAAATGCCTCGATGAAGTCGGCGAAGACGATCGTGCGCGTGATCGCGTCGCGCGCCTCGTCATGATCCCATTCGGGCAGGCCATCCAGCGCATCCGCCCGTTCCGCCTCGCTGAGTGCCTCGATCACGCATCGTCCCCCTGTCGTCGACCCGCGCTGCTTGCCGCGGCGACCGCCTACCGCCTATGGCGGGACGGATGGATGGGCAAGGCTTCACCGGCACGGCGCCCGACGCCGACCTGATCGAGACGCTGGCCCGCGCCACGATCGCGCGGCTGCCGGCCGCATTCCGCGCGCATCTGGGCGACGTGGTGCTGATCGTCGAGGACTATGCCGATGACGAGACGCTGGCGGCCTTGGGCATCGAGCATCCGCTGGACCTGACCGGCCTGTATCATGGCCGCCCGGTGGGCGAGAAGAGCGTGATGGAATCGGGCGCGATGCCCGACCGCATCCATTTGTACCGCCGCGCGATCCTGGACGAATGGGTGGAGACGGGCGTGCGGCTGGACGATCTGGTCGCGCATGTGACGATCCACGAGATCGGCCATCATTTCGGCCTGTCCGACGATGACATGCATGCGCTGGAGGATGCGGCGGGGTGACGCTGCTGGCGATGCGCGGCGTCGCGCTGGCGCGGGGCGGGCGGACGCTGTTCGCCGGGTTCGACCTGACACTGGCGCCCGGCGCGGCGGCGATCGTCGCGGGGCCGAACGGCATCGGCAAGTCGAGCCTGCTGCGCCTTGCCGCCGGGCTGCTGCGCGCGGCGACGGGGACGGTGGAGGCGGCGCCGGCGGCGCTGCTGGACGAGCGGACCGCGCTCGACCCCGAACTGCCGCTGGCGGAGGCGCTGCGCTTCTGGGCGACGGTGGACGGCGCGGGCGCGCGGGTGGCGGATGTGCTGCCGCTGCTCGATCTGGTGCCGCTGGCCGGGGTGCCGGTGCGCCTGCTGTCGACCGGGCAGCGCAAGCGGGCGGGGCTGGCACGGATCGCGCTGTCGCCCGCGCCGCTATGGCTGCTGGACGAGCCGGCGAACGGTCTGGACGCGGCCGCCGTCACGCGGCTGGAGGCGGTGGTCGCGCGGCACCGGGCGGCGGGTGGCGCGGTGCTGGTGGCGACGCACCTGCCGCTCGATCTGCCCGATGCGAGTCCGGTGCGGCTGGAGGAGGCGGCATGATCGCGCTGATCCGCCGCGATGTCCGCCGGTTCGTCGCGGGCGGCGGGACGACGCTGGTCGTCGTGTTCTTCCTGTTGGTGGCGACGCTGTTCCCCTTTGCCGTCGGGCCCGATTCGGCGCTGCTGGCGCGCGTGGGCGGCGGCGTGATCTGGACGGCGGCGCTGCTGGCGGCGCTGCTGCCGGTCGAGCGGCTGATCGCGCCCGATCTGGAGGCGGGGCTGTTCGACCAGTTCGCGGTGCGCCGCGTGCCGCTGGCGATGGTGATGGGGGCGCGGATCGCGGCGCACTGGATCGCCTTCGCCCCCGCGCTGATGGCGGCGGCGGTGATCGCGGCGGGGCTGCTCGGCCTGCCGGGGCCGGTGCTGCTGGCGGTGGAGACGGGCCTGCTGATCGGGACGCCCGGCCTTGCCGCGCTGGCGGTGGCGACGGCGGCGCTGACCGCGGGCCTGCGCGGGGCGGGCGCGGTGGCGGGACTGGTGATGCTGCCGCTGGCGATCCCGCTGCTGATCTTCGGGGCGGGCGGGCTGGACGGCGCGGGCGCGGCGGGGGCGCTGAAGCTGCTCGGCGCGGTCAGCCTGTTGCTGGTCGCGGGCGCGCCGTTCGTCGCCGCGGCGGCGATCCGGGCGGGGATGGACTGAGTCGGCGCCCCCTCAGCGGCTCCAGCGCGCCCAGATTGCGGTGGGGAGGACGAGGCCGCGCGCTTCTTCGCGCACGCCCAGCTCGCCCGCCTCGACGGTGCCGGGCAGGTCGGCGAACGCCTGGCGCAGCAGCTCCCCGATCGCCAGCGCCGACATGCGCACGGCATAGACCGTCAGGAACAGGAAGCGGCTGTTCTCGTCGAGCAGCTTGCGGCAATCGGCGATCAGGCCGGGCAGATCCTCTTCCAGCCGCCAGATCTCCCCCTCCGGCCCGCGGCCGTATTTGGGGGGATCGAGCAGGATGCCGTCATAGCGGCGGCCGCGCCGACCCTCTCGTGCGACGAACTTGGCGGCGTCGTCGATGATCCAGCGGACCGGCGCGTCGGAGAGGCCCGACAGGGCGGCATTGCCGCGCGCGGCCTCGACCGATTTCTTGGAGGCGTCGACATGGACCATGCGCGCGCCCGTGCTCGCCATCGCCAGCGTGCCGACGCCGGTATAGCCGAACAGGTTCATGCATTCGGGCGCCGCCATCCCGGCCGTCCGCTCGCGCATCCAGCGCCAGACGGGGGCCATGTCGGGAAAGAAACCGAGATGGCGGAAGGGGGTGCATTGCGCGGTGAAGCGTACCTCTTCCCACTTCAGCGGCCAGCCATCGCGCGGGACCTGCCCGGTATAGCGCCACTGACCGCCGCCATCCTCGTCCGATCCGGGGACGAATTCGGCATCGGCGCGCCAGTCGGTGGACGCGGGCGCCCACATCGCCTGCGGTTCGGGGCGGATGAAGCGGAACCGGCCATAGCGTTCGAGCTTGCGGCCATGGCCGCAGTCGATCAGGCCATAGTCCGCCCATGGCTCCCCGATCAGCGTCTGCAGCGTCATGCCGACGGGGTTGCGTGCTGCGCGACATAGGCGCCGACCGCGTCCAGCGTCGCGGGCAGCGTGACGTAGCGCTCCTCCCGCTCGAACAGGTCGCCAATGCGGCCGGGCAGCGACGGGCGGACGCCGGTGGCGCGCTCCACCGCGTCGCGGAACTTGGCGGGATGCGCGGTGGCGAGCGTCACGACGGGCACGTCGACCTCCAGCGCGCGCGCGGCGGACAGCGCGATCGCGGTGTGCGGGTCGATGACCTGCCCGGCATGTTCGCACGCCCAGCGCATCGCAAGCGCCATGTCGTCTGCATCGACCCGCGCGCTGGAAAAGAGGCCAGAGGCGCCCTGGCTCTGCGCGTTGGTCAGCCGCATCGCGCCCGAACGCTCGAACCCCGCCATCTGCGCCGCCATCGCCGCGCCGTCCCGGCCGCCAAGGTCGAACAGCAGGCGTTCGAAATTGGAGGAGACCTGGATATCCATCGACGGCGTCGCCGTCTGCTCCACGGTGCCCTTGCTGTAATCGCCGGACGACAGCGCGCGGTGAAGGATGTCGTTGACGTTGGTCGCCACCACCAGCCGCTCGACCGGCAGGCCCATGCGGTGTGCGACATAGCCGGCGAACACGTCGCCGAAATTGCCGGTCGGCACGGAGAAGGCGATGCGCCGGCCCGGCGCGCCGAGGCGGACGGCGGCGTAGAAATAATAGACCACCTGCGCCATCAGCCGGGCCCAGTTGATCGAATTGACCGCCGACAGCGCGAAGCGATCGGCGAGCGCGGGGGTGGCGAACATCGTCTTCACCAGCGCCTGCGCCTGGTCGAAATCGCCCTCGATCGCGATGTTGTGGACGTTGGGGGCGAGCACCGTCGTCATCTGGCGGCGCTGCACGTCCGACACGCGGCCGGCGGGGTGGAGCATGAAGATGTCGATGCCTTCTCGCCCCGCGACCGCGTCGATCGCGGCGGAGCCGGTGTCGCCGCTGGTCGCGCCGACGATCGTCAGCCGCTTGTCCGTGCCGGTCAGGAACCGTTCGAAGAACAGGCCGAGCAGCTGGAGCGCGACGTCCTTGAACGCCAGCGTCGGCCCGTGGAACAGCTCCAGCAGCCACTGGTCGTGATCCAGCTGGACGAGCGGCGTGACCGCGGCGTGGCTAAACCGGCCATAGGCGCGGTGGCACAGATCGGACAGTTCCTCTGGCGTCAGCGCATCGCCGACGAACGGCTGCATCACGCGCACGGCGGTGTCGGCATAGGACAGGCCCGCCAGCCCGGCGATCTCCGCCTCGGTCAGCGTCGGCCACGCCTCCGGGATGTAGAGGCCGCCGTCGCTCGCCAGCCCGGCCAGCGTGGCGCCACGGAAATCGAGCACGGGAGCGGTCCCGCGAGTGCTGAGATAACGCATGATCCCCGGCGCTAGCGAGCGGGGCGGGGGATGACAACCCGGCGGCGATTCGGCCGCGAATGTTGAGACTGTTGAGGGTTGCGGAGGGTGGCCCTCAACATTCGTCGGGAACGCGGGGAATGGCGGCGTCGCGGAGGAATGCGGGGCGGCGAGCATGATCCCGGTGTAGCGCGGGGGGTGGGGTGTAGGACAGGCGGCCCCCCCCTGAAGGGAAGGGCTTGCGTCAGGTGCGGCGACGCACCGCGAGGGCGTAGATGATCGCGGCGATCGCGGCGAAGAAGAACCACTGGCCGGCATAGGCGAGGTGATTGTTCGGGATCGATCCGACGTCCGGCGGCGCGTTGGGCGAGAGGCCGGCGGCGGGCGGGGTCGCGATCAGCATCGGGCGCGGCGGGCTATGGTCGAACAGCGTCGCCAGCAGCGCGCGGCCATCGGGGGCATGGCCGATATAGCCGGTGGCGGGGCCGCCGCCCCATGTCACCTGTGCCTTGGGATCGCGCGTCGTGCCCAGCTGGACGAGCGGCGCACCGCCCGCGCAGGTCGCGATCGCGCGGAACCCCGCCGCCCCCGCGCCCGCCAGCCGGATTGTGACCGGCGCTGCGCAGGTGACGGCGCTGCGCCGGAAGAGCAGCGATTCGTCGGGCGTGACGGGGAAGGGCACGGGGGCGAGGGCGGGGTTGCCGGCCAGCTGCGCCAGGAACGCCTCCTTCTTCGGCAGCCGGTCGAGCAGCTGCCACAGGCCCAGCGCGATCATCGCGGCGACGGCGAGTGTCACCACCAGCGTCGGGACCAGCGGGATGCGGCGACCCGTACGGGGGCCGGGGCGGGTACTCATGCGGCGTCCCGGATGCGGCCCTCGCGCGCGGCGTTGCGATATTCGGCGGCGAGCATCGCGGCCTTGGCGAGCCGCAGCGAACCGATCACGCCGGCGGCGGTGACGGGAATCCAGATGAGCATGTGGACCCACAAAGGCGGCCCCACCGCCAGCTCCAGCCAGATGGCGAGGATGACGACCACCGCGCCCAGGATCAGCGTGAGGAAGGCGGCGGGCCCGTCACCGACGTTGAACTGCGTCAGGTCGAGGCCGCAGGCGCGGCACCGGGGCGCGAAGGCGAGCAGGCCGTGGAACAGCGTCGGCGCGCCGCAGCGCGGGCACAGGCCCCGCAGCGCCGCCATCGCCAGCGGTGGAGACACGACGGCGCCCGCGAGCGTTTCCGCCCCGGGCGCCGGTTCGGGATCGGGGGCGACAGCCGCAGGGGCCGCCGCCGGATCGCGCGTCATCAGCCGCCGTGGACCGGCGCGCCCCAGCCACCCCAGACATAGATGGTGACGAAGAGGAACAGCCACACCACGTCGACGAAGTGCCAGTACCAGGCGGCCGCCTCGAACCCGAAATGCTGGCGGGGGGTGAATTCGCCCTTATAGGCGCGGATCAGGCAGACGATCAGGAAGATCGTGCCAATCAGCACGTGGAACCCGTGGAAGCCGGTCGCCATGAAGAAGCTGGCGCCATAGTTGATCCCCTTGAAGGGGAAGGGCGCGTGCATGTATTCATAGGCCTGGATGCAGCTGAACAGCACGCCCAGCGCGACCGTCAGCCACAGGCCCTTCAGCACGCCGTCGCGGTTGCCGACGCCCAGCAGGCCCCACAGCCCCGTCTTCTCACCGCCGCGCTGGTTGTGGATCAGCGCATGGTGCGCCCAGGTGACGGTGGTGCCCGAGGCGAGCAGGATCAGCGTGTTGAGCAGCGGCAGTTCGAAGGCGTTGATGACCTCCAGCCCCTTGGGCGGCCAGGCGCCGACGATCGCCGCCGCGCCCTCTGCCGAGCGTTCGACCTGCCCGTCGACCCATTGCATCGCGACGGGGAAGAGCGAGAAGTCGAAATAGGCCCAGAACCAGCCGACGAAGAACATCACCTCCGACGCGATGAACAGGATCATCCCGTAGCGGAAATGCAGCTGCACGACGGGGGTGTGATCGCCGTGATGCGCCTCCCGGATCACGTCGGCCCACCAGCTGTACATGGTGAACAGCACGCCCGCGAGGCCGATCAGGAAGACCCAGCCGCCGCCCGCATATTCATGCATGTACATGATGCCGCCGACCGCCATGATCCCCGCCGTCAGCGAGCCCACCATCGGCCAGGGGCTGGGCGGAAGAATATGGTAGTCGTGGTTCTTGGCGCCGGCCATCATCCGCATCCCTGTTCGTTCTTATCCGGCCATTCCTAGCCCGCGCTTTTGCCGGAATCCACCGGGTAAAACGTGTAGGACAGCGTGATCGTTTCCACGTCGCGCGCATCCGGGTCGTCGAGGATCTTCGGATCGACGTAGAAGATGACCGGCATCCGCGCCGTCTCGCCCGGTTTCAGCGTCTGCTGCGTGAAGCAGAAACACTGGATCTTCGTGAAATACTTGCCGACTTGCGCCGGCGTGACGTTGAACGTCGCGGTACCGGTGATCGGCCGGCTGGAGGTGTTGGTGGCGGTGAAGAACGCCATGTCGCGCGCGCCGATCGCCACCGTGTCCGACGGGTTTTCCGGCCGGAAGCGCCAGGGCAGCTTCGGGCTGACGTTGGCGTCGAAGTCGACGCGCACCTGCCGGTCGGTGCCGCCCGGCGCCTGAAGCCCGCGCTGCGTGGTGCCGTTCAGCCCCGTCACCTGGCAGAACAGGCGGTACAGCGGCACGCTGGCCCAGGCGAGCCCGGTCATGAAGCAGATGCCGAGGACGGCCAGCCACGCCGTGCGCGCCGGCCGCGTCATCCGTGCATCCCCAGCTGGATCTTCGCGATCGAGATGGCGAAGATCAGGATGACGAGGCCGCCCAGCAGCATCGCCATCACCTTCGCTCGCGCCGACTGGCGGCGGCGGATCAGGTCCTGCTCCTCGGGCGTCATGCCAGCACCCAGCGATCGGCGACCAGCGCGCCGAAGATCACGAAGAGGTAGAGGATCGAATAGCTGAACAAGCGCTTCTCCGGCTTCATCGTGTCGCCCTCCGTCTGGCGGCGGGTGGCGACGTGGAGGGCGAGCAGGCCGAACAGCCCGGTCGTGACGAGCGAGACGATGCCGTAGATCGGCCCCGTCAGCCCCAGCGGCCACGGCGCGACGGCGGCGATCGCCATCGGGATGGTGTAGAGGCCGATCTGCACGCGCGTCATCCGCTCGCCCGCGACGACGGGCAGCATCGGGACGCCGGCATTGGCGTAATCGGTCTTCACGAACAGCGCGAGCGCCCAGAAATGCGGCGGCGTCCAGAGGAAGACGAGGAGGAACATCAGGACGGGCAGCAGCGCGACGTCGCCCGTCGCCGCCGCCCAGCCGATCATCGGCGGAAAGGCGCCGGCGGCGCCCCCGATGACGATGTTCTGCGGCGTCCGCCGCTTCAGCCAGACGGTGTAGACGAGGACGTAGAACAGGATCGACACGAGCAGGATCGCGGCGGCGGGCACGTTCACCGCCAGTCCCATCAGGATGACGGAAAAGGCGGACAGGCCGACGCCGAAATGCAGCGCGGCCTGACGATCCATCCGGCCATCGGGCAGCGGCCGCTTCTGCGTGCGACGCATCGCGGCGTCCAGATCCGCCTCGTACCACTGGTTCAGCGCGCCCGCCGCCCCGGCGCCGAGCGCGATGCACAGGATCGCGGTGAAGCCGATGACGGGGTGGATCGACACGGGCGCCGCCAGCATCCCGCACAGGCCGGTGAACACCACCAGCGTCATCACGCGCGGCTTCGTCAGCGCGAGGAAATCGCGCCAGTCGGCGGGGGGCAGGAGCGGGGTGGCGGTCGTCATGATCCTCTCGTTCCCGCGAGCCTATAGGCGCTATCCGGCGGAAGCGACAGATGAAGTTGCGCGGGCCCGCGCCGCGCGGGCCGGTTGGACGCAGTGCGTGATGAAGGCGGCGAGTTCGGTGCGGCGGCGCGCGGTTTCCGCCAGCTCCGCGTCGATGCCCAGGCGCCAGCGCACCGCATGGTCGCCCGGCGCGTCGTGCAGGGCATCGAGAAGGGCGGCCAGCGCCTCCACATCGCAATCATCGCGCGCGAGGCCGTCGTCTATCAGGCCGGCGGACTGGCGGCGGAGCGCGGCTGCGATCTCTCCGGGGGCGAGCTCGGGATGATATTGCACGCCCCAGAACAGGCCGCCGTCATGGCGGATCTCTACCGCCTGGACGCGGACGGCGGCGTTGCTCGCGAGCAGCGTCGCGCCCGGCGGCAGCGTTTCCACCTCGTCGCCATGGATGGCGGGAGCGTCCCAGACGGCGGGGCGGTCGCGCAGCAGGGGGTGGTCGCGGCCGGCGTCGGTCTTGAACAGGCGGCGGGCGATGCCGGCCTCCTGCCGGGGTGCCATCCGCCGCACCGTGCCGCCGGCCGCCGCGACCGCGACCTGCAGGCCCGCGCACGAACCGAAGGCGGGGGTGCCGCTGGCATAGACGGCGCGCATGAAGGCGAGTTGCGCGGCCGTCTCCGGCGTCTCGTCATAGATGTGGAGCGGGGAGCCGGAGAGGAAGACCGCGTCGTATCGCGCGATTTGGTCGGGGGAGAGCGGCTCGACATCCGCGTCGCTGGGGGTGGTGCGCGTGATACGGCAGCCCGGTGCCAGTTCCCCAAGTGTGGCGGCATAGCTTTCGCCGGCGCTGCGACCGACATCGGCGCGGCGGGCGGCGCGCTCGTCCGGGGTTTCGCTCTCGGCGACGAGGAAGCGGAGGGGGGCGGGGTCGGGGAGGGCCATGGCGGGGTAACGAGCGGCGGCGGGGATCGGGGACTGATCTGGGTTGGTAAGGGGAAAAATGGCGGGAGGGGGATGCCGCCGCCCCGCCCTCGGCGGTTCGCGATCCTTCGCCAGGTTGCCCCAATCGCCGTTTCGGCGATGGCCGGTCGGCGCGCCCCCGGCCATGCAGGGTGCGCCGGGAGATCATGTGTTGAATATATTGCGCGGTTGAGTGTGGCGCGGTGGATGCCGGCACAGGCTCGGCACACCCGCCTGTCTAAAGGCTTTCGTGTGGAGTGTCCGGGCAGGGTCCGGACACGAAAACGCCCCGGTAATCAGCCGGGGCGTTTCGGTTTCGAGCCCGACACGGGAGTTAATCCCGTGTCGTCGATCATGGCTGGCGCCATGTCGGCCGGGCGGGGCCTGCGGCTGGAAGCCGCTGGCCCGCCGTCAATCGATCTTCGGGAGGGTTTCGAACTGGTGATACGGCGGCGGGCTGGACAGCGTCCATTCCAGCGTCGTCGCACCGGCGCCCCAGGGATTGTCGGGCGCCTTCTTGCCGGCGAGCAGCGACCAGATCAGGTTGACGAAGAAGATCGCCATGCCCGCGGCCATGATCATGTAGCCGACCGTCGCCACCGTGTTCCAGTGCGCGAAGGCATCGGGATAGTCCGGATAGCGGCGCGGCATACCCTGCAGGCCCAGGAAGTGCATCGGGAAGAACATCACGTTCACGCCGACGAAGAACACCCAGAAGTGCAGCTGGCCGAGCAGCTCGTTGTACATGCGCCCCGACATCTTCGGGAACCAGTAGTAGAAGCCCGCGAACAGCGAGAAGACCGCGCCCAGCGACAGCACGTAGTGGAAGTGGGCGACGACGTAATAGGTGTCCTGCATGTAGTCGTCGATGCCGCCATTGGCGAGCACGACGCCGGTGACGCCGCCGACCGTGAACATGAAGATGAAGCCGATCGCCCAGACCATCGGGGTCGGGAAGCGCATCGAGCCGCCCCACATCGTCGCGATCCACGAGAAGATCTTGATGCCGGTCGGCACCGCGATGACCATGGTGGCGGCGGTGAAATACATCTTCGTGTTCACCGACAGGCCGGTGGTGAACATGTGGTGCGCCCAGACGACGAAGCCGACCACGCCGATCGCGACCATGGCGTAGGCCATGCCGAGATAGCCGAAGACGGGCTTGCGGCTGAAGGTGGCGATGATCTGGCTGACGATGCCGAAGCCCGGCAGGATCATGATGTACACTTCGGGATGGCCGAAGAACCAGAACAGGTGCTGGTAGAGCACCGGATCGCCGCCGCCGGCCGGATCGAAGAAGGTCGTGCCGAAATTGCGGTCGGTCAGCAGCATCGTGATCGCCGCGGCGAGGACCGGGAGCGCCAGCAGCAGCAGGAACGCCGTCACCAGCACCGACCAGACGAACAGCGGCATCTTGTGCAGCGTCATGCCCGGCGCGCGCATGTTGAAGATGGTGGTGATGAAGTTGATCGCGCCCAGGATCGAGCTGGCGCCCGCCAGGTGGAGCGACAGGATCGCCATGTCGGTCGACGGCCCCGGCTCACCATAGGTGGAGAGCGGCGCGTAGAGCGTCCAGCCATTGCCCGCGCCGCCGAAGAAGGGCGAGGCGAGCAGCAGCGCGAAGGACGGGATCAGCAGCCAGAAGCTGATGTTGTTCATGCGCGGGAACGCCATGTCCGGCGCGCCGATCATGATCGGCACGAACCAGTTGCCGAACCCGCCGATCATCGCGGGCATCACCATGAAGAACACCATGATGAGGCCGTGCGCGGTGATGAGCACGTTCCACAGGTGGAGCGACTGGTCCAGGCTCTGCGGCCCGCCGTGGAGCAGGCTGGCCCAGGTGCCCAGATACTGGATACCCGGATGCGCCAGCTCGGCGCGCATCAGGCCCGAGATCGACCCGCCGATGATCCCCGCGATGATCGCGAAGATCAGGTACATCGTGCCGATGTCCTTGTGGTTGGTCGACATGAACCAGCGGGCGAAGAAGCCCGGCTTGTGATCCGCATCGTGATGATGCGCATGATCGTCATGCGCCTGGAACGCGGATGGATGGAGCGCGGTATCGGTCATCTTACTGTCCAGCGTTGCCGGTGGCGGGGTTGTTGGTCGCGCCCTGCGAGGAGGTGGGCGCGGCAACGGTGGCGTTCTCGACCGGGCCGGTCAGGTTCGCGGTTTCGGCGGTTTCCGCGGCCTTGGCGGCGGAACCGTCCGCGCCCGGCTGCGGGATCACCTTGTCGGACGGCGTGCCGGCGGCGGGCATCGTGCCGCCCTTCGCCTTCACCCAGGCCGCGAACTGCGCGGGCGTAACGGCCTCCACCGCGATCGGCATGTACGCGTGGCGCGCGCCGCACAGTTCGGAGCACTGGCCAAAATAGAGGCCCGGCTTCTCGATCGTGAAGCTGGTCTCGTTCAGGCGGCCGGGGATCGCATCGAGCTTGATCCAGAAGGCGGGCACCGCCCAGCTGTGGATCACGTCGTTGGCGGTGGTGATGAGGCGGATCGGAACGCCGACCGGCAGCACGATGCGGTTGTCCGTCGCGAGCAGGCGGGGGCCGTCGCGATCGGTGCGATAGCGCTCGCCCTTCGCGACCTCGTTCTTTTCCTTCAGCAGGTTGGCGGTGATCTCGATCCCGCCATTGTCGGGATACTGATAGGTCCAGTACCACTGGTTGCCGATCGCCTTCAGCGTCACCGCGCCGGCGGGCGCCGGCTTGAACTGCGCCTGGAGCAGGCCGATCGACGGCACCGCGATCAGGACGAGGATGATGACGGGCAGCAGCGTCCAGATCACCTCGATGAAGGTGTTGTGGCTGGTCTTTGACGGGACCGGGTTGGCGGCGGCGCGATAGCGGACGACGACCCAGACCAGCAGCGCCAGCACGAACAGCGAGATGAGCGTGATGACCGGGAACAGCACGGTATTGTGCATCCAGTGCGCGAATTCGCCGTTGCGCGTCACCTGCGGCTGCAGGCCGAAGACGCCGTTGGTCGGCTGGCCGATGCCCGGCTGCGCGACGGCGCCGGGTGCGCCGTCCACCGCCAGCAGCGGGCTGGTCGGCGCGGCCGTGGCGGGCGCGGCCGCCGTGGTCGGGGCGGTGTTGGAGACGTTGCCCGGCTCCGCGGCGGCCTGCGGCTTCGCAGGCGCGGCGGCGACGGGCGCCGGCGCGGCGGCATGACCCGCCACCGTCGACAGGCCCGCCAGCGCGAGCCCCGCCGCGATCGCGATTCTCTTCAACCCCGTCATGGACATCCTCGTCGTCACCCCTTGTTCTTCCGGGTCGTTATGGACCGCGCCGGTGGCGGTCCGCGACCCCTTTGGGTATGGCCTATACGCCGCGCTTGTCCATGCCTCAAGCCGCTGGCGGAAAATGGCTTGGCGGCGATGATTGCCGCGGGTCGACGCCGGGCGTATGGCGCGGGCGATCAGGCGAAAGGGCAGGCGTTGACCGAAGACGAGGTGCTGGCGGAATTCCGGGCGGCGGACGCGCTGCTGGAGGGGCATTTCATCCTGTCGTCGGGCCTGCGCAGCCCGCGCTACCTGCAATGCGCGCGCGTGCTGATGAGCCCGGCGCGCGGCGGCCGGCTGGCGGAGGCGCTGGCGGCGCGGCTGCCGGCCGAACTGCGGGGGCAGATCACCGCCGTCGTCTCGCCCGCGATGGGCGGGGTGATCGCGGGGCAGGAGATGGCGCGCGCGCTGGGCGTCGATGCGATGTTCCTGGAGCGGCCGACCGGCACGTTCGAATTGCGGCGCGGCTTTCGGCTGGAGCCGGGGCAGCGCGTGCTGATGATGGAGGACGTCGTGACCACCGGCCTGTCGAGCCGCGAGGCGATCGCCGCGATCGCGCGGGCGGGCGGCGAGACGGTGGCGGCCGCGTCGCTGGTCGACCGGTCGAACGGGACGGCGGACCTGGGCGTGCCGTTCTTCCCGCTGATCCGGCTGGACGTGCCGAGCTATCCCGCCGACGCGCTGCCGCCCGAACTCGCGGCGATCCCGGCGGTGAAGCCCGGCAGCCGGGCGGCGGCATGAGCGGCCATCTGCCCGATCACCTGCGGCTGGGCGTCAACATCGACCATGTCGCGACGGTGCGGAACGCGCGCGGGGCGGGCTATCCCGATCCCGTCCGCGCGGCGCTGCTGGCGGCCGAAGCGGGCGCGGACGGCATCACCGCGCACCTGCGCGAGGATCGCCGCCACATCACCGACGACGATATCGCCCGGCTGGCAGAGGCGCTGACGATCCCGCTGAATTTCGAGATGGCGGCGACCGCGGAGATGCTGGGGATCGCGCTGCGCCATCGGCCGCACGCCGCCTGCATCGTCCCCGAAAAGCGCGAGGAGCGCACGACCGAGGGCGGGCTGGACGCGGCGGGGCAGTTCGATCACCTCTCGCCGATGGTCGCCGACCTGTCGGCCGCGGGCATCCGCGTGTCGCTGTTCATCGAGCCCGACGCGACGCAGATCGACGCCGCGATCCGGCTGAAGGCGCCGGTCGTCGAACTGCATACCGGCCGCTATGCCGAGCTGGACGGCTCGGCGCGCGCGGACGAGCTGCGCCGGCTGGCGGACGCGGCGGCGCTGGCGGCGAAGAACGGGATCGAGGTCCATGCCGGCCATGGCCTGACCTATGACAATGTCGGGCCGATCGCGGCGATCCCGCAGGTGGCGGAACTGAACATCGGCCATTTCCTGATCGGCGAGGCGATGTTCGTCGGCCTTGGCGAAGCGGTGCGGCGGATGCGCGACGCGATGGATGCGGCGCGGTGATCATCGGCCTGGGTTCCGACCTGTGCAGTATCGAGCGGATACAGGCGTCGCTCGACCGGTTCGGCGCGCGGTTCGAGGGGCGGGTGTTCACCGAGGTGGAGCTGGCCAAGGCGAAGCGGCGACCCTTCACCTATGCCGCGACGCTGGCGAAGCGGTTCGCCGCGAAGGAGGCGTTCTCCAAGGCGGTGGGCACGGGATTTCGCGCGGGCGTGTTCATGCGCGACATCGGCGTCGTCAACGCGCCGTCGGGCGCGCCCACGCTGGCGCTGACCGGCGGGGCCAAGGCAAGGCTTGACGCGTTGATCCCCTGTGGCATGGCGCCGCGCGTACATCTCACCATGACCGACGATCATCCCTGGGCGCAGGCCTTTGTGATTATCGAGGCGATACCGGACCCCAGCGCATGACCGACGCGAGCCTGACCGGCACCGAGGCAACCCCCGTCGCGCATCCCGCCGCAAGCGATGCCGTGCCCCCCGCCGCGACCGGCGCGGACACCCCGGCGAAGAAGCGCGCGGGCACCGACTGGTGGGCCGAGGTGAAGGGCATATTCTGGCTGATCCTGATCGTGCTGGGCTTCCACAGCTTCATTGCCAAGCCCTTCTACATCCCGTCCGAATCGATGCTGCCGGGGTTGCAGGTCGGCGACCGGCTGGTCGTGTCCAAATTCGCCTATGGCTGGTCGTTCGTGTCGCCGACCATCCCCGATCCCGTCGCCTTCTTCCGCAGCGTCGTGCTGCACGAGCCCGAGGCGAGCTGGAGCGTGATGCTGCCGGAATGGAAGGGGCGGCTGCTGGGCTCTTTGCCCGATCGGGGCGACGTTGTGATCGTGACGCCGCCGGGCACGCGCACCGACTATATCAAGCGCGTCATCGGCCTGCCGGGCGACACGCTGCAGGTGAAGGACGGCGTGGTCATCCTGAACGGCGTGCCGTTGAAGCGCGGGCCGATCCACGACACGCTGATCCCGGTCGATACGAACAGCCCCTGTTCGCCCAACGACTATCCGGGCGCGCGCGAGCAGCTGCCGGGCGGGCGGATGGTCTGCCGCCTGCCGACGATCACCGAGACGCTGCCCAACGGCCGCAGCTACGAGACGGTCGACCTGGGCTGGTCGCCGGGCGACAATTATGGGCCGATCACCATACCCAAGAACCGCGTATTCCTGATGGGCGACAATCGCGACCGGTCTGCCGACAGCCGCTATCCGCTGTCCGAGCAGGGGCTGGGCGGGCCCGTGCCCTATGAGAATATCGGTGGCCGGGCGGAGTTCATCACCTTCAGCCTGGACGGCGATGCGACGCTCAATCCGCTGACCTGGTGGGGATCGCTGCGGTCGGGCCGGGCGGGCGTGTCGCTGCATCCGAAGACCGGGCAGTAATGGCGGAAGACACGCCGCTGACCGATGGGGCGGCGCCGCTGGAGGCGCACGACCCGCTGATCCGCCGCGAGGTGCGCCGCGCGGCGGTGTGGCTGGCGATGGCGGCCGCGGTGGCGCTGGCGGTGCTGCTGGTGCAGCCGCTGCTCATCATCTTCGCCGGGATCGTCGTCGCCGCGCTGTTCGACGGCGGCGTGCGCCTGCTGGGGCGGGTGCTGCCGATCGGGCGCAGCTGGCGGCTGCTGATCGTGGTGCTGCTGGTCACGGCGTTCCTGCTCGGCACCGTCTATCTGACCGGCGTACAGGTGGGGCAACAGTTCGCGCAGCTGCGCACGACGCTGGAATCGCAGGCGCTGAAGCTGTCCGGCTGGCTGAGCCAGCAGGGCCTGATGCCCGGCGCGTCGGACATGAGCGGTTTCGCCAAGCAGGCGCTGGGATCGGTCGGGCGGCTGACGTCGTGGGTCGGCACCGCGATCGGCGCACTGACCAGCCTGTTCATGATCCTGGTCCTGGGGCTGTTCCTGGCGATCGACCCCAACGCCTATGAGCGCGGGCTGCAGTGGATGGTGCCGCGCGACCTGCGCCCCGAATTCGCGCTGACGCTGCACCGGATGGGGCGCACGCTGCGCCGGCTGCTGGCGGGCCGGCTGCTGGGCATGGCGGCGGAGGGCGTGCTGACGTGGCTGGCGCTGATGGCGGGGGGCGTGCCGATGGCGATGATCCTGGGCATCCTGACCGGCCTGCTCGCCTTCATCCCCAATATCGGGGCGTTCATCTCCGGCTCGCTGATGATCGCGGTCGGCTTTTCGGCGGGCACCAACGTGGGGCTGTGGGCGGTCGGCACCTATCTGATCGTCCAGACCTTTGACGGGTATGTCCTGCTGCCGATCGTCGCCAAGAAGACGGTGGACCTGCCGCCCGCGCTGACGCTGGGCGCGCAGATCATCGCGAGCGCCCTGTTCGGGATCATGGGACTGGCGCTGGCTGACCCCTTCACCGCGATGGCGAAGGCCGCGCTGGAACGCCGTGCGGAACGGAATGCCGAAGCCGACGCCTGAACCCATCCCCGAACCCGTCGACGCAGCACCCGGCCTGGAGGCCGACAAGCGGCTTGGCCGCTGGCCGGCGCTGCTGGGCGGTGCGCTGACGATCGCGATGGTCGCGGGCGTGATCTGGCAGCTGGCCGGATCGGGGCTGTCGGGGTTCGCCAGCGCGGTGCCGACCTCGCCGGGGTTCTACCTGTGCTTCGTGGCGCTCTACATGGCGCCGCAGGTGTCGGACTATCTGATCTTCCGCCGCCTGTGGGGCCTGCCGCTGGCGGGGCTGGCGGCGCTGACCGGCAAGCGGATCGTGAACGAGGTCGTACTGGGCTATGCCGGCGATGCCTGGTTCTATGCCTGGGCGCGGGGCAGGGCGCGGGCGATCCGATCGCCGTTCGGCGCGGTGAAGGACGTGACGATCCTGTCCGCGATGGCGGGCAATCTGGTGACGCTGGCGGCGCTGCTGCTGGCGCTGCCCTTCGCCATCCCGCTGCTGAACGCGACGGAGGTGAAGGGGGTGGTGGCGTCGGTCGGCATCGTCGTCGCGACGTCGCTGCCGTTCGTGATCTTCGGCCGCAAGGTGTTCACGCTGGACCGGCGGATGCTGGGCTGGATCTTCGCGATGCAGACCGGGCGGCTGCTGACCACCAACGGCCTGCTCGCGCTCGCCTGGGCGTTCGAGATGCCGCACGAGGCGGTCGGGACCTGGCTGATGCTGGCGGCGGCGCGGATGCTGGTGTCGCGCCTGCCCTTCATTCCCAACAAGGATCTGGTCTTCGCCAACATCACCATCCTGCTGATCGGGCATGGCCATGGCGCGGGGCACGAAACGGGCCAGGCGCTGTCCGACCTCGTCGCGTTCACCGCCGCGTTGACGCTGGCGTTCCACGCGGCGGGAATGGTCGCGTTCGGCCTGTACCGCCTGTGGACCGGGCGGCCATGGAGTGCGGCGGACCCGGCGTAGCGCGCTTGGCCCTGTCCCTCAGGGCCGGGTGATCGTCATCAGATAGTCGAGCGCGGTCGAGGAGCCGAGCGCGAAGCCCTTTGCGGGCGAGAAGGTCAGGCCGGTCACGTCGCGCACGATCAGCCCGGCGCTTTCGACGAGCACGGTCAGCTCCTCCGGCGTCAGGAATTTCTCCCAGTCGTGCGTGCCCTTCGGGATCGCGCCCGTCCCCTCCGCCAGCGTGATGAGCGCGAGGCGCGACAGCGGCGTGCGGTTGGGCGTCGACAGGATCATCAGGCCCCCCGGCGCCAGCGCGCCCGCCAGCCCGCCGACGAAGCCGGCCGGATCGGCGACATGCTCGATCACCTCCAGCGAGGTGACGAGGTCGAACGTCTCGCCCGCCACCGCCTCGATCCCGCCGGCGCGATAGTCGATGCCGAGGCCCGCGCCCGTGGCATGGGCGGCCGCGACCGCGACATTTTCGGGCGCGGCGTCGATGCCGGTCACCGCCGCGCCCAGCCGGGCCAGCGGCTCCGCCAGCAGCCCCGCGCCGCAGCCGACATCCAGCGCGCGGCGCGCGGCGAGCGGCGTGAACCCGCCCGCTTCGCCACCCCAGTGCGCGTCAACCGCCTGCCGCAGATAGGCCAGCCGCACCGGGTTCAGCCGGTGGAGCATCGCCGACGAGCCCTTCGGATTCCACCAGTCCGCCGCCATCCGGCCGAAATGCGCCGCCTCTGCGGGGACGATCGTGCTGCTTGCGCTCACCATGCGCTCTACCTATCAGGGCCGCCACTTTTCCCCAAGGAGGCATTCGACCCGTCCATGGCGCGTATCGTGATGAAGTTCGGCGGCACGTCGATGGCCGGGATCGAGCGTATTCGCAGCGTCGCCGCGCGGGTCAAACGCGAGGTGGAGGCGGGCAACCAGGTCGCCGTCGTCGTCTCCGCGATGGCGGGCGAGACGGACCGGCTGGTCGGCTTCTGCCGCGAAGCGTCCGCGCTGTACGATCCGCGCGAATATGACGTGGTCGTCTCGTCGGGCGAGCAGGTGACGAGCGGGCTGCTGGCGATCGCGCTGCAGGCGCTGGGCGTGCCCGCGCGGTCGTGGCTGGGCTGGCAGCTGCCGATCCACACGTCCGACGCGTTCAGCCGCGCGCGCATCGGCACGATCGACACGGCCGCGCTGGACGAAAGCCTGGCGCGTGGCGAGGTGGCGGTGATCCCCGGATTCCAGGGCGTTGCCGATGAAGCCGATGGCAGGCCGGGGCGCATCACCACGCTGGGGCGCGGCGGGTCCGACACGTCGGCGGTCGCGGTCGCGGCGGCGATGAAGGCGGAGCGGTGCGACATCTACACCGATGTCGATGGCGTCTACACCACCGACCCGCGCATCGTGCCGCGCGCGCGCAAGCTCGCCCGCGTCACCTATGAGGAGATGCTGGAGCTGGCCTCGGTCGGCGCCAAGGTGCTCCAGACCCGCTCTGTGGGTCTGGCGATGAAGGAGAATGTCCGCGTCCAGGTGCTGTCGTCCTTCACGGGCGAGGATGCACCGATGGCGGATACGCTGCCCGGTACGATGATCGTGGGCGAAGAGGAGATCGAAGACGTGGAACGCCAGCTCATCACCGGCATCGCGCACGACAAGAACGAGGCGAAGATCACGCTGGCCGCCGTGCCCGACCGGCCCGGCTCCGTCGCCTCCGTCTTCGCGCCGCTGGCCGAGGCGGGGATCAACGTCGACATGATCGTGCAGAACATCGCGCATTCGACCGGATCGACCGACGTCACCTTCACCGTCCCCTCCGCCGACCTCGCGCGGAGCCTGGACGTGCTGGGTCAGGCGAAGGCGACGATCGGCTATGAAAAGCTGGTCCACGACACGCGCGTCGCGAAGATCAGCGTCGTCGGCGTGGGGATGCGCAGCCATGCCGGTGTCGCCTCCACCATGTTCACCACGCTGGGCGAGCGCGGGATCAACATCCAGGCGATCACCACGTCGGAGATCAAGGTCAGCGTGCTGATCGAGGAGGACTATACCGAACTGGCGGTGCGCGTGCTGCACACCGCCTACGGGCTGGATGCGGAGACGGCGGCGGGGTAATTTTCGCCGCCGTTCCCCCGGCCTTCGCCGGGGAACGTACGGCCGCGGGGCGCCGTACAGCGCAGCTTTCACCCCCGCACAGCATTTCTTTGAATTCCTATCGGTTCGATAGGGTATGGTGATCCCGACGATATCTCGAAGGGATTCGCCATGCACGACCTGCTCCGTACCGCACCCGTTGCCTCCGCGATCACCGACGCGGCCGCGGCGCTGCATCAGGCGCGGGCGGAATGGCGGGGGCGGCAGCGCGGGGGTGTGCGCGGCAACGGCTTTCCCTCGCGCACCGGGCTGGAGCGGGTCGTCGAGCTGCTCTCCGCTGCCCTCTACCCCCGCCGCCTCGGCCAGTTTCGCGGCGACGAGAAGGAAGAGGGCGCGTTCGTCGTCGCCAAGCTGATCGCCGCCACCGGCGCGCTGGAGCGGGAGGTGGCGACCGAGCTGGCCTATTGGCAGGCCGATGCGCGCGGCCAGCGTTTCGATCCCGATCAGGCGGGCACGATCGTGCGGCTGTTCGCGGCCTCGCTGGGCGGTGTCCGCCGGCTGGTCGACAGCGATGTCGAGGCCGCGTTCCTGGGCGATCCGGCGGCGCGCAGCACCGACGAGATCCTGGTCTGCTATCCCGGCGCGATCGCCAGCCTGTATCACCGGATCGCGCACCAGCTGCACAATCTGGGCGCGCCGATCGTGGCGCGGATCATCTCCGAACTCGCCAACGAGCGGACCGGAATCGACATCCACCCCGGCGCGACGATCGGCGAGCGGTTCTTCATCGACCATGGCACCGGCGTCGTGATCGGCGAGACGGCGATCATCGGCGCGGGCGTGCGCCTGTACCAGCACGTCACGCTGGGCGCGCGCACGCCGCTGGGCGCGCGGCCGGTGGGCCCGGTCGAGCGATTCGCGCGGCATCCGATCGTCGAGGACGACGTGGTGATCTATGCCGGCGCGACGATCCTGGGCCGGGTGCGGATCGGCCGGGGATCGACGATCGGCGGCAATGTCTGGCTGCTGGACGACGTGGCGGCGGACAGCGTGGTGGTGCAGCCCAAGGCGCGCGCGGTCGCAGCGGACGATGCGGCGGCGCTGCGCGACGCGCTGCTGGCGGCGGACTGAGCCGATGGCGCGCGCCCGGCCGGTCATCGGCGTCCTGTGCTGCAACGAGACGGTGGACCGGCCGGTGCAGACGGTCGCCAGCCGCTTCATCCGGCCGCTGACGCAGCTGTCGGGCGCGACGGTGCTGCTGGTGCCGGCGATGGCGGGCGCGAACGATACGGGCGCGCTGGCGGCGGTGCTGGACGGGCTGCTGCTGACCGGATCGCGCAGCCATGTCGCCCCCGCCCGCTATGGCGAGCCCCCCATCGCCGCGCCGCAGGACCCCGAGCGGGACGAGGTGGCGTTGGCGCTGGCGGGCCGGATGATCGAGGCGGGAAAGCCCGTCTATGGCATCTGCCGCGGGATGCAGGAGCTGAACGTGCTGTTCGGCGGCAGCCTGCGCGCCGCCGGGGACGGCGGCGACCGGCATCATCGCGGGCTGGCGGCGGCGGGCAGCTATGACGGGCTGTTCGCGCACCGCCACCCCGTCGAGCTTACGCCCGGTGGGCGGCTGGCGCGGGCGACGGGGGCGCGGCGGCTGTCGGTCAATTCGGTTCACGAGCAGGGGATCGCGCGGCTCGGCACGGGTCTGTCGGTAGAGGCGGTGGCGCCCGACGACGGGCTGGTCGAGGCGATCTGGGCGCGTCCCTGCGGCGGCGAGGTGCTGGCGGTGCAATGGCACCCCGAATGGGATGCGGGCGAATGCGCCGTCAGCCGCGCCTTCTTCGCGATGCTGGGCGGCGCGCTGCGCGGCGAGGGCATACGGGTTCACCAAGGAAGGGAGACGTCATGAAGAAGTTTCTGGTCGCCACGCTGGCCATCGCGGTCGCGCTGCCGGTCGCGGCGTGCGGCAAGCATGAGGATGCCAGCGCCAACAGCGCGCTGATCGCCAATGAGGGCGAGGGCTTGGGCGAGCCGACCGAGAATATCGCGCTGCCCGACGAGAACGCCTTCGCGGTGGCGGGCAACGCCGAGGCGACCGCCGACAACGCCAATGGCGCGGCGGACAATCTGGTCGCCGGCAACGCGCTGTAACGATTTTTCGAACCGCCAGGTTAGCTCCCTAGGCGTAAACCTCCGCCCCGGCGATGCCAGCCATCGTCGGGGCGCTTCGTATCGGGTGCGGCGGGCGGCCGGCTGGCCGCGACGGACGGAGGACGAAAAGGCTCGCTTTCGGGCCAGGCGACGTTATCCCTAGTGTTTCTATCGGGATTCTTACCGGATGGAGGTGGCCATGAGCGATCTGACGCTGTCGATGGACCGAATGGACCTGGTCTGGCTGATCGGGGAGGGGCAGGCGCCGATCCTGCCCAATCTGGTGCGCACCCCCGATGCGCGTGACGTGATCCGCGTTCCCGAACATCGCACCACGGACTCGCAGCGCGCGATGTTGGCGGCGCGAATCGACGCCGCGACCGTGCGGGCGGATCGGGCGGTGATGCTGGTCGCGCAAGGCGTGGGTTGCCTCGCCGCCGCATGGTGGGCGCGGCTGTCGCCCAATTTCTATGTCCGCCGGGTCGCGGGCGCGGTGATGATCGCGCCGTCGCTCCGGGGCGGGAACGAGGCGGTCTTCGCCTCGCCGGAATCGGCATTGCCCTTTCCCTCCGTCGCGGTGGGGACGGACGACCTGACGCAGCGACTGGGGATGGAATGGGGCAGCCGGCTGATCGACGGCCCGCTGATCGCCGGGCCGCGCGGGCCGAGCACGCGGTTCGCGGCGCTGATCGAGCGGTTCACGTCCGCGATCGTCGCGCGCGACGTGGCGGCGGCGGATCGCATCCTGGAGGCGCTGGGCGACCACGGCTGATCGGGCGCCCCCGCTTGCCGGGGAGCGGGGTTGCGCGCTAGGCGATGGCGATGACCGACAGCCTGACCGCCGACCGCGCCGCCGCCGACACCCATGGCGAGGGCCGCGCCCGCCTGACCCGCCGCATGGCGCGCGGCGCCGCCTTTCTGGGGAGCGAGGTCGCGATCCTGGGCGGCGCGATGTCGTGGGTGAGCGAGCGGAACCTCGTCGCCGCCATATCCAACGCCGGCGGCTTCGGCGTGATCGCCTGCGGGGCGATGACGGTGGAGCTGCTTGATCGCGAGATCGCGGCCACGAAGGCGCTGACCGACAAGCCGTTCGGCGTGAACCTGATCACCATGCATCCCGACCTGATGGCGCTGATCGACGTGTGCGCGCGTCACGGCGTCGGCCATGTCGTGCTGGCCGGCGGGCTGCCGCCAAAGGGCTCGCTGGAGGCGATCAAGGCATCGGGCGCGAAGGTGATCTGCTTCGCCCCGACGCTGGCGCTGGCCAAGAAGCTGGTCCGGTCCGGCGTCGATGCGCTGGTGATCGAGGGGATGGAGGCGGGCGGCCATATCGGCCCTGTCTCCACCAGCGTGCTGGCGCAGGAGATGCTGCCGGAGCTGGCCGGGCAGGTGCCCGTGTTCGTCGCGGGCGGCATCGGCCGGGGTGAGGCGATCGCGGGCTATCTGGATATGGGCGCGGCGGGCGTGCAGCTGGGCACCCGCTTCGTCTGCGCGACCGAATCGATCGCACATGCCAATTTCAAGAAGGCGTTCATCCGCGCCAGTGCGCGCGACGCGGTGGCCAGCGTGCAGATCGACCCGCGCCTGCCGGTGATCCCGGTGCGCGCGCTGAAGAATGCGGGCGGCGAACTGTTCACCGCCAAGCAGCGCGAGGTCGCGCAGGCGCTGGACGAGGGCGGCGTCGCGATGGCGGAGGCGCAGCTCCAGATCGAGCATTACTGGGCGGGCGCGCTGCGCCGCGCGGTGATCGACGGCGATGTCGAACATGGCTCGGTGATGGCGGGCCAGTCGGTCGGCATGGTGACGCGCGAGGAGCCTGCCGCCGCGATCATCGCCGAACTGATGGAAGAGGCCGCCGCCGCGCTGGATCGCCGCGCCGCCTGACCGAGCAGGCGATGGCATGACCGGCGGCGGTGCGGGTGGCCCGCGCCGCGCCGGGCGCGTGATGGGTCTGGAGCGATCCGGGTGATCCTTCATCTCAGAGAGAGATGACATCGGATCGGACCAAGGTCGTCATTGCGAGCGGACCGAAGCAATCCAGGGCGTCTTGATCCGGCTCTGGATTGCTTCGCTCCGCTCGCAATGACGGGTCAACCTGAGGTCATCCCGCTATAGCCGGCAGCGCGAGCGATGCCGAAGCGCCGGATGTGTAGCGGGCGCCCCACCCCTGCCCTCCCATGAAGGGGAGGGGGGCGTCAGGGTATGTCGTCGTTTACGGAGGATGCGATCCTGCATCGACCTGCCCGGCGCTCCGGGAATGTCCCCTTTTGGTGATCGCGGCGCCCCCGGTCCCCGGTCGATTTGTGTCGATCGCCGGCAAGGCGGTCGTCATGGCAAATTCTGCCACTTGATCCTTGTTAAACGCTCGGTTTATTCAAGGTGAACCGGAAATGAACGGTACTTCATAGCGACTCGTTCAGGCGGCCGGCGCGACATGGGGTTGATCGAAAACAGGCGTCGAATCAGGGGGTTGTCATGGGCTACGAAGTAGTGCGCGCGGCCCTTGCCGCGTCGGTCGCGTTTACGGGTCTGTCCGCCGCTGCGGCCGCCGCGCAGGAGGTGTCGATCCCCGCCGCTGTCGCCCCCGCCGTCGCGCCGGCGCAGCTCGTCCCCGCCGTCGCGACGGGGCCTGCCGCGACGGGCCTTCAGGATGCGGTGCTGCTGGTCGAGGATGTCGAGCCGGCGCTGCCCGCCGGCAGCTCCCCCGCCTTCGTTCCGCCGGCGCGCGATGAGGGCGGCTATGTCACCCCCAACCGCAACCTGTCGCCCGAGGAGAAGACGTGGCACGTCCGCGTCGCGCTGAACGTCGCGGCGCTGGGCTGTCGCGGCGCGGGGGCGGAGGCGCTGGTCGGCGGCTATAATGCGCTGCTGACGCGCGGCCGGGCGATGCTGGCGGAGACGACGGGCGCGATGACCGCCCGCTATCGCGCGCGATACGGCACGGCGTGGCAGGCGCGGTACGACGATGCGATGACGAAGCTGTACAATTTCTGGGCGCTGCCTCCCGCGCAGGCGCGCTTCTGCGCGGTGGCGCAGGCGGTGATGCAGGAGATGGAGGCGGTGGACGCGGTGGCCTTCCCCGTCTTCGCCGCCGCCGTGCTGCCCCGGCTGGAAGAGCCGATCACGGGCTTCTTCGCCGCGTTCGACGGGTATCGCACCGCGCATGAGGCGTGGCGGACGCGGCGCGCCCGCGCGATGATCGCGGCGGCAGTGCCGGCGACGGGCGCGCCCTCGGCTAACGCGACCGCATCGGTCCCGGCGCCGACGCAGGCGGTCGCGGCGGTGGCCAGCGTCGCGCCGCCCGCGCTGCCGCAGGCGGCGGTGCCCCAGCCGGTCGTTGTCGCGCCCAGCCTGCCGCGCCCGGCGGTACTGGTGCTGGTGCGGGCGGGCGCGGGCGAACCCTGACCGCCGCGCCGATCGCCGCAATCCTTTGAGAGGGGCCCGCCCGCCACGGCGGGTTCCTTCCGCCGCGCGCTTCGGTTAACGAGCGCGGCATGACGGGTGAGGACGTACCGCCGACGGGCCGCTTCGTGGAGCGCGAGCATCGCTTTCCCCTGCGCGTCTATTTCGAGGATACGGACCTGTCGGGCGTGGTCTATCACGCCAACTATCTGCGCTACATGGAGCGGGCGCGGTCGGACATGCTGCGCGTCGGCGGTATCGACCAGCGCGCCGCGCACGAGGCGGGCGAGGGCGCCTATGCCATCGCCGACCTGGCGATCCGCTATCGCGCGCCCGCGCGGCTGGACGACGCGCTGCTCATCGTGTCGCACGTCGTCGCGGTGAAGGCGGCGAGCGTGGTCATTCATCAGACAGTCAGGCGCGACGCGCATGTGCTGGCCGACGCGCGCGTGGTCGCGGCGCTGGTCGGCCCCGACGGTCGTCCGCGCCGGCAGCCGCGGGCGTGGACCGAGATCTACCAGAAGCTGCTGTGGCAGGGGGCCCCCGAATGAATCCGGTGTTCAACATGGAAGCGGCGACATTGTCGCCCGTGGCGCTGTTCCTCCAGGCCGACTGGGTGGTGAAGCTGGTGATGGCGGGCCTGCTGGCCGCCAGCGTCTGGACCTGGGCGATCATCCTGTCCTTTTCCGCGCGCATCCGCCGCAGCCGGCGCGAGATGGCGAAGTTCGAGCGGGAATTCTGGAAGACCGACGATATCGACGCCTTCCACCGCGCGCGCGCCGACAGCGACCTGCCGTCCGCGCGCGTGTTCGCGGCGGGCGTCGACGAATGGCGCCGCTCCACCGCCGGCAAGACGATCGACCGCGAAGGGACGCGCGACCGACTGGCGGTGACGATGGGCGCCGCCGTCGCGCTGGAGGTGGAGAAGATGTCCGACCGGCTGAACGTGCTGGCGACGGTCGGCTCGGTCGCGCCGTTCGTCGGATTGTTCGGCACCGTCTGGGGCATCATGCGCAGCTTCACCGGCATCGCGCAGGCGCAGAATTCGTCGCTGGCGGTGGTGGCGCCGGGCATCGCGGAGGCGCTGTTCGCGACCGCGATCGGCCTGTTCGCGGCGATCCCGGCGGTGATCGCATACAACCGCTTCAGCCATGGCGTGAACAAGGTGGAGGCGGGGCTGAACCGCTTCGCCGACGGGTTCCACGCGACGCTGTCGCGCCAGCTGGACGGGACGCGCTGACCCCATGGCGATGAACCTTCCCTCCGGCCGCCGGGGACGGCGGGCGCCGATGGCGGAGATCAACGTGACGCCGCTGGTCGACGTGATGCTGGTGCTGCTCATCATCTTCATGGTCACGGCGCCGCTGCTGACGACGGGCGTGCCGGTCGATCTGCCCGATGCGCGCGCCAAGGCGCTGGAGCAGGATGCCAAGCCCATCCAGCTGTCGATCGATCGCGCGGGCAAGCTGTATCTGGGCGAGGAGGAACTGAGCGAGGCGGCGCTGCCCGCGCGGCTGCGCACGCTGCGCGCCTCGGCCGGGACGGAGCCGCCGCAGGTCTATCTGCGCGCCGACCGCGCGCTCGACTATGGCCGGGTGATGCGGGTGATGGGCGAACTGAATAGCGCGGGGATGAACCGCGTGTCGCTGCTGGCGGTCGAAGGCGGCAAGTGATGCAACGCGGTGAGAAGCTGGCGCTGGGAGTGGCGGTCGCGGGGCATGTCGTGCTCTTCGGCCTGCTCTCGGTCGGGTTCCTCGCCACGCCCAATCCGGTGAAGCTGTCGCCGCAGCCGATCGAAATCTCGCTGGCGCCCGACGTGGCGCTGGAACAGGCATCCCCCAATCCGGCCGAAGAGGCCGCGCCCTCGGTCGCCCCGGAAGAGGGCGCGCCGGAGGATGCCGCACCGCCCGAGCCGACGCCCGAACAGGCGCAGCCGGAACCCGCGCCGCAACCCGCGCCCGCGCCGCCCAAGCCGGTGGCTCCGAAGCCCGAACCCCGGCCCGCCCCCCGGCCGGAGCCGAAGCCCGAGCCCAAGCCGCAGGCCAAGCCGAAGCCGCGTCCCGAGCCGAAGGCGGAACCCGCCCCGGCCAAGCCCGCGCCGGCGAAGCCCGCACCCGCGAAACCGGCCCCCGCCGCGCCCGCGAAGCCGGCGGCGACGCGCGGGCAGGGCAAGCAGGCGGATGCCAAGACCGCGCGCCCGCGCGGATCGCGGCTGGGCGACGACTTCCTGAAGGGCCTGAGCGACAAGCCCACCCCCAGCCGCGCCGAAACGGCGCCGGCGGCGAAGATGGGCGCGCAGGCGGCGGCGGATATCGGCTCCGCGATCAAGCGGCAGATCCAGCCCTGCGTGAACCGGCAGTCGCTGCCCGGGCCGGGCGCGGAGCGGATCAAGGCGATGGTCCGGCTGAACCTGAATCGCGACGGCAGCCTCGCCGCGCGGCCGCGCGTCGTCGGCCATAGCGGCGTCGACGACGAGAATCGCCGCTATGTCGACCGGGTCGACGACCTGGCGATCGCCTCGTTCGTCGGCTGCTCGCCGCTGCGCGGGTTGCCCGAGGAGCTGTACGACGTCCAGAATGGTTGGCGCGTCTTCACGCTCGTGTACAATCATTCAGGATGAGGATGACCATGTTCCGCACGCCGATCGCGCTCGCGCTGCTCCTGTCCACCGCCGCCGCGGCGCAGCAGCAGCCGGTTCCCGCCGCCCCCGCCCGCGCCGCGGGTCCGGCCGCGCCGCAGGGCACGCCGCCCGGCGATGACGGGGCGGGCGGGCTGGTCGTCGACGTCACCGGCGGCGTCAGCGCGCCGACGCCGATCGCGATCCCCGCGATGCCGACCGCCGCCGTGGTGAAGACGCCCGCCGGCTCCACCGACGCGCTGGGCCGGCAACTGTCGGACATCATCGCCAACGACCTGAAGGGCAGCGGCCTGTTCACGCCGCTGCCGCCGTCGCAGCTGCGCGCGGTCGCGATGGGCGAGGTGCAGGCGCCCTCGTTCGACTATTGGCGTGGCACGTCGGCGCAGGCGCTGGTCCAGGGCTATATCCGCGCCAATGGCGACGGCACGCTGACCGTCGGCTGCTATCTGTACGACGTGTCGTCGCAGCGCGAACTGGCCAAGCAGGGCTTCGTCGTGCCGCCCGCCGACTGGCGGCGCGCGGCGCACAAATGCGCCGACGCGGTCTATTCGCGCCTGACGGGCGAGGGGCCGTATTTCGACAGCCGCATCGTCTACGTCTCCGAAACCGGCCCCAAAGGGAAGCGGATCAAGCGGCTGGCGATCATGGACCAGGACGGCGCCAACCACCGCTTCCTGACCAACGGCCAGTCGATCGTGCTGACGCCGCGCTTCGCGCCGAACCAGCAGTCGATCGTCTATATGAGCTACGAGAACGAGCGGCCGGCGATCTATGTCTATGATCTCGGCTCGGGCCGCCCGCGCCGCGTGGTGCAGAACGCCTCGCTGACGTTCGCGCCGCGCTTCTCGCCGGACGGGCAGTGGATCCTGTTCTCGATGGCGACGAACGGCAACACCGACCTGTATCGCGTGTCCTCCAGCGGCGGCACGCCGCAGCGGCTGACGACGTCGCCGGGCATCGACACGGGCGGCAGCTATTCGCCCGATGGCCGGCGGATCGTGTTCGAGAGCGATCGGTCGGGCGGGCAGCAAATCTATGTCATGAACGCCGACGGATCGAACCAGCAGCGCATCAGCTTCGGCAGCGGCCGCTATGCGACGCCGGTGTGGAGCCCGCGCGGCGACCTGATCGCCTTCACCAAGCTGGCCGGCAATTTCCGCATCGGCATCATGTCGCCATCGGGCGGCGGCGAGAAGCTGCTGACCGACGACTGGTCGGACGAGGGGCCGAGCTGGTCGCCCAACGGCCGCGCCATCACCTTCTACCGCTCCAGCCGGGGTTCCAGCGGCACGGCGAAGCTGTGGGTCGTCGACCTGACCGGCATCAATGCGCGCGCCGTGCCCACGCCGCTAAGCGGATCCGATCCCGCCTGGGGCCCGCTGCGCCCCTGACCCCCCCCCGTTGCTTTCATGAAGAGGGAAGACTGTCATGACCAAGCTGAAGACGACGCTGCTGTTCGCGACGTGCGCGCTCGCCATCGCCGGCTGTTCCAAGAAGCGGCCGGAGGTGCTGCCGCCCGCCCCGTCCGAAACGCCGGCCGCGACCGCGCCGACCGATCAGTCGGGTGCGAACACCGGCGCGGTGACGCCCGGCTCCGCCGCCGATTTCCAGCGCTCGGTCACGTCGAACCTGATCCATTTCGGGCTCGACCAGTATGACATCGATCCCGAGGCGCGCGCGATCCTGGACAGCCAGGCGGAATGGCTGAACCGCTATCCCAATGTGCGGATCACGGTGGAGGGCCATTGCGACGAGCGCGGCACGCGCGAATACAACCTCGCGCTGGGTGATCGCCGCGCCAATGCGGCGAAGAACTATCTGGCCGCCAAGGGCGTCGCCGCGTCGCGTATTACGACGATCAGCTATGGCAGCGAGCGGCCGATCGCGCTGGGTTCCGACGAGGCGGCCTGGGCGCAGAACCGCCGCGCGGTGACGGTCGTCCTGAACTGACGCACCGGGACGCGCCGGGGCCGGGATGTCTTGGCCCCGGCGCGATGCCCGTTCCGTTCACGCGCCCGATTCAGGCAGGTGCGCGGGCGGCCGACGCCGGTTGACCATGGCGCAATTCCGCCAGCCGCGCCACGACCGCATCGGCGAGGCTAACGAGTTGCGCCGCCTGCGGCTGCCCCAAGCCGGGGCGCGGCCGCGGATCGAACACGCACAGCGCGCCCAGCGCCGTCCCCGTGCGATCGATCAGTGGCACGCCCAGATAGAAGCGCAGCAGCCGATCCTCCGCCACCAGCGGATTGTCCGCGAAGCGCGGATCGCGCTGCGCGTCGGGGACGTATAGCAACTCGCCCGGGCGCAGGATCGCATGGCCGCACAGCGAGGTGCGCCGGCTATAGGCACCCGCAGGGATGCCGGCCCCCGCGATCAGATACTGCCAGTCGCGATAGATGATGGAGATGCCGGCCATCGCGGTGCCCAGCCGGCACCGCGCCTCCTCCACCAGCCGTTGCAGGGTGGGATCGTCGGTCGCGTGCAGCGCGCCGGCATCCTCGACCCCCTGTTCGCGCAGGAGCTCATCGGCGGGCATCATCGGAGGCTGAAACAAGGTGACGCCCATCACGACAGCTCCTCGCCCGGCTGGTCCGGCCGATTGTGATTAATTCGCAAGTGTTTCGCACTTTTCGCAGAGGTCGGCAAAGCTGTGTCCGGTATCGGACGGACGCATAGTGGTGCGAATACGCTTGTCTTCCCGGGCAATGATATTAATGTGATATCACATTAAAGGGGAGCCAAGGTAATGAGCGTCGATTCGGTCCTGACCGCCTCTCGCGAACATCGCGCCATGACCGCCAGCGGTCTGGCCATGCTGGGCGCGATGGTGGTGTGCGTCGCGATCGCCCTGACCGGCATCGTGCAGCTGGCGAGTGAAAACTGGCCGCCGGTGCTGGCGGTGGTCCCGGCGGCGGCGGCCTTCGCCGCGGTGTTCATCGCCTGCGGCTTCTATATGCTGCAGCCCAATCAGGCGGCGGCGATCACGCTGTTCGGCGCCTATCGCGGCACGGATCGCGCATCGGGCCTGCGCTGGGTGCTGCCCTGGCTGATCCGGCGCCGCATATCCGTCCGCGCGAACAACGTCATCTCCGAACGGATCAAGGTGAACGACCTGCGCGGCAACCCGATCGAGATGGCCGCGCAGGTCGTCTGGCGGGTGACGGACACCGCGCAGGCGTTGTTCGACGTCGACGATTACCGCGCCTTCGTGAACGTGCAGGTGGAGGCGGCGGTGCGGACGATCGGCAGCCGCTACCCCTATGACGATTACGAGCATCAGGAGGTGACGCTGCGCGGCAACCACGATCAGGTGGGCGGCGAACTGCGCGGCGAACTGATCGCGCGGCTGTCGGTCGCGGGGATCACGGTGGACGAGTGCGGCTTCACGCACCTGGCCTATGCGTCCGAGATCGCGGGCGCGATGCTGCGCCGGCAGCAGGCGCAGGCGGTGGTCGCGGCGCGGCAGACGCTGGTCGAGGGCGCGGTCGGGATGGTCGAGATGGCGCTGGGGCAGCTGTCGGCGAAGAACGTCGTCGAGCTGGACGACGAGCGGCGCGCGGCGATGGTATCGAACCTGATGGTCGTGCTGTGCGGCGAGCGCGATACGCAGCCTGTCGTCAACGCGGGCTCGCTGTACCAGTAATGGCGCCGCCGCCGCGCAAGGCCTTTCCGCTGCGTCTCGATCCCGCGCTGTACGCCGCGATCGAGCGGGCGGCGGCGGGCGACCTGCGCAGCGTCAATGCCGAGGTCGAATGCCTGCTGCGCGAGGCGCTGGCGCGGCGGGGCGTGAAGCTGGAGGCGCCGGCGCCCGTGAAGCGCGGACGGCCGGCGCGGGAGGAGGAGGATGGCGATGCGGGATGAGGATGCGTGGTTCGCGCCGAAGCGGTTCGGCCTGGGTTTCCGCCCCGTGCGCTGGCCGGGCTGGCTGCTGACGATCGGCTATGCCGCCACGGTGATCGGGCTGACGCACGCGCCCATCCGCCCGGACTGGCTGCGCTTGGTGCTGATCGCGATCCTCAGCGCGGGATTCCTGATCGTGGCGATACGGACCAGCCGGGGCGGGCTCGGCTGGCGTTGGAACGGGATAGGCCGATGATGATCCTGGCATGGCTGGCGCTGGCCGTAACCCAAGTGACCATTCCCGGCCCCAAGGGGCCGCTGGCGGGAACATTGATGACGGCGGCGGAGAAGGACGCGCCGGTCGTGGTGATCGTGCCCGGCTCCGGCCCGACCGATCGGGACGGTAACAGCCCCCTGGGCGTGACGGCGGCGCCGTATCGCCTGCTGGCCGAGGCCCTGGCGGACAGAGGCGTATCGACGCTCAGGATCGACAAGCGCGGGCTGTTCGGCAGCAAGGCGGCGGCCGACCCCAATGCCGTGACGATCGCCGACTATGCCGGCGACGTGCGCGGCTGGGCGGCCGAGGCGACGAAGCGCACGGGGCGTGGCTGCGCGTGGCTGCTCGGCCATAGCGAGGGCGCGCTGATCGCACTCAAGGCGGCGCAGGACCCGCGCGGCATCTGCGGCGTGGTGCTGGTCGCGGGGCCGGGGCGGCCGCTGGGGGATGTGCTGCGCGAACAGTTGCGCGCCAATCCCGCCAACGCGCCGATCCTGCCGGCAGCGCTGGCCGCGATCGATGCACTGGAAGCGGGGAAGCGTGTCGACATGGCCACTCTGCCGACGCCGTTGCACGGTTTGTTCAACGCGCCGGTCCAGGGCTTCCTGATCGACCTGTTCGCGCACGATCCGGCGAAGCTGGCGGGCGGGCTGACGGTGCCGCTGATGATCGTGCAGGGAGGCCGCGACACGCAGGTGTCCATCGTCGATGCCGAGCGGCTGAAGGCGGCCGCGCCGCGCGCCACCCTGGCGCTGCTGCCGGGCGTCAACCACGTCCTGAAACAGGTGGGCGACGATCCGGCCGCGAATCGCGCCGCCTATGCCGATCCGTCGCTGCCGGTCGCCCCGGCGCTGGTCGAGGCGGTGGCGAGGTTCGTCAGGCCCCGCCGCTGAGCGCCGCGTCGAGCAGGCGGGCGAGGCGCAGGCCGCCCTTCGTTACTTCCTGTCGCATCAGCGGTTCGAGGGCGCGGATATCGGCGTCGGTCATCTTCAGCCGGGCGGGCGTCGGCTGGCAGGGCTCGCCGTGCATCGCGACCGCATAAGCGCGGTGCGCGGCCTGCCAGCTCTCGCGGCTCCAGTCGGTGATGGTGCCGGCGGACAGGCGGCGGCGCGTGGCGGCGGGGTAGCGCTTCACCAGCGGCGGCGGGGCGGAGATTGCACGCTCCGCCAGCAGGCCGTCCCAGATCGAATGGAGGTTCAGCCGGTCGGGGCCGTAGATGCCGTAATCGGCCTTGGCATCGTTGCCGCCGCGATCGCCCTTGTCGCCGGCATGGAGCGGCTGGTGCAGATCGCCTACGAAATGGACGAGGAACGCGAGCGCCATCGCGCGATCCTTCGCCGAGGCGCGTCGGTCGGCCAGGATCCTGCGCTGGCGATCGATCTGGACCGAGACGCAATTGCCGTCCTTGCAGGCGGGGACGAGGTCGAACGGCTCGCAGATGTTCACGTTCTGATAGTGCCAGCTATAGGCATAGCCGAAGCGGCTCTTGCCGTCGGCATCCCTCAGCGGCTTCACGCAATCGGGCCAGACGCTCGCCTCCTCGATCGTGCGGGCGGGGCAGGTCGGCGTATCGAGCAACGCCTGGCGGGCGAGGATGCGGCGGATCGCGACGCGGGTCTGCGGCTTCACATTGTCCCAGGCGATCGCCGCGACCGTCTCGTGCCCATATTCCCAGAAGGCGGCGGCGGGGCTGGCCGCCAGCGCCATCAGCGCCAGCACGGCGACGCGGATCAGCCGGGTCATGCCCGCACTCATGCCCAAGGTCATGCTTCGTCTCCATAGATCGCGATTTGCCGGGAGCCCGCCGAATCGGCGACGGCGCGGTACATGCCGGGGGTGGAGAAGCGCCACGCGGACGAACCATCGGGCGCGGCGACGATGATGCCGCCGGTGCCGCCCATCGCGACGATTTCCGCCAGGACGGCGTCGGTGGCGGTGCCCGCGTCCTCGCCCAGATGGCGCATCCGCGCGTCGATCGCATGACCGGCGGCGGCGCGGACGAAGAATTCGCCGGAGCCGGTGCACGAGACTGCGCAGCCGCGATCGTCCGCCCAGGTGCCCGCGCCGATCAGCGGCGAATCGCCGATCCGGCCCCAGCGCTTGCCGGTGACACCACCCGTCGAGGTGGCGGCGGCGACGTGGCCGGCCGTATCGCGGGCGACCGCGCCGACCGTGCCGTATTTCATGTCGACGTCGAACGCGTCGCCGCCATCGGCCAGCATCGCCTGCAGTTGCGCGCGCCGCTGCGGGATCTCGAACCAGTCGGGGGCGACCTGCTCCAGCCCGTGCGCGGCGGCGAAGGCATCGGCGCCGCTGCCGGCCATCATGACATGCGGGCTGGCCCGCATCACCGTACGCGCGAGGCTGATCGGGTTACGCGTGCGGGTGACGCCCGCGACCGCGCCGGCGTTGCGGGTGCGACCGTCCATGATCGCGGCGTCCAGCTCGATCCGGCCCTCATGCGACAGGGCGGCGCCGCGCCCGGCGTTGAAATGGGGATCGTCCTCCAGCACGCGGATCGCCGCCTCCACCGCCTCGACCGCGGTGCCGCCGGCGGCAAGGATCGCGGTGCCGGCGTCGAGCGCCCGGCCCAGCGCCGTGCGGGCGTTCGCGTCGCCGGCCGCGTCCAGCGTATCGCGCGTGATGCGGCCGGAACCGCCATGCACCATCAGCGTCCAGCGGCAGGGGTCGGGAGGGGTCATCGGCGCGTCCGGTAAGGGCATGATCGGGCAGGGCTGTTACCCAATCGGCCGGGGCGGCGCCATGGTCTTTCGGTTGTCACCGGGCAGGCGTATATGGGCGCCATGTCCATTCGTCCGTGGCGCGATATCGCGCGCCGTCCGTGCCGCCAGATCATGGTCGGCAATGTCCCCGTCGGCGGCGACGCGCCCGTCACCGTGCAGACGATGACGAACACGCCGACCAGCGATCCCGTCGCGACGATCGACCAGATCCGCCGGTGCGAGGATGCGGGCGCGGACATCATCCGCGTGTCGTGCCCGGATGTGGAAAGCACCGCCGCGCTCGGGCAGATCGTGCGCGCGAGCCGCGTGCCGATCGTCGCGGACATCCACTTCCACTACAAGCGCGCGCTGGAGGCGGCGGACGCGGGCGCGGCGTGCCTGCGCATCAATCCGGGCAATATCGGCTCGTCGGAACGCGTGGCGGAGGTGGTGCGCGCGGCCAAGGCGAACGGCTGCGCGATCCGCATCGGCGTGAACGGCGGCTCGCTGGAGAAGCACCTGCTGGAAAAATATGGTGAGCCGTGCCCGGACGCGCTGGTCGAATCGGCGCTCGACCATATCAAGCTGCTGCAGGACCACGACTTCCACGAATATAAGGTGGCGGTGAAGGCGTCCGATCATTTCCTGGCGGTCGCGGCGTACCAGCAGCTGGCCGAACAGGTCGATTGCCCGCTGCACCTGGGCATCACCGAGGCGGGCGGCTTCGTCGGCGGCACGGTGAAGAGCGCGATCGGCATCGGATCGCTGCTGTGGTTCGGCATCGGCGACACGATCCGCGTCAGCCTGTCGGCGGAGCCGGAGGAAGAGGTACGCGTCGGGTTCGAGATCCTGAAGGCACTGGGCATCCGCAATCGCGGTGTGCGCGTCGTCTCCTGCCCCAGCTGCGCGCGACAGGGGTTCGACGTGATCCGCACCGTCGCGGCGCTGGAGGAGCGGTTGCAGCATATCCGCACGCCCATGTCGCTCAGCGTGCTCGGCTGCGTCGTCAACGGCCCCGGCGAGGCGCGCGAGACGGATATCGGCATCACCGGCGGCGGCAACGGCCGGCACATGGTCTATCTGTCGGGCGTCACCGACCATCATGTCCAGGACGAGGGCATGATCGACCACATCGTCCGGCTGGTAGAGGCGAAGGCGGCCGAGATTGATGCCGCGGCGGAGGCGAAGGTTCTGGCGGCGGAGTAGGAATGGGCTACCGGATCAGCTGGCTTGGCGCACGCGTGCCGGCATCGCGCCTTCTGGAAGCGGTCGGCCTGACCGCGACCGATCAGCCGGACGAGGCGAATGAAAGCCGCTTCTCGGTGGCCGAGCTGCCGACGGGCTGGTCGATCATCTGGTCCAATGACGAGGAATGGGCGACGCTGGAGCGCGTCCCGACGCTGTCCGCCACGGTGCCGACGATCGCCGGCATGGTCGACGAGACCATCATGGTCGCGTTCACGGATTATGCCGACCCGACGACCCGGTGGTTCGTGCAGTACGGACTGGAGGAAGATGGCGTTCTGGCCGGCAGCTGGCCCGAGACGCTGGAGCCGGTGATCGCCACCGCGCGACACAGGCAGGCCGGCGAATCCGACGATCCCGACGACTCGATCGATCATGTCTTCGAGGTGCCGGTAGAGGCGGGTCGCATCGCGACCGGCTGGCGCTACGATGAAGCCGTGTTCGATTGGGGGCGGCCCGTCTTCATGGTGGCAGTGCCGTCCGCCGCGAGGGCATGAAGGTGCGGCGCATGGACGAAGGGGCGTACGATAAAGGCGTTTACCGGGTTACGGTGGGCAGGGACGGCCTGATCACGTTGCCGACCGAGTTGCTGGACGGACTGGCCGTCAGCGAAGGTGGCTCCGTGGCACTCGATATCGTCGAAAGCGCGATCGTCGTAACACGCGGCAATCTGAACGAGGGAAGCTGAGGGGTGAGCGGAGCGCGGGTTTCGCCGGCCACGGCGCTGGGCGTAGCCGTGCTGGGGATCGCGCTGTTCTCCGTCATGGATGCGTTCATGAAGGCGCTGGTGCTGGCGATCGGCGTCTATAACGCGCTGCTGTGGCGGACCGGGATCGCAACGCTGATGGGTGCGGCGGCGTGGAAGGCGAGAGGCGGGCGGCGGCCGGGCGCGCGGGCATTGCGGATTCATGCGCTGCGCGGCGGCGTGACGGCGGCGATGGGCCTGTTGTTCTTCTGGGGGCTGGCACGGGTGCCGATGGCGCAGGCGATCAGCCTGACCTACATCGCGCCGATCCTGGCGCTGCTGCTGGCGGCGGTGGTGCTCGGCGAGCGGGTGGGGCGGCGCACGGTGGTCGCCTCGATCGCGGCGTTGGCCGGGGTGCTGGTGGTGCTGGCGGGCAGCGCCCGCATGACGCTGGCCGATGAGGCGCTGGCCGGATCGGCGGCGATCCTGACCTCCGCCTGCCTCTATGCCGCCAATCTGGTGATCGCGCGGGTGCAGGCGCAGGCGGCGGGGCCGGGGGAGATCGCCTTGTTCCAATCGGGCGTCGTCATGGTGGTGCTGGCGTTGGCGGCGCCATGGCTGGCGGTCGTGCCGGCGGCGGCGCACTGGCCGCAACTGGCGACCGCGGCGGCGCTGGCGACGGCATCGCTGTGGCTGCTCGGCTGGGCCTATGCCCATGCCGATACCGGGTTTCTGGCGATGAGCGAGTACAGCTCGTTCGTCCACGCCGCGCTGCTCGGCTGGCTAGTTTTCGGCGAGCGGCTGTCGCCCTGGACGCTGGCGGGCGCGGCCATCATCGTGGCCGCGAGCCTGTATGCGGTTCGGGGGCGTAATCTGGGCGGGGGCGCGCTAGAGGCGGCGGCATGACCCATATCCGCCCCGCCACGCCTGCCGATGTGCCGGTGATCCTCGCCCTCATCCGCGAGCTTGCCCTGTTCGAGCGCGAGCCCGATGCGGTCGAGGCGACCGAACCCATGCTGGCCGAGGCGCTGTTCGGTGAACGGCCGGCGGCCGAGGCGCTGATGGCGGAGCGAGACGGCGCGGTCGCGGGCTTCGCCCTGTTCTTCCACAATTTCTCGACATGGAAGGGGCGGCGCGGCCTGTATCTGGAGGATCTTTACGTGACGCCGGCGGCGCGCGGGGGCGGGGTGGGCACGGCGTTGCTGCGGCATCTGGCGGGTATCGCGCTGGACCGGGGATGCGCGCGATTCGAATGGTCGGTGCTCGACTGGAACGTCGATGCGGTCGCATTCTATCGGGCGATGGGCGCGGTCGGGCTGGAGGAGTGGACCGTGCAGCGCGTCGATGGCGCGGCGCTGGTGCGACTGGCGGGGCGGTGAGCCTGGACCTGGGCCTCGTCGAGTGGGCGGCCGATGCGGTGGCGCGGGCTGCGCAGGGCCATCGTCGCGGTCGCGCGCAAGCTGGCGATCGTCATGCACCGCATCTGGGCCGACGGCACCGAGTTCCGGTGGACGCGTGAGGAAGCTGTCGCATGACGACCTGATTCCTGCGCCACTTTCACCAGCTCTGCCGTAAGGCGGGGGCAGCCCGAGAGAACGAGGTCGAGGCGACTGCGCTGTAACCGGAGTGCCACCAGAGCCCGTCCAAGGTAGATAGCAGCCCTCGATCAGCTATCGAACGACCCTTGGTGAGGCGGCCCCGCGCCGACCTCGAACACAAGCTCGAACCTCGGAACGCCCATTCTATTAACCCTCGGCCAAGTACCAACTTGGTGGATGGAGCGTGGCGTCGGCCGCGTGCAAATCACCGATCCAGCTATTGGACACATCGCAGGAGGAGGGCTATCATCATGACCGATGCTTCGCCGTACCCTGCTCCCGTTTGTGATATCGCTGACTTCGATCGTTGTTGTGATATTGTTTTGGTCTTGGGTGACGTCGAGTGATAACACGGGAAGCCCGCTCCCAGCGCTTTACCTTCTTTCTTTGTGGGTAAGCCCCTTCGAAGCAGTCGGGATAGCCATTCTTTGGCTTATATCGGTACTGATGCGTCGGTCACACATCCCTCCCGCGCCTGCTTATGCTATGACTATCTTGGCTGGTGCGATCGTTGGAACCCTACTTCTATTTGTAATAGCGTATAGTCTCACCTACGATCTATTAATTGGTACGTGTGCCGGTGCATTCAGCGCTTGGGTCTGGGTATCGTTGAACGGAGACTGTATTGAAGATGTACGGCTCCTACCGCACTATAAAAGCGATACGGTCGTCCATCTGCATACTCTTTAGACCGGTTCTCGCTTGCGGCGGGCACCGCAATCACACAAGCGGTTACACAATGTCTGACCCGGCCGGATCGCGGGCGACCCGGCCGGGGACCGATCAGCCCTCGCGACCGGGGACGTCGTGGTCGTGCGGCTCTTCGCCCTTGGCCTTGGCTTCGTCGTAGCGCTCGATCGCCTCGCGTACGATGCGGCGGGCCTCCTCGGCATCGCCCCAGGTGCCGATGCGCACCCACTTCTTCTTCTCCAGGTCCTTATAGTGGGTGAAGAAGTGTTCGATCTGCTGGAACACGATTTCCGGCACGTCGTCGCGGCCGCCGACGTTCGAATAATAAGGGAAGACCTGGTCGACGGGCACGCAGACCAGCTTCTCGTCGCCACCGGCCTCATCCTCGAGGTTCAGGACCGCGATCGGGCGGGCGCGGACGACGCAGCCCGGGATGAAGGGCGAGCGGGCGATGACCAGCGCGTCGAGCGGATCGCCGTCCGGCGACAGCGTATGCGGCACGAAGCCGTAATTGGCCGGATAGCGCATCGGGGTGTGCAGGATGCGATCGACGAACAGCGCGCCCGACGCCTTGTCGAATTCATACTTCACCGGCTCGCCGCCGGTCGGCACCTCGATGATGACGTTCAGGTCGTCCGGCGGGCTCTTGCCCACCGGGATCAGGTCGATACGCATCTATAAGTCCCCTTTGAGAATCAACGCGGTGCGAGCAGCCGGTCGAGGCCGCCCTCGCCCGATCCCACCTTCTGGAGGCGCGGATAGCGGGGGCCGTCATGATAGTCGATGGCAAGGTCGCGCAGACGTGCTTCATTTCGTACCAAAAGACGAATCGGATCCTTCGAAGTCTTCGCCGCGAGGATCGCCGCCTTCAGCCGGTCGCCCGAAAACGTTTCGCCGTTTACGCCGACGATCGTCGTGCCGACATCCAGCCCCGCCTTGAACGCGGGCGAATCCCAGATCACGCTGGACAGCGTGCCGTCCTTGTCGGCGACGAGGCCGATCGAATAGCTGGCGTCGGTGCCGCGTGCCTTTTCCTGCTTCGTGAAATAGCTGGTCGGCTCGGCGGTGTAGACCAGCTTGTAGCCGTTCATCGCGAACCCATCGATGGGCGCGGGCTGGCCCGTCTCGGTCAGCCGCTTCTGGAGGAAACCCGCCCAGTCATAGGGCTGGATCGCGTTCAGCGTGTTGGCGACATCGTCGAACGTGTACGTCACCTCGCCCCAGTCGCCGTTGCGGATGCCGAAGAAGGCGCGGGCGAAATCGTCGATCGACTTCGTGCCGCCGGACTGGCGGCGGAGCATTGCATCGACCTCCATCCACACCATCAGGCCTTCGTTGTAATAGTCCTCGGACCGCTGCCAGCTGGTCCAGCCCTTGGGCCGGCGCGCGGAGATGACGGGATCGTTGGTCGTGTCGATGAGGTCGCGCCAGCGGCGGGCGGGCGCGGTGTCGTAGACGGCGAGGATCGCGGCATAGGCATCCAGCGTATCCTGCTTCGACACGATTCCCGACCGCGCCTGCAGGACATAGCCCCAGAACTGCGTCTGCCCCTCATAGACCCAGAGCGACTTGTCGCGCATCGGCGTGCGGTAATCCGGCGTCCACAGCTCCGCGCCGCGACGGAACTTGCCGTCCCAGCTGTGCGTGAATTCATGCGGCAGCAGGTTGCGGCGCGTGACCGAGTTCTCCCAGTCCCGGAAATAGCCGGGGCCGACGCCGTTTTCCGAGCTGCGATGATGTTCCAGGCCGATGCCGCCCAGCTGGTCGCTGATCGACAGCAGGAATTCGTAATGGTCGTAATGTTGCGCGCCGAACGTCTTCACCGCCTGATCGACGAGGCGCTTGTGCGCGTCGATCTGCTCCGGCTTCGCCTCCAGCTCCTTGGGATCGTCCGCGAAGACGTTGAGGTTGACGAGGGGGGAGAGGGCCCAGGTCTTGCCGTACTTGCCCGCCAGGATCGGCGAATCGACGAGGATTTCGTAATTCGTCTTCTGATAGGCGTAGGTGGATCCCGTCGCGCGCGATGGCAGCGCGCCGGCGGCGGTCCAGCCGGTCGGGAACTTCACGGTCATCTGCACCGGGATCTGCCGGGTGAAATAGCCCGCCGGATAGAGGCTGACCGAATTGGGCTGGAGCGAGATCATCGTCGGCGTCACGGCGATGCGGCCCTGATTGCCCTGCGTCGCCGACAGGAACTGGAATTCCAGGTCAAGCTGCCGCGCGCCCTGCGGCACGTCGATGTGGAAGGCGAATACGTCGACCATGTCGCGCGTCCAGGGCACCACGCGCCCGTTGGCGCGGATGACGAGGCCGGCCAGCTTTTCGATCTCACCGCGCGGGCTGTGCGCGCCGGGCAGCCATTTCGGGAAGAGCAGCGCCATGTGCCCCGCCTTCGCCACCGGGATCGTCTCCTTCACGCGGATGATGCCGCGATCGGTGTCGGTCGCATCGACGTCCAGCGTCAGCGTGCCGGGATAGGGCGTGTCCTGCGCCTCAGGGATCGTATCGACGAACGGGACCGGCTGGGGCGCGGAATTGCCGGGCGGCACCTGCGCGGCGGCGATGGCGGAGACGGAGGCAAGAAGAGCGGCGACGACGAGCTTGGACAAAATGCACATTCCCCGAGGCGTGACGACAAAGGCGGGAGTGTGGCGGCGGGAAGGGCAGGCGTCCAGTCCTATCCCGTCAGCTGTTGCCCAGGATGTTCACGCTGAACGCCAGCACGCCGAGGTTGAACACGAACGCCGCCATCGTCTGGCCCAGCACCACGCGGCGGAACCGCCCGCTCGTCACCTGCACGTCGGAGGTCTGGAACGTCATCCCCAGCGTGAAGCTGAAATAGAGGAAGTCCCAATAGTCCGGCTCCTTGGTGTCCGGGAAATCGAGACCGCCCGAATCGGCATGGCCGCCCGCCGGATGATCCGTGCCCGGCAGATAGAACAGGTGCGCATAATGCAGCGCGTAGACGATGTTGGAGAACAGCCAGGCCAGCACCAGCGTCGCGATCGCCAGCGCGGTGGCGATGGCGTTGCCCCGGCCGGACAGCTCGCCCGCGACCGCGACCATGATGACGCCCAGCGTCAGCCCGGAAAAGACGAGCAGTACCGCGCGGTTGGCATCGTTGGCGATCGCCGCGCGGCGCATTCGCGCGGGCTTCGCCACCATCAGCGGCGCGACGACCGCCAGGAAGGCGAGCGCGGCGATGTCGAAGGCGATCATGATCCCCCGGTTGCGCCCGAACGCGGGTATCGCCCAGACCAGCGCCCCCGCCAGCTCGAGGAGGAAGAGGACGAAGCGCGGCGGCGCGATCCGCCCGCCCAGCATCTGACGAAATCCGGTCATGCGGCGGACGCTAGCGCGGCGGCCAGACCTTCACTAGATACCCGCGCTCCTATGGCCCGTATCCAGACCCCGCACCGCGTTCGCGGCACCCAGGACATTTTCGGCGAGGACCAGCGCCGCCACGCGCATGTCCTGACGACGTTCGAGCGGGTGCGCGCGCTCTATTGCTTCCAGCGCGTCGACATTCCGATGTTCGAGGCGACGGAGGTGTTCGCCCGCTCGATCGGCGAGACGACCGACGTGGTGTCGAAGGAGATGTACACCTTCCCCGATCGCGGCGGCGATTCGCTGACGCTGCGGCCGGAGTTCACCGCCAGCATCGCCCGCGCCTATCTGACCGAGGGATGGCAGCAGTTCGCGCCGCTGAAGGTCGCGACCAGCGGCCCCGTCTTCCGCTACGAGCGCCCGCAAAAGGGGCGGTATCGCCAGTTCCACCAGATCGACGCGGAGGTGCTGGGCGCGGCGGAGCCGGCGGCGGACGTGGAGCTGCTGGTGATGGCCGACCAGTTGCTCGCCGAGCTGGGCATCGAGGGCGTGACGCTGCAGCTGAACACGCTGGGCGATGCGGCGACGCGCGATGCGTGGCGCGCCGCGCTGGTCGCGCATTTCGAGGCGCATCGCGACGTGCTGTCCGAGGACAGTCTGGTGCGGCTGGAAAAGAACCCGATGCGCATCCTCGATTCGAAGGATCCGCGCGACCGGCCGGTGGCTGACTCGGCGCCCGATATCGATGCTTATCTGACCGCGGAGGCGCGCGCCTTCTTCGATGCGGTGACAAGCGGGCTGGATGCGGCGGGCGTCCGCTGGACGCGCAACCCGCGACTGGTGCGCGGGCTGGACTATTATCGCCACACCGCGTTCGAGTTCGTGACCGACCGACTGGGCGCGCAGGGCACGGTGCTGGCGGGCGGCCGCTATGACGGGCTGGTCGAAAGCTTGGGTGGCTCGGCGACGCCGGGGGTCGGCTGGGCGGCGGGGGTCGAGCGGCTGGCGATGCTGGTGCCGGAACCGGCGGCGGCGGGGATCGACGCGGTGGTGGTGCCGATGGGCACGGAGGCGGAACGCCATGCGACGGGTGTCGTCGCGGCGCTTCGCCGAACGGGGCTGGCGGTCGACATGGCGTTCAAGGGCAATATGAAGCGGCGGCTGGCGAAGGCGGATGCGCTCGGTGCCCGCCATGCCGTGATCCTTGGCGATGACGAATTGGCCAAGGGTGTCGTCGCGGTGAAGCGGCTGGCCGATGGCAGCCAGGCGGAAGTGGCGCTCGATGCCCTGGCGGATGCCTTGCGCGCATGACCGCCATCTCCCGCGAACGCATCGCGCAGATCGAGGCGCGGCGCGACGAATTGCAGGCGCTGATGGCGACGGGCGATCTGCCCGGCGACCGCTTCGTGCAGGTGTCGAAGGAATATGCCGAGCTGGAACCCGTGGCGCAGGCCGCGGGTGAGGTGCGGCGGCTGCGGCAGGAGGCGGAAAGCCTGGCCTATATGGCCGAGGATTCGGACGACGACGAACTGCGCGCGATGGCCGCCGAGGAGCTGCGCGAGAATGGCCGCGCGCTGGAGGCGGCCGATCACCGGCTGGCGCTGGCGCTGTTGCCTCGCGACGCGGCGGACAGCCGTGCGGCGATGCTGGAAATCCGGGCCGGCACCGGCGGCGACGAGGCGGCGCTGTTCGCCGGCGACCTGTTCCGCATGTACCAGCGCTATGCCGAGCGGCAGGGCTGGCGGGTCGAGATGATCTCCGCCAGCAGCTCCGACGCGGGCGGCTTCAAGGAGGTGGTCGCCAGCGTGACGGGGCAGGGCGTGTTCGCGCGGATGAAGTTCGAATCCGGCGTCCACCGCGTGCAGCGCGTACCTGCGACCGAGAGCGGCGGGCGCATCCACACCTCTGCCGCGACGGTCGCGGTGCTGCCCGAGGCGGAAGATGTCGACGTCCAGATCGACGAGGCACGCGATCTGCGCATCGACGTCTATCGTTCGTCCGGTCCCGGCGGCCAGTCGGTCAATACGACCGATTCGGCGGTGCGCATCACGCATCTGCCCACCGGCCTCGTCGTGATCCAGCAGGACGAGAAGTCGCAGCACAAGAATAAGGCCAAGGCGCTGAAGGTGCTGCGCACCCGCCTGTACGAGGCGGAGCGCGAGCGGCTGGCGGCCGAGCGATCGGGCACGCGTCGCGCGATGGTCGGCTCCGGCGACCGTTCGGAGCGGATCCGCACCTATAACTTCCCGCAGGGGCGCGTGACGGACCATCGCATCAACCTGACGCTGCACCGCCTGCCAGAAATCCTGGAAGGCGAGATGGACGAGCTGATCGGCGCGCTGATCGCCGAGGACGAGGCCGAACGCCTGGCGAGCCTGGATGCGGCGTAGGCCGGCCTGTCGCGTGCCGCGACAGGACCCGGCCGAGCCCGGCCGGCGGGGGGCCGGCCGCCGACCGACGACGCGGCCTCGTCGCGCCGTGCGCCCCGCATGACCACCGCCCGCTTCGCGCTCGCGGAGGCCGCCGCCCGCTTCGCCTTTTCCCGGACCGCGCGGTTGGATGCGGAGCTGTTGCTCGCCCATGCGCTGGGGATCGAGCGCTCCGCCCTGCTGCTCGATCTCGACCGCCCGGTCCCCGCCGGCTTCGCCGCATTGGTGGAGCGGCGCGCGCGGCACGAGCCGGTCGCCTACATCACTGGGTCGCGCGGCTTCTGGACACTCGACATCGCGGTTGGCCCCGGTGCGCTGGTGCCGCGTGCGGACAGCGAGACGCTAATCGAGGCGGCGGTGGCGCTTTTCGAGGACCGGGCGCCCGCGACGATCCTCGATCTGGGAACCGGGCCGGGCACGCTGCTGCTCGCACTGCTCGACCAGTGGCGGGATGCGCGGGGCTTGGGCGTGGATCGCTCCGCCGAGGCGCTGGGCTGGGCCGGGCGCAACGCGGCGCTGGCCGGCGGGCGTGCGGCTTTCGTCCAGGGCGACTGGACGGGTGCGATCGCGGGGACGTTCGACCTGATCGTCGCCAACCCGCCCTACATCGCCGCCGACGCGGCGCTGCCGGCCGAGGTCGCCGCGCACGAACCGGCGGGCGCGCTGTTCGCGGGGGCGGATGGCCTTGCCGATTATCGCCGCCTCGCGCCCTGTCTTGCGCCGTTGCTCGCGCCGGGTGGCGCCGTGCTGCTGGAGATCGGGTTCGATCAGGCGGAGCCGGTGGCGGCGTTGCTGGCGGGGCAGGGGTTTGCGACCGATCTCTACCGCGATCTGGCCGGCCATCCCCGCGTCATTGCCGCGACACGTTGAATGCAGGGAACGAAATAGCCATATTTCGCTTGTAGGGTCAGGGCCGCCGCCGCTAAGGGAAAGGCGGGGCAAGCGACCATCGGCAACATGAACTAGGCACATGATGCCCGGGCGTGACCCGTACCCGCCGACCAGATGCCATGCGCGCGGCGCAGGCTCCGGGGAAGCCGATCGTACCCCGAGGGTCGATCGGGTGGGCATGGCCATCCCATCGCGGCCGAGGAGCCCGTTTTGCGTGCTACGCTTTTGCTTCTGAGATAGGGACATACAGCTTGATCAACAATCGGCAGGCCGGTCGTCGTCGCGGCCGTGGTGGTAACGGCGGGGGCAACGGCCAGCGTCAGGGCGGTCAGGGGCGTGCCGACAACGGCAACCGCATCGACAGCCGCGCGCGCGGCAATGCCAGCCAGCTGTACGAGAAGTACAAGAACCTCGCCGCCGATGCGCAGCGCCAGGGCGACCGGGTCAACACCGAATATTACCTGCAGTTCGCCGACCATTATTTCCGCGTGCTGAGCGACCAGCGCGGCCGGTTCGAGGACCAGCAGCCGCGCCGTAACGCGTTCGATGGCGACAGCGACTCCGACGATGATTTCGGTGACGAGGGCGAGCCGATCCGTCCGGGCGAGCAGGGCCAGCAGCTCGAGCGTCAGGAGCGCGGCGAGCGTCAGGACCGTAACGACCGCGGTGATCGTCAGGATCGCGGCGAACGTCAGGATCGTCAGGACCGCCAGCCGCGCGGCGAACGTCCGCGCCGCTGGGATCGCGACCAGCGCGAACCGCGCCGGGGCGAGGGTGCCGATGCCGCGCCGGTCGAGGTCGCCGGCCAGCATCGCGCCGATCCGGTCGAGGCGGGCGAATCGCTCCCCGATCGCGCGGAGGCGGTGATCGCCGCCGATGGCGGTCTGGCGAACGAAGCGCCGGCGCCGCGTCGTCGCGGTCGCCCCCGGCGCGATGCCGCCCCGGTCGTCGAGGCGAATGGCGCGGCCGAGGCGAACGGGTTCGAGGCGGATCGCCTGCCGCCGTCGCTCGGCATTGCGGCCGCCAATGATGCAGGCGCAGACGGGTATGCGGAAGACAGCGAGGCGCCCAAGCCCCGGCGGCGTCGGGCGCGGGCGGTCAGCGAGGTCGCGGCGGACTGATCCGTCCACTCGCTTTGCAGATATCAGGAAGGCCGGGATCGCAATGCCGCGATCCCGGCCTTTTTTCATGGCGCGTCGATCCGCTCGACATCCTCGTCATGGCCGGAGCCCGAGCTGAGAAAGGCGAGGCCCATCAGCGCGCCCGCCATCGTGACGGATCCGCCGACTCCGCCGAGAATCGCGAACATGGTGATTCGATGCAGCGGCCCTTGAAGATGCGCCATGACCACGATCACGCCGGCCGAGCACGCGGCTCCCGCGACGATCATCCAGGCGAGGATGGTGCGAAACCGCTGCCAGGCGAAGGCGGCATAGGCCGAATCGCCGAGTCCCTTGGGTGATTCGTTCGTCACGACCGCGATGGTGGCGGAGTCGCCGTGTCCTCTCAACCCGGCATCGATCCCCGCCGCACGCGTCAAACGCCGGGTCCACAGGGGAAAAGACAGGTTCGCGGAACTTTTTTTGCACTTCCGCGACAAAAGCGTTTGACGGACCGGAAAGCCTCCCCTAGATGGGTGTCACCGCAGCGGTGGCCCACACGGTCGCCGCGGCAGTCACCGATAGCCCGGCGCACTGACCGCCCCGAGAAAAAGGGGTAGGAAGACGCGCCGATTTTTCGGTCGCTCTTTGACATTGTTGGTTTAGATGAAGGGACATGTGGGCGGTGGTCTGCGGTTACCTGGGGCATTCAAGGTGCTTTGGGGATCGAAAAAGACTGTCGTTTTGCATAGTCCT
>CAJYLQ010000050.1 GCA_913775975.1 uncultured Sphingomonas sp. | reverse complement strand
ACATCCTCGCCCTACTGGATGCGATCGGCCGCGACACCGCCGGCGCGCTTTCCTTCGGTGCGCCGGGGCTGACCGGCACAGAGCGCTGGCAGCGGATCGAGACAGAGGACGATCTCGAACGCATCATTGAGGAGCTTCCCCGCAAGCCGTTCCTCGCGGGCGATGACGGCGTGTCGATGTCGCTGGCGGGCGTTCAGACCAAGCTGGCGGTGGCGTGCGACGCCGACGGCCGGATCTGCATTCCGCTCGACGGGTCGCCTTCGACCCATATCCTCAAGCGCGACAGCGAACGCCTCCACGGCAGCGTCCAGAACGAGGCGTGGTGCCTGACGCTGGCTAGGCTCTGCGGATTGACGGCGCCGCCGGTGACGACCGGAGTGGCGGGCGGAAGGCGCTATTTCCTGATCCCGCGCTACGACCGCGCGCCAGACGGGGCGCAATGGCGTCGGCTGCATCTGGAGGACTTTTGCCAAGCGCTGGGTAAGCCACCGTCCGCCAAGTACGAGCGGAACAGAACGGGCATCCGTGGCCCGACCGTCGCCGACATGATGAACCTCGTCCGGCGGCAGGCGCTCGGTCCCGATGCACTGCGGCTGTTCGACGCCGTCGTCTTCAACGTGCTGGCGTGCAACACCGATGCCCGTGCAGGTTCGGCAGAGGACCGACGCCGCCCATCCAGCTTAGGCCAGAGCGTCTGGCAACGTGAGCCTGAGAAAGCGACGGCGCACGTGAGCGCTGAGTTCGCTAAAGTCGCAGTTGCGAACCCGCTAAGGGGCATTGTCAGGAAAAATGGTGCTGCCGGTGAGGATTGAACTCACGACCTCAGCCTTACCAAGGATGCGCTCTACCACTGAGCTACGGCAGCACTCGTCCGTCAGACGGGAAGCGCGCCTAGAGCGGAGGGCGGGCGGATTGTCAAGCGCTTTGCGGCGCGATAGCGCGGGGGGCATGGCGAAGGACGATGAAAAGGCCGCGCGGCTGGCGGCGGCACTGCGGGACAACCTTCGGCGGCGCAAGGCGCAGGCGCGGGGCGAGGCGGCGTCGGAGCCCCGGCCGTCCGCCGATCGACCCGCCGCGCCCGACGCCGATACGCTGCCGAGGTCCTAGCGGCCGAGCGGCGCGCATTTGCGCGCCAGCCAGTCCGCGTCCGCGCCCGTCAGCAGCGGCGCCAGCGCGCGTTCGACCGTGGCGTGATAGGTGTTGAGCCAGTCGAGTTCCGCGTCCGACAGCAGCGCCGTGTCGATCAGGTCGCGCTCGATCGGCACGGTGGTGAGCGTTTCGAAGGCGAGCATCGCCCGTTCCGCATCGCCGCCGGGGATGGCGCAGGGCACCGTCAGCACCAGATTCTCGATGCGGATGCCGTATTCGCCCGGCTTGTAATAGCCCGGCTCGTTCGACAGCATCATGCCCGCGCGCAGAGGCTCCAGCGACTGGCCGCCGGGATAGAGGGGGGAGGCGATGCGCTGCGGCCCTTCGTGCACCGACAGATAGGCGCCGATGCCGTGGCCGGTGCCGTGGCCGTAATCCAGCCCCGCCTCCCAGAGCGGGCGCCGCGCGAAGCTGTCGAGCTGGCTGCCGGGCGTGCCGTCCGGGAAGATGGCGGTGGCGACGGCGATATGGCCGCGCAGCACGCGGGTGAAGCGGTCGCGCATCTCGGCAGTGGGCGCACCGACCGGCAGCACGCGGGTGATGTCGGTCGTCCCGTCCGCATACTGGCCGCCCGAATCGATCAGGTAGAGCTGGCCCGGCAGGATCGGCGCATCCGATTCGGGAGTGACGTGATAATGCGGGCTGGCACCGTGCGCGCCGGTCGCGGAGATGGTCGCGAAACTGGTGTCGAGCAGCAGCCCGCCCTCCTGCCGGAAGGCGAGCAGGCGCGCGGCGGCGGACAATTCCGTCTCCGTACCGCCGGGCAGCGCCTCTTCCGCCCAGCGCAGGAAGCGACTGACGGCGGCGCCGTCGCGCAGCGAGGCGGCGCGGTGGCCGGCGATCTCGACCGGATTCTTGATCGCCTTGGCCAGCAGCACGGGATCGCGCTCCGCCACCAAAGTCGCGCCGCCGGCGGCGAGCGCCGCGCCGATCGCCGCGACCGCGCCGGCCGGATCGACCGCGACGCGCCGTCCCGCGAAATCGCCGAGCGCCGCGGCGAAGGCGGTGCGGTCGTGCAGGCGGACGGCGTTGCCGAGATGCTGGCGCACCGTATCGTCGACCTTGTCGGGCGCGACGAACAGGTCGGTCGCGCCATCGGCGTGGAGGATCGCATAGGCGAGCGCGACGGGCGTGTGCGCGACGTCGCTGCCGCGCACGTTGAGCAGCCAGGCGATCGAATCGAGCGCTGACAGCACGACCGCGTCTGCGCGCCGATCGGTCAGCCAGTCGGCGATCGCGCCACGTTTCGCGGCGGAAGAGGCGCCGGCCAGCGCCTCGTCCTGCACGCGCAGCCGGGCGGGGGAGGGGGCGGGCCGGTCGTGCCAGATCGCGTCGACGGGGTTGGCCTCCACCGCGACCAGCGTCGCGTCACGCGCGGCCAGCGCGACGGTCGCCTCCGCCACCCAGGCGGCGGTGTGGAGCCAGGGGTCGTATCCGATGCGCGCGCCGGCGGGGGCGTGGGCGCCCAGCCACTCGGCGACGGGGGTCTGGGGAACGGCGACATAGTCCCATGCCGTGCCGTCCACCTGCTCGCGCACCTGCAGCGTGTAGCGGCCGTCGGTGAAGATCGCGGCGCGATCCGCCAGCACGACGGCAGAGCCGGCCGACCCTTCGAACCCGGTCAGCCAGGCGAGGCGCTGGGCATAGCTGCCGACATATTCGCTGAGATATTCGTCGGTCAGCGGCACGACGAAACCATCGAGCCCATGGCTGCGCAGATGATCGCGAAGGGTGGCGAGGCGGGCGGCGTACACGGTCATTCGGATACTTTCGGCAGACGAACGTTGAGACTGTTGAGACATGCGGGCGGCGGCGGCGGGAAATCGGGCGCGAATGTTGAGGACGTTGACACAAGCGTCGGGTCCGGCGCGAAGCGGGGCGTAGTATCGGGATGCGCCGGGCGGAAGCCGGCAGACGGCGCCGCCACGGGCGGGTGGGTATCGTCGGGGCGGATCGACCGGGCCATGCGCGGCCTTCTACGCGAAGGCGGGCGCGTAGGACAGCCATCGTGCCCGATCGCGGCGATCCGTCGCGGGGAAGGGGCCGGTCAGGCGCCCTGCGGATGATGGGGTTCGAGGATCAGCGTCTCCCCCTCGACCCGCCAGGATTTCAGCCGCGACAGGAAGTTCATGCCGACGACATTGATGTCGCCGAACGCGGGCGAGACGACGACGGGCACGTCGTAGGCGACGATATTGCCCAGCCGCAGCGTGCGCACCTTGCCCGTCTGCGCCTCCACGGTGCCGTTGGCGGTGCGCAGCAGGACCGGCACGATCCCCTCCGCCGGGGTCAGCCCCGCCGCCTGCGCGGTGGTGGCGGAGATGGCGGTGACGGTGGCGCCGCTGTCCACCAGCATCCGCCGCTCCGTGCCGTTCAGCTTCACCCGCACCCAGAAATGGCCGTCGGGGCTCATGCGGATGCGCATCGTGTCCCCGACGACGCGCTGGTTGTCGAGCTTAAGGAAGGTGGCGATCCGCGCAAGATAGGGGTCGAAGTCCGCCCGCTCCCCCAGCAGGACGACGAGCGCGAGTGCCAGCGCGCCCCAGGTGGCGATCCGCACCAGCCCGCCCAGCAGCGGCACGCGCCGCGCGACGAGCAGTACGCCGACGATCAGCGCCGCGATCAGATAGGGGACGGGGTCCGAACTGGGGGTGGGAAACATGCCGGGATCATATCTGGCGCGGCGTGTACCGGATGTGAAGGGGCGCGGGCCGGGCGGCGGGCGCTATGCTGTCCGCAACTTGGAGGGACTGCCTTGCGGGACAGTACCGCCGCCACCCCGGGAGGTCGCACGGGACCATGATCGTGTCGCGACTGGACCCCGACCTCCGCCGGGGTGGGAAGGCGGGGGGCAGCGCGCGGGTTTGCCCCGTATCACGCTACGCCATCGCCTCTGCCGCCAGCACCTCCGCCTCCATCAGCAGCGCGTCGTCGCCGGCGTTGGTCGACACGCGTTCGCGCCCGATCAGGACCAGCACGGGGACGGCGAGCGGGGAGACTCGCGGCAGGTCGATGTGCAGCATCGTGTCCTGCGCACGTTCCAGCAGCCCGGCGAGGCGGCCGATATCGGTCATGCGGGCGCGGGCATCGTCCCACGCCGCCTGGAGCAGCAGGTGCGTGGGTTCGTACTTGCGCAGCACGTCGTAGATGAGGTCGGTGGAGAAGGTGACCTGCCGCCCGGTCTTGCGCTTGCCGGGATGCTGCCGCTCGACGAGGCCGCCGATCACCGCGACCTCGCGGAACGCGCGCTTGAGCAGGTGCGATTGCTGCACCCAGTCGACGAATTCATGTTCGAGGATGTCGGGGGAAAAGAGCGGGGCGGGATCGGTGATCGGCTCCAGCCCGTAACAGGCGATCGCATAGTCGTTGGCGACGAAGCCGGTCGGCTTCAGCCCCATCGTCTCCATCCGCCGCGTCAGCAACATGCCCAGCGACTGGTGCGCGTTCCACCCCTCGAACCCATAGGCGACTATGTAATGCCGCCCCTCTCTCGGAAAGGTCTCGACCAGCAACTGGCCGGGCGCCGGCAGCGTCGATCGCCGCGCCTGCATGTCGAGCCATTCGTGCACGTCATCGGGAAAGCGACCCCATTCGGACGGGCTGGCGAGGAAGCTGCGCACCCGGTCGGCCAGGCTGGTCGACAGCGGCATCCGGCTGCCGCCATAGGTGGGGATGCGCGCCGGGCGGCTGGTGGCGCGGACGATCAGGTCCTCCGTATCGATCTTCTCCACCTCAAGGCTGAGGCCGGCGAAGAAGAAGGTGTCGCCATGCGCCAGCGTCGCGGCGAACCCCTCCTCCACCTTGCCGAGATGGCGGCCGTTGCGGAAGCGGACGTTCAGCATCGTCGCCTCCACGATGATGCCCGCGTTCAGCCGGTGCTGCGCGACGAATTTGGGATGCGCGACACGCCATGAGCCGTCCGCCTCCTCGACCAGCCGCTTGAACCGGTCATAGGCCTGCAGCGAATAGCCGCCGTCGCGGATGAAGCCCAGAACGCGGTCGAACGTCTCGTCGGGCAGCGCGGAATAGGGGAGGGCGGAGCGTATCTCCGCCAGCAGGTCGTCGCGGCGGAACGGCTCCGCGCAGGCGCAGGCCATGACGTGCTGCGCCAGCACGTCGAGCGCGCCGGGGCGGAACAGGTCCGGGTCCAGCTCGCCTGCCTCCACCGCGTCGAGCGCGGCGCGCGCCTCCAGATATTCGAAGCGGTTGCCGGGGACGAGGATCGCGCGGCTCGATTCGTCCAGCCGGTGGTTGGCGCGGCCGATCCGCTGGAGGAGCCGCGAGGAGCCCTTGGGCGCGCCCATCTGGATCACGCAATCCACATCGCCCCAGTCGACGCCCAGGTCCAGGCTGGCGGTCGCGACCAGCGCGCGCAGCTTTCCCGCCGCCATCGCGCCCTCAACCTTGCGCCGCGCCTCCAGCGACAGGCTGCCGTGATGGACGCCGATCGGCAGGCCCTTGTCGTTCGCCTTCCACAGATCCTGGAAGATCAGCTCCGCCAGGCTGCGGGTGTTGCAGAAGACGATGGTGGTGCGGTGGTCGGCGATCGTCCGCATCACCTGTTCGGCGGCGTAGCGGCCCGAATGGCCCGCCCAGGGCACGCGGTCCTGCGGCAGCAGGATGCGGATATCGGGCGGCGCGCCCGCCTCTCCCTCGACCAGCGCGACCGTGTCGATATCGCCGTCGGGGGCCAGCCACGCGCGATATCCGTCCGCATCCGCGACCGTGGCGGACAGCGCGACGCGGCGCATCCCAGGCGCCAGTCGTTGCAGGCGCGCCATGCACAGCGCCAGCAGGTCGCCGCGCTTGCCGGTGGCGAAGGCGTGCACCTCGTCCACCACGATCGTCCTGAGGCCCGCGAACATCAGCGCCGCGTCGGGATAGCTGAGCAGCAGCGACAGCGATTCGGGGGTGGTCAGCAGGATATGCGGCGGCTTCACCCGCTGCCGCGCCTTGCGGTCGGAGGGCGTATCGCCCGTCCGCGTCTCGACCCGGATGTCGAGCCCCATTTCGTCGACCGGCGTCACCAAGTTGCGCTGGATATCGACCGCCAGCGCCTTCAGCGGCGAGACGTAAAGCGTGTGCAGCCCGTCCGCGGGGTGCTCCGCCAGATCGACCAGCGTCGGCAGGAAGCCGGACAGCGTCTTGCCCGCCCCCGTCGTCGCGACGAGCAGCGCGTGGCGGCCGGCGCGCGCCTGATCGAGCATGGCCAGCTGGTGGCGACGCGGATGCCAGCCACGCGCGGTGAACCAGCCGTCGATCGCGGCGGGCAGCATCGACGCGCGTGCGCCGCAATCCGGTTCGTGGTCCGCCATATCGTACCCGCATGTCGGGTGCCCGGGCGATCGGGGCAAGACGAACTATCCGAACGGCACCGGCCGCCGGTCCCGCGCGTAGTAGCGCCATGGCAAAGCTAGGCGACTGGATCGAACCGCATCCGCACGGCATCCACGTCCGCCCGGCCGACGCCTGGGTCGATCCGTCGGAGCCGACGCCGCGCGCGCTCGTCACGCACGGTCATGCCGATCACGCGCGCGGTGGCCACGGCACCGTCTGGGCGACTCCGGACACGCTGGCGATCATGGCGGCGCGCTATGGCCCGCAGAACGGCGCGCCGGTCGCCTATGGCGAGACGGTGCGGCTGGGCGAGGTGACGGTGGGCTTCGTCCCGGCGGGCCATGTGCTGGGATCTGCGCAGATCGTGCTCGACTATCGCGGCGAGCGGGTGGTGGTGTCGGGCGACTACAAGCGCCGGCCGGACCCGACCTGCGCGCCGTTCGAGCCGGTGAAATGCGACGTCTTCGTCACCGAGGCGACGTTCGCGCTCCCCGTCTTCCGCCATCCCGATACGGGGGACGAGATCGACAAGCTGCTGGCGCGGCTGCACGCCAATCCCGACCGCTGCGTGCTGGTTGGCGCCTATGCGCTGGGCAAGGCGCAGCGCGTCATCGCGGAACTGCGCTCGCGGGGGCATGAGGCGCCGATCTATATCCACGGCGCGCTGCAGCGCCTGTGCGACCTCTATGCCGAACTGGGGGTCAGGCTGGGCGAGCTGATCCCGGTGGCAGGCGTGGCGAAGGGGGCGATGGCGGGGCACGTGGTGATGTGCCCGCCGTCCGCGCTGAACGATCGCTGGTCGCGGCGGCTGCCCGATCCGATCACGGCGATGGCGTCCGGCTGGATGCGGGTGCGCCAGCGCGCGCGGCAGAAGAATGTCGAGCTGCCGCTGATCCTGTCCGATCATGCCGACTGGGACGAGCTGACCGACACGCTGACCGAGATCGCCCCGCGCGAAGTGTGGGTGACGCATGGGCGCGAGGAGGCATTGGTCCACTGGTGCCAGCAGCGCCAGATGAAGGCGCGCGCGCTGGCGCTGGTGGGCTTCGAGGACGAGGACGACTGACGCGCGGCGGGCTGGCCGCACCCTATCCAAGCACCTCTTCCAGAAACGCGATCAGCGCGGCGTGGCTGCGGCGGTCGGCATTCGCGTCGAAGCCGAAGCCGCCATCCCCCTTGGGAACTGCGCGGTCGGTGAAGGCGTGGCCGGCATGGCCGTGCGCCAGCAATTGCCAGTCCGCGCCGGCCGCGGTCAGCTCCGCCGCCAGACCAGTCACCGCGTCGGGCGGTGCGAGCGGGTCGTCCCAGCCGTGGCAGACCAGCACCTTCGCCGCGATCGGCGTCACGCTGGCATAGGGCGGCGGGTCGAACAGGCCGTGCAGCGACACGACGCCGCGCACCGCCAGCCCGGCGCGCGCCATGTCGAGCACCGCCTTGCCCCCGAAGCAGAAGCCGATCGCGGCGCAGCGGTCCGCCGCGACCTCGTCCTGCGCGGCCAGTGCCGCCAGCGACGCCGCCAGCCGGTCGCGCAGTAGCGCGCGGTCGGCGTTCAGTTCGGCCATGTAGCGGCCCTGGTCGGGGCCGCGCACGGTGCGCTTGCCCTGCCCGTAGACGTCGCACGCCAGCGCCGGCCAGCCCGCCGCCGCCAGCCGCTCCGCGACCGCGTTGTCCGCCTCCTTCTGGCCCAGCACATTGGGGACGACGAGGACGCCGGGGCGCGTCGCGCCGGCCGCGTCGTCCCAGGCGAAGACCCCCTCGAACGGGCCGCCCGGCCCGTCATACACGATCGTGCGGCGGCGGATCGTCATGGCATCGCTCCTGTTGTCCCGGCTCCTGTTGTCCCGGTGGCGGCCATGGGTAGAAGGCGGTGTTCGAGGCGGCAAGCGGGGTGCTGGGGAATGGACATCAGGCGGGACGATCCGACGGCGGAGCATATCCGCCCGATGCTGGCGGCGCATGTCGCGGAACAGCATGGCAACGTGCCCCCCGGCTTCGCCTTCGCGCTCGACGCGGGCGGGCTGTCGGCACCGTCGATCACCTTCTGGTCGCTGCACGACGCGGACGGGCTGGCCGGGTTCGGCGCGCTGAAGGAACTGGACGCCGGTCATGGCGCGAAGGAGGGGGAGGTGAAGTCGATGCGCGTCGCCGCCAACCGGCGCGGGCGCGGATACGGCCATGCGCTGATCGCGCATATCGTCGGCGAGGCGCGGGCGCGCGGGTATCGCCGGCTGAACCTGGAAACGGGCACGACGCCCTTCTACGACGCCGCCATCGCGGTCTATGCCCGTGCCGGATTCGTGGACGCGGGGCCGTTTGGCGATTATGCCGCCAGCCCGCACAACCGTTTCATGACGCTCGATCTTGCCCAGGAGTCCTGATGCCCCAGCTCGTCCTTATCCGCCACGGCCAGTCCAGCTGGAACCTTGAGAACCGCTTCACCGGCTGGTGGGACGTCGACGTGACCGAGCAGGGCGCCGCCGAGGCGCGCGCGGCGGGCGAGCTGATGGCGGCGAAGGGCCTGGATTTCGACCAGACCTTCACCAGCCTGCAGACCCGCGCGATCAAGACGCTGAACCTGGCGCTGGAGGCGATGGGCCGGTTGTGGCTGCCAGTGGAGAAGGACTGGCGCCTTAACGAGCGGCACTATGGCGGCCTGACCGGGCTGGACAAGGCCGAGACGGCGGCGAAGCATGGCGAGGATCAGGTGAAGATCTGGCGTCGCAGCTTCGACGTGCCGCCGCCGCCGGCGGAGGCGGGCGGCCCCTATGACCTGACGCAGGATCGCCGCTATGCCGGCATCGCCATCCCCGCGACCGAAAGCCTGAAGGATACGATCGCGCGCGTCCTGCCCTATTGGGAAACGCGGATCGCGCCGGCGCTGAAGGATGGGCAGCGCGTGCTGATCTCCGCCCATGGCAACTCGCTGCGCGCGCTGGTGAAGCATCTGTCGAACATCCCCGACGAGGAGATCACCGGGCTGGAAATCCCGACCGCGCAGCCGATCGTCTACGAACTGGATGCGGACCTGAACCCCACAGACCGCTATTACCTGTCGGAGCGGTGAGGCCCTGCGATTCGCCGCGTCGCCCCGGTGAATGCCGGGGCGTCCACCGGCCGGATGGGACAACGGGTCGGCCCTCAGGGCGCCGCGCCGTGATCCCAGGGAAAATCGATTCCTGCGTCTCAAAGACTTTGCACCGCGTCTCATGACGCGGGCGGCGCGAACCGCCATCGATCGATTAGGTATCTGTAATAATTATATAATCATGGCACGAGGGCCGCCGAGCAGCCGCCCGGCCGGGCCGTCGTCGCATGGCCGTCGCGGCGACAGCCACCGGCAAACCTGTTAATCCGCCCTTATCCAAAAACGGGAGCAGGCGACCAGCCGGGTCGCCGCCAGGGGGGAAAATGAAGACGAAGATGATGACCGCGGTTGCGCTGACGACCGCACTGTGTGCCGGCCATGCGGCCGACGCAGCTATCGTGTCGATGGATTACAGCGGCACGGTCAGTCATGAAGGTACGGCGCCGGTCGTCGCGACCGGCAGCGTCGCGCGGCTGGTGTTCTCGTATGACGATGCCGCCCCGGTCGCACGGTCGATCCCCGGAGCGGACTTTTTCGGCGATTACGCCGTGACGGCCACCCTGTACATCAACGGCCGGCAGGTGCCTTTCCAGGCCATCTACCCGTCCACGATAAACATGCACTACGACAATTTCCGGTTCGCGTCCTACGCATCGCCCGACTTCACCGCCATCGTCTATTTCGGCGATAGCGACGGCACGACGATTTCGGCGGGCGCCCTGCCCACGGCGGCCCAGCTCGCAGCCTTCACCGAGGCGAGCCTGAGCATCTATGACGAGGAGGGCTACGATACGTTCGCGCTGAGCCCTACGCCCGCCGCCGCCATTCCGGAGCCGGCGTCCTGGGCGATGATGGTCCTCGGACTGGGCCTGGTCGGCGCCGCCGCCCGCCGCCGCCGCCCCGCCGCCAGGCTCGCCTGACGGCCGGGATACGGGAGCGGGCCGGGCGATCGGCCCGCCCCGCTCCCTTGCCTCGGCCCTGCCGCCCGTTGCCAGCCACCAGCCGCAGGATGCCCTACATTCGCGCCGCCCACGCCGCTGACGATTGCCACGCATCGCCCGGCCCGCTAACCGCGCGGCTATGACGCAGGTCGGCATCATCATGGGCTCCACGTCCGATTGGGACACGATGCGCCACGCGGCGGAGATCCTGTCCACGCTGGGCGTCCCGCACGAGACGAAGGTCGTGTCGGCGCACCGCACGCCGCAGCGGCTGTACGATTACGCCACCGGCGCGGCGGATCGCGGGCTGAAGGTGATCGTCGCGGGCGCGGGCGGGGCGGCGCACCTGCCCGGCATGGTGGCGGCGATGACGTACCTGCCGGTGCTCGGCGTGCCCGTCGAATCGAAGGCGCTGAAGGGCATGGACAGCCTTTTGTCGATCGCGCAGATGCCCGGCGGCATCCCGGTCGGCACGCTGGCGATCGGCAAGGCGGGGGCGATCAACGCGGGCCTGCTCGCCGCCGCGATCCTCGCGACGCATGACGAGGCGCTGGCCGAACGGCTGAAGGCGTGGCGCGCGGCGCAGACCGATGCCGTGGCGGAGGAACCCGACGCGCAAGGTGCCGCATGAGCCTGCCGCCCGGCGCCACGATCGGTATCCTGGGCGGCGGCCAGCTGGGCCGGATGCTGGGCGTCGCCGCCGCGCAGCTCGGCTATCGCACGCATGTGCTGGCGCCGGATGCGGAGAATGTCGCGGCGCAGACCGCCTCCGTCATCAGCCGCGCCGATTACCAGAACCCGGTCGTGCTGGCCGACTTCGCCGCCAGCTGCGACGTGGTGACGTACGAGTTCGAGAATGTCGCGATCGCGCCGGTCGAATGGCTGGCCGCGCGCGTGCCCGTCCATCCGCACCCGCGCGCGCTGGCGGTGGCGCAGGACCGGATCGCGGAGAAGCGCTTCGTCGAATCGGTCGGCGGCCGCCCGGCGCGCTGGGCGGAGGTGCACGACCGCGCCGGGCTGGACGCGGCGATCGCGACGGTCGGCTGCCCCGCCGTGCTGAAGACGACGCGCTTCGGCTATGACGGCAAGGGGCAGGTACGGCTGTCCTCCCCCGAAGACGCCGACGCCGCCTGGGCCGCGATCGGCGGGCCGGCGGTGCTGGAGGCGTTCGTCACCTTCGATCATGAATTCTCGATCCTGATCGCGCGCGGCGCGGACGGCGCGGTCGTCCGCTACGACGCGCCGCACAACGTCCATCGCGACGCGATCCTGCGCACCTCCACCGTGCCCGCGCCGGCGGAGGTGCTGGCGCAGGTCGATGCCGCCGCGGACCTCGCTGCGCGGATCGCGGCGGAGCTGGACTATGTCGGCGTGCTCGCCTGCGAATTCTTCGCGACGGCGGAGGGGCCGGTGTTCAACGAGATGGCGCCGCGCGTCCATAATTCCGGCCACTGGACGATCGAGGGGGCCGATACCTCGCAGTTCGAAAACCATATCCGCGCGATCTGCGGCCTGCCGCTTGGTTCGACCGCGCTGGCCGGCACGCAGGTGGTCATGGACAATCTGATCGGCGACGACGACGGCAGCGCCGCGCTGACCGAGGCGGGGGCGCACCTGCACCTCTATGGCAAGCGCGTGGCGCGGCCGGGGCGCAAGATGGGCCATGTCACGCGGGTGACCCGGTGATCGCGCGGCTGGCGACGGCGCTGGCGCTGCTCGCCGCGACGCCGGTGGCGGGGCAGACGACGGCGCCCGCGCCTTCTCCGACACCGATCGCGGCGCCGGCCGCGCCGCAGCCGGGCGACGTGCGCGTGGTGATCGCAACCGCCTATGGCCCCGTCACGGTCGATCTGGCCAAGGGCAAGGCGCCGAAGACGGTCGCCAATTTCCTGCGCTATGTCGATGCGAAGCGCTTCGACAACACGACCTTCTACCGCGCGATGACGCTGGGGGAGAGTGCCGGGCTGGTGCAGGGCGGGGTGAAGAACCGCACCGACCTGATCTTTCCGCCCGTCGCGCATGAGCCGACCAGCCAGACCGGGCTGACGCATGACGATGGCGCGATCTCGCTGGCCAGCGCCGGGCCGGGGACCGGCCGGGGCGATTTCTTCATCGTCGTGGGCAATGTGCCGACGCTGGACGCGAACCCGGCGGCGAAGACGGACAAGGCGGGCTATGCCGCGTTCGGCCATGTCGTGGCGGGGATGGACGTGATCCGCCGCATCCTGACCGCACCGACCTTCCCCACCGCGGGCGGGCCGGCGATGCGGGGGCAGATCCTGAAGGCGCCCGTGAAGATCGTGACGGTCCGCCGCGCGAAATAACGGGGGCGGGCCGGGCGGTTCGCCCGGCCGCCGTTCAGCCCGCCATCGCGCTGCGCGTATCCTCCAGCGCCAGATCGACGAGCGTCCGCATCGCCTTCGTCGCGCCATCCACGTCCTGCGCCGCGATCGCGTCATAGACGCGGACGTGATCGGGGATTGGATTGCGCGGCAGGGCGCGTGCGCGCTGCTTGAACTGCGTCGTCCAGTTGACCGCCGCGCCGATACTGGCGCTCAGTACGACGAGCGCGTCGTTATGCGTCGCGCGCAGAATGGCGTTGTGGAAGTCGCGATCCGCCGCGCGCCCTGCGGCATTGGCCAAGCTGTGATGGCGCATCCCCGTCAGCGCGTCCTTCATCACCTTCAGGTCGGTGCGGTCGCGCCGCTCCGCCGCGAGGCCGGCCGCCGCCGGCTCCACGATCGCGCGCAGTTCGAACAGGGCGCGCACGAACTGCACGTCCGGCTCCGACGAGAAGGCCCAGGCCAGCACCTCGGGATCGAGCAGGTTCCAGCGGTCGCGCGGGAGCACGCGGGTGCCCGCCTTCGGCCGGCTTTCGACCAGCCCCTTGGCCGCCAGCACCTGGATCGCCTCGCGATAGGCGCTGCGCGAGACGTCCAGCGCCTCGGAGAACGCGACCTCGCCCGACAGCGTGTCGCCCGGCGCATATTCGCCGGAGACGATCGCGGTGCCCAGCTTGTGCGCGATCGCGCCGTGCAGGCGCCGGCCCGTACCACGCGGAATCCGGCGCAGGTCGATGTCCGCCGTCAGATCCTGCGCGTCCTGCGCCTCCGTCATCACCCACCCTCGTTCTAGCAATCCCCAGTTGTAGCAATGTCCGCCAGCGACGCAAACGGGTGGATTGCCCCGGGCCGGGTGATCTATATTGTCGGAGTAGAAATGATCCGCCCGTTTCGGCGGTATCGGACGGGAGAGGGCAGAATGACCATGAGCGCACAGGCGCTGTCGCGACGGACGCTGCTGGGCGCGGCAGCGGCGATCGCGGCGACGCCAGGCTGGGCCAAGACGGGGCCCAAAATGAAGCAGGGACCGGCGGGGGAGACGATCGTCAATCCGCTCGTCCGCCAGCGTGCCGACGCGCAGGTGTTCCGTCACGACGACGGGCAGTATTACATGACCGGCTCCGTCCCCGAATATGACCGGCTGGTGCTGCGCCGCGCGCCGACGCTGGCGGGGCTGGCGACCGCGCCGGAGGCGGTGCTGTGGCGCCATGCGGACAGCGGCCCCATGTCCGGCTTCCTCTGGGCGCCGGAACTGCACCGGATCGACGGGCGCTGGATCATGTACTTCGCCGCCGGCCCCAGCAGTGGCGGCGGCGACCCGTTCCGTATCCGCACCTATGCCGTGATGTGCGACGGGCCGGACACGATGACGGGCAAGTGGACGGTGCTGGGGCAGCTGGAAACGCCGTGGGACAGCTTCAACCTCGATTCGACCAGCTTCGTCCATCGCGGCACCCGCTACCTCGCCTGGGCGCAGCAGGAGCCGGGGATCGACACCAACTCCAACCTCTATCTCGCGCCGCTCGCCACGCCGCTGACCTTCGCGGCGAAGCCGGTGCGGCTGTCGGTGCCGACCCTAGACTGGGAGATTCAGGGGTTCAAGGTGAACGAGGCGCCGGCGGTGCTGGCGCGGCATGGCCGGCTGTTCATGACCTATTCGGCGAGCGCGACCGATTCGCGCTATTGCATGGGGATGCTGACCGCGCGGGACGATGCGGACATCATGGATGCCGCCAGCTGGACGAAGTCACCGATGCCGGTGTTCAAGACGTCGGCGCGGAACAAGGTGTTCGGTCCGGGGCACAACAGCTTCACCGTCGATGCCGCCGGGCGCGACGTGCTGGTCTATCACGGGCGCGATTACGACAAGATCACGGGCGATCCGCTGTTCGATCCCAACCGGCACACCCGCGCGCAGCTTATCCGCTGGCGGCCGGACGGTACGCCCGATTTCGGCGAGCCGCAGGCCAACGGGCGGCTGGTGATTTGAAGGCCATGCCCCTTCCCCGAAGGGGAGGGGGCGAAGGCTATGCCGTCGCCGGCGTGCCGACCTCCAGCGCGGTCGGCTGCGGATTCGCGCGCGCCTTGCGTACGGCGCCGACGCCATACACCAGGATCGCCAGTACCACCGCGACGAAGAAGGCGGTGAGGCCCGCGTCGACCCGGTCGTTCAGGATGATCTGCCGCATCTCCGCCGCCGTCTTCGCGGGGGCGAGCACCTCTCCGCGTGCCAGTGCGTCGGAGAATTTTCGGGCGTGGGCGAGGAAGCCGATGCGCGGGTCGGCGTGGAACAGCTTCTGCCAGCCCGCGGTCAGCGTGCAGATCAGCAGCCATGCGGCGGGCGCCATCGTCACCCAGGCATAACGCTGCCGCTTCATCTTGAAGAGGAGGACGGTCGACAGCGTCAGCGCGATCGCCGCCAGCATCTGGTTGGAGATGCCGAACAGCGGCCACAGCGTGTTGATCCCGCCCAGCGGGTCGGTGACGCCGGCATAGAGGAAATAACCCCAGGCCCCCACCGCCAGCGCGGTCGCGATCAGGTTCGGCGCGGTCCGCTCCGTCGCCTTCATCGCGGGGATGAACGCGCCCAGCAGATCCTGGATCATGAAGCGGGCGACGCGCGTGCCGGCATCGACCGTGGTCAGGATGAACAGCGCCTCGAACAGGATGGCGAAATGATACCAGAAGGCCATCATCGCCTGCCCGCCGATCACGCGGGACAGGATGTGCGCCATGCCGACCGCCAGCGTCGGCGCGCCGCCCGCGCGGCTTAGGATCGTGCCCTCGCCGACGTCGCGGGCGATCTGGTCCAGCATGTCGGGGGAGATGACGAAGCCCCAGCCGCCGATCGTCTGTGCCGCCTGCGCGGCGGTGGTGCCGATCACGGCGGCAGGCGCGTTCATCGCGAAATAGACGGCCGGGTCGAGGACGCAGGCGGCGATCAGCGCCATGATCGCCACAAAGCTTTCGGTCAGCATCGCACCATAGCCGATGAAGCGCAGATGCTCCTCGCTGGCGACCATCTTCGGCGTCGTGCCGCTCGATATCAGTGCGTGGAAGCCCGACACCGCGCCGCAGGCGATGGTGATGAACAGGAAGGGGAACAGCGTGCCCGAAAAGGCGGGGCCGGTGCCGTCGACGAACTTGGTCAGCGCGGGCATCTGCAGTTCGGGGCGGACGATGACGATGCCGATCGCCAGACCCGCGATCACGCCGATCTTCAGGAAGGTCGACAGATAGTCGCGCGGGGCCAGCAGCAGCCACACGGGCACGACCGATGCGACGAAGCCATAAGCCATCAGCAGGATCGCCAGCGTCGGCCCGGCAAAGGTGAACAGCGGCGCCAGCGTCGGCGAATGGGCGACCGGCTCGCCGCCCACGATCGCCAGCATCAGGAGGACGAAGCCGATCGCCGACATCTCGCCGATCCGGCCGGGCCGAATGAAGCGGCCATAGACGCCCATGACCAGCGCGATCGGGATGGTGGCGAAGACGGTGAAGGTGCCCCACGGGCTGCCCGCCAGCGCCTTCACGACCACCAGCGCCAGCACCGCGAGCAGGATGACCATGATCGCCAATACGCCGACCAGCGCGATCGTGCCGGGCACGGCGCCCATCTCGCTTCGGATCATGTCGCCCAGCGAGCGCGCGTCCCGCCGGGTGGAGAAGAACAGGATCAGGAAATCCTGCACCGCGCCCGCGAACACCGCGCCGACCAGCAGCCATAGCGTTCCGGGCAGATAACCCATCTGTGCCGCCAGCACCGGCCCGACCAGCGGCCCCGCGCCCGCGATCGCGGCGAAGTGGTGGCCGAACAGCACGGATCGTTCGGTCGGCACGAAATCCAGCCCGTCGTTGCGCCGGACCGCCGGCGTCGCGCGATCGATGTCGACGGCCAGCACGCGGCGCGCGATGAACAGCCCGTAGAAGCGATAGGCGAGCGCATAGGTGCACAGCGCCGCGATGACGATCCACAGCGCGTTGATCGATTCGCCGCGCGTCAGCGCGACGACGGCCAGCGCCGCCGCGCCGGCCATCGCGACCGCGATCCATGCGACGGCCTGCATCGGCGTGGCGGGTCGGATGGGGGCCGTGGGCCGTTGCATTGCGTTCGCCATCGGCCCCGTCTCCCTCACACCGCTGCCATCGCTTGTCCCGGTTCCCCTTTCATTGCGCAGATCGCGAGGCGGCGAAACCCGCCGTGTGCTTGGGGCCGTCAGTATTGCGGGCGGCGATTTAGCAGCGCGCGGATGTTGGCGGGCAGCATAAGCGGGTCGAACGGCTTGGCGATCACGCCGCACGCGTCGCGGCCGCGCAGCAGGTCCGCCTGGCGCGGACGGCCGATCGCGGTCATGAAGATGATCGGCAGCGCGGCATGGCCCGGCAGCAGCCGAAGCGCGTCGAACAGCGCGAAGCCGTCCATGTCCGGCATCGACAGGTCGATGATCGCGACGGAGGGCGCGCCGCCCGTGCGGATCAGCGCCAGCGCCTCAGCCCCGCTGGCGGCCAGCGTGGCGGACATGTCCGGGTCGCGATCCAGCGACAGGCCGACCAGCAGGCGCACGTCAGCATCATCGTCGACATACAGGACGCGCAGCGGCGTCACGCCAGTGGCAGCACGATGCTGAACCGGGTGCCGCCGCCCTCCCGCGCCTCGAAACCGATCTGGCCACCATGGCGGATCACGATCGACCGGGCGACCGCCAGACCCAGCCCGTGCCCGCCCTCCGCCCGGTCCGGTACGGCCTGGGCGGCGCGGGTGAAGAGGAAGGGGCGCAGCGCCGGGGGGATGCCGGCCCCCCGATCCTCGATCCGGATGATCGCCGCATCGCCGCGTGGCCCCACCCGGTCGAGCGACACGTCGATCGTCGATCCCGGCGGCGCGGCACGGATCGCGTTGTCGAGGATGTTCGTCACGACCTGCAACAGCCGATCGGCATCGCCCTCCACCCAGATCGCGCGGCGCGGCATCTGGACCGCCAGCGTCAACGCCTTCGCCGTCGTCGCGCCTGCAGCGTCGGTAACGAGCCGGTGCACGATCCGCCGCAGGTCGAGCGGCGCGACGCGGATCGGCAGTTCGTCGGACAGGCGGGTCGCGGGATCGAGCAGATCGTCCACCAGCCGCGCCAGCCGGCCCGCATTGCTCTGCGCCAGCGCCAGCAGCGCCTCCCGCCCGGCGCCGCTTGCGGGCTCCGACGCATGAGCCTCGCCATGTGCGGCGTCGGCGGGACCGGTGTCGGGCGTATCGGTCGCATCCAGCAGCCGCAGCGCGCCGACGATCGCGGTCAGCGGCGCGCGCATTTCGTGCGCCACCGTCTCGATCCGCGCCTCGGCGATGTCGACCAGCGCCAGGTCCGGGCTCCGCCGCCGCTGCTCCAGGCCGCGTCGGCGGCGGTCGGAGACGGCGCGGCGGATCATGCGGCCAGCGATCCGGTCAGCGGCTGGATCGCCAGCAGCGCCTGGGCCCGATTGGTCACGCCCATCTTGCGGAAGATCGCGGTCATATGCGCCTTCACCGTCGCCTCCGTCACATCGAGCGCATGGGCGATCTGCTTGTTCGAGCGCCCGTCCGCCAGCGCCATCAGCACGTCGCGCTGCGCGGCCGACAGGCTGGCGATGCGGCTGCGGGCGGCGGCGATCAGCGGGCTGGGCGTGGTGCCCTCCGGAAAGGCGGATTCGCCCGCATCGACCCGGCGCAGGCGCCCGGCGATCGTATCGAGCGGTGTCGTCTTGAAGACATAGCCCGCGGCGCCAAGCGCCCGGGCCGCTTCGATCAGCATCGTATCCTCGTACGCGGTGACGATCACGATCGGGGTGCCGGGTGTCCGGTACTGGAGCGCCAGCAGCCCCGAATAGCCGCGCGCGTCGGGCAGTTGCAGATCCAGCAGGATCATCCGCCAATGATAGCGCGCCTCGGTTGCCGCGACCGCCTCCGCGACGGTGGAGGCGTTGACGATCGCCGAGCCGGGCAGCGCCATCCGCGCCGCCATCGCCAGCCCTTCGCGGCTGAGCGGATGGTCATCTGCCAGCAGGACGTGTCCGCCTAGCTTCAACCCTGATCCTCCTCTGTAAGGTCTACGACCTTTGTGGCGGTCCCTTGATCGAAATCTAACAAAACGGATAATCAATCAATAATGCCAATGGGTTCCAGCTGAAAACGAATGTCAATCCGCCATCGGTCCATATGCCTGCTGCTGACTGATCCGCTTCGGTGCGAGTCGTCCTGCCTGGCCGCTGCGCTGACGGCGGCGCAGTGGACGGTGACGGAGCGGACGGCGGCGGCCGGGTTGCCCGCCGACGTCCGATCGGGAGCGGGCGGGGCGGAGCCGGCGCTCGTCCTTCTCGACATGGACGAACCGCTTGCCTCGACGCTGGCGGCGGATCTGCGCGCGCGGGGCGGGGCGGGGGGATCGGTGCCCGTCCTGCTGCGCAGCGACGTGGCGGCCGCCCCTTCACCGTCGCTGGTCGATGCGGTGGTGCCGCGTTCGGCGGGTATCGCGGCGGCGGCGGCGGCGGCGGCGGCGTGGCGGCCCGATGACGGGGCGAACACGCTCGACCGGCTGGCGGTGGCTTTCGGTGCACGGCAGGTCGAACGCCTGGCGGCGGGGCTGCGCGACCTGCTGGTCGAGGGGCTGGCGCGGGCGGAGGCCGCCCGGCTGGCGCATCGCATCGTCGGCTTTGGCGGGTCACTGGGCTTCGCAACCGTGGCCAGCAGCTGGCGGCTGATGGACGACGAGGAGGCCGCCGGGCCGGCATGGGCGGCGGCGCGACGCGATGCGCGCGTCGCGATCGCCGCGATCGATCGCTGGCGGTCGAACGGCCCGTCCTAGCCGTTACCCGGCCGCATCGCGAGATATCGTGCCGCCGCATCCGCACGCACCGTGATCGCACGGAGTTCTGGCGTGATCCCTTAGACTTAGGTCGAAGTGACCAAGGCCGGACAGGCCATGGCAAACATTCATTTACCGCATTCGCCGACCCCGGTTTTCCTACGCCAAGCGAGAGGATCGGGTTTCATGCTTTCCACCAATATCCTGCGCCGTCAGGTCGCGGCGACGCTGCTTGCCGGTGCCGGCGTGACGGCGCTGGCCGCGCCGGCGGCGGCCGCCGGATCGTCCAGCGGGACGATCGGCGTCTCGCTGAACGTCACCAACGCCTGCGTCGTCAACGGCGCGACGCAGGTCCAGTCCAACGTCGGATCGGTCGGCGACATCGCCTTTGCCGACCAGCCCGGCATCTTCGGCGATGTCGACAGCCAGCTGGTCGGGACGCTCGGCGCGCTGCAGGTGCAGTGTTCGCCCGGCGTTACGCCGCAGCTGACGATCGGGGGCGGCGCCAATGACTCGTCCGGTCGCAGGCGGATGGCGGTGAACGGCCAGTATCTCGCCTATCGCCTGTTCAGCGATGCCGCGCGGACCAGCGAGCTTTCGATCGGCGCGAACATCGCGTTGGGCACCGCCACCACCGCGCCGATCAGCGTGCCGATCTATGCCCGCACCACGAGCGCGGGCGCGGTGCTGGCGGCGGGGCGCTACACCGACACCGTCCAGATCACGCTGACCTGGTAAGGGACGCGCGCGATGTCGCACCGGCCGATGATGCCCGTCGCCCGGCGCGCGGGCCTGGCGCTCGCCATGCTGTCGCTGGTCACGCCGTGGGCAGGGGCGGGGGCGGAGACGGCCAGGCCCTTCGCCGTCTCCGCGCGGATCGTGGCGGGGTGCAGCATCGCCGCGGATGCCGCCGGTCGCTGGGGCGCGATCGACCTGGGCACGGTTTCGGGCGCGGCGGCGGGCACCACCGCCCAAGGGGCGCTGGTATCGACGGTGGGCGCGGGGATCGCGATCGAATGTACGCCCGGCCTGTCCGCGACGCTGAGCGCGGATACGGGCGACCATCCCGATGGCGGCGGCGGGCGCCGGCTGATGCTGTCGGGCGGCACCGCGACGATAGGCTACATCCTCTATGCGGACGGGGCGACGACGCCATGGACGGCGGCGCTGCCGCTCAGCTTCGGCACGGGGCAGCGGCTGCTGCCCGTCCGCGCGGTCGCCACGTTGGCCGGCCCGGCGCCGGCCGGCCGCTACACCGATACGATCCGCGTCACGCTGAGCTGGTGAGATGATCCCAACCCGCCTTGCCCGCCTGTTGATCGCGGTCGCCGCGCTGTTCGCGATCGGCGGCGCCGCCGGACCGGCCCGTGCCGCCGCCGTCGTCATCTGGCCGATCGACCCGGTGATCGGGCCACAGGACAGCTCGACCATCCTGTGGCTGGAAAATCGCGGCACCACGCCGGTGACGTTGCAGGTGCGGACGTTCGGCTGGCGCCAGCCGGATGGCGACGAGGTGCTGGACCGGCAGGACGCGGTCGTCGCCAGTCCGCCGATCGCCACGGTCGCGCCGGGCGCGCGCCAGTTGGTCCGCGTGATCCGCAGGACGCGCGCGCCGGTCGCGGAGGCCGCCTATCGCCTGCTGATCGACGAATTGCCGCCACCACCGGCGGAAGGGGGGCCCGATACCGCCGTCGCGGCGGGACTGCGCGTGCAGATGCGCTATTCGATCCCGCTGTTCGCCCACACCGCGCCGCCGGGCACCCCGCGCCTCGTCGCGCGGATCGTCCAGACGGCGACCGGGCGCAGCGTGATGATCCACAATGACGGCATCGGCCATGCGCGGCTGACCGACCTGATCGCGGTGGCGCGCGACGGGCACGAGAGGGTCGTGCGCGCCGGGCTGGCCGGCTACGTCCTGCCCGGCGCCACACTGGCCATCCCGCTGCCCGGCGATGCGGGAGGGACGCTGCGCGCGCACGTCAACGGCGTCATCCAGACGCTCGGCGACGCGGCCTGAGCCCGTTGACGGCCCGATGCGCGCGTGTCTTGCCCCGTTCCTGTGTCTTGTCGCATTGTTCGGCCTCGCCGCGCCGCCTGCCGCCCGCGCCGCGCCGGCGGATGCCGTCGCCGCCGCCCTTCCGGCGCCCGCGGACCTTTTCGTCGAACTGGTGGTCAACGGCGAAGCGCATGGCGCGCTGGCGGCGATGACGCAGGCGGGCGACCGGCTGCTGGTGGAAGCGGCGGCGCTGCGCGCGGCGGGCATCGCGCTGCCGGGCGTGGCGGCGACGACGGACCGGGTCGATCTGGCGCAGGTCGCGGGGCTGACCGGGCGGTACGATGCGGCGGGCCAGCGGCTGCTGCTGGACGTCGATCCCGCGCTGCTGCCGCTGCGCCGAATTACCGCGCCGCCCCGCGAGCATGTCGCACCGATCGTCGATACCGGCGTCGTCCTGAACTACGACCTGTTCGTACAGGCGGCGGGTGGCACGACGCGCGCGGCGCTGTCGACCGAGCAGCGCGTGTTCGGCCGGTTCGGCATCGTGTCGAACAGCGGAGTCCTGCGCCTTGGCGGACCGGCGGGCGCGCCGCGCGGCTATGTGCGGCTCGACACCCGCTATCGCTGGGTGGACGAGCGGCGGGCGGTGGAGGTGGTGGCCGGCGACCTCATCACCCGCACGCTGACCTGGACGCGCGCCGTGCGGCTGGGCGGGCTGGAACTGTCGCGCGACTTCGCGTTGCGCCCCGACCTCATCACCGTGCCGCTGCCCGCCTTTGCCGGGCAATCGGCGGTGCCGACCGGCGTCGATCTGTTCGTCAACGGTTATCGCCAAGGCCGGGCGGAGGTTTCGCCGGGCCGGTTCGTCCTCGATTCGGTGCCCGTGGTGAACGGTGCGGGCGAGGCGCGGATCGTCACGACCGACGCGGTCGGCCGCCAGATCGCGACCGTCATCCCCTTCTATGTCGCGCCCGAACTGCTGAAACCGGGGCTGAGCGATTTCGCCGCCTCCGCTGGCTTCCTGCGCCGCGACTATGGCCTTGCCGGTTTTCGCTATGGCCGGGCCGTGGCCACCGCCTCGCTGCGGCGGGGCATTACCCGCCACCTGACGCTGTCCGCGCATGGCGAGGGCGCGCGCGGGCTGGCGGGGGGCGGGCTGGGCGCGGTGTGGAGCCCGGGCCTGTGGGGCGCGGTGAACGGCGCGGCGGCGATCAGCCGGTCTGGCGCGGGGACGGGGACGCAGCTGGTGATCGGCTATACCTATACCGGGCGGCGCGTGGCGCTGGGGGCCGAGCATGTCGAGCGCAGCGCCGATTATCGCGACATCGCCGGGTTCGACCTGGGGCGGCTGGCAGGCAGCCGGCGCAGCGACCGGATCAGCGTCAGCCTGCCGGTAGAGGGGATCGGCAGCCTGGGCGCGGGCTATGTCGCCAGCCGGCTGACGGACGGTACGCGCGCGCGGCTGGCCAGCGTGTCGCTGTCGGCGCCGCTCGGCCGGCGCGCGTCGCTGTTCGCCGCGGCGGACTATGATCTGGACCGCAAGGCGATGAGCGCGCAGCTGCGCCTCGTCGTCCCGTTCGGCGCGCGGGCGGCGGCGAGCGCCGGGCTGGTCCGCGCACCCGGGGGCGACCTGCGCGCGCAGGCCAGCGTCGCGCGTACGCCGCTGCCCGCCGGCGGTATCGGCTACGCGTTGGATGCCGCGCGCGGCGGTGACGGGCGGGCGCTGGGGCAGGGCAGCCTGACATGGCGCGGCCCCGCGATGGAGGTGGAGGCCGGCGCCGCCACCGCCGCCGGTACGCAGGCGGTATGGGGCAGCGTCGCGGGCTCGTTCGCGCTGCTCGACGGCCATGTCTTTGCCGCGCGCGCGCTGCCGGGCGCGTTCGCCGTCGTCTCGACCGGAATGCCGGGGGTGCCGGTCACCTATGAGAACCAGCCGGTCGGTCGCACCGATCGCGGCGGCCGGCTTTTCGTGCCGCATGTCGTCGCCTGGCATCCCGGCCGCTTTTCCGTCGATGCCGCCGCGCTGCCCGAAGGCGCTGTCGCCGACAGGCCGGAGGCGCGGGCGGCGTTGCGCGCTGGCACCGGCGGCATCGTCCGCCTGCCCGTCGCGCATCATCGCATCGCCACCGCGCGGCTGGTCGATGCCGCCGGCGCGCCATTGCCGGCGGGCACGATCGCGCGTTTCGCGGACGGTCAGGGCACGCCGGTCGGCTGGGACGGGGTGGTCGTCATCACCGACCGGCGCGGCGCCGTCCCCCTCGTCGCGCGCACCGCCGCCGGGCCCTGCACCGCGCGCGCGCAAGTGCCGGACGATCCCGCCCCCTTCACCGATCTGGGAGCGGTGCGATGCGTGCATTGATCCGGCTGGCCGCGCTGATCCTCTTAGTGGCGTTCCCCACGGCGCCCGCGCGCGCGGCCTGCACTCTGGCGAGCGCGGTCACGGCCACCTTCGCGGCGCGCTCCTCCTACGATGTGCGGACCGCCGCCGGGACGGCGCAGGCGGTGCCGACGCAGCTGAGCTGTTCGTCCGCGCTCGTCAGCCTGCTCGCCACCGATTACGTCCGCGCACAGGTGACGAGCGCGGGCGCCTTCCGCCTCCGTTCCCCCGCCGGGGACAGTATCGGCTATCGCCTGTCGGCGGACGCGGCGGGCACCTATGCCTTCACGCAGGGCGGCAGCGTCAACTATATGGACACGACGCTGCTCAATGCGCTGGGGCTGCTGGGCAATTACGCCTTCGTCCCGCCGATGTTCGTCGCGCTGACCGAAACGCCGAATCTGCCGGCGGGCACCTATACCGATACCGTCATCGTCAACTGGTCGTGGCAGATCTGCCGGCTGCTGGGCGTCGGCAATATCTGCGTCGTGCAGGACCAGGGCAGCGGCACGACGACGCTGACCGTGACGCTGACCGTGTCGCGCGACTGCCGGATCAGCGCGCCCGCCCTGTCGTTCGGCACCGCGCCGCTGGCCTCGGCATTCGCGCCGGTCGCACAGGCGGTGGCGGTCGATTGCACCCTGGGCACCAGCTATTCCGTCGCCTTCACCGGCGGTGCGGGCGGCAGCGCGCGGCCTTGGCGAAGGATGAGCGACGGGGCGGGGAACAGCCTGCGCTACAACATCTATCGCGACGACGGCACGACGATCTGGGACGAGACGAATCCGCAGGCCGGCGGCACCGGCACCGGCGCGGTGACGCCCGGCCAGATGCAGGCCTATCGCGCGCGGATCGACCCGTCGCAGGCAACGCCGCCCGCCGGCAACTACACCGATACGGTCAGCGTCGTCATAACCTTCTGATCCCACGGTCCTGACGGGAACGAAACGACCCGCCGGCCGTCTCGTGTCGATGGACAGGTGGTGGTGGATCGGGCTGGGGGCGGCGGCTGTGGTGGCGGCGCTGCTGCTGTTGATTGTCGCGGCCTTTCCGATCGGGATGCTGCGCGGGCTGGCGGAGCGGCAGGCGTCGCGCCAGTTCGGCCGGCCGGTGACGATCGGCGCGCTCGAACGGCTGGACGCGATCGGCTTTTCCCCGCGCATCGCGATCCGCGACATTCGCGTGCCGCAGGCGGACTGGGCGGGGCGGGGCGATCTGGCGCGGATCGATGCGGTTACGCTGCGCCTGCCGGTCTGGCCGCTGCTGACGGGCAAGGTCCGCCCGCGCGACGTGACGGTGCAGGGCGCCCGGCTGGCCTTGGCGCGCACGGCGGACGGTCGCACCAACTGGAGCCGCCCGGACGCCGATGCGTCGCGCGCGAAAGGGGGCGATGCGCCGGACCTTGGCCGGATCACCGTGCGTGATGCGCTGGTTTCCTATCGCGACGCCAAGCAGGATCGCAGCGCCACGCTGGCGGTCGCGATCGACCCCGATACGGGGGTGCGAGGCTGGGGCAGCGGGCATGTGGAGGGAGCGCCCGTCCGCCTCGTCATCGCGGGCGCCGCGCCCGTGCCGGGCCGCCCTTGGCCGTTCGTCGCGCGGATCCTGGGCGATGCGCTGACGATGCGCGCGCGCGGTACGATGGACACCCCCTTCGACACCGATCGGATGGCGCTGGCACTCACCACGCGGGCGCGCGACCTGAAGCTGATCGACCGGGTGATCGAGGCGGGGCTGTTCCGCACCCAACCCGTCCGCCTCGCCGCGCGCGTGCGGCATGACCCGGACCTGTGGACGATCCAGCGCCTGACCGGCACGATCGGCCGCAGCGACCTGACCGGGCGGCTGACGGTGAAGAAGGTGGACGGCCGGTCGCGGATCGACGGCGCGATCACCTCGCGCGCGCTGGACTTCGACGATCTCAGCTCCGATGCCGGCCGCGCGGAGGCGATCGCGCTGTCCCGGCGGATCGGCCCGCGCCTGATCCCCGCAACGCAGATCAACATCCGCAAGATCGATTCGACTGACGGCCGGCTGGCGTTCCGCGTGGCGCGGATCATCGGCGCGTCCAATCCGCCGGTCGAGGACCTGTCGGGCGTGATGACGCTCGACCACCGCGTCCTGACCGTGGCGCCGCTGCGGCTGAACCTGTCGCAGGGGCTGGTGTCCGGCCGGGCGGTGATCGACCAGCGCGACGGCGCGCCGCTGCCGATGGCGACGTTCGACCTGAAGCTGGACCATGGCGATGTCGCCAGTTTCGCGGCCGGCGGCGCCTTTACCGGGCGGTTGGCGATGCGCGTGCGGCTGGCGGGGCGGGGGGACACGATCCGCGCCGCGATCGGCCGCGCGTCGGGCCGGGTCGGCTTCGCGGTGACGGAGGGGCAGCTGCCCGCGCGCTATGCCGCCGCGCTGGGCTTCGACGCGGGGCGGGCGCTGATCGCGGGGTCGCATGCGCGTGCCGGCCTGCGCTGTCTCGTCACGCGGGTGACGATGCGCGGCGGCACCGGGCGGATCGCGCCGCTGCTGATCGATACGTCGGTCAGCCAGATGACCGGCAGCGGCACCATCACCTTCCCCTCCGAACAGCTGAACCTGACGCTGCGCGGCGCACCCAAGCACAGCGCGCTGCTGCGCATTCCCGGCAACGCCACCATTACCGGGCCGCTGAGCGCGCCGGAGATCGGGGTGCCGCCGGGCACGCGCTCGGTCGGCAACATCCTGAAGGCGATCGGCCGCCGCATCACCGGCGACAATGGCCCGCTGGCGACCGATGCGGACTGCGGTGCGCTGGTCGCGCGGGCGCTGCGGTAGGCGCCAGCGCGACCGCCGGTTACGACTTCGCCGATCCCGGCTCCGCCATCGCGCGATGCTGTTCGGCGAGGACGGAGGCGGGCGTGACGTTGGCCAGCACACCCTGGATCTTGGTCTTCAACCCCGAGAAGATCGACGCCTCGCCCTTCATCATCGCGTTCCAGCCATCGGCGGCGACCTTGGCCGGGTCGCTTTTGCTGTCCGACTGGCCGACCGAGGTGTCGAGCATGTCGGCGCTGGCGAAGAATTCGGTATCGACGGGCCCCGGCTTCAGCGTCGTGATGGTCACACCCTCCACCTCTTTCAGCTCGTTGCGGATCGCATCGGTGAAAAAGTCGATGAACGACTTGCTGCCGTTATAGACCGCCTGGAACGAGCCCGGGATATACCCCGCGATCGACCCGGTCACGAGCACCTTGCCCTCGCCGCGCGCCGCCATCTCGCGCAGCACCTTCTGCAGCAGATAGAGCGTGCCGGTGATGTTGGTGTCGATCACCCGGCGCCAGTCCGCCACGTCCTGTTCCAGAAAGGCGCGGCCCAGCCCCTTGCCGGCGTTTGCGCAGAGCACGTCGATCCTGCGGCCGTTCGTCGCCGCCAGCAGCGTGTCGACGCCCTCCAGCGTCGACAGGTCCGCCTCCACCGACTGGACCTGTGTGCCGAACTGCTCGAAATCCGCCGCCGCCGCGTCGATCAGCGGCTCGTTGGCGACGACCAGGATGTCATAGCCGTCCCGCGCCGCCAGCGTCGCCAGTTCGAAGCCGATGCCGGTCGAGGCGCCGGTGATGATCGCAAATTTGTTGGGCATCGTTCTTCTCCGATAGTCGCCCGCAGGCCTTGGCCCGCGGGCAGGACGGTCAGGCCGCGACGCGGTCCATTCCGGGTTTCAGCACGATCTTCGTCGTCTCGTTCTGTTCGTCGTGGAACATGCGATAGCCCTCGGGCGCCTGCGACAGCGGCATCCGGTGGCTGATGAGGAATTCGGTATCGATCTTCCCCTCCATGATCGCCTGGAGCAGCGCGGGCATGTAGTGCTGAACGTGCGTCTGCCCGGTCTTCAGCGTCAGCCCCTTTTCCATCAGCGCGCCGAGCGGAAACTTGTCGACGAAGCCGCCATAGACGGCGGGCATCGATACGCGCCCGCCCTTGCGGCACGCGATGATCGCCTGCCGGATCGAGTGCGGCCGGTCGGTGCCGAGGAAGGTGGAGGCCTTGATCTGGTCGATGATGTTGTCGACGAACAGCCCGTGCGCCTCCAGCCCCACCGCGTCGATCACCGCATCGGGGCCGATGCCGCCGGTCATCTCCATCAACGCATCGTACGTGGCGGTTTCCTTGAAGTTGATCGTCTCCGCGCCGAACCGCCGCGCGAGCGCCAGCCGGTTGGGAAAGTGATCGATCGCGATCACCCGCTCCGCCCCCATCAGGAAGGCGGACTGGACCGCGAACAGGCCGACCGGGCCGCAACCCCACACCGCGACCGTGTCGCCCGGCTCGATCTGCGCATATTCCGCCGCCTGCCAGCCGGTGGGCAGGATGTCGGACAGGAACAGTACCTTGTCGTCCTCCATCCCGTCCGGGATGACGATCGGGCCGACATCGCTGAACGGCACGCGGACATATTCCGCCTGCCCGCCGGCATAGCCGCCGGTCATGTGGCTGTAGCCGAACAGCCCGGCCATCTCCGTGCCGTACAGCTCGCGCGCGATATCCTGATTGTCCGCGGGCAGGCCGTTGGGGCAGGCGGAATACTGGTGCTTGCCGCAATGATAGCAGCTGCCGCACGCGATGGTGAAGGGTACGACGACGCGCTGCCCCTTCTTCAGGGTGGAGGCGCTGCCCACCTCCACCACCTCGCCCATGAACTCGTGGCCCAGTATGTCGCCGGCCTGCATCGTCGGGATGTACCCGTCGTACAGGTGCAGGTCGGACCCGCAGATCGCGGTCGACGTCACCTTGATGATCGCGTCGCGGGGATTGACGATCTCGGGATCGTCGACCGTGTCGATGCGCACGTCATGCTTGCCGTGCCAGGCGAGTGCCTTCACAGTCCCATTTCCTCGAACTGGCGGGGATTCATCGCGGGTGTCGCGATCTCACCCGTTTCCATCAGCTGCTTGAACCGGCGCAGGTCGCGGCGCGCCTGGATCGCGGGTTCGCGCTGGAACATCTTCGCGACGACGCGCCCGATGAAGCCCCCCGGCGGGTCGTACAGGATCACCGCGCTGACGACCGTGCCGCGCGCACCGGCGTCGCGGAACGTGACGCGGCCTGAATTGGGCACGTCGGCATCATCCTCGCTCGTCCAGGCGATCAGCCGGTCCGGCTCCTCCTCGGTGATCCGCGCGGTCCAGCCGACCGTGCCGCCGCCCGGCGCCTTCACCGTCCAGCGCGACCGGGCGCCGTCCAGCACCTCGATCCGCTCCACATTCTCCATGAAGTCGGGCAGGCGGGCGAAGTTGCGGAACGCCGCATAGACCTCCGCCACGGGCCTGTTGATCGTCACCGCGTTGCCGACCAGCGCATCGCCCTGCGCCCCGGTCAACTGTTCGGCCGCATCACCCGCCGCATCGCGCCGCTTGGACGTGGTCAGCGGGGCATCGTCGCCCTGCGGATTGGCAAGATCGCCCATCTATCCCTCCATTGTCGGTGAAGGGACAAGCGCGGGCTCAACCTGTCTGTTCCATATTTTTCAATATCTTAATCTACGTTAGCGGATCAGTCGACGCGCTCCAGCCCGGTCGTGAACGCCCGTGCGCGCGCCGTATAGCCGTCCGCCGAAGCCCGCAGCCGGGCGATCGCATCGGCGGAAAGTTCGCGGACGGCGCGCGCGGGGCTGCCGACGATCAGGCTGCCGGGCGGGAAGCTCTTGCCCTCCGTCACCAGCGCGCCGGCGCCGATCAGGCAGCCATCGCCAATCGTCGCGCCGTTCAGCACGATCGCGCCCATGCCGACCAGAACGTCCGCGCCGATCGTGCAGCCGTGCAGGATCGCGTGATGCCCCACCGTCACGCCCGCGCCAATGGTCAGCGGGCTGCCCGGATCGGAATGGAGCATCGCTCCTTCCTGCACATTGGTTCGCGCGCCGACGACGATCGGCGTGTTGTCCGCGCGGATGACCGCGCCGAACCACACGCTGGCGCCGTCGCCCAGCCGCGCGTCGCCGATCACGTCGGCGGAGGGAGCGATCCACACGCCCTCGCCCAGGGTCGGCCGCGCGCCGTCGATCGCGTAGCAGGGCATCGCCGCCGTCCCTCAGCCGCCGAAGCGCAGCGTCGGCAGGCCGCGCACGCCCGGATCGACCTCGAACAGGGCGCCCGCATGGGGTTCGTCATCGCGCCCGTCGGCGGCGGAGGTGACGAACATGCGCGACAGGTCCGGCCCGGCAAAGGTGCAACTGGTGATCTGCGAGGCGGGCAGGCGCAGGAAGCGTTCGCGCTTGCCGGCGGGGTCGAAGCGGCTCAGCTGGCCCGTACCCCAATGGCCCACCCACAGATGGCCCTCCGCATCGAAGGTCATGCCGTCAGGGCTGCCCCAGTCATCCTCGAAACGGAGGAACTCCGTGCGCGGCGCGAGGCTGCCGTCGTCGTTGATCGCGTAGCGATAGATGGTGCCGCGTGCGGTATCGGTGTGCAGAAGCCAGGTGCCGTCCGGCGCGATCGCCGGGCCGTTGGGGATGCAATAGGGCTTGTCGACGCACGTCCAGCTGAGATCGGGGTCGAGGCGGTAGAAGGCGCCGACATCGCCCTCGCACGAAAAGGGCATGGTGCCCGCCCAGATGCGGCCCTTCGGATCCGCCTTCGCATCGTTCATGCGGTTGGTGGGCAGGTCGGGCTCGGGATCGGCGATCGGGCGGATCGCCAGCGGTTCGAGGTCCAGCTCCGCGAAGCCACTGGCGAAGCCGGCGATGAAGCCGGGCTTGCTCTCACGCTCCACCAGCCAGCCGATCGGGGCGGGCATGTCCCACCGGGTCACGGCGCCGTCGGCCAGCGACAGGCGCATCACCTGCCGGCCTAGGATGTCCACCCAGAAGACGGCGTTCTGCCGCTCGGACCAGACGGGCCCTTCGCCCAGCGTGGCACGGCCACTGCCGGGCACCACCACCGCGTCCTGCCGGGGACTGTCGCTCATCATATCCTCTCCACACCGATCCGGGGTCTGCCCCGTCATAGCCGGCATGGACGCATAGGCCAGTGTTTTGCGGCCGATGCCGATCGGGGCAGCGGCAGCCTTAGCGGGCGCGCCAGGCGCTGAACGCGGCGAACACGCACATCACGACCAGCACCAGCAGCGCGCTTTGCAGTTCCAGCCAGTTGAGTTCGAAATTGAACGACGGCATCGTCGGGGTCTCCAGCAATTGGGATCACCCGTATAGCGCGCCACTCTTGCTGCGTTGCAGCGGCTGGATGACAAAGTGTTTCATGGGTTGTGCGTCAGGACGCGGGCGGCAGCAGGATCGTCGCGCGCAGGCCGCCCTGCGTGCGGTTGGCCAGCGTCACGCGGCCGCCCTCCGCGCTGACCGCGCGCGCAACGATCGACAGGCCCAGGCCAAAGCCGGTGGTGTCGCGGCGGCGCGCCGGGTCCAGCCGCACGAACGGCTCGAACACCAGGTCGAGCGAATCCTCGGGGATGCCCGGCCCGTCATCCTCGACATGGATCGCCAGCCCGCCGGCATCCTGCTCCAGCACGATGCGCACCCGCTCGCCATAATGAAGGCCGTTTTCGACCAGATTGACCAGCGCGCGCTTGAACCCCACCGGCCGCACGCGGCGGTCGACATGCGCCGGCCCGTCATAGACGACGCTGAGACCGCGATCCTCGGCATCGTCGGCCAGCGTCGCGCACAGCACCGCCAGGTCGATCAGCACCGGCGCCTCCGCATCCGCCTCACCGCCCAGAAAGGCGAGGAGCGAGGCGATCATCACCTCCATCTCCGCCACCTCCGCCCGGATCGCGCCGCGCACCTCCGCGTCCGCGATCCCCTCCGCGCGCAGGACCAGACGCGCCAGCGGCGTGCGCAGGTCGTGGCCGACGGCCGCCAGTGCGCGCATCCGCTCCTCGATCAGCCGGGCGATACGGCCCTGCATCCGGTTGAACGACTGGGTCAGCCGGCGCACCTCGCCGGTGCCGTGCTCGGGCACGGGATCGGGATGCGCGCGGCCGATCCGCTCCGCCGCCTCGGTCAGATCGCGCAAGGGGCGCAGCGTGCGGCGGATCAGCAGCCCGCCGATCAGCGTCAGCGCCAGCGCGGGCACCAGCGCCATCAGGACGCGGCTGAGCGCGAGGTCTATTGTGCGCAGCGGCTCGCGCGTGCGGAACTGCATCCAGCTGCCGTCGTCCAGCCGCGCCTGCCCCTCGATCACCGATCGCGCGCCCGGCGTCGCGAAGCGCAGCCGCAGCGCCGTTTCCTCCAGCGAGGGTTCCCAGGCGACGATCTGGTCGTGCATCCCGTCCAGCGCGGGATCGACCGGGGGCGATTGCGGCGGCCGCGGCAGCCAGCGGACGATGTAGCGGTCGGTCGTGACCTCTCCGGCGATCGCCGGGCGCTCCTCGGGCCGGTGTTCCTCCAGCACGCGGATCGCGACGACCAGATGCTCGGCCAGCCGCCGCGCCTCGTCATCGCGGACGGAGAAGGTGCTGGCGCGTTCGTAGAGCAGCGCGCTGATGCCGAACTCGATCGCGCTGGTCAGCAGCAGGATGCCGATGATCTGGCCCAGCAGGCTGCGCGGCCGGTGCAGCCAGCCCGGCCGGCCGGTCCTCATGTCCGCTCGGCGGGCACGTTCAGCATGTAGCCGACCCCGCGCACCGTCACGATCGGCGCGGCGCCGCCGGCGCTGGACAGCTTGCGGCGCAGCCGGCTGACCAGCACGTCGATGCTGCGGTCGGACGCATCGCCGATCCGGGCGCGCGACGCCTCGATCAGCCGCTCGCGCGCGATCACGCGCTGCGCATGGTCGAGGAACGCGACTAGCAGGTCGAACTCCGCCCCGGTCAGCTCGACGACGGACCCGGTGGGAGAGGTCAGCTCGCGCCGGGGCAGGTTGGCGGTCCAGCCGTCGAAACGGATCAGCCCGCTCTGCGTCGCCTCGTTCGGGGCGGGGGCGCGGCCGCGGCGCAGCACGGCGCGGATGCGCGCGACGAGTTCATGCGTGCCGAACGGCTTGGGCAGGTAATCGTCCGCGCCCAGTTCCAGCCCGACGACGCGATCCGTCTCGCTTCCGCGCGCGCTGACGAAGATGATCGGCACGCTGCTCTTCTGACGCAGCTGGCGGCACAGGTCGATGCCGCTGGTGCCGGGCAGCATGATGTCGAGCAGGATCAGGTCGACATCGCCCGGCTCCAGCGCCTGCCACATTTCCGGCGCGGCGGCGGCGAGGCGCGTCGCATAGCCGTTCTGCTGGAGCGTCCGCGCGACGAGCGTGCGCAGCGCGGGATCGTCTTCGACGACGAGGATCGTGGGAGCGGTCATCCGGGTCCGGTACGGTTGAGGGCCGCCCACGCTAGGGTGCGCACCGCCGCCGGTCAAACCGGGGGCGGGCCCGCTTAGAAATCGACCGCCACGCCCTTCAGCTCCCAGTCGCCATAGCGGACGGGGTCGCGGCCCAGCGGATCCTCGGTCTTCGCCGCCGGGGCGGGGCGGGGGACCGGCGGGTTGGGGGAGAGATAGGCGGGGGGCTTCAGATGCGGCGGGCGCTGGCCCATGGCTCGGCTCCATCGTTGCGGGATCGCTGGACCTCCGCCACATAGGGGCGATGAAGGCCGAACTGAAGTGACCCGCCCGCCGCGCCCCAACCGCGCCCGATCCGATCCCGCCAACCACAGCCACGCGCCCGAGCCGCTGGGCGTGCCGACCCGGCGTGCCGCGATCAAGCTGCTCGACGCGGTGCTGCGTCGCGGCGAGGCGCTGGAGGCGGCGCTGCCGGCCGCGACGCGGATGGTGCACGGGCCCGATCGTGGCCTTGCCCACGCCATCGCGGCGGAAACGCTGCGCCGCCTGCCCGATCTCGACGCGATGATCGACGGCGCGACCGAACGCCCGCTGCCGCCGGACGCGAAGGCGCGGACCGCGCTGCGCATCGCGCTGGTGCAGGCGCTGGTGCTGGGCACGCCGGCTCATGCCGCGATCTCGACGGTGCTGCCGCTGGTCGATGGCGGCCCGCGCAAGCTGGTGCATGGCGTATTCGGTACGCTGATCCGGTCCGGCCAGCTGCTGCCCGAAATCCCGACGCTGCCCGCCGATGTCGAGGCGCGCTGGACCGCCGCCTGGGGCGAGGAGATGGTGGCGGAGTCGGAGCGCGCGATCGCCGCGCCGCCGCCGCTCGACCTGACGCTGGCCGATCCCGCCCGGACGGACGAATGGTGCGAGACGCTGGGCGGCGCCAGCCTGATGCCCGGCCATGTCCGCCTGTCGGGCGACCATGCGCCGGTGCCCGAGATGGCGGGCTATGCCGAGGGGGCGTGGTGGGTGCAGGACGTCGCCGCCTCGCTTCCCGCCCGCGCGATCGGCGCAGCCAAAGGCTCCGGCGACGGCTCCGAACAGGGGCATGTGCTGGATCTGTGCGCGGCGCCGGGCGGCAAGACGATGCAGCTCGCCGCCGCCGGCTGGCGCGTGACCGCCGTCGACCAGTCGGCGGCACGGATCAAGCGGCTGCGCGAGAACCTGTACCGCACCCGGCTGAAGGCGGAGGTGGTACAGGCGGATGTGCTGCAATGGGCGCCAGACGCCCCCGCCGACGCGGTGCTGATCGACGCGCCGTGCAGCGCGACGGGCATCTTCCGCCGGCACCCGGATGTGCTGCACCGGGTGCACCCGGCGCTGGTCCGCGACCTGTCGGAGCTTCAGGCGCGCATCCTGGCCCGTGCGGCGGATTGGGTGAAGCCGGGCGGCACGCTCGTCTACGCCACCTGCTCGCTGGAGCCGGCGGAGGGGGAGGCGCAGATCGCGCCGTTCCTTGGCCAGCGGCCCGACTTCACGCTGGCCACCGATCGCCCCGACCGGGTGCTGCCGGGGCGCTGGCCGGAGGGGAATGACGGCTTCTTCATCGCCGTGCTGCGTCGCCGATAAGTTTTCCGAAGGGTGCTTGCCGCCCGGCCTGTCCCTGATAGAGACGGATCATGCAGCCCGTTCGCATCGCCCCCTCCATCCTGTCCGCCGATTTCGCGAAGCTGGGCGAGGAGGTGCGCGCGATCGACGCGGCGGGGGCGGACTGGATCCATATCGACGTGATGGACGGGCATTTCGTGCCCAACATCACGATCGGCCCGGCGGTGGTGAAGGCGCTGCGCCCGCATACGGCCAAGCCGTTCGACGTCCACCTGATGATCTCTCCGGTCGACGCCTATCTGGACGCCTTCGCGGAGGCGGGGGCGGACTGCATCACCGTCCATCCCGAGGCGGGGCCGCACGTCCATCGCACCATCCAGCACATCAAGGGGCTGGGCAAGCGCGCGGGCGTGGTGCTCAACCCGGCGACGCCGGCCAAGATGCTGGATTACCTGATCGACATGGTCGACCTGGTGCTGGTGATGAGCGTCAATCCCGGGTTCGGCGGGCAGAGCTTCATCGACAGCCAGCTGAAGAAGATCGCCGCGATCCGCCGGATGATCGACCAGACCGGCCGCGCGATCGACCTGGAGGTCGATGGCGGCGTCGATGCCACCCATGCCCGCCGCTGTATCGAGACGGGCGCCGATGCGCTGGTCGCGGGAACGGCGGTGTTCCGGGGCGGGCCCGATGCCTATGCCGCCAATATCGCGGCGCTTCGCGGCGGGTGAGCGATGACGACATCCTCGGCCCCGGCACCGACGGGATCGAGGAGGGCAAGCGGCTGGTGCATGTCGGGGGCGACAAGGGATTGTCGCTCGCCGATCGCCTGTCGGAGCGGCTGGCGCGGCTGACCTGGCGCACGCCGCTGCATGCGATGCGGCTGCGCGGCCGCTATCCGCTGAAACTGATCGCGGTGCCCGACGATCCGCTGCTGGGCGATGTCGCGCGGGGCCGCGCGATCCTGTCGGGCGAGCTGATGTTCCGGGGCGAGGCGCGCGCGCTCCACCTGATCGATCCCGCCCGGCCGGACTGGAGCCCCGCCTTCGCCCGGCATCTCCATAGCTTCGCGTGGCTGCGCGACCTGTCCACCGTCGCGACCCGCGCCGATGGCGCGCCGCGCGCGGAGGCGCTGATGACGCGCTGGCTGGATGCCCATGCCGACAAGGTCGGCGGCATCGCCTGGGCGCCCGACATGTGGGGCTGGCGCATCCTGTTCTGCACCGCGCACGCGCCGCTGATCCTGTCGTCCACCGACCTGATCTATCGCAGCCGCGTGCTCAACATGCTGGCGCGCGGCGCCCGGCATCTGGACCGGGGGGCGGACAAGGCGGCGCCGGGCGCGCCGCGCATCGCCGCGTGGTGCGGCGTCGTCGCGGCGGGACTGCTGATCCCCGGCGGCGACCCGCGCCGCAGCTTCGGCGAGGCGGGATTGCAACGCGCGCTGATCGGCGGCGTGTTCGACGATGGCGGCTCCGTATCGCGCAGTCCGGCCGCGCTGATGGATACGATCGCGCTGCTCGCGATGCTGCGCGCCTGCTACGCCGCGCGGCGCATGCCCCTGCCGGAACCGGCGCAGGCGGCGTTGCAGCGCATGGTGCCCGCGCTGATGGGGGTGATGCACGGCGACGGCGCGCTGGCGAGCTGGCAGGGCGCCGGCCCCTCCACCCCCGATCAGGTCGCCGCCGTCATCGCCGCCAGCGGCGTGCGCACCCGGCCGCTGCGCCAGTCGCGCGACTGGGGGTATCAGCGGTTGGCGGCGGGCGGGGCGGTGCTGATCGTCGATGCCGCGCCGCCGCCGGTCGCGCGGCTGGTGGAGGGGGGCTGCGCCTCCACGCTCGCCTTCGAGTTTTCCGACGGGGCCGATCGCCTGATCGTCGGCTGTGGCGGCGCGCGCGAGGGGGTGGCCAGCCTGCCGCATGCGCTGCTGGAGGGGCTGCGCACCACCGCCGCCCATTCGACGCTGGTGGTGGGCGACAGCAACTCGACCGCGATCCATACCGACGGCACGCTGGGGCGCGGCGTCGCCACGGTCGAGCTGTCCCGCCAGGAATCGGACGGTGCCAGCCGGATCGAGGCGAGCCATGACGGCTATGCCCGCCGCTGGGGCCTGATCCATCGCCGCACGCTGATCCTGACGGCGGACGGGCGCGAGTTGCGCGGCGAGGATTCGCTGCTGCCCGGCGGACGCGGGCGGCTGCGCGGCGGTGCGGCGCCCTTCGCGATCCGATTCCACCTGGCGCCCGGCGTGGAGGCGTCGCCGACGGCGGACGGGCAGGGGGCGCTGCTCCGTCTGCCCGATGCGTCGGGCAAGGGCGCGTTGTGGCAGTTCCGCTGTCGGGGCGGGGCGCTCAGCGGCGAGGAAAGCCTGTGGATCGACGGCACCGGCCGTCCGCGCGCGACGACGCAGCTGGTGATCGTCGGTGAGACGCCGGCGGGCGGCGCCAGCATCAGCTGGGCGCTGAAACGCGCGCTCTGACGGCGGGCCCTTGAAGCGCGCGCGCTGACGGGCCAATGGGCGCGGCCATGACCGCATCTTCCGACTCCACGGTTCCCGTGACTCGCGCCCTCCTGTCGGTGTCCGACAAGACCGGCATCGTCGACCTCGCCACCGCGCTCAGCCGCCATGGCGTCGAGCTCGTCTCCACCGGCGGCACCGCGAAGGCGCTGCGCGAGGCGGGGCTGACGGTGAAGGACGTGTCCGACCTGACGGGCTTCCCGGAGATGATGGACGGCCGCGTCAAGACGCTGCACCCGGTCGTGCATGGCGGCCTGCTCGCGGTACGCGACGACGAGCGCCACGTCGCGTCGATGCGGGAACACGGGATCGGCGCGATCGACCTCGTCGTCGTCAACCTCTACCCGTTCGAGGCGACGGTGGCGAAGGGCGCGGGCCGAGACGAGGTGATCGAGAATATCGACATCGGTGGCCCGTCGATGGTCCGCTCGGCGGCGAAGAATCACGCGCATGTCGCGATCCTGACCGACCCGGCCGATTACGCCGTGGTGCTGGATGAGGTCGCCGCCGGCGGCACGACGCTGGCGACGCGCCGCCGCCTCGCCGCAAAGGCCTATGCCGCGACCGCCGCCTATGACTCGGCGATCGCCCAATGGTTCGCCTTCGCCGATCAGGGCGAGGCGTTCCCCGCCACGCTGCCGCTCGCCTTCGCGCGAGGCGGCGAGCCGCTGCGCTATGGCGAGAATCCGCACCAGTCCGCCTCGCTCTACCTGCCGCGCGGCCCCCATGCGGCGGGCATCGCGCAGGCCGAGCTAATCCAGGGCAAGGCGCTGAGCTACAACAACCTCAACGACGCCGACGCGGCGCTGGAGCTGGTGGCGGAGTTCCGCGACGGCCCGCCGACCGTCGTCATCGTCAAGCATGCCAACCCCTGCGGCGTCGCCACCGGCGACACGCTGCTGGAGGCGTATCGCGCCGCCTTCGCCTGCGACACGGTGTCGGCGTTCGGCGGCATCGTCGCGGTCAACCGCCCGCTGGACGAGGAAACGGCAGAGGCGATCGCCGCGATCTTCACCGAGGTGGTCGTTGCGCCCGGCGCGGATGAGGGTGCCAAGGCGGTGTTCGCGCGTAAGAAGAACCTGCGCCTGATGCTGACCGGCACGCTGCCCGATCCGGCGCGCCCCGGCCTGATGGTGAAGTCCATCGCCGGCGGGCTGCTGGTGCAGGGCCGCGACAATGGCCGGCTTACCGACGACATGCTGAAGGTCGTGACGCGGCGCGCGCCGACCGAACAGGAGCTCGCCGACTGCCGCTTCGCCTGGACGGTGGCCAAGCACGTCAAGTCGAACGCGATCGTCTATGCCAAGGACGGGTCCACCGCCGGCATCGGCGCGGGCCAGATGAACCGGCTGGAGTCGGCGCGCATCGCCGCGTGGAAGGCGAAGGATGCCGCGGAGAAGGCCAGCTGGGCGGAGCCGCGCACGACCGGCTGCGCGGTCGCGTCGGACGCATTCTTCCCCTTCGCCGACGGGCTGCTCGCGGCGGTCGAGGCGGGCGCGACGGCGGTGATCCAGCCTGGCGGCTCGATCCGCGACGATGAGGTGATCGCGGCCGCCGATGCGGCGGGGCTGGCGATGGTTTTCACCGGGATGCGCCACTTCCGGCATTGAGGCGGCGCTTTCTTCGCCGCGCTGCGGGGAGGGGGAGCGCCCGACACGGCCGGGTGTTGGATGGGTGTCGCCACGGCCTCCTTTTAACCCCTCCCCTTCAGGGGAGTGGCAGGGGGTGTGGCGCTTCCTCGGGCGCGCCGTACGCGGCTACGCCCCACCCCAACCCCTCCCCTGAAGGGGAGGGGCTTTGTTGATTACCGCACCGGCGACCCGACATTGGGCAACGTCGCCTCCTCCGTCTTGGGCATGTCGCCGAACAGCGCCCGGTCGGCGGGGCCGAACGCCCAGCGCCACAGGATGAAGAGATAAGTCGCCGCGATCGCCGGTTCGCCGAACAACAGCTCCGCCCATTCCAGCCGGTGCGGAAGCATGGTGAAGGCGCCGCCCACCGCCAGCGCCGCCAGCGCCGCCCACAGCAGCGGCCAGCGCAGCGGCGACACCGGCGCGTCGAGAATGCGCCGCAGCAGCCGCGCCTTGATGATCGAGGTCAGCCCCAGGCTGGCCGCCAGCGCCACCGCGACGCCGGCCGCCTGGACCATCACCGGCCAGCCGAGCGCGCGCATCCCCAGCACCAGCGCGAAGCTGAGGCCGATCTGGAAGCCCAGCATCGCCATCGAGATCAGCAGATTGCGGTGCCGCGCCGTATAGACCAGGGCCGATTCGCACACCGCGCCGGTCGAGGCCAGCACCTCGCCCGCCAGCAGGAAGGCGAGCGCTGCGGTGCCCGCGACGAACTGCGGCCCGACGACTCCCATCACCGCCTTGCCCGGGATCGAGCCCATCAGCGCCAGCAGTCCCTGCGCGGCGATGATCCAGAAGGCCACCTGCCGCACCTGCTGCGCCACCGCCGCCCGGTCGTCCTCCGCCAGTGCCCGCGTGATGACGGGGCCCAGCACGGGATCGAAGCTGGTCTTCAGCTTCTGCGGCAGCGACGACACCTGCTGCGCCATGTAATAGATGCCGACGATGCCCGGCGTGAACAGCAGGCCGAGGATGAAGCGGTCGACGTTGCGGCTGCCCCACTCCAGCGCGTCGGCCCCGGCCAGCGGCGCGTTGGCGCGTGCCATCCGCGCCAGCTTGCCCAGATGCGGCGACCAGCCCGATGGCAGGCCGTAGCTGCGCAGGAACGGCACGATGCTGGCGACCAGCGCGGCCGTCATCGACGCGACGTATGACAGGACCAGTCCGTCGCGGGTCGTGACGAACGAGAAGACATAAGCGGCGATCGAGATCGTCCACGGTTCCACCACCGCGCGCGCGGTGACGGCGGCCTTCACGTTCAACCGATAGGCCAGCGCCGCGAGGCTTACGTCGGACCAGGCGATCGCCACGACGATCAGCGGCAACCACCGGTCCAGCCCCCGGATCGGGGAGTTGGGATACATGATCTGGGGAAAGGTATAGAGTACCGCGCTCGCGACCAGCGAGGCGACGAGCGCCAGCGCCATCGCATCCCACACGACATGGACGTGCGGCCGCTCCGTTCCCGACAGCGCCTGCGCCAGCCCGCGCTTCATGCCCAGCGTCGCCAGCAGCGCGGCGAGTTCCACCACGACGACCGCGATCGCGAAGCGCCCGACCAGGTCCGGGCCGTAATAGCGCCCCGCGATGAACAGGAAGGGGATGCGCGCCGCCAGCCGCAGGATGAAGCCGGCGATGTTGGTCCGGCCCCCCTTGGCGAGCGCGTCGATGTCCTTGGCTTGGGTCATCGGCGATATGCTCCGGCCTCAGTCGCGAGACAGCAGTACCCACCCCCTATCGTCGCCGCGGCGGAGGGCGGGGCCCAGTCTGGAGACATTGCCGCATCCCGCGAGCCGCCCGCATCCGGACCCCGGCCTGCGCCGGGGTGACGATGAGAGGAAGGGAGGAGGCTCGCCATCAGTGAGCGGCCCCCCAGCTCAGCCCCGTTCCGATTTCCACCCCCAGCGGCACCGACAGCTTCACCGCCGGCTCCGCCGCACCTTCCATCACGCCGCGAATGACGGCGCTGGCCGCCTCCACATCGCCCTCGGGCAGTTCGAAGACCAGTTCGTCATGCACCTGCAGCAGCATCCGCACATGGTCGAGGCCCGCCGCCGCCAGCGCCGGCTCCATCCGCACCATCGCGCGCTTGATGATATCGGCGCTGGTGCCCTGGATCGGCGCGTTGATCGCGGCGCGCTCGGCGCCCTGGCGTTCGCCCTGGTTCTTCGAACCGATGCGCGGGAACCACGTCTTGCGGCCGAACAGCGTCGTCGTGAAGCCGTTGGCGCGCACGCCCTCCAGCGTTTCGGCCATGTAGCGGTTGATGCCGGGGAACCGCTCGAAATAGCGGTCGATCATCGCCTGCGCCTCGTCCGCCGATACTTCCAGCCGGCCGGCCAGCCCCCAGCGGCTGATGCCGTACAGGATCGCGAAGTTGATCGTCTTGGCGCGCGCACGCGTGTCGCGATTGACCTCTCCGAACAGCTCCGTCGCGGTCAGGCTGTGGATGTCGTCGCCATTCGCGAACGCCTCCCGCAGCGCCGGCACGTCGGCCATGTGCGCGGCGAGCCGCAGCTCGATCTGCGAATAGTCGGCCGCGAGCAGCACATGCCCCGGCTCCGCCACGAACGCCTCGCGGATCTGGCGGCCCGTTTCGGTGCGGATCGGAATGTTCTGAAGGTTCGGCTCGGTCGAGGACAGGCGCCCGGTCTGCGCGCCCGTCAGCGAATAGCTGGTATGGACGCGGCCCGTCCGGGGGTTGATCTGCGCCTGCAGCGCATCGGTATAGGTGTTCTTCAGCTTGGTCAGCTGCCGCCAGTCGAGCACCTTGCCGACGATCTCGTGCCCCGGCCCCTTTTCGCGCGCCAGCCGCTCCAGTTCGGTCACGTCGGTCGAATAGACGCCCGACTTGCCCTTGCGCCCGCCCTTCAGGCCCAGCCGCTCGAACAGCACGTCGCCCAGCTGCTTGGGGCTGCCAATGGTGAAGGGGCCGCCCGCCATGGCATGGACCTCCTTCTCGAGGTCGGCGATCTGGCCGCTGAACTCGGCGGACAGCGCCGCCAGCCGCTCGCGATCGACCTTGATCCCGCGCGTTTCCATGCGCGCGATCACCGGCACCAGCGGACGGTCGACCATCTCGTAGACGCGCGTCGCCCGCTCGGCGGGCAAGCGGGCCTTGAACCGCTTCCACAGGCGATAGGTGACATCGGCGTCCTCGGCGGCGTAGCGGGTCGCGGCCTGCAGATCGACCTCGTGGAAGCCGCGCTGCGTCTTGCCGGTGCCGACCACGTCCTTGAACGCGATGCAGCTGTGCGACAGGTGCGTCGCGGCGAGCTCGTCCATGCCGTGGCCGTGCAGGCCGGCGTCGAGATCGAAGCTCATGACGATCGTGTCGTCGTGCGGGGCGACCGCGATCCCGCCCACCTCGGCGCACAGCCCCAGCACGATCATGTCGTATTTCAGGTTGTGCCCGATTTTCAGGACCGATGGATCCTCGAACAGGTCCTTCAGCTTCGCCAGCGCGACCGTGCGGTCGATCTGCACCGGCGTTTCGGCCAAGAGGTCGCTGCCGCCATGGCCCAGCGGGATGTAGCAGGCGAGGTTCGGGTGCAGCGCCAGCGATACGCCGACCAGATCGGCCTGCGTCGCGTCGGTGCCCGTCGTCTCCGTATCGATCGCGATCCAGCCCTGATGCCGCGCGGCGATGATCCAGCGGTCGAGCGCGACCTCGTCCTGCACCGTCTCGTACCCGTCATGGTTGCAGGCCGGGTCTTCCTCCATCGGCACGTCCGCTGGGGCGGGGGCCGGGGCATCGGCGACCTGGCCCAGCTTCGTCAGCAGCGTGCGGAAGCCATGATGCTCCAGAAAGGCGCGCAGCGGTGCATCCGGGATACCCTTCAGCTCCAGATCGTCGAGCGGCTCGGGCAGGGGGGCGTCGCAGCGCAGCGTCACCAGCACGCGGCTCAGTCGTGCCGCCTCCGCATGCTCGATCAGGTTCTCGCGCAGCTTGCCCTTCTTGAAATCCGGGCCGGCGGCGGCGGCCAGCACCGATTCCAGATCGCCATGATCCTGGATCAGCTTCGCCGCCGTCTTCGGCCCGATGCCCGGCACGCCGGGCACGTTATCGACGCTGTCGCCCATCAGCGCCAGCACGTCGCCCAGCTTCTCTGGCCCGACGCCGAACTTCTCGATCACGTACTCCGGCCCCAGCCGCCGGTTGTTCATCGTGTCGAGCATGTCGAGCCCCGGTTCGATCAGCTGCATCAGGTCCTTGTCGCCCGACACGATCGTCACCTGCCACCCCTGCGCCAGCGCGGCCTTCGCATAGCAGGCGATGATGTCGTCCGCCTCCAGCCCCTCTTCCTCGATGCACGGCAGCGAGAAGGCGCGGGTCGCGTCGCGGATCATCGGGAATTGGGGAACGAGATCCTCGGGCGGCGGTGGCCGGTGCGCCTTGTACTGGTCGTAGAGGTCGTTGCGGAACGTCTTCGACGATTTGTCGAGGATGACCGCCATGTGCGTCGGCCCCTCCGCCTTGTGGAGCGCGTCCGCCAGCTTCCACAGCATCGTCGTATAGCCATAGACCGCGCCGACCGGCTCCCCCAGCCGGTTCGTCAGCGGCGGCAGCCGATGATAGGCGCGGAAGATGTAGCCGGAGCCGTCGACGAGGTAGAGATGGGGCATGATGCCCGGCGTTTAGCCGGTTCGCCCGGCGGGACCAATGGGGAAGCCGACCTGCCGCGTCGTGGTCGGGCGTTGCCGCCTTTTGGCCACAGTCGTCCGGCGGAGCGGCCGTGGCGCCGGCAGGAACAATGCCCGTCAGGACCGATCGGATTTCGTATTGCCGCCCGGACGCACCAAAGGTCGCGATCGGGCAAGAATATGTCGTCTGCCCTTTCGATCAGGCGCCGTTTCGGTTAACGCGCGTGCGTTATGAATACGCGTCCACAGACATTGTACGAAAAGATCTGGGCCTCTCACGTCGTGGAGCGTCGCGACGATGGCACCTGCCTGATCTATATCGACCGGCACCTCGTCCATGAAGTGACCAGCCCGCAGGCGTTCGAGGGGCTTCGCGCCGGCGGCCGCCGCGTCCGCCGGCCCGAACTGACGCTGGCGGTGCCGGATCACAACCTGCCCACCACGCCACGTCTCGGCCCAGATGGCCGACTGCTGCCGATCGCCGATCCGGAAAGCGCGCAGCAGCTGGACGCGCTGCGCCGGAACACGGCGGAGTTCGGCATCGACTATATCGATGCGACCGCGGCGGAGCAGGGCATCGTCCATGTGGTCGGGCCGGAACTGGGCTTCACCCTGCCGGGCACGACCTTGGTGTGCGGCGACAGCCATACCTCTGCGCACGGCGCGCTGGGGGCGCTCGCCTTCGGCATCGGCACGTCGGAGGTGGAGCATGTGCTCGCCACGCAGACGCTGCTGCTCAGCCCGTCGAAGACGATGGAGATCCGCGTCGACGGTACGCTGGGCTATGGCGTGTCTGCGAAGGACGTGATCCTCGCGATCATCGGCAAGATCGGCGCGGCGGGCGGCACCGGCTATGTCGTGGAATATACCGGAGAGGTCATTCGCGGCCTGTCGATCGAGGGGCGGCTGACGATCGCGAACATGTCGATCGAGGGCGGCGCGCGCGCCGGCCTGATCGCGCCGGACGATACGACCTTCGCCTATCTGAAGGGGCGGCCGATGGCGCCGTCGGGCGAGAACTGGGATCGCGCGGTGGCGTGGTGGAAGACGCTGCCGACCGATGCGGGTGCGGCCTATGACCGCACCGTCACGCTCCATGCCGGCGACATCGCGCCCAGCCTGACCTGGGGAACCAGCCCCGAGGACGTCGTGCCGATCACCGGCGCGGTGCCCGATCCCGAGAGCTTCGCCGATCCCGCCAAGCGGATCGCGGCGCAGAAGTCGCTCGATTATATGGGCCTGTCGGCGGGGACGCGGATGCAGGACGTACCCGTCCAGCACGTCTTCATCGGCAGCTGCACCAACAGCCGGATCGAGGATCTGCGCGCCGCCGCCGCCGTGGCGGACGGCCGCCGCGTCGCCGATGGCGTGCGCGCGATGGTCGTGCCGGGCAGCGGTCTCGTGAAGCGGCAGGCGGAGGCGGAGGGGCTGGACCGCGTGTTCGTGTCCGCCGGCTTCGAATGGCGCGAGCCGGGCTGCTCGATGTGCCTGGCGATGAACCCCGACAAGGTGCCGCCGGGCGAGCGCTGCGCCTCGACCAGCAACCGCAACTTCGTCGGGCGGCAGGGGCCGGGGGCGCGCACGCATCTCGTGTCGCCCGCCATGGCGGCGGCGGCGGCGGTGACGGGCCGGCTGGCGGACGTGCGTGATCTGATGGGAGCGAAGTGATGAGGAAGGTTCTGGTCCTGCTGGTGGCGGGCGCACTGGTGAGCGGGTTCGCGGCATACAGCGCGGGCGTAGCGCGGACGGCGGCGACGACGCGGACGCGGTAATCTACCCCCGTTCGTCCTGAGGAGGGACTGAGCGCAGGCAAAGGCCCGTCTCGAAGGACTGTTGCGGCAGGTCCTTCGAGACGCCGCTTCGACTTCGCTCGGTGGCTCCTCAGGACGAACGGCTTGCTTGTTTGGATCTTGGCATGAACCCGATCACCACCGTTTCCGGCACCGCCTATCCCTGGGGTGCCAAGAATATCGACACCGACATCATCATCCCGGCGCACTGGCTGAAGACGATCACGCGCGCGGGCCTGGGGCGCGGCGCGTTTGAGACGGTACGCGCGCAGGCGGGCAACATCTTCGACGATCCGCGCTATGCCGGCGCGCCGATCCTGATCGCGGGCGACAATTTCGGCTGCGGCTCCAGCCGCGAACATGCCGCCTGGGCGCTGGCCGACATGGGCATCCGCGCGGTGATCGCGCCCAGCTTTTCCGACATCTTCTCGAGTAACGCGTTCAAGAACGGCATCATCCCCGTCGTATTGCCGCAGGCGGCGGTCGACCGACTGCTGGAAGCAGCGAAGGATGCGCCCGTGACGATCGACCTGGAGACGATGACGGTCACGACCGGCTATCAGGACCGCTTCCCCTTCACGCTCGACCCGTTCCGGCGGCAGTGCCTGATGGAGGGGCTGGACGAAATCGGTTTGACACTGGCGCAGGATACCGCGATTTCGAAATTCGAGGGTGGCTTGCGTGAACAGCGCCCCTGGATCGAGGAGAGGCGCGGTTATGCGGACGTTGCTGTCGAGGGTGCCCGGCGGACCTGAAGCTCTGGAACTGGCCGATGCGCCCGATCCGACCGCGGCGGCGGGGCAGGTTGTGGTGGCGGTGAAGGCCTGCGCGATCAACTATCCCGACGTCCTCATCATCGAGGATCGCTATCAGTTCAAACCGTTACGCCCCTTCGCGCCGGGTGGCGAGATCGCGGGCATCATCGAAAGTGTCGGCGAGGGCGTGACGGGCTGGCAGCCCGGCGACCGGGTGATCGCCGTGACCGGCCATGGCGGCCTGTCCGAGAAGGTGGCGGTGCCCGCCGCCGCGCTGCACCGCCTGCCCGAGGGACGCAGCTTCGCCGATGGCGCGGCGCTGCTGCTGACTTATGCCACGGTGATCCACGCGCTGGTCGATCGCGGCCGGCTGGCGGCGGGGCAGCGGCTGCTCGTGCTGGGCGCGGCGGGTGGTGTCGGGCTGGCGGCGGTCGAGCTGGGCAAGGCGCTGGGCGCGCATGTCGTGGCGGCGGTGTCCTCCGAGGAAAAGGCGCAAGCGGCGCGCGAGGCGGGGGCGGACGAGGCGATCGTCTATCCCCATGCTCCCTTCGATCGTGACGCGTCGAAGGCGCTGGCGGACGCGTTCAAGGCGGCCGGCGGGCGCGGCGGCTTCGACGTGATCTGCGACCCCGTGGGTGGCGACTATGCGGAGCCGGCGCTGCGGTCGATCGCGTGGGAGGGGCGGTATCTTGTCATCGGCTTCCCCGCCGGCATCCCGAAGCTGCCGCTGAACCTGACGCTGCTGAAATCCTGCGACGTGTGCGGCGTATTCTGGGGCGCCTTCGCCGCGCGCGATCCCGCCGCCAACACCGCGCATGTCGCGCGCCTGTTCGACCTGTGGGCGGCGGGGAAGATCGCGCCGCGCGTCACCCGCACCTTCTCGCTGGACCGCGGCGGCGAGGCGATCGCGGCGATGGCGGCACGCACGGCGGTGGGCAAGCTGGTGGTGGAGATCGCATAGGCGAGCGCCGTTGCGCGGCGGGGCGGGGCCGCCTATCTCCGGGGTAGATGATGAAGCCGGGGAGCCGCCACTGATGACCATGTTCGACGATCGCGAACGCGCCTTCGAAGCCAAGTTCGCCCGCGATGAGGAACTGCAGTTCCGCATCACCGCGCGGCGCAACCGGCTGCTGGGCCAATGGGCGGGCGAGCAGATGGGGCTGACCCCGGCGGAAACCGACGCCTATGCCAAGGCGGTGGTCCAGGCCGATTTCGAAGAGGCCGGCGACGAGGACGTGATCCGCAAGCTGGTCGGCGACCTGACCGCTGCCGGTGTCGAGACCGACGAGGCGACCGTCCGCCGCGCGCTGGAAGACAAGGCCGTCGAGGCGCGCCGCCAGTTCATGGAAGCGCGCTGACCGATGCCGATGGCCGCCGATGACATCGCCGCGATGATCCGCGACGCGATCCCCGATGCGGAGGTGGAGATCACCGATCTGGCCGGTGACGGCGATCATTACGCCGCGCGCGTCGTCGCCCCCAGCTTTGCCGGGCTTTCGCGCGTGAAACAGCATCAGCGCGTCTATGCCGCGCTGGGCGGGCGGATGGGCGGCGTGCTCCACGCGCTGCAACTCTCCACCGCCGCTTCCTGAAGGAATGACAGACATGACCGATACGACCGACGCCGACACCAACGCCCGCATCGATGCCCTGGTGAAGGGCAACAAGGCGGTCCTGTTCATGAAGGGCAGCCCGCTGTTCCCGCAGTGCGGCTTTTCCAGCCGCGCGGTGGCGATCCTCAACCATCTGGGCGCGGAGTTCGAGAGCGTCGACGTGCTGCAGGATCAGGGCATCCGGCAGGGGATCAAGGCCTATTCGGACTGGCCGACCATCCCGCAGCTATATGTCGATGGCGAGTTCGTCGGCGGGTCCGACATCATGATGGAAATGTACGAAAGCGGCGAGCTGGCGGAGCTGTTCGGCGCGGAGCGTCCGGCGGCCTGACCGATCGCAAGGGCCGGGTGCGGGTGGACCGGCGCGAGACACATGACGAGCGTCCGGTCCACCCTGCTGAAAGCGCTGAGGCTTCGGCTGACCCAGATATAGCAGGCGGCGTGCCAGACGGGATATAGTTAGGTCTGGTGCGGGATACGGTGGTTAACGGGGCCAGCCGCGCCTTTCCGTGTGTAAGAATTTCCGACGCGACCAGTCAAAGGCGCGGAGGTGCCGATTTCCGCCGCTCTCGACCTTCCGGCCGGGGGCGGCTACGGAACGAAGCGTGACCGACGACCGCTTCATGACCGCCGCCCGCCGCCCTGAGGATGTCGATGCCGCGTTGCGCCCCCGGCATCTCGACGAATTCGTCGGGCAGGCGGCGGCGCGCGAGAATCTGCGCATCTTTATCCAGGCGGCACGGTCGCGCGGCGATGCGCTGGACCATGTGCTGTTCTTCGGGCCTCCGGGGCTGGGCAAGACGACGCTGGCGCAGATCATCGCGCGTGAGATGGGCGTGGGCTTTCGCGCGACATCGGGGCCCGTCATCGCCAAGTCGGGCGACCTCGCCGCGCTGCTGACCAATCTGGAGGACGGCGACGTCCTGTTCATCGACGAGATCCATCGCCTGCAGCCCGCCGTGGAAGAGGTGCTGTATCCGGCGATGGAGGACCGCGCGCTCGACCTGATGATCGGCGAGGGGCCGTCGGCACGGTCGGTGCGGATCGACCTGCCGCGCTTCACGCTGGTCGGCGCGACGACGCGGCAGGGGCTGCTGACGACGCCGCTGCGCGATCGCTTCGGCATCCCCGTCCGGCTGCAATTCTATACGGTCGAGGAGCTGACGCGCGTCGTCACGCGCGCGGCGGGGCTGCTGGACCTGGGCATCGCCAACGACGGCGCGACCGAGGTCGCCCGGCGGTCGCGCGGGACTCCGCGTATCGCCGGACGGCTGCTGCGCCGGGTGCGCGACTTCGCCAATGTCGCGGGCGCGGCGGTGGTGGATGCACGCGTCGCGGACGCCGCGCTCAACCGGCTGGAGGTGGATGCGCTGGGCCTCGACGCGATGGACCGACGCTATCTGACGATGATCGCCGACATTTATCGCGGCGGGCCGGTCGGCGTGGAAACGCTGGCCGCCGGGCTGTCCGAGCCACGCGACACGATCGAAGAGGTGATCGAGCCCTATCTGATCCAGCTGGGTCTGGTCGCGCGTACCGCGCGCGGCCGGGTGCTGAATGCGGGCGGCTGGAAGCATCTGGGTCTGAACCCGCCGGTGGGGTCGCAGGATGGGCTGTTCGACTGACACCGAGAGAAACGACGTTATTGCAATAGTTTGCGATCAGATTTTAACGCGTTAAATTTGACCTGCACGGTTAAGTATGATGTATTTGTGACAGTCCGATACGGGGCGACCTGGCGGAGATGCGCAGATGCCGATCGGGCCACAGACCCTTCCCGGGCCCTCATTCCGCGCCATGCGGGAACCCGGCGAGGCAGCGGCGGGCCGGCCGATACGGATCACGGCGCTGGATCGAACGCGTGGCTTCGCGGTCATCTGCATGGTGCTGGCGCATTTCGGGCCGGGTATTTACGATCGGGTCGGCTTGCAGGGGACACCGCGCCATGTCCTCGATCTGACGGGGCGGCTGGCGACGCCGATGTTCGTGCTGATCTTCGGCATCACGCTGGGCATCGTCTACATGCCCCGCGCGGCGCGCGATCCGGCGGCGGTCCGGCGTGCGCTGGTCCGCCGGGCCGGGCTGGTCCTGTTATGCAGCCTCGTCGTCGTCGCGCCCGCGACGATCGCGTTGTTCGTCGAGACGAGTCAACGGGTCCGCGCGTTCGACCTGCTGCTGCGCCAGTATAGCGTCCTGACATTCTACGCAGTCGCGATCTTCGCGACGGGGCTGGCCTGCAGCGCCCTGGCGCGCGATCCGTGGCGTACGGGGCTGGTGGCGGGCGCGACATTGGTCTTTGCCGGCAGCTTTCTGGGCTATGACGCATGGCCGCAGGGCGGGGAGACCGAGTGGGAGCTGCTGCGCCTGCTGTTCGTGTCGGGGAAATACGGCGTCTTCACGCTGCTGGGATCGGCATGGCTGATGCTGGGGCTGGGCGTGATGATCCGCCGCCGCGTTACCGCCGGAGAACCGTTCCGGCAGGATCTGGCGATCATCGCGCTGTCGGCGATCCTGATCGCGCTCAGCGTCGGGCGGGTCGTCGGCTGGCGATCGATCGCCGATCTGGCGCAACGCTATGACGCGCCGCCGCAACTCTGGTTTCTCGTGATGGCTGGGGGCGCGATGCTGATCGCGCTGGCAGTGCTGGACGCATATCCGCTTGGGCTTGCGGGGCTGGTGCTGGAGCATGTCGGCCGCAATCCGCTGACCATCTATCTGGGCCATGCCTTCGTCCTGCCGGCCATCGCGCTGGCGCGGCAGCTGGCACCGGATGTGCCCGAGTTGGTGATCCTGGGCGCCTGTGTGGGCGGTTTCCTGCTGTTCTGCGCGATTACGGTCCACCGCTCGATTCGCAAGGTGGCCCGCGCTGGCGCGGCGGGGCCAAAGAAAAACCCGGCGGGGACGATTGCCCCCGCCGGGTTGTCGCTGTCCTAAGTCAGGTACAATCGGGTCAGGCGACCGCCTGCTTCAGCGCATCGACCAGGTCGGTCCGCTCCCAGGTGAACAGGTCGCCCTCCGGCTCGCGGCCGAAATGGCCATAGGCGGCGGACTTTACGTAGATGGGGGCGTTCAGCTTCAGGTGCTGGCGAATGCCCTTCGGCGTCAGGCGGACGAGCTGCGGCAGCACCGTCTCCAGCTTCGCCTCGTCCACCGTGCCGGTGCCGTGCGTGTCGACATAGACCGATAGCGGCTCGGCGACACCGATCGCGTAGGACAGCTGGATCGTGCAGCGCTTCGCCAGACCTGCCGCGACGACATTCTTGGCGAGATAGCGCGCGACATAGGCGGCCGAGCGATCGACCTTGGTCGGGTCCTTGCCGCTGAACGCGCCGCCGCCATGGGGCGCGGCACCGCCATAGGTGTCGACGATGATCTTGCGACCCGTCAGCCCCGCGTCACCGTCCGGACCGCCGATCTCGAACGCGCCGGTCGGGTTGATATAGACCTTCGTCGCATCGGTGACGAAGCCGTCCGGCAGGACCGAGGTAAGCACGCCGGTGACGTAGGCGCGCAGCTCCTCATACTTCGCCGGGTCGGCATTCTGGCCCTGCAGGCAATAGCCCGCCTTGTGCTGCGTCGAGACGACGAGCGCGGTCGCGCGGACCGGCACGCCGTTTTCATATTGCAGCGTCACCTGGCTCTTGGCGTCCGGCTCCAGGAACGGCGCCTTGCCCGAATGGCGGTCGGCCGCCATCGTCTCCAGGATCTTGTGGCTGTAATAGAGCGTCGCGGGCATCAGACCGGGGGTTTCGTCGGTCGCATAGCCGAACATGATGCCCTGGTCGCCGGCGCCCTCGTCCTTGTTCGCACCCTCGTCGACGCCCATCGCGATTTCCGCCGACTGGCCGTGGAGGTTGTTCTCGAACGTGAACTCGTTCCAGTGGAAGCCCGACTGTTCGTAGCCGATCCGCTTCACCGTGGCGCGCACAGCCGCCTCGATCTCCGCGAGGGCGCCATCGGCCCACTCGCCATTCTCGTACACGCCGCGGCAGCGGATCTCGCCCGCCAGCACGACGAGGTTGGTCGTCGTCAGCGTCTCGCACGCGATGCGCGCTTCGGCGTCCTTGGACAGGAATAGGTCGACGATCGTGTCGCTGATCTGGTCGGCGACCTTGTCCGGGTGCCCTTCGGACACGGATTCGGAGGTGAAGATGTACGAAGAGCGCATCAGGGCCTCATAACGATATAAAGATAGCTTTATATCTGCTCTAGCGTCCGCGTCGGCGGATGGCAATCGCGCTGACGAACAGGACGGCGGCGACCAGCGCCGCGATGGCGTTGCCGAGGCGGGCGAAGGGCGTCGGCGGCAGCGCGGGCGGGATCGGCAGTTCGATCGCGCCCGCCGTCTCGTGCGGGATCGTCGCGAGCAGCGTCCCGTCGGCGGCGATGATCGCGGAGATGCCGGTCGGGGTTGCGCGGACGACGGGCAGCCCCTCCTCGATCGCGCGCAGCCGCGCCTGCGCCAGGAACTGCGGCGAGCCCCAGCGACCGAACCAGGCATCGTTCGACGGGTTGATGATGAGGCGCGGCCGATGCGCGCGATCGATCACCTCGCCGGAGAAGATGATCTCGTAACAGACCTGGATGCCGACCGGGCCGAAGCCGCGCCAGTCGATCGCGCCGGGCCCGGGGCCGGGCGTGAAGTCCATGTCGCCCGGCACCAGCCGCGCGAGCCCGAGCGGGCGGAGCAGCCACGGCATCGGCAGATATTCGCCATAGGGGACGAGATGCGCCTTGTCGTAATGGCCGGTGATGCGCGCGGCGGGGTCGATCGCCAGCACCGCATTGGCGGCGGCGACGAGATCGTCGTTGCGGTCGAAACCCAGCCGCATCGCGTTGGTCATCAGCACGTCGCGCGGCCCCAGCGTGCTGGCGATGCGCCGGCGCAACCATTCGGGGCGCCGCTCACCATAGACATAGGGGGGGTAGCCGCTTTCGAGCAGGTCGGTGACGAGCCCCTCCGGCCAGACGATCAGGCGCGGCGCGGGACCGGGCCGGCCGGAGAGGCGAATCAGCGCCTGCAACGATCGCTCCTCCGCGCCGACCCGCGCCTCGTTGCCGATATTGGGCTGGACGACGCGGATGCGGGGGGCTGTGGTGGAGGGGCCCTCCCCGGGGGGTGGCGGGAGGATGGGCGGCCACAGGATACCCATGGCCAGTTGCAGCAGCAACGCGGCGGCCGTCACGGCCGGCAGCGCCCAGCGGCGATACACCGCCAACAATAGCGCCCCCGCGACGACGATGGTGAGGCCCGACAGCGCATAGGTGCCGATCGCCGCCGCCGCCCAGGCGATCGGCGGCACCGGGATCCACAGCACCGCCAGCGGATCCCAGGCATAGCCGGTGAACAGCACCGCGCGCAGATACTCCGTCGCGATCCACGCCGCCGCGAAGATCAGGACGAAGGGCGCATCCGGCCCCGCCCGCCCACGCGCGCGCCATGCGATCCCCGCCGCCGCCATCGGGTACACCGCCAGATAGAGGGCCAGCGCGACCGCTGCGAAATAGCCCAGCACCGGCGGCATCTTGTCCTGAAAGTCGAAGGCGTGCTGGAACCAGTTGTTGTTGATCGTGAAATGCCCCAGCCCGAACAGCCAGCCGCGCCACAGCGCCGCACGCCAGGTCGGCGCGGCATGGACCAGCGCCATCCACCCGGCCAGCGCCGCGAGCGCCAGCGGCCACAGGTCGAGCGGGGCGAAGCCGCAGGCCGCGATGGCGCCCAGGATCAGCGAGGCGAGGGCGGGATGGCGAAGAAGGGCACGGGTCACGGGCGTTCCTATGGGTGGCGGGCGGTGAGGGCGCAATCCTTCCCCCCATCGGGCGCATCGTGTAACGGATGGATATGACGCTTCGACCCTTTCACCTCGCCTTTCCCGTCCATGATCTGGCCGCCGCGCGCGGATTCTATGGCGGCGTGCTGGGCTGTGCGGAGGGGCGGTCGAGCGACAGCTGGATCGATTTCGACCTGATGGGGCATCAGATCGTCGCGCATCTCGACTCTGCTGCGCGCGCCGTCGCGGTCGCCAATCCGGTCGACGGCCACCATGTCCCCGTGCCGCATTTCGGCGTCGTGCTGACGATGGCCGACTGGGAGGTGCTGGCGGAGCGGGTGCGCGCGGCGGGCGTCCGCTTCGGCATCGAACCCCATGTCCGCTTCAAGGGGCAGGTGGGCGAGCAGGCGACGATGTTCTTTACCGACCCCAGCGGCAACGCGCTGGAGTTCAAGGCGTTCGGGGATGACGCCGCGCTGTTCGCAAAGGACTGATCCGATGGGCCATCCCATATCGCTCGACATTCCCCATTCGCTCGGCAAGGCGGGCGTGCGCCAGCGGCTGGACGGCGGCATCGGCCGGATCACGGAGAAGATCCCCGGCGGCGGCGCGGTGCAGCATCGGTGGGAGGGGGATACGATGCACTTCACCGTATCCGCGCTGGGGCAGACGATCGCGTCGACCGCGACGGTGTTCGAGGACAAGGTCCACGCCGTCGTCGATCTGCCTGCGTTTCTTGGGCTGTTCGCCGGTCAGGTGAAGGCGGCGATCGAGCGTGAGGCGCCCAAGCTGTTGAAATGATGCGTCACTCGACCCGCCCGGCGGCCAGTGCCTCGCGATAGCCGGCGACGGGGCGGCAATAGGGTGGCGGGCAGGGCGGCGGCGGGGGAACCGCCACGCCCTTCAGCGAGAAGACGACCGGGATGATGATGGGCAGGTCCGTCATGATGGCGTTGTTGCGATATGCGGGGCGCATACGGAACGTCGCCGACAGGCGCACCGCCGCCTCGCCGAAGCCCATCGCCGCCGGGTTTTCGGCGATCGCACGGCAGCTTTCCGGTTTGCCCGCCCGTGGCACATGGCAGGCGAGCAGCACCTGGCCGGACTGTTTCGCTTCCTTCGCGGTTGCGGGGAAATACAGCATCATCTCCTGCCAGCCGGGCTGGTAGATCCAGCGGGCGCGGCGGAAGCCGGGACCGCCGCCGTTACCGCCACGGCCATCGCCGATCCCGTCGCCACGCCCCTGGCCGCGACCGTTACCGCCCTGACCGCCGCCGCCATCGAGCAGCCCCGGCAGCGGCGCGGCGCCCGTCGCTCGGCTCGGCGCATCGAGGCTCGCCGTCATGTCGAAGGTGTTCTCACGCACGACGGGGGCGAAGGTGGGGGCGCGGGCCAGATCGCGCGGAGGCGGTGCGCTGCCACCGGGATCGACCGTCGCGGCCGGCGGTGCGGGCCGGGTTTTCACCATGCTGGGCTTTTCGGGGCGCGGTGGCTTGGGCGGCGGCGGGGCGGGGGCGGGTGGTGGCGGCACGACGACGTCGAAGACCGCGAGCGCCCGTTCCGTACGTGTCGCCGGCGGTTCGGCGGCCCGGCTCAGCAACAGCAGGATCGCAGCGACGTGGAGCAGCAGCACGGCGATCAGGATCGCCGCCCGGGTAGAGGGGCCTACCGGCGGATGCGGCGGGCGGGCGTTCGCGATGGCCACGCCCGCCATCGCGCTTACCGGGCCGGCGTTTGGGTCGCGGTCGGGGCGGGCGACGAACCCTGTGCCGGTGTGACGCGCCAGATGCGGTTGCCGACATCGTCCGCCACCAGCATCGCGCCGGTCCGGTCGGCGATCACCCCGACCGGCCGGCCCATCGCCTTGCCGTCGGCATCGAGGAAGCCGGTCAGCACGTCGACGGGCTTGGCGCCCTTCACCGGATAACCGGCGGCGTTGAAGGGGACGTAGACGACCTTGTAGCCCGATACGGGCTTGCGGTTCCACGAGCCGTGCTCACCGATGAACGCCCCGCTGTCCCACTTGCCGCCCAGGCGGATGTCGCCGGAGAAATCGAGGCCCAGCGCCGCGACGTGCGGCCCCAGCGCGTAATCGGGGCGCTTGGAGTATTCCTGCAGCGCGGGGTTGTGCGGTTCGACCCGATCGTCGCGATAGCCGCCCCAATAATACCAGGGCCAGCCGAAATGATCGCCGAATTCGACCTGCGTCAGATAATCGGGCGCCAGGTCGGATCCCAGCATGTCGCGCTCGTTCACGACCGTCCACAGATTGCCCGTGACCGGGTTCAGCGCCATGCCGTTGGGATTGCGCAGGCCCGCGCCGAAGATGCGCCAATGGCCGTCGGGCCAGACCTGCAGGATATTGGCGCGGTACTTTTCCGCCTCCATCCCGTTTTCGGCGATGTTGCTGGACGAGCCGACGCTGACGAACAGCGTCTTGCCGTCCTTTGCCGCGATGACGTTGCGCGCCCAGTGGTTGCCGCCTGGGTTCAGCTTCACCACGGTTTCCGGCTTCGCGTCGATCCGCGTCGCGCCCTCGCGATAGGGGACGCGGACGAGCGCGTCGGTATTCGCGATGTACAGCTGGCCATCGAGCAGCGCCATGCCGAAGGGCGAGTTCAGGCCGGTCATGAAGACATGCCGCTCGTCCGCGACGCCGTCGCCATTGGTATCCCGCAGCAGCGTGATGCGGTTCGCCGAGGGGCCGCCGGCGCCCACCTTGCGGAACAGGAACCGCATGACCCAGCCCTTGATCCCGCCGCCCTCACGCGGAGGACTGTTCGTTTCGGCGACCAGAATGTCGCCATTGGGCAGGCGATAGAGCCAGCGCGGATGATCGAGATCGGCGGCGAAGGCCGCGACCTTCAGGCCCGGTGCCACGGCGGGCGTGCGGCCCTGTGGCCAGCCGATCGGGTCCGCCACCTTCACCGTCGGGATGGTCTGTACGCGCGGCGCGGAAATATCGGGGCGTGCGCCGGCGACCGCCTCCACCGGCAGGCGGGCGGTATCGGGCCAGCCGAGCCACAGGACGAAGCCGCCGATGACGAGGGCGAGCGGGACGGCGACACGCAGCAGGGTCTTCCACATGCCCCAAGGGTAGGGCGCGCATCGCCGCGCGGCAATGCCGCCCCAAACGAAAAAGGCCGCCGGCATGACGCCGACGGCCTCCAGGTTTCCCCAGGGAGGGAAGTCTTACTCGGCGGGGGCCGTGTCGAACTTCGGCGCCTCCGCTTCGGTATTCCGGTGCGGTTCGCTCAGGGCCATCCGGTCGACGTCCTTGTGCGTTTCGCGCTCTTCCTCCGATTTGCCGAGATGGGCAAGCGCTTCGCGCACGCCTGCCGCATATGCGGGATCGACCGCCGCAAAATGCTGCATTTGGCGCTCGATAATGAAATCCGGGATGCCGTGCATCGCGGCGGCGAGGTTGCGATACAGCCGACCCTTCTCCGCATCCGAGAACAGGGCCCACAGCGCGCGCGGCTGGACGAAGTCGTCATTGCCGACGCGATGGTCGTAGCGCTTGGCGACGCCGTGGATCGGCATCGGCGGCTCGGCATAGCTGGGATCCTGCGCCGGGCCGTCGAAGCTGTTGGGCTCGTAATAGGCGTCCGGGTTGCTGTTGTCCGCGAAGAAGCGGAGCAGCCCGTCCTTGTGGTAATGGTTCACCGGCGACTTGGGCTGGTTGACCGGCAGCGCCTCGTAATGGGTGCCCAGGCGATAGCGGTGCGCATCCGCATAGGAGAAGATGCGCCCCTGCAGCATCTTGTCCGGCGAGAAGCTGATGCCCTTCACGACGTTCGACGGTGAGAAGGCGGCCTGCTCGATCTGCGCGAAATAGTTTTCGGGATTCTTGTCGAGCACGATCTCGCCGACCTCGATCAGCGGATAATCGCCATGCGGCCACACCTTCGTCACGTCGAAGGGGTTCAGCTTCTCGGCGTCCGCCTGCTCGGTGGTCATCACCTGCACGTACATCGTCCACTTCGGGAAGCGGCCCTCGTGGATCGCGCCGTACAGCTCCTCCTGATAGGATTCGCGGCTCTTGGCGATGACGTCGGCCGCCTCCTCGTTCGTATAGAACTTATGGCCCTGCTGCGTCTTGAAGTGGAACTTCACCCAATACCGCTCACCCGCGTCGTTCCAGAATGAATAGGTGTGGCTGCCATAGCCGTTCATATATTGCGGGGCCTGCGGCAGGCCGCGATCCGAGAATAGGATCGTGATCTGGTGCATCGATTCCGGTGACAGCGACCAGAAATCCCACATCGCGGTCGGCGAGCGCAGGTTGGTGCGCGGATGCCGCTTCTGCGTACGGATGAAGTCGGGGAACTTGTACGGATCGCGCACGAAGAAGACAGGCGTGTTGTTGCCGACCAGATCCCAATTGCCGTCCTCGGTATAGAATTTCAGCGCGAACCCGCGCACGTCGCGTTCGGCATCGGCCGCGCCCTGTTCGCCCGCGACGGTCGAGAAGCGGAGCAGCAGGTCGGTCTCCTTGCCGATCTGGTTGAACAGCTTGGCATTGGTATACTTGCCCACCTCGGTCGAGGTGATGGTCAGCTTGCCGAACGCGCCCCAGCCCTTGGCATGGACGACACGTTCCGGGATGCGCTCGCGGTTCTGGTGCGTCAGCTTCTCGATCAACTGGTAATCCTGGAGCAGCAGCGGCCCGCGCTCTCCGACGGTGATCGAGTTCTGGTTGTCCGCGACCGGCGCGCCGGCGCTGGTGGTCAGGACTGGGCGCTTCTTTTCGTCGGCCATCATGGCTCTCCCATTGGCGAATTGCTTATGGTGCAGGGTATGACAGCCGGTGCGCCATCGCCAAAGTGACTTGATCCACGATCAGTAATCGGTTTTACCGTTGAGCGGGGTGATACCGTCAACGGCGGGTGTCGAAGACGCGCAGGCGCGTGCCGGTGCCGGCGGTGGCCAGCGTTTCGCGCGTGACGAGCAGCGTGGTGCCGGGACGCAGCACGGTCGCCAGTTGTTCGCGAAAGCCGGCAGGCAGATGCGCGCGGGGATCATTCACCGGGTAGCGTACCTCCCCCGGCGCGATAGCCGCCGCGTCGCCCGGCATCGGCAGGCGCAGCCACTGGGCGGGGCCGCCTGGGGCGTCGGGGGCGGTCAGGACGAAGGCGGCGGTGGCCTCTACCGGCGCGTCCAGTCCGATCGGCGCGCTGCCGATCTCCACCCCGTTGCGCAGCACGACGAGACGCCGGTCGCGTCCGCTGAGGACCAGCGACACCGGGCCGCGCGGCGACAGATCGGGGTGCCATGCGAAGCCCGATGCCGCCTGATGCCCGTCCGGCGGCGGCTCCACGAGTGGCATGGCGGAGGGGGCGATCTCGGGCACGATCGCGGCATCGGTGATGATGACGGTCGCGCCCGGCCGCGTGACGGTGAAGAGCCACTGCGCGAACCGGCGCGGCAGGCGCACGCAGCCATGGCTGGCGGGATAGCCCGGCAGGTTGCCCGCGTGCAGCGCCACCCCGTCCCAGGTCAGCCGCTGCATGAAGGGCATGGGCGCGGCGTGGTAGATGCTGGAGCGGTGATCCGCGTCCTTCTGTAATATGGTGAAGATGCCGGTCGGCGTCTCATGCCCGCGCTTGCCCGTCGATACGGTGCTGACCGCGATCGGCACGCCGTTGCGATACACATAGGCGCGTTGCTGCGGCAGGCTGACCAGCACCGTGACGGGGCCGTCGGGCGCGACCGTGGGGGCGATCAGCGCGTCACCCGGCTTCATCTGCTCGATCGGGCCGGGGACGGTTCGTTGCGCGACCGTCGCACCGGGGAGCAGCAGCGATAGCGCGAGCAGGCCGGCGGCCACCGGGCGGCGGAGAAGGATGGGTTGGAGCATCGCGATTATCCCAGTGCCGCGACCAGTACCTGTCGGCGTAGCGGCTTGTGGAGGACCGCGTCGAATCCGCACGCCAGCGCCTCCGCCGCAAGGTCTGCCGAGGGAAAGCCGGTGACCAGGATCGATCGGCCCGCCCAGCCGCGCCGCGCCAGCGCCCGCCGCACGTCGCAGCCCGTGGCGTCGGGCAGGCGATAATCGGCGATCAGCACATCGGCCGTGTCCACCTCTGCGCCCGCCAGCACCGGCGCGGCGGCGGGAAAGGCGCGCACGTCGAACCCGCGCGATTGCAGCAGCAGCTGAAGCGAGCGGCGGACGCCGGCATCGTCCTCCACCACCAAGGCCGTGCGGCCGTTGCGCGGCGGCTGTTCGGTCTTCATCGTGTCGTGCGTATCCGGCATGGCATGGACCATGGCGCGCGGCCGCCGTGCCGTCGCTACGTGATGTTCCCGATGGCGGCGGGCGCGCCGGCACCGTCCGCCATGCCCGCAGCGAAGGCGAGGCGCAGCGCGTCGGACAGGCTGTGGACGCCCAGCTTCGTCATCACGTTCGCGCGGTGCACCTCCACGGTGCGCGGGCTGATGCCGAGGTCGAAGGCGATCGTCTTGTTGGGATGGCCGCGCACCAGCCCGGCCAGCACCTCCCGCTCGCGCGGGGTCAGCGCCGCCAGCCGCACCTCCGCCGCGCGCGCATCGGCGGCGGCGGTGTCGCGCCGTTCGAGCTGCGCGAAGCCGCGTTCCAGCCCGGCCATCAGCGCCGCCTTCTCGAACGGCTTTTCGAGGAAGTCGACCGCGCCCTGCCGCATCGCGGTGACGGCGGTGGCAATATCGCCATGGCCGGTCAGCACGATCACCGGCAACCCGATCCCCTGCGCAGCCAGCGCACGCTGCACCTCCAGCCCGTCCATCTCCGGCATTCGGATGTCGAGAAGGACGCAGCCCGGCTCTGCCGTGCGCGCGTCGCGCAGAAATGCGACGCCGCTGTCCCAGGTCGTGACGGTGAAGCCCGACGTCTTCAGCATGAATGCGATCGAGCGGCGCACCGCCTCCTCGTCGTCGACGACATGGACGTGTCGCATGTCAGCCATCGCTGTCCCCCGGTTCGCCGCTCCACAGCGTGAAGCGGAAGATGGTGCCGCCGGCGGGCGCGGGCTCGGCCCAGATGCGGCCGCCATGCGCCTCCACGATCGTGCGCGAGATCGACAGGCCAAGACCCATGCCCTGCGCCTTGCCGCTGGCGAACGCCTCGAACAGGCGGGGGGCGATGGCGGGGTCGATGCCGGGCCCGGTGTCGGTGACGGCGATGACGATCTGCCCGCCGGTCCGCCCCGTCGTGACGGTGACGTCGCGCCGCGCCGTACCCGTCACCGCCTCCGCCGCATTGCGGAGCAGGTTCACCAGCACCTGCTGCACCTGAACGCGGTCCGCCAGCACACGCGTGGCGGCGGGATCGAAATGGGTGAACAGGCGGATGCCTTGCTCCGTCGCCCCCAGCAGCGCGAGTCGTGCCGCCTCCGCGATCATCGCCGGCAGGTCGTGCACCGCCTTTTCCGTCTCGCCCCGAGCCACGAAGTCGCGCAGGCGGCGGACGATCTGGCCGGCGCGCAGCGCCTCCCGCGCGGCCTCGTCCATCGCTTCGCGCAGGAAAGGGCGGGCATCGGCCCGATCCGTGTCGATCAGGTCGCGCCCCGCCTCGAGATAATTGGCGATCGCGGTCAGCGGCTGGTTCAGCTCGTGCGCGAGGGTGGAGGCCATCGTCCCCATCGCGCTGACGCGGGAGACGTGGATCAGCTCCGCCTGCAATTCCTGCATCCGCAGTTCCGCCAGCTGCTGCGCGGTCAGATCGCGGATAAAGCCGGTGAAGATGCGATGCCCCTCGTCGCGCGCCTCCCCGACCGACAGCTCCATCGGGAATTGCGTGCCGTCGCGGCGCAGGCCCGTGACGACGCGGCCGATGCCGATGATCCGTCGCTCGCCCGTCGCCTCGTAGCGGGCGATATAGGCGTCGTGCTGGTCGCGATAGGGACCGGGCATCAGCAGGCTGACGTTGCGCCCCGCGACCTCCGCCTCGGTATAGCCAAACAGCCGCTCGGCGGCGGCGCTGAACGACAGGATCAGGCCGGCGTCGTCGATCACCACCATCGCATCGGGGACGGTCGCGAGGATCGAGCGGACGTGCAGCGCGCTCTGCCGCAGCGCCTGTTCGCGCGCGCGGCGCGGCGTGACGTCGGCGATGGCGAGGCCGAAGCCGGTCAGCGCGCCGTCATCGTCGCGCAGCGCGACGATCGCGGTGTTCGCCAGGAACTCGCTGCCGTCGCGCCGGGTGCGCCATTGCTCGCGGCGCAGCGGCGCGGCCTCGCCATCCGCCACGGCATCGGCAAGATCGGCGGCCAGCTGCTCCGCGCCGTCCGTCGCGGCATAGAGGATCGTGGCCGAGCGGCCCACCAGATCGGCGGGCGGCCAACCGAGCAGCGTCTGCGCTCCGCGTGTCGCGCGCGTGACGATCCCGGCCGGGTCGAGCAGCAGCGTCGCGCGGTCCAGCGTCCCCTCGACCAGACGCGCGAATTGCGCGTCGTCCGCCATCGCAGGAAAGGTCGCCGGGCCGGGGCTGGCCGTCATGCTGATCGGGTCCGCATCGCGTGAGTTGTAAGGCCGGGCGGCCGCGCGTCAAACCGCGACGCTGGCGGGCGACGCGGCGCGGCACGCCCGCGCGTCGAAGGCGGTGGCGACGATCCGCCGCCAGCAGCGATCCTCGTCCGCCATGGTCAGCCGCCAGCCATCGCGCGTGACGAGACCGCGCGCAGCCAGCGGGGCGAGCGTCTCGACCGCGCCGGCCAACGCCTCCACCGGCGCGCCATGGGCCGCGCTCAGCGCCGCCAGATCGACCGCGCCGTCGCACAGCAACCGCTCGATGATCGCGCCGCGCAGCCGGTCCTCGGCGGTGCGCACCACGCCGCGCGCGCCGGCAAGGCGGCCGTCCGTCACCGCCTGCCGATAGCGGCCGACATGTTTTTCGTTCTGGACGATGACACCATCGAACTGGCTGATCGCGGAGGCGCCAAGGCCGACCAGCACGGTCGCCGGATCGTCGGTGAACCCCTGGAAGTTGCGTCGCAGTCGCCCCGCCGCCTCGGCCCGCGCGAGGCTGTCCGACGGGCGGGCGAAATGGTCGAAGCCGATCGCGCGATAGCCCGCCCCCGTCATGAGGTCATGCGCGAGCGCGCTTTGCCGGAACCGCGCTGCCGCGTCGGGCAGCGCGGCGGCGTCGATCATCCGCTGGCGGGGCAGCATCGCGGGCAGATGGGCATAGCCGAACATCGCCACCCGCGCCGGGCGCAGCGCCAGCGCCGCCGCGATGCTGGCGGTGACATCGTCCTCCGTCTGGTGCGGCAGGCCGTACATCAGGTCGAGATTGATGTGCTGGATCCCGGCGGCGCGCACCAGGTCGATACAGGCGGCGACCTCGCCATAGGGTTGGATCCGGCCGATCGCCTGCTGGACGGGCTGGGCGAAGGTTTGCGCGCCGATGCTGACGCGGCGGATGCCGATCGCCGCCAGCGCCGTCGCGCGCGCCGCGTCGAAGCCGCGCGGGTCGATCTCCATCGCCCATTCCGCCGCCTCGTCGACGCCGAACTGGTTGCGGATCGCATCGCCGACGCGGGTCAGCTGGGCGGGAGACAGGACGTTGGGGCTGCCGCCGCCGAAATGAACCGAACCGATTCGCCCGTCGAGCAGCGTCGCGACCGTGGCGATCTCCGCCAGCAATGCCGTGACATAGGCGTCCAGCCGCCCCTCGCGCCCGACCGCGCCGGTGGTGCAGCCGCAATACCAGCAGATGTCCCGGCAATAGGGGATGTGGACATATAGCGAGACGGCGGCGTCCGGTGCCACGCCGAGCAGCGCCAGCGCCTGCCGTTCCGCCCCCACCGCATCGGTGAAATCGGTCGCGGTCGGATAGCTGGTGTAGCGCGGCACCGCGCGCGCGGCGAGATCGGCGTGGTAGCGGGTCATGCGCTCACGCCTCGTCCGCAGGCAGATGGAACTCGTGCCAGATCCCGTTGCAGATGCCGAAGCCGATCGCGAGGCCGAGGCCCAGCACCCAGGTGAAATACCACATCGCCAAATCCTTTCGTCAGTAGAAGTCGGGGCTGCTCGCGACCGCCCGCGCCGTCACCCGGCCGAACATCACGCGATAGGCCCAGGCGGTGTAGGCGAGAACGAGGGGCAGAAAGATCACGACGCAGACCAGCATGATGCCCAGCGTCCGCTGGCTGGACGAGGCGTTCCAGACGGTCAGGCTGGAATGCGCATCGATGCTGGACGGCAGGATGAAGGGGAACATCGCACAGCCGACCGTGGCGATGATCCCGGCCGCGCCCGCGCTCGATCCGCCGAATGCCAGGGCGCCCCGCCGCCGGGCGATGCCAACCAGCGCCACGAACGGGCCGGCGAAGCCCAGCACGGGGGCCAGGAGCATCCAGGGATGCAGCCCGAAATTGTCCAGCCAGCCACCCGGCACCGCACGCGCGGTGGTGTGGAGGGGATTGGACGGGGCGCCCGCGTCGACCGGGCCGACGATCGCGAAGCCGGGCATCTGCATCACCAGCAACCCGCCGATCGCGAACAGCCCCAGCGCCAGCGTGCCTGCGGCAAAGCCGAAGGCATGGGCGCGCTCCTGAACGGGACCCGGCTCCACCTTGATCGCCAGCCACGCGGCGCCGTGCAGCACCAGCATCGCCACCGACAGCAGGCCCGCCAGCAACGCGAACGGGCCGAACAGCGCCAGAAAGCTGCCGTCATAGAAAACGCGAAGGTCGCTATCGAGGCGGAAGGGCGCGCCGGTCAGCACGTTGCCGACCGCAACGCCGAACACCAGCGCGGGCACCAGACCGCCGACGAATAGCGCCCAGTCCCAGCGACTGCGCCACGCCGGATCGGCCTTTTTCGAGCGGTATTTGAACCCCACCGGCCGCAGGATCAGCGCCGCCAGCACGACGAACATCGCGAGATAGAAGCCCGAGAAGCTGGCCGCGTAGACGAACGGCCAGGCGGCGAAGATCGCGCCGCCGCCGAGGATGAACCACACCTGATTGCCCTCCCAGGTGGGACCGACGGTGTTGATGACCATCCGCCGCTCCGCATCGTCACGCGCGACGAAGGGGAGCAGCGCGGCGACGCCCAGATCGAAACCGTCGGTCAGCGCGAAGCCGATCAGCAGCACGCCGAGCAGCACCCACCAGATGAGGCGCAATATGTCGTAGTCGAACATGTCCGTACCCCTCCTGTCAGGCGGCGAGCGGTTGCGGGGGAAGCGCCGTGGCGGCGGCGTCGTCGAACGGCACGGGCGCATCCTCGACGGGTCCGTGGCGGATGGTGGCGAGGATCAGGCGCACCTCGATCACCGCAAGCGTGCCGTAGATCAGCGTGAACCCCGCGATCGTCGTCAGCAGCGCGGCGGGCGTCAGGCTGGACGCGGCGAGGAAGGTCGGCAGCACGCCGTCGATCGCCCAAGGCTGGCGTCCCAGCTCCGCCACTACCCAGCCCAGTTCGGCCGCGATCCATGGCAGCGGTATGGCGGCCACGGCCGCGCGCAGAAACCAGCGCGCGTCCCCATGCATCCTCAGGGAGCACAGGGCGAAGGCCGTCGCGAACAGCGCGATCATCGCAAAGCCGATCCCGGCCATCGCCCGGAAGCTCCAGAACATCAGCGGCACGCTGGGCACCGTGTCCCACGCCGCCCGCTCGACCTGCGCCGGCGTCGCGCTGGCGGGATCGGCGACGTAGCGCTTCAGGAGGAGGGCGTAGCCGAGGTCGCGCCGGTGCGCCGCGAACGCGGCCCGGGCGGGGATGTTGCGGGGATCGGTCTTCAGCACCTGAACGGCGGCATAGGCGATCCGGCCAGAGGCGATCCGCTGCTGCGCCTGCAGCACCAGTTCGGACATGCCGGTGACGGTGCCGTCCAGACTGCGCGTCGCGATCAGCCCCAGCACCCAGGGGATCTGCACCTCGTACCGCGTCTCGTGCGTCGCCATGCTGGGCACGCCGAACAGGGTCAGGCCGGCAGGCGCGGGGGCGGTGTGCCAGGCCGCCTCGATCGCGGCGAGCTTCATCTTCTGGTTGTCGGTCAGCGTGTAGCCGCTCTCGTCGCCCAGCACGACGACCGATAGCGAGGCGGCAAGACCGAAGGCCGCCGCCACCGTCATCGACCGGCGCGCGACGGGCACCCAGCGTCCCTTCAGCATCCAGAAGGCGGAGACGCCCAGCACGAGTACCGCCGCGATGACATAACCGGCGCTGACGGTGTGGACGAATTTCGCCTGCGCGACGGGGTTGAACAGCACCGCGCCGAAATCGCTCACCTCCATCCGCATCGTGTCGGGATTGAAGGTCGCGCCGACCGGGTTCTGCATCCAGCCGTTCGCGATCAGGATCCACAGCGCCGACAGGTTCGTGCCCAGCGCGACCATGAACGTGACGATCAGATGGCCCAGCCGCGAAAGCCGATCCCAGCCGAAGAACATCAGCCCGACGAACGTCGCCTCCAGGAAAAAGGCCATAAGCCCCTCGATCGCCAGCGGCGCGCCGAAGATGTCGCCGACATAGTGCGAGAAATAGGACCAGTTGGTGCCGAACTGGAATTCCATCGTCAGGCCGGTCGCGACGCCGAGGACGAAGTTGATCCCGAAGATCTTGCCCCAGAAGCGCGTGACCTGCCGCCAGACGGCGCGCCCGGTCATCGCATAGATCGATTCCATGATGAACAGCATGAAGCTGAGGCCCAGCGTCAGCGGCACGAACAGGAAATGATAGAGCGCGGTCAACGCGAATTGCAGCCGCGACAGGTCGATGACGGTCGGGTCCACCGGCGGGTCTCCTCCAGCCCCCGCGATCGGTGCGGGGCCGGGCGGCTACATCCCCCCGGCGGGTGGCGGCCGATATACGGGATGTTCCGTATTCGATGCGCCGGGCGGCGCGCCTACGATCCGGGATATGACGACGATCGCCTCCATCAATCCCGCCGCCAGCGGCCCCTCCGCCCCGGCGACGCTCGCTGCGCTAGCCGTGCGATCTCGCACGACGGAGGCGTTGCTGCTCGCCGATACGCTGGCGGCGATCGCCTTTGCCGGGGGCGTGGCGGGCGCGGTGTTCCGCGCGCGCGCGATCCTGGATGCGGCACCGTGGCTGGCGCTTGCGCTGGCCGCGATGGCGGCGCGCGGCGGGATCGCGCTGGTGCTGGCCGACCGGGCGGCGCTGGCGGGGCGGCGGACGACGACGGCGGCGCGAATGCGCGTGGTGCGCGCCGCGCTGGCCCTGCGGCCCGGGGCGGGGACGACCGCTGCCGAACTGGTCGGCGCGGCGGTGGATGAGGTCGATGCGCTGGACGGGTACGCCGCGCGCTTCCTGCCCGCGCGGCGCGCGGCGGCGGTCGCCCCGCTGGTCGTGCTGGCGGCGATCGCGCTGGCCAGCCCCGTCTGTGCCGCGATCCTGGCGGCGACGCTCGTCCCCTTCATCGCGGCGATGATCCTGGCGGGCGGAGCGGCGGCGGATCGATCGCGCCGGCAGTTTGCCGCGTTGTCCCGCCTGTCCGCGCTGTTCGCCGACCGGGTGCGTGCGCTGCCCGTGATCCTCGCTTTTCGCGGCGAAGCCCGCGAAGCGGAGCGGATCGGCGCCGCATCGGAGGCGTTGGCGGCGCGGACGATCAGCGTCCTGCGCGTCGCGTTCCTGTCGTCCGGCGCGCTGGAGTTCTTTGCTGCGCTGTCGGTGGCGCTGGTCGCGGTCTATTGCGGGTTCGCGCTGCTCGGCCTTCTGCCCTTCCCCGCGCCGGAGAGCCTGACACTAGGACGCGCCTTCTTCGCGCTGGCGCTGGCGCCCGAATTCTACGCGCCGATGCGGCGTCTGGCCGCCGCCTATCACGAGCGCCAGGCGGCGGAGACGGCGGCGAGCCGGCTCGCACCACTGTTTTCGTTGCCCGCCAGTCCCACGGCGCTGAACCCGGCGATGCCGCCGCGCATCGTATTCGATGGCGTGACGATCCGCTATCCCGCCAGCGACGTGCCGGCGATCGCGAACTTCAGCCTGACGATCGCGCCTGGAGAGACGGTGGCGCTGGTGGGGGCATCGGGCTGCGGCAAGACCAGCGTGCTCCACGCGCTGCTGGGCCTGGCACCGATCACCGCCGGCGCCATTCTGATCGATGGGCAGCCGCTGCAGACCGGCGGCGGCGTCGCGGCGGCCTGGGCGGGCCAGTCCCCTCTGATCCTGCCCGGTACGATCAGAGAGGCGATCGCGCTTGCCGATCCGGGCGCCGCACATGACCGGATCGTGCAGGCGGCGATGGCGGCGGGGCTGGGGTCTGCCTTGGCCAACCGGCAGGAAGGGTTGCACGCGCCGATCGATGCGCGGGGCGGCGGCCTCTCGGGCGGTGAGCGACGGCGGATCGGGCTGGCCCGCGTGTTCGTCAAGGATGCGCCGCTCGTCCTGCTCGACGAGCCGACCGCGCATCTCGATCCCGCCGCGGAGGCGGAGCTGGCCGTCACCATCGCCCGCGCCTGCGCGCGGCGCACCGCAATCATCGCCACGCACTCCATGGCGTTGGCAGGTATCGCCGACCGGGTGATCACGCTGGAGCCGGGCGCGTGAGCGCCTTCGCCGCGCTGCTACGCGCCGAGACGCGGCGCCAGCGTCCGATGCTGGCCCGCGCGGCGGCCCTGGCGACCGCCGTCGCCGCCGCGACCGTCGTGCTGCTCGGCCTGTCGGGTTGGTTCATCGTGGCGGCGGGCGCGGCGGGATTGGCGGGGGCGGTCGCGGCGCAGGCGTTCAACTACATGCTGCCCGGCGCCGCGATCCGCCTGTTGGCGATCGTGCGGACGGGTGCGCGCTATGGCGAGCGATTGGCGAGCCATGCCGTGGCCTTCGCGATTCTGGCCCGAGTGCGGCCTGCCCTCTATCGCGCGATCGCGGCCGCGCCGCCCGACCGCGCGCTTGCGCTGACGACGGGCGAGGCCAGCGCGCGGCTGGTGCAGGACGTTGCGGCGGTCGAGATGGCGATCGCCCGCCGCCCCGCTCACGCGGGCGCCATGGCGGCGGTGGCGAGCGGAGCGGCCCTGTGCGGGATCACGGGGGTCGGCGCGGCGCTGGGGATCGTGGCGACGGCAGTCCTGACGCTGGTGGTCGCCATGTGGCTGCTCGCGCAGGCGGATCGGGCGGGCCCCGAGGTCCAGCGCTTGCAGGGCGTGCTGCGCGACCAGCTGTCGATGCAGTTTGCCGCCGCGCCCGAACTGCGCTGCTACGCGCTGGAGGAGCGCGTGGTCGCCGGAATTGCCGCGTGCGAGGCGCGACTGGCGGCGGCGCGGCGGCGCATCGCCTGGCTGAACGGCGCGGTGGAGGCGCTGGCCAGCCTTGCGACGGGTATTGCCGCGCTGCTTGCCTTCATCCTCGCCCGGCCCGCCGGGGCGCCGCTGGCGGCCCTCGCGACGCTGGCCGCCGCGACGACGATCGACGGGCTCGCCCCGCTGCTGCGCGACCGGGCCGCACGCGGCACCACGCGCGCCGCCGAGGCCCGACTCGCGGCACTGTTCATCGAGGCCCCCTCCACCGAGGCCCCCTCCACCGAGGGTCGGGCGCTGCCGCCCATAGTGTCGCTACCCGGCATCGGCGCTCGCCAGCCGACGGGCACGCGGATCGCGATCACCGGTGCGTCGGGCACGGGAAAGACGACGCTGGTGGAGGCGCTGCTCGGCCTGCGGAAGGACGCTGGGGCCGGGGCGGGGGCCGCGCTGGGTGGTCGGCCGATCGCCAACCTGCCGCCGGCGCGGTTGCGTGCCGCCTTCGCCTGGGCGCCGCAGGACGCACAGCTGCTGGCGGGAACGGTGCGCGACAATCTGGCGCTCGCCGATCCGCTGGCGGACGCGGCGGCGATATGGGCGGCGCTGGACGATGCGTGCCTGGCGCATGTCGTCCGCGCGTTGCCCGCCGGCCTCGACAGCTGGATCGGGGAGGATGGCGCGCGGTTGTCGGGCGGGGAGCGGCGGCGGCTGTCGCTGGCACGCGCCTATCTTTCGCCCGCGCCGTGGCTGCTGCTCGACGAGCCGACCGAGGCACTGGACGCGGCGACCGAGGCGCAGGTGTGCGCCCGCCTGTCCGCGCGGGTGGCGCGGACGGGACAGGGGCTGATCATGGTGACGCATCGGCCGGCGATGCGGGCGCTGTGCCCGCTGACTTGCGCCATCGATACGGTGGCGTCCGCGGGGCGGCTGGCGGCCTGAACGCCTCAGGCGCTGGCGGCGACGATCGCGGCCCAGCCGGCCTCGTCGATCACGCGGATGCCGAGATCGCTCGCCTTTTTCAGCTTCGATCCCGCGCCCGGCCCCGCAACGACCAGATCCGTCTTCTTCGAAACGGAGCCGGAGACGTGCGCGCCCAGCGCCTCCGCCTGCGCCTTCGCCTCGTCGCGGCTCATCGTTTCCAGCGTGCCGGTGAACACGACCGTCTGGCCCGACACTTCGGAGGCGCGGGTTTCGTGGATCACGTCCGTCACCGTCACCTGACGGAGCAGGTCGTACACCACGTCGCGGTTGTGCCGCTCCGCCGCGAAGCCGATCAGCGCGTGGGCGACCTCCGGCCCGATCCCGGCCGTGTCGACGCGCGCGACCAGCAGCCGGTCGCGGCGCAGCACGAACTTGCGCTCCGGCTCCCCCATCTGCGGCAGCGTCGTGCGATAGAGGTACAGCGCGCCTCGCAGCATCGCGCCCAGCGCGCCCGCCGAGCGATAGCGGCGGGCAAGATCCCGTGCCGTCACTTCGCCGATATGACGGATGCCGAGCGCGAACAGGAACCGGTCCAGCGGCACCTGCCGCCGCTCGTCGATCGAGCGGATCAAATTGCCCGCCCAGACGCGCCCGTCCTTCTTGCGCGCGGCCAGCCGCTCCTCGGTCAGGCGGAAGATATCGGCGGGGGAGGCGACCAGCCCGTCATGGAAGAACGCCTCGATCAGCGTCTGCCCCAGCCCGCCGATATCGAGCGCGTGGCGAGACACGAAGTGGCTCAGCCGCTCGACCCGCTGCGCCGGGCAGATCAGCCCGCCGGTGCAGCGATAGACGACCTCGCCCTCCTCCCGATCCGCCGCCGACCCGCAGGCGGGGCAGAGATGGTCGAAGACATAGGGCGGGCGATCCGCGTCGGGCGTCAGGTTCTCGACGATCTGCGGGATCACGTCGCCGGCGCGCTGAACGAGGACGCGGTCGCCGGGCCGTACGCCCAGCCGCGCGATCTCGTCGAAATTGTGCAGCGTCGCGTTCGTCACGACGACGCCGCCGACCGTCACCGACTCCAGCCGGGCGACGGGGGTGAGGGCGCCGGTGCGGCCGACCTGGATGTCGATCGCGTGGAGTACCGTCTGCGCCCGCTCCGCCGGGAATTTGTGCGCGAGGCCCCAGCGCGGCGCGCGGCCGACGATGCCCAGCCGCGCCTGCCAGTCGAGCCGGTCGACCTTGTAGACGACGCCGTCGATATCGAACGGCAGGTCGGCGCGCGCCGCCTCGATCCGGCGATAGACCGACAGCGCGTCGGCGACGGTATCGGCACGCGCGAACAGGTTCGACACGGGGAAGCCCCAGTCTGCCAGCGCGGCGACGACGGCGGCCTGCGTGTCGCCCGGCAGCGCGCTCGTCTCGCCCCAGCCGTGCGCCAGGAAGCGCAGGGGGCGGCCGGCCGTCACGCCCGCGTCCTTCTGTCGCAGCGAGCCCGCCGCCGCGTTGCGGGGGTTGGCGAACTGCCGCGCCTCCCGCCCGGTGTCCGCCGCCTCCGCCAAAAGGCGGGTGTTGAGCGCGGCGAAATCCTCCTTCGCCATATAGACCTCGCCCCGCACCTCGAACACGGCGGGCGTGCCGGCGGGCAGCTGGCGGGGGATGTCGGCGATGGTCAGGACGTTCGCCGTCACATTCTCGCCCACCTGGCCGTCGCCGCGCGTCAGCGCCTGGACCAGCGCGCCATCCTCGTACCGCAGCGAGCAGGACAGGCCGTCGATCTTGGGCTCGGCGGTCAGGGCGACGGGTTCTTCGGGTGGCAGCTTCAGGAAGCGGCGGACGCGGTCGAGGAATTCGGCGACCTCTTCATCGGCGAACGCATTGTCCAGGCTGGTCATCGGCCGGGCATGGGCGACCTTCGCCAGATGCCCGGCGGGCGCGGCGCCGACCTGATGGCTGGGCGAATCGGCGCGGACCAGGGCGGGAAAGGCGGCCTCGATCGCGGCGTTGCGGCGGACCAGCGCGTCATAGGCCGCGTCGCTGATCTCCGGCGCGTCGTCGGTATGATAGAGGCGATTGTGACGGGCGATCTCCGTCGCCAGCGCTTCCAGTTCGCGGGCGGCGTCGGTCTCGGTCCGGGGCAGGGCGTCGGTCATGGTCGCCACCCCCTATCACCGGCCGCGACGGCGCGCGACGGCATCAGCCGCGTCGCACCAGCAGGACGCCCGTTACCACCAGCGCGACGCCCGCCAGCTTGGGCAGCGTGACGGGATCGGTGCGCAGCCCGAACAGCCCGAAATGATCGAGGACCATCGCGGCGGTCAGCTGCGTCGCGATCGCCACCGTCACCGCCGTCGACAGGCCAAGGCGCGGCGCGCCATAGGCCATCGCCGCGACGAAGCCCGCGCCGTAAAACCCGCCCAGCCATGCCCAGCCCGGCACGCCGCGCAATGTCGCGGGAGAGGTGCGGTCCACGGCCAGCCACAGCACGGCCAGCGCGATCGTCCCGACGACGAACGAGACGAGCGCTGCGAGGATGACGGAGCCGGAAACGCGCGCCAGCGTCGCGTTGGTCGGCGCCTGGATGGCGAAGCCGATGCCCGCAAGCAGGATCGCGATGAAGGGGAAAATGCCCATGTCCCCGCCGATTAGTCGCGCGAACCGGTCGGGGCAAGCGCGAGGGATGCACCCCGTCAGGCGGTTTCGAGTAGCCGGTCGGCCTGCGCCCGCGCCTCGTCCGTCACCGTCGCGCCGGACAGCATCCGCGCGATCTCCTCGCGCCGCTCCGCGTCCGCGAGGCGGCGGACGCCGGTGCGCGTGACGGTGCCGTCGCTGGCCTTGGCGATCAGCAGATGCGCGGCGCCGCGCGCGGCGACCTGCGGGCTGTGCGTCACGACCAGCAGCTGCGTCGCGCGCGCCAGCCGGGCGAGCCGTTCGCCGATCGCGGAGGCAACCGCGCCGCCGACACCCCGGTCGATCTCATCGAACACCATCGTCCGCGCGCCGCCCTGTTCCGCCAATGCGACCTTCAGTGCGAGGATGAAGCGCGACAACTCGCCGCCCGATGCGATCTTGGTCAGCGGTGCGAAGGGGGCGCCGGGATTGGTCGAGATTTCGAACTCCACCCGGTCCTGACCCGCACCCGACCAGCCGTCCGGCGCATGGGCGGCGACGACGGTGCGGAACCGCGCCGCGTCCAGCTTCAGCGGCGCCAGTTCCGCCGCGACCGCCGCATCGAGTCGCGCGGCCGCCGCCGCCCGGACCGCGGTGAGTGCGCTGGCCGCGTCCCCATAGGCGGCACGCGCGGTCGCGACGGCGCGGTCGAGCGTGGCGATGCCACCCTCGCCCGCCTCCAGCCGGTGCAGGCGCGCGGCGAGATCGGCGGTGAGCGCGGGCAGATCGTCGGGCTGGACGCGGTGCTTGCGCGCCATGCCGCGCAGTTCGAACAGCCGCGCCTCGTCATCCTCCAGCGCACGGGGGTCATAGGCGAGTGCGAGTCGCGCCTCCCGCAGTCGTTCCTCCGCGACCGCGCCCTCCGCGACCGCGCGATCGACGGCCGCGAAAGCCTCGGCCAGTGCGGGATGATCTTCCACGACGCGGGCGAGCACGCGCGCTGCCTGACGCAGCTGGGCAAGGCCGCCGTCCGACCCCTCCAGATAGTCTTCGATCGACGACAGGTCGGAGGCGATCTTTTCCGCCCGCTGCATGCCGCGACGGCGATCGGCAAGCGTCTCCTCCTCGCCGGGTTCGGGCGCCAGTTTTTCCAGTTCGGCGACGGCATGTTCCAGCCATTCGCGGTCGCGCGCCGCCGTCTCGATCTCCGCGCGTGCGGCGGCGAGCGCGCCCTCCGCCTGTCGCCACGCTTCCCACGCCCGGGCGACGGGCGCGGTGTCGGCGCCCGCGAAGCTGTCGAGCAGCGCGCGGTGGCCGCGCGGATTCAGCAGGCCGCGATCGTCGTGCTGGCCGTGAATTTCGACGAGGCGCGGCGCGATCTCGCGCAGCAGCGTCGCGGAGGCGGGCTGGTTGTTGACGAAGGCGCGGCTGCCGCCATCCGCCTTCACCACGCGGCGGATCAGCAGCGGTTCGCCCGGCTCCACCTCCACGCCATTGTCGTCGAGCAGCGCGGCGAGGTCCGCCATCGGCGCGTCGAAACTGGCGGTGACGGTGGCCTGCGCGGCGCCGTGGCGGACGAGCCCGCTGTCGCCGCGCCCGCCCAGCGCCAGCCCCAGCGCGTCGAGCAGGATCGATTTGCCCGCGCCGGTTTCGCCGGTCAGGACGCCCAGCCCCTCACCGAAATCCAGGTCCAGCGCCTCGATCAGCACCACGTCGCGGATGGAAAGCCGGGTCAGCATCGCGCCCGATGTAGGCCGATCGGGGACGGATTTGAACCGCTTATGTTCCGTCCCGTCCGCCGGAGGCTCAGCGCGGCGTTTCGCCGCTGGGCAGCGGTGCGGCGCCGGCACCCGTCCCGACCGTGGAGGGCGGAGAGGCGGGGGTGGCGCCGGAGGGGGCGGAGATCGGCGCGGCCGGGCCGTTCTCGGGCGGCAGCACCTCCACCGTCGGCTTGGGCGGCGGCGCGGCCGGGTGGACAGCGGGCGGCACGATCGGCTGACCCGGCGGGACCAGCGCGGCGAGTTCGACCGGATGCGCCTTCATCAGCTTGTAGGCGTGGGCGTACCAGTCGCTGCCCGGATAGTTGGCGCCCAGCACCGCCGCCGCCTTCTGCGCCTCCTGCGGCACGCCCAGCGCCAGATAGGTCTCGGTCAGGCGCATCAGCGCCTCCGGCGAGTGCGTGGTCGTCTGGTACTTTTCCAGCACCGTGCGGAAGCGCATCGACGCGGCGAGCCACTGGCCGCGCACTTCGTAGAAACGCCCGATCTCCATCTCCTTGCCCGCGAGATGGTCGTTGACGAGGTCGATCTTCAGCCGCGCGTCGGAGGCGTAGCGGGTGGTGGGATAGCGGCGCGTCAGCTCGCCCAGCGCGTTCAGCGCCTGCACGGTGATCTTCTGGTCGCGCGTCACGTCCTGGATCTGCTCGTAATAGCCGAGCGCGACGAGATAATAGGCATAGGCCGCGTCGCGGTTGCCGGGGTGGACCGAGATGAAGCGCTGCGCCGACTGGATCGACTGCGTATAGTCGCGGGCCAGATAATAGCTGAACGCGCTCATCAGCTGCGCGCGGCGTGCCCAGATCGAATAGGGGTGCTGGCGCTCCACCTCGTCGAACAGGATCGCGGCCTCCTTGAACCGGCTCTGGTCCAGCCGCCGCTTGGCGGTGCTGTAGAGCGTGCCGACATCGCGCGCGACATAGGGCACGTCGCCCTTCGTCGTGGCGGTGCGCGCGCAGCCCGCGAGCGAGGCGGCGGCGACGGCCAGCAGGGTGACGGCGGCGGCGGGGCGGCGGTACGGGAGGATACGCATCGGCAGCCGCCTTAGCGCAGCGGACAAGCCCCGAACAATAGGCTAGGGCGCGCGTTGGGAACCATTCCCTTTCTCCTGAGGACGAACCATGCCCGCTACCCTGCTGCACACCCACCGCGTCGAGAAGCCCTGGGGGCGGCATGACCTTGGCCTCGGCTTCGGCGATGTGCCGGCCGGCGGCGATCCGGTGGGCGAGATCTGGTTCCAGGCGCCGGGCGACACAACGCCCGACCTGCTCATCAAATATCTGTTCACGGGCGAAAAACTGTCGGTGCAGGTTCATCCGGACGATGAGGAGGCGCACAAGCGCGGGCTGCCGCGCGGCAAGGACGAATGCTGGACGATCTTGTCCGCCGCGCCCGATTCGACGATCGCGCTCGGGCCGAAGCAGCCGGTAAGTGCCGATGGCCTGCGCGCCGCCGCGCTGGACGGTTCGATCGAGGACATGCTCGACTGGGTGCCGGTGAAGGCGGGCGACTTCTATTATGCGCCGTCGGGCACGATCCATGCGATCGGCGCGGGGCTGACGCTGATCGAGGTGCAGCAGAACAGCGAGACGACCTATCGCCTGTACGATTACGGCCGCCCGCGCGAGCTGCATTTGGATGACGGCGTCGCGGTCGCGCATCTCGACCCCTATCGGCCGATCACCTCGCCGGGGCCGGTCGACGCGAATCGGACGGTGCTGGTCGAGGGGCCGAAGTTCGTGCTGGAACGCTGGACCGGCGGTGCCGACCATGCGGTGTCGCTGCCCGATGGGGTGACGGCGTGGATCGTGCCGATCCATGGATCGGGCGAGGTGGCGGGCGTGGCGTTCAAGGCGGGCGAATGCGCGACCGTGACGGGCGCGGAGACGATCACGACCAGCGCCGACGCGGATTATCTGTTCGCCTATCCGGGCACGACGCGGATCTGATCCGGCGGGCGGGAGGGGCGGTGTAAAGGAGCAGCACCCCTTTTAGTCGATTTGGTCGGGTGTAGGACAGGGGACGGGTCTGTGGGTCCTCGACTGCGCTCGGGTCGAACGGATCAGGGCGAATTAGGCGTGGCCCGGTTTCGCCGAGACCATGACCGGGCTTTGGTCAGCGTGTCCCGGCCGGAGCCGTTCGGGCGGTGTCACGCATCCAGCGGATAGAGGCCGGCGGCGATCTGCCGGCCCTCGTCGCGCAGGACGCCCCAGGCGCGGGCGGCGGCGCGGCTGTCCATCGGTTCGACGCCCAGCCCCCGCGCCTCCAGCGCACGGACCAGCACGGCGGGCGGACGGACGAGGCGGGCGCCCGTGCCCAGCAGCACGAACTCCAGCCCTTCCTCTTCCAGCGCGGGCGCGAACGACTCGGGCGTCAGCGCGGGCAGGGCGGGCGGCGTCCAGTCCATCGCGCGGGTCGGCGTCAGCAGCAGCGCGGACGCGACGGTGACGTCATCCAGCCGGAAGCCGTTGCCGGCAAAGCCGCGGACCAGGGGCCCCCCTGCGGGCTGCCCCCGCTCCATCCGCATCGCGGCGGCCCCTCAGCCCTGGCGCGGCGCGATCCGCTCGGCATCCTGCCGGCGGGTCTTGTCGGTCGTGCCCGGCTTCTCGCGATTCGGCTCGGCACGCAGGCCCAGCGCGATCAGCAGCGAGGAGGAGACGTAGATCGACGAATAGGTGCCGACGACGATGCCCAGGATCATCGCGGCGGTGAAGCCGCGCAGCACATGGCCGCCCAGCAGCAGCAGCGCGCCGAGCGCGAGCAGGATCGTGACCGACGTCATCACCGTGCGCGGCAGCGTTTCGTTGACCGACAGGTTGATGATGTCGCGCATCTCCATCTTGCGATAGCGGCGCATGTTTTCCCGGATGCGGTCGTCGATGACGATCTTGTCGTTGATCGAATAGCCGATGATCGTGAGGACGGCGGCGACGGTGTTCAGGTCGAATTCGAACGAATTGCGCATCAGCGCGAAGAAGCCGAGCGTCATCAAGAGGTCGTGGACGATCGCGACGATCGTCGACACGCCGAACTGCCATTCGAAGCGGAAGATCGCGAACAGGCCGATGCCCAGCACGGCGAGGACGACGGCGAGCAGGCCGTTGCGGATCAGCTCGCCCGAAACCTTGCCCGAGACGGTGGAGTAGCGGCTGAAGGTGGCGCCCGGGAATTCGCGGCCGATCGCGGTCTGCACCTTGCGGACGACGGCGTTGGTCGCGCCCTCGTCGGCGCTTTCCTGCACGGGCAGACGGATGGTGACGGTGCGCTGGTCGCTGGACTGCTGCAGCGCGGCCTGGCCGACGCCCTGCGCATCGACGACCTCGCGCACCCGGTCGAGCGATGGCGGCGCGTCGAACCGTTCCTCGATCGACAGGCCGCCGACGAAGTCGACGCCGAAGTTCAGGCCGCGCGCCGCGACCAGCCCGACCGCCGCGACCGTCAGCAGCGCGGTGAGGACGAACGCCCAGACGCGCAGCCGGACGAAGTCGATATTGGTGTTGTCGGGGACCAGCTTCAGCAGCTTCATGTCGGGCTTCCGATCACCCCGATGCGGGGCGAATGTTGAGAATGTTGAGACAAGGGCGCGGTATTCAAGAGACGGGTTTTGCGTGCGCGATCAACGGGTTGGGCGGCGATGCACGGGGTGGCCCGGCCGCGAATGTTGAGACGGGATCGCGGACTCAACGTTCGGGCGGGGCGGCTTGCGGTCATGCCCTTCTGTACCCCATCGTGGCGGATGTAGGACAGCGCGGCCATCGCCACCGGCACGCGCGACGCGGCTGCGTCCCCCGACCGGGCCCCGGCCTTGACCGGGAAAACGGAAGGGGCATTCAGGCCGGTGATCGCGCGCGCCGGCCCGGTCATATGTTGATCGTCTTCGGCTTCGTCCGGCGCAGCCACAGGGCGACGAGCATCCGGGTGAAGGTGACGGCGGTGAACACGCTGGTGGCGATGCCGATCAGCAGCACGACCGCGAAACCCTTCACCGGGCCCGATCCCAGCACCAGCATGATGAGGCCGGAGATGCCGTGCGTCACGTTCGCCTCGAAGATGGTGCGGCTGGCCTCCTTATAGCCCAGCTCCACCGCCTGCACGACGCTGCGCCCGCGCCGCCGCTCTTCGCGGATACGCTCGTTGATGAGCACGTTGGCGTCGACCGCGGTGCCGATCGTCAGCACGAAGCCCGCGATGCCCGGCAGCGTCAGCGTGCCCTTCAGCACCGCCATCACGCCCAGGATGACGAACACGTTGATGATGACCGCCAGGTTCGCATAGACGCCGAACCGGCCATAGGTGACGAGCATGAACGCCACCACCAGCGCCACCGCGACGGCGGAGGCGAGGATGCCGGCATGGATCGAATCGGCGCCTAGTTCCGGCCCGACGGTCGATTCCTCGACCACCTTGAGCGCGATCGGCAGCTTGCCCGAGCGCAGCGCGATGGCGAGCTGGTTGGCGGTCTCGATCGTGAAGTTGCCAGAAATCTGCGCGCGGCCGCCCAGGATCGGTTCGTTGATATTGGGCGCGGAGATCACCTGGTTGTCGAGGATGATCGCGAACGGCTTGCCCGTATTTTCCTGCGTGACGCGCGCGAAGCGGCGGCCGCCGGCCCCGTCGAAGGTGATCGCCACCTGCGGCTGGTTCGTCTGCGGGTCGAAGGTCTGCTGCGCGTCGATCAGCTGGTCGCCCGAGATGATCGTGGACCGCTTCACCGCGATCAGCGGCTGGCCCAGCGGATTGCCGGGATAGGGGAGCAGCTGGCTGCCCGGCGGCGCCTGCTTGCGCGCGATCAGGTCGGGCGTCGCGGTGCCGTCGACCAGCTTGAATTCGAGCTTGGCGGTCTTGCCGAGCAGATCCTTCAGCGCCTGCGGGTTCTGCAGGCCCGGGACCTGCACGATGATCCGGTCCGTGCCCTGGCGGATGATCGTCGGCTCACGCGTGCCGAGTTCGTCGATGCGCTTGCGCACCACCTCGGTCGCATCGCCCATCGCGGTGTCGATCGCCTGGGCGAGGCCGGCCTGTGTCGGCTTCAGCACGAAGCGACTGCTATCGACGACGTTGATGTCCCAGATGCGCTGGCCGCTCATCCCCGCGCCGCCGCCGGTGATCGCCAGCAGGCGTTCGCGCGCGGCATCGACCTGGCCGGGATCGCGCAGCATGAAGCTGAGCTGCCCGTCGCGGACCGAAATGTCGCCGATCGCGATCTTGGGCGTGCCGCGCCGCATCTCGGTGGCGACCTGATCGCGCATCGTTTCGAGGCGGGTGGCGGCGAGATCGCCGGTATCCGCCTCCAGCATCAGATAGCTGCCGCCGGCGAGGTCGAGGCCGAGGTTGATCTGCGGCAGATGGAAGGGCAGGCGGCTGGCCACCCGTTCCGGCAGGAAGCTGGCCGCCCCCATCGCGACCAGCACCGCCAGCAGCAGGCTGATCGACCACACCTTCCAGCGCGGAAAGTCCAGCATCAGTCGTTCGCCGGTTTCACGCCGACCACCTCGGTCAGCGTGGCCTTCACGACGCGGACGCGGGTGTTGGGCGCGATCTCCACCTCGACATGCGCGTCCTCGACGCGCGTGACCTTGCCGACGATGCCGCCGGCGGTGACGACGGTGTCGTTCTTCTTCACCGCGGCGACCGAATCCTGCAGCGCCTTCATCCGCCGCTGCTGCGGGCGGATCATCAGGAAATAGAAGACGATGAAGACCAGAAACAGCGGCGCGAGGCTGATCAGCGAGGCGAACCCGCCACTTTCGGCGGCAGCGCCCGCGGTCTGAGCGTAAGCTGGTGAGATGAACATCGGACCCGTTATGGCTGTGGCGCGGGGAACGGCCGCCCGCTACGCGAAGCCGGCCAGCTACCATCGGGCGGGCGCGATGGCAATGTTCGGCCTGTGCCGGGCGGCACGCGGGTTCGGCCTGTGTCGGGCGGCACGCGCGATCGGCATGGCATCTGCCGCTTGCATCCGCCGGCCCGGGCGCGTAGAGGGCGCCCCCTGGACACGCCGCCATGCGCGGCGCGTCCCCGGTCGGGGCGTAGCGCAGCCTGGTAGCGCATCACACTGGGGGTGTGGGGGTCGCAGGTTCGAATCCTGTCGCCCCGACCACTTAATTTCACTTGTTAGCAGATGGGGCGGCCTGAGGTCTTGCGGCTCTTGCCGCCGGAAGCCTCGCTCTTTGGAACGGCAAGGGCAACACAGGCCGTGTCGAGCGCTGGATCGCGTCGTTCGTGTTGAGGATGCCGATCTCCGACGTCGCGGTGTCGCCACGGCGGGGCGGTGCCGCCACGGCGGTGCGACTTGCTGCTCGCCAATTTGATTCGGGCGGGGGTCGTTCTCCCGCGTTGACGCGCAGATGGGGCGGATTAGACCGTCCGCATGACCCGCGTTCGCTCCACGACCAAGACCTATGCCGCGCCTGCAATCGAAAAGGCGTTCCAGATTATCGATATGCTCTCCCATTACCCGCAAGGGGCGCTGGTCAAGGAAATGGCTGCGCATCTCGGCCGGTCGGTGGGTGAACTGTTTCGCATGGTCGTCGTGCTGGAACAGAGCGGGTATCTGCGCCGGTCGGCGACGACGGATCGGTATACCGTCACCTACAAGCTGCTCGATCTCGCCTTTCGTGCGACGCCGGCCCGGCATCTGGTGCGCAGCGCCACCCCGGCGATGCGCCGGCTGGTCGAGGAGGTGGGGCAATCCTGCCACCTCGTCGTGCCCAACGGCGCGCACGGGCTGGTCGTCGCGCGTGAGGAAAATCCCGGCACGCGTGGCTTCGCGCTGCGGCTGGGGGCGCCGATCGACATGATCCAGAGCTGTTCGGGTCAGGTTATCCTGGCCTTCTCGCCGCCCGACGTCACCGACCATCTGTTGCGTGAGGCCGGGCAGGTGCGGGGCGAGCCGGTCGATCGGGCCGCCCTGGAAGCACGATGGGCGCGGATTCGCGAACAGGGTTTCGACCAGCGCAAGAGCCCGGTCACCTTCGGCGTCACCGACGTCAGTTTCCCCGTATTCGCGTTCGATCGCGAACTGATGGGCGCGCTGACCGTGCCGTTCATGGAGTTGATCGACGGATCGCAGCGCATGAATCTGGAGGCGGTCGCCGACCGGCTGCGCGAAACCGCCGCCGCGATTTCCGTCGAGCTCGGCTGTACCGAGTGAGGGCGGTCGTGCGGGCGTGACCACGCCCGGATGGTGAAACTCCCGCGCCATCGTCCCATCCAGCCAAGCTGGAAAGGATCAAATCCTGTCAACAAACGGAGTGGCGCACGGAACAGCGTGGTGCGCCATCGCAACAGGGTAACCGCGTAGGAGATGTGAACCTTCGCCGAAACGCCGGATGTGACGCTGCCCCGTGGCTGGGATGGCCCGATCGGTATCTCGCCGATCCTGCCGGACCACGCCCCGACAGACGGCGCGACGCGCCTTGCGTTCAAGCCCGGGGGCAAGACGCATCACTCGCGCGCCTGCCGGCGTGTCTTGCCCGTGTCATATCCCGATGACAGACCGCGCGCGGAAGGGTTCCGGAACTGTCATGCGCCTGCTGGTCGTCGAGGACGATCCCGTCATTGCCGATCAGGTGACACGCGGCCTTCGCGCGATCGACCATGAGGTGCATGTCGCCGCGACGGGCGCCGGCGCGCTGCTGGTCCTGCAACAGGGGCATTGGGACGCCGTGGTGCTGGACCGGATGTTGCCGGACCTGAACGGCTTGTCGATCATCCAGCAGATCCGCCGCTATGGCCACGCGACCCCAATTCTGATGCTGAGCGCGCTCGGCTCGGTCAAGGATCGCATCGAGGGGCTGGCGAGCGGCGCGGACGACTATCTCGCCAAGCCGTTCGACATGGACGAACTGGCTGCGCGCATCGCCGCGATCAGTCGACGCGGCATGGCCGTGGCGGAAAACGCGCGGCTGGAGGTCGGGCGCCTGACGCTCGACCCCAGCGGACATGAGGCGCGGTTTCACGATCGGGCCGTGACGCTGAACCGGCGGCAATATTCGCTGCTCGCCCATCTGATGCGCCATGCCGATCGGCTGGTGACGCGGTCGATGCTGCTGGAAGGGGTATGGGGTTATACCTTTGCCCCCACCGCCAATATCGTCGAAAGCAATCTCAGCCGGTTGCGTACCGCGCTGATCGGCATCGATTGCGACCCGATCGAGACGCAGCGGGGGGCGGGCTATATCCTGCGCTCCGATCGATGCGCCTGACGATGCGCGGCGCGGCGCGGCGCGGGGCGGGGCAACTGGCCGCGGGCCGCGGCCTGGGACGGTTGCCGATCCAGATCGGGCTGAGCTTTACCGTGATGATGGCGCTGGTCGGGCTGATCGGGTTCAGCATCGCCGATACCTGGGTCGCGCGACGCGTCGACGGCTCGCTGCGCGCCCATGCCGGGAAATATCTCCATCTCGGGCGCGGTCGGCCCGTGACCGATGCCGTCGTCGCGGCGCGGATCGCCGACTGGCAGCAGCGCAAGATCCTGAGCCAGCGCACCTACCTTCTGTTCGACCGGAACGGCAGGCGGATCGCGGGGCGGCTGGACATCGGCCCGCCTCCGCTGGGCTATTCGAATGTCCGCTTCCATGCCGGCGGGCGCGGCACGCAAAAGGGGCGCGCGCTGGCGACCCGCCTGCCCAGCGGCAGCCTGCTCGTCATCGTCCAGCATAGCGAGGCGGGCGAATCGCTCCATGCGCTGCTGCCCTGGGTGGTGCTGGCGCTGTCGCTCGCGGCGGCGGGGACGGGCGTGGCGGTGACGCTGGTCTTCGCGCGGCTGATCGCTGTCCGCCTCGCCGCGACGCAGGAGACGGCGGACGCGATCGCGGGCGGCGATCTCAGTCGCCGGGTGCCGACGCACGGGCTGGACGGCGTTTTCGCGGGGCAGGCCGACAGCCTGAACCGGATGCTCGACCGGATGGACGATCTTGTCCGTGCCCAGCGGCTGTTCGCCAGCAACCTCGCGCATGACCTGCGCACGCCGCTGACCCGGCTGCGCGCCATCCTGCGCGGCGGCGCCGACGATCCCGCCGTGCCGGAGCGAGCGGAGAAGGAATGCGCCGCGATCATCCGCATCTTCGATGCGCTGCTGCGGCTGGCGGAGATCGAAGGCGGCCGGCACCCGGCGGCCTTCGCGCCGCTGGATCTGGGCGCGCTGGTCGAGGATGTCGCGGAGACGATGGAGCCCGTGCTGGCGGATCATGGCGGCGCGCTGGTGCTGGACGGCGTCGCGCATCCGGTCGTCGCGGGGGATGCCGATCTGCTGGGGCAGATGCTGGTCAACCTGCTGGACAATGTGGTGACGCACACGCCGCCGGGCACCGCCGCGCGCCTGTCGCTGGCAATTGAGGGGGGCTGCGCGCGCATCGTCGTGTCCGATGACGGCCCCGGTCTCGCGCAGGACGACCGCACCCGCGTGGTGCGGGCGTTCGAGCGCGCGGCGCGGGCCGATACGCGCGGCAGCGGCCTGGGCCTGGCGATCGTACAGGCGATCGTCCGTTTCCATGGCGGCACGCTGCAGCTGGGCGATGCCTGCCCCGGCCTGTCCGTCGAGGTAGCGCTGCCGCTTACGCCGCGTGACGCCTGCGGCGATTCCGCCGGCGATTGAGCCACATCGTCAGGTACATCCAGAACCCCGATGCCGCGAAGAACAACAGCGCGATACCGCCGCCGATGTTGAGCGCGATGCCTGCCGGGCCCAGTGTTTCGCCCGAATGGATATGCTTGAACCAGCGGTTCCAGCTCTTCATCGTGCTTTGCGGCGCCGGCGCTGCGGCCGCTGCGCTCCTGGGCGGCGGACTGTCGAGCAGATCGGTCGCCTGCGTCGCCAGCCCCGTCACCGCGATCAGCAGCAGGAGGAGCGCGAACCAGGGGGCAAGCAGGCGGTGCCAACGGCGCATCGGATCGGTGTCCTATCAGGTGAAGCCGACGGCGCCCTGACACCCCCCATGTGACAGTGCGGCGATGGTTTCATTCTAAGTTTGCAATGTTGGCGGACTTTGCGGGGGCAGGGCGCCGATTGTCACGGATCGGTCACGCAGCCGACCTAGCGGGCCGCTCGAGACGGTCGTGCCCCGGCGGGAGGGGGCCGCCGACCGCCAGGGGAACCATGATGTACATCCGATACAGGATGCCGATCGCGCTCGCGGTCGGCCTGCTGGCGACTGCCGGCTGGGCCCGGCAGCCGGATCGGCCGGCGGCGGAGCTGCTCGATCCGGTCAGCTTCGCGCCCGCCGCGATCATCGCGCCGCCGCCCGCAGCCGGGTCGGTCGTGGCGCGGCAGGAGCTCGCCTTCCTGCGCGCGCTCCATCGGGCCGTGTCCGCCGATCGTATCGCGCGCGCCGATGCCGACGGGCATGACAAGGGGCCGCACGCCTTCAATGCCGCGGCCGGGCGCGACCTGACCGCGCTGCCCGCCACCGCCGCGTTGCTCGCGCGCGTCGATGCGGAAACCGACGCGGTGGTCGATCGCGCCAAGGATCACTTCCGCCGCATCCGCCCCTATCGCACCGACCCGACGCTGCCGCATTGCGGCAAGGGCAAGGGTGTCGACGACAGCTATCCCAGCGGCCATTCGGCCTTCGCCTGGTCGACCGGCTGGACGCTGGCACAACTGATGCCGGACCGCGCCGCCGCGATCCTCGACCGTGCGCGCGACTATGCCGAGGGGCGCGAGATCTGCGCGGTCCACTACCCCTCCGATGTCGAGGCGGGCCACGCGCTCGGCCAGCTGGTCGCTGACCGGCTGCTGCGCGATCCGCGCCTTGCCGATCAGGTCGCGGCCGCCCGCGCCGAACTCGCCCGCCGCTGACCCCCGTTCCGTTCGTCGAAGGACCCGATGATGACCCATGTCCCGTTCCGCGCCGCCCTGATGGCGGCCAGTGCACTCGTCCTGCCCTCGCTCGCGCATGCCGATCCCGTCGGCGCGGCGGTGGCGGAGCCGGCCAGCGCCGCCGCCGTGCCGCAGTCGACCAGCGCCGACCAGGCGGGGCAGGCCAATGACAAGCAATCGCTGACCACGTCGGACATCATCGTCACCGGATCGCGCACCGCCCAGGCGGCGCCGCTCACCGCGTCACTCACCACGACGCAGCCGCAATCGGCGGTCAGCCGCGACTTCATTGAGAACAGCGCCGCGACCGCCGACGTGAACGAGCTGATCGCGTTGACGCCGGGCGTGTCGATCTCGGGTGCGGGCAACGGCTATGGCCTGTCGGAAACCAAGGCGACGATCCGCGGCTTCCAGGACGGCGATATAACGTCACCTACGACTCGATCCCCTTCGCCGACACCAACAACCCGACGCACCATTCGACCGCCTTCTTCCCGTCGAACACGATCGAGACGATCGTCGTCGATCGCGGCCCCGGCAATGCCAGCCAGCTTGGCCAGGCCAGCTATGGCGGCAACATCAACATGTATTCGCGCGCCGCGACGGCGGATTCCGAAGTGCGCGGCGAGGCGATCGTCGGCAACTGGAACACCTTTATCGGCCGCGCGCTGTTCCAGAGCGGCAGCATGGACAAGCTGGGCGGCGCGCGCGTCGTGCTGACCGGCCAGTACCTGACCTCTGACGGGGCGCTGTCCTATTCGCCGGTCGGCTCCAAGAACCTGTTCGGCAAGGCGGTGGTGCCGATCGGCCATGCCAACACGCTGACCGTGATGAGCAGCTGGAACCGCAATTTCTATTACCAGTCGGACGTTCTGAAGGGCGCGACCTGCGGCAGCGCGGCGACCGATGCCTATAATGCGGCCAATCCGAAGGCTGTAACGACGACCGCGCTGGGCGCCGATGGCCAGCCGCTGACGCAGCTGACGGGACAGGGTTGCGGTGCGACCTCTCAGGTCGGGCAGTACGGGTTCAACTATGGCCTGGGCAACGATCCGACCCAGCATGATTACTGGCGGTACAACCGCACGGACAAGACGACCGACTTTTCGTACCTGCGCCTGCAAAGCGACCTTGGCGGCGGACTGACGCTGGACAACCGCGCATACATGTACGGCTATACGAACAACACGATGTCAGGAAATGGCAGCTCGTCCTTCGGCGTGCCCAAGGGGGGAACGCTGCCGGTGTTCATGGTCAAGTCGACCGGCGTCGTCACCGGCTTTTCCGGGGCGGGCACGGCCGCATCGCCCTATACGGCGATCAACAGCGCCACCGATGTGCTGGGCTATGACAAGCTGAACAAGTATCGCGTCTTCGGCTATATCGGTCAGGCGGACTACGACTTCGGCTTCGGCAAGCTGCGGCTGGGCGGCTGGTACGAACATGCCGTCACCGACCGGCACAATCTCGACCTGGACCGCACCACCGGCCTGCCCAGCTATAACGAGAAGTTCGCGAGCGGTACGGCCGCGACCAGCACGCAGCCGTCGATCGCCCAGGCGAACATCAACTTCGTCCAGCATTCGACCTGGAACCAGTATCAGCTGTTCGGCGAGGTGGAGATCCGCCCGGTCGACGGCGTGTCGATCACGCCGGGCGTCAAATATGTCCACTTCACGCGCGGCGTCGACGCGGCCCTGCAGCAGAAGACGCGGTCGCCGATGAACCTGAGCGCGACCTGGACCAAGACGCTGCCCTTCCTGACCGTGAACTGGCAGGTTAAGGACAACTGGTCCTTCTATGGCCAGTACGCGCAGGGCATGTACGTGCCCGACCTGTCGAGCTTCTATTCCGCCTCGGGCCAGCTCGTCACCGCGCTCGACCAGCTGAAGCCGCAGACGACGACCAACTACCAGATCGGCACCGTCTGGCACGGGCACAGCGTCTCGCTCGACGTCGACGGCTATGTCATCAACGTCGACAACAAGATCGGCACCTGCACCACGACCGGCTGCGACCAGACGGTGCTCGTGAACCAGGGGCAGGTCCGCTACAAGGGCGTCGAGGGGCAGCTGAGCGTCATGCCGATCCACGGCCTGACCCTGTTCGGCAACGCCAGCTACAACCAGGCGCGCAGCGTGCAGACCGATGCGCAGATCGGCAAGGCGCCGTTCGCCACGGCGGCGGCGGGCTTCATCTTCCGCAAGGACGGGTTCCGCGTCTCGTTCGACCAGAAATATACCGGCCCGCAATATGCCAACGACTTCAACGGCAGCCCCGGTTTCCGCCTGTACCGCATCCGCCCGTACAGCATCGGCCAGTTCGCGATCAGCCAGCAGTTCCAGGGTGGGCTGAAGCTGGGCGTGACGGTCAACAACGTCTTCAACAGCCGCGCGGTGACGCAGATCGCCACGAGCAGCACCGGCGCGCCGACGACGACGGTCAACGGGACCAAATATCAGTCGGGCTATGGCCAGCTCGACCAGTTCAGCTACCTGCCGCCGCGTTCCTTCCTGCTGACGGCGGGCATCGCGTTCCGGTAACGGGCGGGCCGGGCGGCCCCCGCCTTCATGGTGGGAGAAGATGATCCCGGCGCGACCGCGGCGTCGGGGGCATCGTCGCGTCTGATGGAGCGGTCGATCCGCGGCGAGGGCGGGGCCGACGATCAGGCGGGCCAGCGATCGGTCATGCCTGTCGGCGGCGCCGACCGATCGCGGGGTTGGACAGGAAGGCGCCTTTTCCGTATCGCGTGATGATGTATCATTCATTCTCTCACGCCAGGGAAAGACGCCAGCCGCCGCCCGCTGCGGCCCACGCCGCCGCGCCGGCGCCGCGCCGCCGGTTGCAGAGCATCGATGCCCTGCGCGGGTTCGTGATGGTGGTGATGCTGCTCGACCACCTGCGCGAGACATGGTTCCTGCATGTCGCCGTCGCCGATCCGATCGATGCGCGCACCGCACTGCCCGCGCTGTTCGTCGCGCGGTTGATCGCGAGCCTGTGCGCGCCGGTGTTCGTCGCGCTGACCGGCGTCGCCGCGTTCCTGTACGGCAGCCGGCACACGCTGGCGGAAACGCGCGCCTATCTGGTGAAGCGCGGGCTGGTGCTGATGGCGATCGAGGTGCTGTTCCTGTCGGAGCTCTACTGGGGCGTGGTGGCGGTGCCGACGCTGTGGCTTCAGGTAATCTGGTGCATCGGCGTCTGCATGATCGTGCTGGCGGGGCTGATCGGCTTGCCGCGCCGGGTGCTGCTGATCGTGGGGATCGCCATCGTCGGCGCGCACAACCTGCTCGATCCGATCCACCTGAGCGCCGGCCATCCGCTGTTCGCGCCGTGGGCGATGCTGCATCAGCGCGACGTGATCGCGCTGCCGTTCGGCCTGCTCGCCAAGACCACCTATCCAATACTGCCATGGATCGGCGTGATCGCGCTGGGATACTGGATCGGCGCGTGGTTCCTGCCGGATGTGGCACCCGCCGTGCGCATCCGCCGTCTGGCGATGCTGGGATCGACGATGCTCGTCGCCTTCGTGCTGCTGCGCGCGGCCAACGGCTATGGCGATGCGCACTGGTTCACCGTCGCGGACGATCCGATGCGGACCGCGATGAGTTTCATGGCGCTGACCAAATATCCGCCGTCGCTGCTGTTCCTGCTGCTGACGCTGGGCGTCGGTGCGCTGCTGCTGATCGCGTGCGAGCGGATGGCGGACACGAGGATCGCCGCAATGCTGGCGGTGTTCGGCGGCGCGCCGATGTTCTTCTATCTGTTTCATCTGACGGTGCTGAGGCTGCTCTACCATGGCGCGCTGGCCCTGTGGGGGCCGACGCAGGGCACGGTGTTCGCCGTGGGCAGCTATGGCTGGGTGCTGGCCTGGTATGTCGCGCTGATCGTGCCGCTGTACCTGCCCACCGCATGGTTTTCCCGCTTCAAGGCGCGGCGGCGGGATATCGCCTGGCTGCGATTCCTCTGATCGGGGGAATAATCGAAAATTTCCGGTTTCGGCGCGCGACAAAGGCGCCTTGCTGGCGTTGAGGCTGCTCGGATAATCGGAGTTCGAGCGATGTCGCTGATCGTCAACGGGGTGGAGGTGCCGGCGCCGGCCGATGCGCGCGTGTCGCTGCTCGACCATCTGCGCGAGGGGCTGCACCTGACCGGCACCAAGAAGGGCTGCAACCAGGGGGCGTGCGGCGCGTGCACGGTGCTGGTCAATGGCGAGCGTATCCTGTCGTGCCTGGCGCTGGCGGTGCAGTATGACGGCCGGCAGGTGACGACGATCGAGGGGCTGGCGGACGGCGATGCGCTGCATCCGCTGCAGACCGCCTTCATCGAGCATGACGGCTTCCAGTGCGGTTACTGCACGCCCGGCCAGATCTGCTCCGCGATCGGCATGGCGGCGGAGGCGGAACGGGGCGTGCCGAGCTATCTGAGCGACGACCTGTCGGCGGACGTCGCGCTGACCCGCGCGGAAATCCAGGAACGGATGAGCGGCAATCTGTGCCGGTGCGGCGCACATAACGGGATCATCGATGCGATCCGCGCGACGGTGGCGGCATGACGCCGTTCGACTATGCCCGCCCCGCCGACCGGGCAGAGGCGCTGCGGCTGGGTGCCGGGGCGGACGTGGCCTATCTTGGGGGTGGCACGAACATCGTCGATCTGATGCGAGAGCGTATCGCCGGGCCGGCGCGGCTTGTCGACGTCAGCGGGCTGCCGGCCGATATCGTCGAGACCCCCGATGGCGGGCTGATGATCGGGGCGGCGGTGCGCAACACCGCGCTGGCCGAGCACCGGCTGGTGCGCGAGCGATATCCGATGCTGGCCCGCGCCATCCTGGCCGGCGCATCCGCACAGATCCGCAACATGGCGACGGTGGGCGGCAACCTGCTCCAGCGGACGCGCTGCACCTATTTCTACGACGTCGAGGGATCGCGCTGCAACAAGCGCGCGCCGGGATCGGGCTGCGACGCGCGGGACGGCTTCAACCGCATACACGCGGTCCTGGGCGCGTCGGAGGCGTGCGTCGCGACGCATCCATCGGACATGTGCGTCGCGCTGGCGGCGCTCGATGCGGTGGTGCATGTCGAGGGGCCGGGCGGCGCGCGCGCCTTGCCCTTCACCGATCTGCACCGCCTGCCCGGCGACCGGCCTGATCTGGACACCGTGCTGGAGCCGGGCGAACTGGTCGTCGCGATCGAACTGCCGCCGCTCGCCTTCGCCGCGACGTCCACGTACCGGAAGGTCCGCGATCGCGCGAGCTACGCCTTCGCGCTGATCTCGGTCGCGGCGGCGGTCGAGATGGCGGACGGACGCATCGCCGACGTGCGGATCGCGTTCGGCGGCCTCGCGCACAAGCCGTGGCGCGCGGCGAAGGCGGAGGCTGTCCTGCGCGGCGCGGCGCCTACCCCGCAGGCGTTCCACGATGCGGCGGCGGCCGAGTTCGCCGACGCGCGGCCGTTGCGCGACAACGGCTTCAAGCCCGCGCTGGCGACCCGCACGCTGGCCGCCGTCCTGACCACGCTGACCCTTGGAGACGCCGCATGAGCATCGTCGATACCGCGAAACAGGCGGCGCAGGGGCTGGTGCAGGGGGCGCTGGAAAAACTCGTGCCGCTCGCCCCGGACAGCTGGATTCCGGGTGGAAAGCCCGATCCGCTGATCGCGCGCAAGCACGGGCTGATCGGCACGCCGGTGTCGCGGCTGGACGGGGCGCTGAAGGTGACGGGCGCCGCCGCCTTCGCCGCCGAGCATCGGTTCGAGAACATGGTCTATGCCACGCTCGCCTATGCGACGATCCCGAGGGGGCGGATCGCGGCGATCGATACGCGCGCGGCGGAGGCGGCAGCCGGCGTCGTGCTGGTGATGACGCATCGGAACGCGCCGCGCATGGCGCCCCCGCCGGTGTTCGGATCGTCACCGACGGCGGTCGGACCCGCCGACCTGCCGATCCTGCAGGACGACCGCATCCACTGGAACGGCCAGCCGGTCGCCTGCATCCTCGCCGAAACGCAGGAACAGGCCGATCACGCCGCCGCGCTGCTCGACATCACCTATGTCGCGGAGCCTGCGACGACCGACCTCGCCGGCGCGAGGGCGAACGGGATCGAGCAGGGCCTGTTCATGGGGCAGCCGCTGGCCAACACGATCGGCGACGCCGAAGCCGCGCTGGCGGCGGCGCCGCACCGCGTCGACTACGTCTATCGCACCCCGCGCCACAACCATAATCCGATCGAGCCGCATGCGGTGACGCTGGCGTGGATCGGCGACGAGCTGGTGATCCACGACGCCAGCCAGATGGTGAAGCAGCAGGCGCAGACGATGGCCGACGTGTTCGGCCTGCGGACCGACCAGGTGCGACTGACCTCTCCCTATGTGGGCGGCGGGTTCGGCAGCAAGGGGCTGTGGGACCATCAGGTGATCGCCGCCGCCGCCGCGAAGCTGTCGGGGCGCCCGGTCCGTATCGCGCTGTCACGCGAAGGCGTGTACCGGATCGTCGGCGGCCGGACGCTGACCGAGCAGCGCGTCGCGATCGGGGCCAGCGCCGACGGCCGGTTCGAGGCGCTGATCCATACCGGCCTGACGGTGATGACGCCGCACAACGCCATGCCGGAGCCCTTCATCCTGGGCACGCGCGCCGCCTATGCCGCGCCCAATATGCTGCTGAAGGTGGAGGTGGCGCGGATGAACATGCTCGCCAACACGTTCATGCGCGCGCCGGGCGAGGCGGTCGGCACCTTCGCGTTGGAATCGGCGATCGACGAACTGGCGGTCGACCTGCGCATCGATCCGGTCGAACTGCGCATCCGCAACGAGCCGGAAAAGGACCCGACGAGCGGCCTGCCCTTCTCGTCGCGGCATATCGTCGAGGCATGGCGACAGGGCGCGGAGCGGTTCGGCTGGGATGCGCGCCCCGCCACCCCCGGATCGCGGCGGGATGGCGAGTGGCTGGTCGGCATGGGCTGCGCGACCGGCACCTATCCCTATTACCGGATGCCGGGCGCGGAGGCGCGGATCACGCTGACCCGCGATGGCGGCGATGTGCGGGCGATGGTCGAGGTCGCGGCGGCCGAGATGGGCATGGGCACCGCCACCACGACCGCGATCGTCGCGGCCGAGCGGCTGGGCCTGCCGATGGACCGGATCGATGTGCGCTATGGCGACTCCGCCATTCCCGGCGCGATCATGGCAGGCGGCTCGCAGCAGACCGCCGCGATCGGCGCCGCCGTCATCGCCGCGCAGGCCGCACTGGTCGCGGAACTGCTGAAGCTGGCCGGCAACGATTCGCCGCTCGCCGGCCTGTCGGCGGACGAGGTCGGCAGCGAGGCGGGCGGCCTTGCCAGCCTGGCCGATCCGGGGCGGCGCGAAAGCTATGCCTCGATCCTGTCGCGGGCCCAGCGCGATGGCGTGACGGTGACGAAGGCGGGGTCGATGCCGCTCGAACTGATGCACTGGTCGATGCATTCGCACAGCGCGCTGTTCTGCGAGGTGCGGGTGAATGCGGTGACGGGCGAAACCCGCGTCAGCCGATTCCTGGGTTCGTTCGACTGCGGCCGCATCCTCAATCCCAAGACGGCGGCGAGCCAGTTTCGGGGCGGCATCATCATGGGACTGGGCATGGCGCTGATGGAAGAAACGCTGTTCGACGAGCGCAACGGCCGCATCATGAACCCCAGCCTCGCCGAATATCACCTGCCGGTGCATCTCGACGTGCCGGAGATCGACGTGATCTGGACCGATATCGCCGATCCGCACACGCCGATGGGCGCACATGGAGTGGGGGAGATCGGCATAACCGGCGTCGCGGCCGCGGTGGCCAATGCGATCTACAACGCGACCGGCACCCGTGTCCGGGACCTGCCGATCACGCTGGATCGGGTCATGGCGTAGATCGCGCCGAGGCGATGGCGTGACGGCCCGGACGGGCCGTCCGCCGCACGCCTGCTTTCAAGCGCGTGGCTACGGGGGCCGCCCGGTCCGCTATGGCCCGCTTCGCCGCCGACGTGGCCCGTCCGATACGGCAGGGCGGTTGTTGGACGCACGGTCAGCGCGAGGGCCGTGACTGGTCCCCGAAGGCCATTGCCATCGAAGCGCGATGGCCCGCCTCAATCGACGAAGATGGCCTGGAAGACGATCTTGTCGCGGCGCACGATGAAGACGTCCTTGCCCGACACCTGCTGCGGCTGGCCGCGAAACTGGACCCAGTGCAGGATCGCGCCGTCGGGGCCCGCCGCTTCGATCCGCGTTTCCATCGCCTTGATGCCGGGATGGTGGCCGGGGTCGGTCAGCGTCGTGAAGACGCGCCGTGCCTCGCGCTGGCCGGAATAGACGCCGGGGCCCTTGGCCGGCATCTGGCCCTGTACCAGACCCTCCGGCGTCACCACCACCGTATCGGCGGCGTAATCGGCCATGATCGGCGCAAGTTCGCCCCGCTTCATGCTTTCGACGTGGCGCTGGACGACCTCGGCCGGGGTGGCGGCATGGGCGGCGGTGGCGGCGCCGAGGCTCAGGACCATGGCGGCGGCGAACAGGGGGCGAGCGATCATGGGAAGTCCTCGGTTGAAAGGGAAAAGGGGGGCGTCAGCCTTCGAAGGGGATGCCGGCCTCGCGGTCGCGGATCATCTGGCGCACGGCCTCTGCCTTGACGGGCAGGCGCGTCTGGTTGGCGCGCAGCCAGGCGTAGAAATCCGTCTCGATCGGTTCCGACCATTGGGCGTCGATCTGGCCCGCCGTGTACTTGCCCTCGCGCAGGCGCAGGTGGCCAAACATGTCGCGAAGCCGCGTATTCTCCGACAGGCGCACGACCTTCTCGGCAAGCTGCGGCGGGATGAAGAGCACGCCGCCGTCACGCCCGAGCACCACGTCGCCGGGCAGCGCGGTCGCCTTGCCGATCCGCACCGGCCCGTTGATCCCGACCATCGTCGAGTTCAGCCGCGCGCCGGTGGCCATCGCGCCGAAATGGTGGGAGGGATCGTAGGAGCGCACGAACGAGACGAAGCCCGGCAGCTCTCGCAGGCCGTTGATGTCGCGCACCGCGCCGTCATAGACGACGCCGTTGCCGCTGCGCGCATAGATGGCGTTGCCGACATTGTCGCCGATCGAGGGCCCGTCCTCCTTCAGCCCGAAATGGTCGCTGACATAGACGTCGCGCTTCTGCAGCATGTCGACCGGCCAGGCGTTCATCGCGCCCTTGCGCTCGTCGGCGACGCCCTGTTTCTCCAGGATCGTCTGCACGTCGGGCCGGCCGGGCAGCCATTGCGAGGTCAGCGCCCGCCCGACCAGCACCTTGCCGGGGAAGAGCGACAGCCAGCCATCCTCATATTGATGGTTGAAGCCGGCGGTGCGCAGCGTCGCCCACGCCTCTTCCAGCGTCACGTCGCGCATCCGGTCGAGGAGGTCGTCGGAAACCTTGGGGCGGCCATCGGCGAAGCGTTCGCCCGGCCAGGATTGCGTCAGCCGGATCACCTGTTCGCGCGTCAGGAAGCCGTCATCGGCCTGGGCGGGGCAGGGGAGGGTCGCCAACAGCAGCGCCATGCCGGCCCCGCGTAACGCTCGTCTCAATCGCATGTCCGTCCGCCCCTTCCTGTCTGTTTTCCGGCGCTGCGGCCGCGTCGATCCCGGCCAGCCGTCAGGATGCGGGCGGCATCGCGTCACTGGCACCGCCGCGCGGCACCGCGACGCCGGCCGCCCACAGGATGCCGTTCACCAGGAAGCGGCGCTGCTGCGGGAAGTCGTGCATGTTCTGGTGGAAATCGTTGCCGCCCCAAACGACCGAGCGGCCGCCGTCCGGCCGCTGATAGGCCCAGGATACCGGGCCGCCGGTGCCGTTCGCCGCCGTCGCCGGGCGCGCCGTCAGCAGTTCCGTGCGGCCGGCATTGTCGGGAAGGTGATAGCGCGCGTACATCTCTTCGCGCGCGGTCCATGGCTTCACCCCGTTCAGGATGGGATGCCGCACGCCCGCGACCGGCCGGATCGCCCAGGTGTCGACGGGATTGTGCGAGACATAGGGGATCCACGCGCCGCCCAGCCAGTTGCTGAGCCAGATCCGCCCCGCCCGGTTATCGACGAACATCGTATAGTGATAGACGACCAGCCCGGTCTTCCGCCGTTTCAGCAGCGCGTCGAAATCCTTCAGCGCCTGCGTCGTCGCGGGATCGTAGTTCAACCCGTCCGTTTCGGCGTATTGCGGGAAGAGGGCGCCCGTCTCCCGCTTCAGCCAATCGCCGTTGCCGTCGATGACGATCGCGTCCGCCTTTTCCAACGCGGCGAGGTCGCGCGGTTTCTCGCCGACGAACACCTCTGCCTTGACCGGGCGATCCGCGCCGGAATGTTCGAGCAGCCAGGCAAGCTCGCGCAGGTCCTTCTCATATTCGTGACGGCCGGGTGCGCCGTGTTGCTTGGGGCCGGCGAACAGCAGGATGCGGACCGGCGACTGCTCCGCCGCGCCGCTACGCGCGGGCGTCTGCGCGACGGACGCGAAGCCGATGGTCGACGCGATCATCACCGCGCCCAGCCGCGCCAGCATCCGCCGTCGGCCGGTCGCCGCGGTCGGCAGGTCATTACCAGACAGTGCCATCCCATCCCCCTCTGTTCGGCGGCCCGGCGTTCTGCGCCGTGGCTCACCCGTGCCGGTCACACCGTCAGCCCGCGCCGGCCGGGCGAGCCCCGGCGCCGGCGCGAGCGCGGCCTTACCCTTGCGGCTTGGCCGCGACGATCTTGACGCCGCCCATCATCGCGGCGTTCGGCGGCAGCGCGACATCGCCCGCCGGGAAGCCGTTGGTCTGAAAGATGAACGCCTCGATGTCGGACACGGTGCGCGCGCTCAGGCTGTCGGGCGCATTGAGCGGCATCGTCGTCTTGATCCGGGTGTGCAGGTCGCCGGCGGACGTGTTGTTCCAGTTGTTGAGGAACCCCGCCCCCGTCAGCGCGGGCGCGACGTCGATCCCGGCCATCGTCTCGCCATGGCAGGCGGCGCAGTTCGCGGCATAGGCGGCCTTGCCGCGCGTCGCCTGTTCGGCGGTGTAGGTGCCCGACCAGACCGTGCGCTCCGCCGTCTGCGCGCGCGCGACGACCGCGCTGCCGAAGGCGAGGATGCTGAGGGCAAACAGGCGTGTGTTCCGATGGTACGCGATCATCATGCTACTCCGGGCAAACGGTAGGCGACCAGCTCCGCGCTGTAGTTGCCTCCACCGATCGAAACGACAATAAACTGTTTTCCGCCAATGCGATAGGTCATGGGTGAGCCGCTTTGCGGCGCGGGCATATAGACCGCGCCCTTCTCTTCGCCGGTGGCCTTGTCATAGGCGCGCAGCATGGCGCCGCGGACGCCATATTCGTTGGTGTAGAAGCCCGCCTCGCCGCAGATGACGAGCGTCTTGGTGACGAGCGGGCCGAGATTGCCGGCGCGGCCGGTGCGCGGAATCTTCTTGCCCTTCAGCGCGGGGTGATTGCGGACGTTGTCGGGCGTCTCGCCATGCGCGACCTGCCATTTCAGATCGCCCTTCGTCAGGTCGATCGCGGTGATCCGGCCATAGGGCGGCTTGAGCAGCGGCAGCCCCTGCACCGCGAGGAAGCCGGGCGGCGGGCCGGCGGCGGCCTGGCCACCCGGGCGCGGCTGTGCGGGAAGCGCCTCCGTCCCCGGCGTCGGTGCGGCGCCGGCCGCCCCGGGGGCCTGCGCCGGCCTGGGTGCCAGACCACTCGGCGCCTGCGGCGGGCCGGGGCTGTCCGCGCCCATCGCGGTCTGCGGCCGCGCGGCCCTGCCCGCGATGCCGTGGACCTGCGGGAATTCCGATACCTTCTCATCGGTATTCGGAATGATGCCGATCACGCCCGGCTGGTTCTTCGAATAGACATAGACGGTGTAGGTTTCCGGGTCGTAGCAGCCGCCCGGCCAGTTGGTGCCGCCCTGGATGCCCGGATTGACGATCGTGCCCCAGCGGCCCGGCTTGCTGACCACGGGCGGCGTATAGAGCGGGCCGATCTTGTAGTTCTTGACCAGTTCGACCGCCTGCGCGCGCAGTTCCGGCGTGAAGTCGATCAGGTCGTCGATGGTGACGCCCTGCACGTCATAGGCGGGCGGCTTGCTGGGGAAGGGCTGGGTCGGCGCATACCATTCGCCCGGCACGTCGCCCGCCTCCACCTTGCGCTCGACGATCGGCCAGATCGGTTTGCCCGTCTCGCGATTGAGGACGTAGAGGAACGCCTGCTTCGTCGGCTGGGCCAGCGCCTTCACCATCTTTCCCCTGACGGGGATGTCGCACAGGATCGGCGCGCACGGGATGTCGCGATCCCACAGGCCGTGATGGACCAGCTGATAGTGCCATTTGCGCACGCCCGTCTCCAGGTCGAGCGCGACGATCGATTCCCCGAACAACGCGTTGCCGCGCCGGAACATGCCCATCTCGTCGCCGGTCGGCAGTTCGACGGGGACATAGACGGTGCCCAGTTCCTCGTCGGCCGACATTTCCGCCCAGACGCCGCCGTTGCCGGTCTCGTCCGCGTCGCCGTTCAGCCAGCTGTCGTAGCCGTATTCGCCCTTCTTCGGGATGGTGTGGAAGATCCACTTGCGCTTGCCGGTGCGCACGTCGAAGCCGCGCACATAGCCCTTCACGTTCTTGCGGACCGCCGGCACGTCACCGGCGCTGTGGGCGGCGCCCACCACCACCGTGTCGCGCGCGATCAGCGGCGTCGCGTGGAGGCCGACATCGGCCGTCTCCACGTCGATATCCTGATCGAAGTCCTTGCGCAGATCGACGACGCCGTTGACGCCGAATTGCGGGTCCGGGATGCCGGTCGCCGCGTCGAGAGAAACCAGCTGATAGCCGATCGTGACGTAGAGGACGCGTTCCCGCGTGCCGTCCGTCCAGTAGGACGCGCCGTGCCCGGACAGCTGGCGCGGCGAGTTGAGCGCGCGCTGGCCCTCGTCCATCCGGTGCATCCAGAGGAGTTCGCCGGTGACGGCGTCGATTGCGACGCAGTCGCGGCGCGAGCCGGCGGTCAGGTACAGCTTGCCCTTTACCAGCAGGGGCGTCGGTTCGAACTGGAATTCCTTGCGCGCGCCAAGCACGTCGGTCTTGAAGCTCCAGGCGACTTCCAGATCGCTGAAATTGTCGGCCGTGATCTGGTCGAGCGGCGAATAGCGGGTGTTCGCCTGATCGGCCGCATAATGGCGCCATTCGGTATCGGGGCCGCCGCCGGCGGCGGCGCGGGACGCCTGTAGCGCTGCCCGCACGGGCCTGCCCATGCCCATGACGACGAGGGTCGCGGCGGTGCCGCCAAGCAGCTTGCGTCTGGATAGACTGGACATCGCGTTCTGCTGTTCCTCTCCGGTCGTTCGTTCGGCCTGGCGGCGGCCGGATTTACCGGCTCGCCTGCCTGCTGGAGCTACCAACTGAAGGCCCCGCTGGTGTCACCAGCTGACTGCCCCCGCTGGTGTCACCAGCTGACGGCTATGTACTTCGCCTCGCAATATTCGATCAGGCCGTGGTGTGAGCCCTCGCGGCCGAGGCCGCTCTGCTTGACCCCGCCGAACGGTGCGGCGGCGTCGGACACCAGGCCCCGGTTCACCGCGATCATCCCGCATTCGATGCGGTCGGCGATCTGCAGCGCGGCCTTCAGATTCTCCGAATAGACATAGGCGGCGAGCCCGTATTCGGTGGCATTCGCCAGCGCGATCGCCTGTTCCGGGTCATCGAACGGGATGACGGCGGCCACCGGCCCGAACACCTCCTCGTCGAGGATGGCGGAGCCCGGCTGCACGTTCGCGATCACCGAGGGCGGGTAGAAGAAGCCCGGGCCGTCCGGCGTCCGGCCGCCGAGGCGGATCTCCGCGCCGCGATCGACGGCGTCGGTCACCAGCCGTTCGATCTTGTCGATCGAGGCCCGGTTTATCATCGCGCCGCACTGCGTGTCGGCATCCGTGCCCCGCCCGACCTTCAGCGCGCCCATGCGCTGGCAGAGCGCCACCACGAAACGATCGTGGATGCCGCGCTGGACGTAGAAGCGGTTGGCCGCCGTGCACGCCTCGCCGGCATTGCGCATCTTGGCGATCATCGCGCCTTCGATCGCGGCATCCAGGTCGGCGTCGTCCAGTACCAGGAAGGGGGCGTTGCCGCCCAGTTCCATTGAGGAGCTGATGACGGTATCGGCCGCCTCGCGCAGCAGCTTGCGGCCGACCTGCGTCGAGCCCGTGAAGGACAACTTGCGCACGCGCGGGTCGTGCAGGATCGCGCTGCAAACGGGTGCGGGCTTCGTCGTGTTGATGACGTTGACCACGCCTGCCGGGACGCCCGCGCGGCGCATGATCTCCGCGATCGCGAGCGCGGTCAGCGGCGTCTCTTCCGACGGCTTCAGGATGCAGGTGCACCCCGCCGCCAGCGCCGGCGCGATCTTGCGCGTCGCCATCGCCGCCGGGAAATTCCACGGCGTGATCAGCAGCGCGATGCCGATCGGCTGATACTGGACGAGGATGCGGTTCGTGCCGCCCGGCGCGATCGCCAGCTCGCCATTGATGCGCACGGCTTCCTCGGCATACCAGCGGAAGAATTCGGCGGCATAGGCGACCTCGCCGCGCGCATCGCCCAGCGCCTTGCCGTTTTCCAGTGAGATCAGCTGCGCCAGCCATTCCTGTTCGGCCATCATCGCGTGGAAGCAGGCGAGCAGGATGTCGGCACGCTTGCGCGGCGCCGTCGCCGCCCAGCCGGCGGCCGCGGCCGCGGCGGCGTCGACGGCGGCCAGACCCTCCGCCTCGTCGGCGTCGGCGACATGCGTCAGCGTCTCGCCATTGGCGGGATCGAGGATCGCGATCCGGCCACCGCCGGCGGCGTCGACCCAGTCGGCGCCGATCAGAAGGCCGGTCGGGATGGCGAAGGGGGCGTCGCGGCCGGAAACCGGCGGCGCGGCATAGCTGAGGTCTGACATTGTCGTGGTTCCGGTCATCAGGCGGCGGCGAGCGAGGCGCGGTCGCCGGCGAAGGCGGCACGGGTGATCGTCTGCATCGCGGCGAGGTCGAGGGGGCGGGGGTTGTTCTTTATCAGCCGGGCGGAGTTCAGCGAATATTCCGCGACATAATCCTGCTGGTCCGCGCGCAGCCCCAGCTTTTCGAGCGAGGTGGGGATGCCAACACGGTCCAGCAGCGCGCTGACCGCATCGATGAACGCCTGCGATCGCGCGGCGGGCGTGTCTCCGCCTACGCCGACCAGATCGGCCAGTTCGGCGAAGCCATCCGCGCAGCATGGCTGGTTGAACTGCATAACGAACGGCAGAAGCGTCGCCACCCCCAGGCCGTGCGCGGTGTGCGTCAGATTGCCGACCGGATATTGCAGCGCATGCGCCGCCGCCGTGCCCGCGGTGCCGAAAGCGCATCCCGCCGCCAGCGATGCCAGCATCACGCCCTCTCGCGCCTCCATGTCGCCGCCGTCGGTATAGGCGCGCTCCAGGAAGCGGAAGATGTTGGTGACCGCCAGCTTGGCCATGTGGTCGGACAGCACGTTCTTGCCGACGAAGACGTGCTCCTCCGTCAGCATCGCATCAGCCGGGCGCGCCAGCGTCGTGAACGCCTCCACCGCATGGGTCAGCGCGTCCGCGCCGGAAAAGGCGGTCAGCGCAGGCGGGCAGGTGACGGTCAGGTCCGGGTCGCAGATCGCGACCAGCGGGATCAGATACGGGCTGGCGATGCCGACCTTGGCGCCGCGCTCCTCGTCGGCCAGAACGGCGACGGGCGTCGCCTCGGACCCGGTGCCGGAGGTCGTGGGCACCGCGATCAGCGGGATCACCGGGCCGGGCACGGCGAATTCGCCATAATAGTCGCGCGCGCCGCCGCCATGCGTCAGCAGCACGGCCACCACCTTCGCCAGATCGATCGAACTGCCGCCACCGACGCCGATGACGACATCGGGCGCGAAGTCGCGCACCTCGGCGACGCAGCCCTCGATCGACGTCAGCGGCAGATCGGGGATGGTACGATCGAACACGCGGGTTTCGACGCCATGCGCGGACAGATCCGCGAGCATGGCGCCGAATTCGGGTTGCGCGGCCTGCCGCTCGTCGGTGCACAGCAGCGCGCGCTTGCCGACACGCGCGGTGGCGGAGCCGAGCGCGGCACGCTGGCCGCGACCGAACAGGATGGTGCGGGGCAGCCGCAATGCGCCGAACATCGGGGGCAGGTGGTTCACTTCTTGGGGCTTTCCGCCTTGAGGTATGCGATCAGGTTCGCCCGGTCCTGCGGATTTGTGATGGGGGCGGCCATCATCTTCGTCCCCGGCACGGCCTTTGTCGGGCCGGCGAGGAAGCGGGACAGGTTCGCGTCGTTCCAAGTCAGCCGCGACGCCTTCATCGCGGGCGAATAGGTGTAGCCCGGCACCTGCCCCGCGACGCGGCCGTACACGCCGCCCAGATTGGGGCCCATGCCGCCGGTCGCCTTGGGGTCGATCCGGTGACAGGCGGCGCAGCGCGCGAAGACCGTCTTGCCCTTTGCCGGATCGGCGGCGGGTGCGGCCGCGACGACCGCGGTACACGCGATCGCGGCGAACAGTGGGACGCCCATCGCGATCCCCACGGTGATTCTCATGATATGCTCCTGCCTGCCGGGGTCGCCACGTGACGAAGGCACGGGCGGCCGGCGCTGTCGTTGACGATGACGGGGCGGGTCATGCGCCGCGCTCCCGGCCCTCGACGTAAAGGGGTTTGGACGCGTCGATCGCGAGGAAGAGCAGCGCGGCGATCACCGACAGCACCGCCAGCACGGCAAACGCCGCGAACCAGCCGCTCGCGCTGACGATGTATCCCGTCACCGCCGCCGCGATCGCCGCGCCGATATTGCCCAGCGTGTTCATCACCGCCGAAACCGAGCCCGCATATTCGCCGCCGATGTCCAGCGTCACCGCCCAGGACACGCCGACGGTGAGTTCCAGCCCGAACAGCGCGAGGCAGAAGAACGCGATGCTGATCCGATGGTCGTCGGCGGACGCTGCCAGCGGGATCATCGCCGCCGCGATCAGGAAGCCGACGATCGCCACCACCCGCCGCGCCATCTTCAGCCCCGCGCCGCGCTTCACGAGCAGGTCGCTGACCCAGCCGCCGGCCAGGTCGCCGAGCACGCCGGCCATCAGCGGCATGCTGGCGAACAGGCCCATCACCGCGATGTCGAACCCGCGCGCGTCGTGCAGGTATTTCGGGAACCAGGTCAGGAAGATGTTGATGCAGTAGGCGTAGCAGAAATACATCGCCGACAGCAGCCACAGCTGCGGATTGGCGAGCAGATGCCGCCACGGCACCTTCGCCCGGGCGCGGCCGGCACCCAGCGCATCCTCGATCAGCGCGCGCTCGCTGGCGTTCACGCCGGCATGTTCGCGCGGAGTGTCCCGATAATACCAGAACCACAGCGCCGCCCAGCCGAGCCCCGCCAGCGCGAACAGGAAGAACGGCATCCGCCAGCCGAACGACACGATCAGCAACGCCACGAACACCGGCGTCACCGCGCCGCCCAGTCGCGCGCCGGCATGGGTCAGGCCCTGCGCCCAGCCGCGTTCCGACGGCAGCATCCAGCGCGACAGAGAGCGCGTTGCGATCGGGAAGGCGCCCGCCTCTCCCATGCCGAACAGGAAGCGCGTCACCATCATCGATCCCGCAGACCAGGTCAGCGCGGTCATCGCGGTGAAGGTGGACCACCACATCACCACGCCGGTCAGCGCCCGGCGCGGGCCGAAGCGGTCACCGAGCCAGCCGCCGGGGATCTGGAAGAAGGCGTAGGCGAACTGGAAGCTCGCGAAGATCCATCCCATCGTCACCAGCGAGAAGCCGAACTCCTCCTGGATCGACGGCGCCGCGGTCGAGATCACGACCCGGTCCATATAGGTGATGAGATAGGCGAGCACGGTCAGCCACAGCACCACATGCCGCGCCCGCGTCGGGCGGACGGCGGTGCCGCCCGCCAGCGGATCGGCCGCAAGCGTGGCATCGGGTGACATCACTGGCCCGCGGGCCCGCACGCGTCGGCGGGACGATCGACGCAGGTCTGCCAGATCGTCGGCACCTTGCGACCGGCGATATAGACCGCGTTGATCGCGCGGGTGTTGCGGATGTCCGCCACCGGGTCGCGATCGAGGATGAGGAGGTCGGCCCACTTGCCGCGCTGGATCGTGCCCGCCTGATTGCCCGGCATGAAGCGGGCATTGGTTCCCGTCGCGGCGGTCAGCGCCTGCAGCGGCGTGATACCCGACTGGACCATCAGCTCCAGCTCCCAGTGCGCGAAATAGCCGGGGAAGCGCGCGGTCGGGCCGCTGTCCGTCCCCATGCCATAGGGTATGCCCGCCTTCGCCTGCGCGGCGAAGTTCGTCATCGCGTTGCGCAGCACCTCAGGATAGCGCGGGAAGTTCTCGGCGGCGCCGAGCCGTTCCTGCCGTGCGGGGGCCTTCAGCGCCGCGATCGTCGCCGGCGCGACGCCGCGAGAGAAGAAGGGTTCGTCGACGAACGGGAGCAGCTTGTAGGTGAACGACGCCTCGCGGCTCAGCGTCGAGGCCAGCTGCCACGTGCCGCGCGCCTTCATCGCCTGCATCAATGCGGGCGATGCCACCTTGTCGCGCACCTGATGCATGAAGGCGTCCGCGCCCTCGCGGACCAGCTCGACGGCATTGTCGTAATAGAAGATGTGCGCCGCTACCTTCTTGCCGCCGGCGTGCGACGCGTCGACCACCGCCTTGCTGATCGTGTAGGGCATGCGTTCGGCGATCGTGGAGAACTCGTCGTCCATCCACAGCTTGATGAAGTCGTCGCCCTTGCCGATCTCGCGCCGGACCATCGCGGTCGCTTCCGCCGGGGTCGCCACCGACTGGTCGAGCCCCGGCACGCCGCCATAGCTGCCCTTGAACACGACGCCGCGACCGGCGGTGTAGGCGCGCGCGCGATCGACACGGCCGATCCGGCGCTGGTCGGCGATGACGTCGTGGATGGCGTCGCCATCGGTGCCCAGCGTGTAGACGGTGGTGACGCCATAGGCGGCATACAGCTTCAGCTGACGCTCCACGTTGGCGCGGTCGTAGTATTTGGTGAAGTTCTGATCGACCCCGTTCACCAGCCCGAGATGGACATGGCTGTCGATCAGGCCGGGCATCAGATACTTGCCGCGCAGGTCCTCAGCGGTCGCGCCCTTGGGTGCGCGCATCTGGCGCGCGGGGCCGACCCAGGTGATCCGCCCGTCCGTCGCGATCAGCGACTGATCGGCAACCGGCGCGCGACCGGTGCCGTCGATCAGCGTGAAATGTTCGAGGACGATCGTTTCCGCCGAAGCCGCTCCGATCGCCATGGCGCCGATCGCCGCAAGGGCGATGCCGGTCGTGCGCATCCATCGGCTCGTCTGCCGCTGCGGCATCGATCACCCCTCCCAAATTCATATCCTATATGATTTGCTACGGGTGGGGGCGGGTGGTGTCAAGCCCGGGTTGTGGCGGCTTTGTGTTTTCCTTTTCAGGCGGTTGAGGGTCAGGGGGCTGGGGCGGGGGGAAGGTTGGCGAGCACGCGGTCCATGCGTTCCTGCGAACGTTCCAGATGGGTGCGGACCGCGCGTTCGGCGGCGACCGGATCGTGCGCGACGAGCGCGTCGATGATGATCCGGTGTTCGCGCGCCGCCTCTTCCGGGGCGTTGGTCCGGTACAGCGAGCGGAAGATGTGGAGATGCGAATGCAGCCGCTCGATCGTTTCCGCGATCAGGCGGTTGCCGCTGCCCGTCGCGATCAGGCGGTGGAGGGTCGCGTCGTCTTCGGCGAAGCGCGAATAAGCACGTACGTCGCCCTCCACGACACTCGACATGTCGCGATCGATCGCCTGCAGGATGGCGATCGACTCGTCCGTCATCGACTCGGCGGCGCGGGCGGCGGCATAGGGCTCGATCAGCTGGCGCAGCGTGTAGAGGTCGCGGACCTCCGTGCGCGACATCTGCGCGCTGGCGCGGTAGCCGACGTTCGGCATCTTCGTGACCAGCCGCTCGGCTTCCAGCTGGCTCAGCGCCTCGCGGATCGGCGTCTGCGACATGCCGAGCTGGCGCGCGACGCCGTCGATCGCGATGCGCTCGCCCGGCGCGATCTCCAGGCTCATGAGCATCGCCAGCAGATGCTCATAGGCCTGCTCGACCAGCGTGGGGCCGGTCGAGGGGCGCGGGCCACGGGCCGTGGTGTACGCCGTGGTCGAACGGCGGGCGGGTAGGACGGTCGTCATGGCAGCGAGAATATAGGATTTGCACGCGCAGCGGAAGCGGGCGCGCCCGGCACCCGCCGCGCCCGTTTCCGCGCCTTTCGCTCGCGCGCGCCCAACCCGTCATCCGCAGAGGACGGGCCGGCCGATCACGTCAGCAGGATGCGTCGGACATCGCCCTCCGGATCGTTCACCATGCGGCTTTGCGTGTCGAACACCATGGTCTGCGCGCGCTGCGGGTCGGTCGGGTTCCAGGCGAGCCCGGGCTGGCCGGGGTTGCCGGTGCGCGCGAAATTCGCCCAGGCGGTGGACATGCGGCGACCCACCCCGCGCGCCTCCGCTCCGCCGCCGGTCCCTTGCGCACATAGATCGGTATTGTCAAAGCAGAAGGCGAGCTCCGCCGTGTGCCAGGCGCCCAGCACGCCATCCAGCTGCGGTGACTGCCACTGGAACAGATACTGGTACACGGGTGCGGCGCGCTGTGCGTGCTTCAGCGCGACCATCCGCTGCACGTTGTTGCGCGCGGTGAGGCCCTGGACGCCGTAGGACAGGGTGCGGACCTGCTTTTCCGGGTGCGCCGCCTTCATCGCCGCGATCAGCCGATCCGCCTTGGCCGCGCCCAGCGTGTCGGTCAGCTGCTGACGCCATTCGCCTTCGGTCGGATTGCGGCCATATCCCGCGCCCTCCTCGCTGACGTTGCCGATCAGTACCGGTACGTCGCGCGACGTTTCGGGCGCGACATCCTGATAGGAGCGCACGGTGATGATCCTGCCGTCCAGCGTCGGTCCGAAGCCGACGCGCGGGTTGGCGAACGCGCCCGGGCCCATCACGGTCGGGTTGGGGCGCATCGGACCGTTGATCTCCGCGGCGACCTTGTTTCCCGCCGCCATCAGCGTGCTCCAGTCCGCCTTTTGCAGCGCGGCCATGTCACCCTTCGCGATGCCCAGTTCGCGGATCAGCCGTCGCGACAGCTCCCGCGACTGTTCCTGCGTCGGGATGTTGCCGCCGCCGCCCGACATGATCGCGGCGCGATGGATCAGGCCCTTGCCCGCCGGCATGCCCAGCATCGTCGTCACCTTCGACCCGCCGCCCGACTGGCCGTAGATCATCACCCGGTCGGGATCGCCGCCGAACTGCGCGATATTCTCCCGCACCCAGCGCAGCGCCGCGATGCAGTCCATCATGCTGCAATTGACCGAATCCTGATAGGCCGCGCCGCCATGTTCGGCGAGGTCGAGAAAGCCCAGGATATTGAGCCGGTGGTTCACCGACACCTGCACCACGTCGTGATTGCGCGCCATGTTGGCGCCGTCATGCGACAGGAGTTCGTAGGACGATCCGAACGCGAAGCCGCCGCCATGGAAATAGACCATCACCGGGCGACTGCCGCTGAGCGCGGGCGTCCAGACGTTCAGCTTCAGCATGTCCTCGCCCATGAAGCCGTCGGTCCATTGCTGGACGAAAGTATGCTCGGCGGCGCGGAAATTGTGCGTCGTCTGCGGGCAGTTGGCGCCATAGGCGAGCGCGTGGTAATCGTCGGTCCAGGGCTTTGGCGGCTTGGCGGGAAGCCAGCGGTTCTCGCCCGCCGTCGTGTCGCCGTACGGCACGCCCTTGAAGATGAAGACGTCGTTTTCGACATAGCCACGCACCGGGCCGTAGCGCGTCCGCGCCGTCGCGGATCGCGGCGTCGTGCAGGTGCCGCGCGGCGGGGAGGGGCGCCGGGCGGCGCCCCGCGCGTGGGCGGAACCGTCCGCCAGCGCCGCCATCGAAATGCCGATCCCGCCGATGCCCAGCGCCAGCGCGTCACGCCGGTTGAGCCGCGATGCCTTGCCATCCTCCCTGGTCATGTCTCTCTCCTTCGGTTCTATCTTTTTGGTGCGATACGGTCCCGGCAGCGCCGGTAAGGGGTCTAGGGTCGGCGGCCCGCAATCGCCGGAAACGTCGCGACATTCCCTAGCGCGCCGTGGCGATCCGGCGGCCATTTTGACTGGCGCGTCCAGACGCCGGCCGCGAGCGACGGGTCCCGCGACGGACGCGAGCGCAAACTTCAACGGGCCTGTTGACATCCATATCGGAAAGCCCGTCGCCTTTCGCAGATCATATATGATCCGAAGAAAACGGGCCGGTCAAGCAGTGATGGGAGATGGCATCACTTGCAATCGTTGCGGCTTCCAGGCGGGCTATTCGTCTCACGCTTACCGTGCCCGGACCCGTGCGCGCTGCTGAGGCCTCGCATAGCGCAGGCGCCGCCGACCCGATTGGTCCGAACAGCCAGTTGGGCAGATACGCCTGCGATCGCCGGCGGAAAGAACAGACCGGCGAATGCCCCGCTGACCATCACATATCGAAAAGATACAACCCTTTAGACAACGGATTGACGTCGCGACAAAAGCCATCGTATCTCTTGCGCAGGATCATATACGATATGATTCTCAAAAAAGGGGAGAGCGATGCGAAAGTCACATTTGGGCACCACAGTTGCGTCTGCATCCGCGCTGGCCGTCGCAATGATGTTTGCGGACATGGCCTTCGCGCAGACCGGGCCCGCGCCGGCACCCGTGCCGGCGGCACCGTCCACGCCGGCCACCGACGCCGCCGCGCAGGAGGCGGAGGCCGATCGGCCCGCCACGCCGGCACCCGTCATCGACGACCAGAGCAGCCAGGACATCATCGTGACCGGATCGACGATCCGCGGCGTCGCGCCGGTCGGCTCCAACCTCGTCTCCGTCGGGCAGGAAACCATCGAGAAGACCGCGCCCGTCAACCTGTCGCAGCTGACCAACACCATTCCCGCGATCTCCAGCTCTGGATCGCTCGCGCAGGCGGAGAACGGCTTTTCCTATTATTCGCCGCAGATCCACAGCCTCGCCGGCTCCTCGTCGAACACCACGCTGGTGATCGCGGACGGCCTGCGCCTGCCCGGCGGCGGCCAGCAGTTCAATCAGACCGATCCGAACATCATTCCCGTCAGCGCGATCCAGCGGGTCGAGGTGCTCGCGGACGGCGCCTCGACCGCCTATGGCTCCGACGCCGTCGCGGGCGTCGTGAACTACATCACCCGCCGCACCTTCAGCGGTTTCGAGGCGAACTTCCAGCAGGGGTTCGGCGACAAGTATCGCAACCGGGCGTTCAACGCGATCTGGGGCACGACCTGGGCGACGGGCGGTATCTATGTCGCGGGATCGATCAACGATCAGAAGGTGCTGTTCAACCGCGACCGGCCCTTCACCAGCCGGGGCGACTATCGCGACCTGGGCGGTTCCAACAACCTGAGCTTCACCTGCCCCAATCCGACGATCACGGTACAGCAGCAGAACGGCAGCGGCGGCGGCATCGCCAACCAGGTGTTCCTGGGCGTCGGCGCGACCACGCCGACCGCCAATATCGGCGCGAACGCGCCCTGCAACAACTCGCTGTACACCGTGCTGGTCCCGGGACAGGGGCGCGGCAACGTGTTTGCGAAGCTGGTCAACGACTTCGGCGATCGCGTGACGGTGCAGGCCACGATCAACTATAACCGGCAGCGGACCAATTCGCCCGGTGGCCCCGGCACGATCAACAGCGTCGCCTATGGCCGCAACGCCGCCGGGGTGGGGGCCACCTCCACGCTCGGCAACACCACCACGGCGGACGGGCGCGTCCTGCCGAACAACCTGTTTCCGGCGCAGTACAACCCGTTCTTCCTGGCGCCCGCCGGCGCGCCCAACACGACGATCGAGAACGTCAACATCCTCGCCCTGCGCCCGGACGGCGATTATGGCCGCACCCGCACGCAGGCGGACGTGATCTACGGCACGGTCAAGCTGGATTACCGGATCACCGACAGCTGGACGGTGACGCTGAGCAACGCGGCGGGCTGGAACCGCTCCGCGACGGACGCGCTCAACACCTTCTGCGGCGCCTGCGCGCTCTTGGCGCTGAACGGCACCACGCAGAACGGCAACGTCAACACGTCCGCCGTCGCGGGACAGAATGTCGTGGCGCTGAACCTGCCGCTGACGACCGCGAACGCGATCGACGTGTGGCGCCCGCTAAACGATCCGACCAACCGCACCTCGGCCGCCGTGCAGCGCGCGCTCTATTCGAACGATTCGGGCAACACGAACCTGAACCAGTTCGTGCAGACGAAGCTGGACCTGCAAGGCACGCTGTTCAACCTGCCGGCCGGCGCCCTGAAGGCCGCCGTCGGCGTCGAGTATTTCTGGCAGGATCAGCAGCAGAAGTTCATCGGCGGCAACAACACCGGCCCGACGACGACCGGATCGGGCTATCGCAACTACGAATACAAGCGGGACATCTGGTCGGTCTATGGCGAGGTCTATGTTCCCGTCATCAGCCCGGAAATGGGGATCCCGCTGGTCAACCAGATCGATGTTTCGATCGCCGGGCGATATGACAAGTTCAACGACGTGGGCGACACGTTCAACCCGAAATTCGCCGCCAACTGGGAAATCGTGCCGGGCCTGAAGCTGCGGGGCAATTATTCCAGGGCGTTCGTGGCACCGCCGATCGCGGTGATCGGCGATGCGTCGCAGGGGTATCTGTACGCGTCCGGTTCGGTCGGCACGACCGGATCGATCAACCTTCCGGTCGCGAACTTCCCCGACGTCGTCAGCGTTCCGGGCGCGCGCATCCTCGACTCGCTGGGCAACGTGTCGAGCCTGCCATGTACCGCGGCGAACCTCGCGGGGCTCAGCAACCCCCGGTGTCAGATCGGCAGCGGCAACGCCCTGCTGAACGGCGCGCCGGTGCCCGTCGGGGCGCTACGCCGGCAGCTGGGCGGCGGCCTGTCGCAGGTTCAGCCGCAGCGGGGCAAGAGCTGGTCGGTCGGCGTCGATTTCGCGCCGCGCTTCCTGCCGGGATTCATCGGCGCGGTGACGTTCTTCCACAACACCTTCATCGGCGGCGTGAGTTCGCCGAGCCCCGACGCGATCACCACCGCCGCCGGCCTTCGCAACCTGATCACCCTGTGCACGCAGTCGACCGGCTGTACCGCGGACCAGATCAACACCTTCGCCAACATCGCCAATGGCGCGACGATCGGCGGGGCGGTGCCGCAGATCACCGGCTATCTGATCGACCAGTCGGTGCGCAACGCGCTGAACCTGGACCTGGACGGCATCGACGCCTCGTTCACCTATCGCACGACCGATGTCGGTTTCGGCCGCGTCACCGTCGGCTCGGCCTTCACCTGGTTCACCAAGTTCCGCCAGAGCTTCACCGGCAGCCCGGATTTCTCGATCCGCAACACGTCCGGCTTCAACACGACCTTCCCCTCGGTCGCGTTCAAGAACCGCGCGCAGTTCGGCTATGAGCTGGGCGGCTTCGCGGCCGACCTGTTCTGGAATTATACCGGGGCGTACCGGAACTGGGGCACCTCGGTGCGGCCGCTCACGCGCGACGCGAACGGCAACCCGAATGGCGGCGGCGATCTGGTCAAGTCGAACAACATCTTCGACCTGCACCTGCAATATACGATGGGCGGCGAGGGGCTGACTCGTGGCTGGCAGTTCTTCGTCGATGTGCAGAACCTGCTCGACAAGGACCCGCCCTTCTACAACGGCAATGTCGGCGGCATCACCGGCGCGGGCTTCGGCTATAACGCGTTCGTGTCCAACCCGCTGGGCCGCCTGACCTCGGTGGGCGTGCGCGTGAAGTTCTGATCCGCACCCGATCGCCGCTCGCGGCGTCGACCTGCCGCCTCCGGTGCCAGACCGGGGGCGGCAGTTTCGTTTGGGGGTGATGCGACGCGGTCAAAAGGAAGGGGCGCGGACTTTTCAGCCCGCGCCCCGATCGCGCTTCCGGTAAAGGATCGCGGCGTTACTGCCGCCCGCCCGATTCCAGCGTGTAGCCGTGCAGGCCCGACGCATAGGGATTGACGGCGACGCGCGTTCCCATCTGCCCGACGGGGCCGCCGAAGCTGGCGCGGTGCCAGCGCCCCTGCGCCGCCGTGACGATATCGCCGGCGGCGGCGTTCACGACGCCCACGCCCTCGATCTGCACATCGACATTGCCCTCCATGACGAACCAGAATTCGTCGTAGCCGACATGATAGTGGCCCAGATTGGAGGGCGGCGGCGTGGGGACGCCGCGCCCCCGGATGTTGTTCACGAACATGTGCTGCGCGGCGATGAACGCCCCCGCCCGGGCGCCGCCCTCGACCACGTCCTTGTAGTAATCGAGATAGGGCTTGTTCGCCGCGTCGAACCCGCCCGGACCGCCCGTCGCCAGCCGCTCCTCATAGACGAAGCCGTTGGCGGGCTTCGGCTTCGTCGTAGTGGTATCGACGGGGTAGAGCGGCATGTCGCTGGCGGCGTGGATCTCCAGATAGAGCAGGGGCTGGTCGCCGGTCGCCTTCAGCGTGAACGGCACGCGATACGGCACGTCGATCTCGAAGCCCTTGCGCGCGGCGAACGGCTCCTGCCCGGCCATGCTGACCATCGCCTCGCCGCTCCAGACGATGATCCCGGTGCGGTTGTCGGAATAGGCCACCGCCTGCGTCGTCTCGCCGGGCGCGATCTGGTGCCAGTCCGCCACGATATCCTTGTTGCGCACCACGGGCTGCGACCAGTGCGCCTGCCCCTTGTGCATCGCCATGACGTCCGCCAGCTTCCAGAGCGGCTTGTTGGGCGCGGCATAGCCCGCATAAGGAGTCTTCTTCGGCGCCCAGAAGCGCATCGGCGGCGGCGGGACGAAGCGGCGTGGTGGTCCATCCGGACCTGCCGACTGACCGGGCGGCGCGGACGGGCGCGGCGCCTCCTGCGCGATCGCCATCCCCGATATCAGGGCCACCGCCAGACCGGCGCCGGACAGCGCCCCCCATTTCAGATCCGTCATCGCGCCGCCTCTCCTGTGATGCCGTTTACCGGCTTGCAAATCATATATGATCTGATGTTTGATGGCCCGTCAAACAGTTATGACGTGGTCCATGCGTCTAAATCGAATTGGGAGAGCGAGCCGATGCTTGAGGTCATGATACATCTGGTCGCGATCTCGGCGGGGCTGTCCGCCCCCCAGGCGGGCGAGTGCCGCAGCATCGCCGATCCGGCGGCGCGGCTTGCCTGCTATGACGAACGCGAGGCGCCGCGCCCCGCGGCGCGCATCCCGACGGCACCGACCGCAGCCGCCCGTCCGGCACGTCAGCCAGTTCCGACGACCGCCGGGACGTCGCGCGCGGATAGCGTCCGCGCGGATGCGGAAGGGCGCGTGGTCGCGGTGGCCAGGCGGCGCTACGGGTTGTTCCGGCTCACGCTCGACGACGGCCGCGCCTACGACACCACCACCAACACGCAGGCGCCCCCGGCCGTCGGGGCTGCGATCCGATTGCGCCGGACGCCGCTGGGCACGACGTTCCTCGACACGCGGGGGCGCGATCCGATCACTGTACGACGGGTGCGGCCAGACCGCTGAGCCCGTCGTCGCGCTCCGGCGTACGGGTGGCGACGATCATGCGATTGGGATCGACGGCGGCCCAGGCGAGCGTCCCGACCAGCACGATCACCGCGCCGGTGCCGAACGCCGCCGCCCAGCCATATTCCGCCGCGATCCACGGCGTCAGCGACGAGGTGATCGCGCCCCCGATCTGGCAGCCGACATTCATCAGCCCGGACACCACGCCCGTATGCCGCCCGGCGATATCGGCGGTCACCGACCAGAAGGAGCTTTGCGACAGGTAGATCGCCCCGCCGCCCAGCGCGAGCGTCAGCACAGCCAGCGGCACATTGTCGACACGCGATCCGACGAGCAGAAAGATGCCGGTCAGCACGAATGCGGCCATCGCCAGCCCCGATCGCCCGGCATACAGGCCGAACCGGCGCGAGATGGCATCGTTCAGCACGCCGCCCGTCAGGCAGCCGACCGTCATCGCCAGGAACGGCGCCATGCCGAACAGCGCGCTCGATTTCAGATCCAGCCCGCGCGCCTCCGCCAGATAGATGAAGAACCAGCTGAAGAAGATCCAGATGACGTAGCCGAAGGCGAAATAGCTGAGGAACAGGCCCCAGACGTTGCGGCTGGCGAAGATCGCGCGCCAGGGGATCGGCCCGGCGCTGCCCTGAACGATCGGGGGCAGTCCGCCCTCGATATGCGCAAGCTCCGCCTCGCTCACGCGGCGATGCTCCTGCGGCAGGTCGCGCGCGCTGAAGAACCAGATCAACGCCGCGATCAACCCGATCGCCGCGCAGACGTAGAAGGACATGCGCCAGCCGCCGCCCGCGATGATCGCGGTGATGAGCGGCGGCGTCAGGCCGGAACCCGCGCCGACGCCGGCGAAGATCAGGCCGTTGGCCTTGCCGCGTTCCTGCACGGGGATCCAGCGCGAAAGGAACTGGTTGCCCGCCGGATAGACCGCGGCCTCGCCGATCCCCAGCGCGAACCGGACCATCGCCAGCATCAGCACCGCACCCTGCGCCTGCGGCGGAACTAGCGCCGTCGCGACGCTGAACACGCCCCACCAGATCAGCGCGAAGGTCAACAGCTTGCGCGGACCGTAGCGGGCGGCGAGCCAACCCGCCGGCACTTGAAACGCCGCATAGCCGATCAGGAACGCGCTGAAGACCCAGCCGAGCCGGATCTGGTCGATGGCGTATTCCGCGCGCATCTGCACGCCGGCCACCGAGATGTTCGTGCGGTCCAGAAAAGCGATCGCGCTGATGACGAACAGCATGAAGACCAGCTCGATACGAACCCTGGAACGCGCGCGCGTCGTCATGGACATCCCCTCCCGCCTGCGGCTTTTACCTACAAAATATCCTATATGATTTGCGTGTAGGCGCGTTATAACCCTCCGTAAAGGCCGGATTAAACGGCTTGCTGAAACGGGAGCGGGGATATGCTGGGTGCGTCGAAGCGCGGGATCGCCGGCCTGATGGGGCTGCTGTTATGCGCGGCCGCCGATGCGGGCACGCTTGCCGGCAAAATCGGGCACACCGACCCCGCGCGCTATCGCAAGCTGACGAGCGTCCATGCCGGCGCGGGCGAGATGGCGTTCGCGCCGCTGCTCGGCGCCGATGCGCTCGGCACCAACCTGATCTTCATCCATCGCGGCGTCATCGCGCCGCACAGCGGCATCGGGCAGCATTTCCACAATGCGTGCGAGGAGATGTTCGTCATCCTCGACGGTGAGGCGCAGTTCACGATCGACGGGCGTACGTCGACGCTGGCCGGACCGGCGGGCGCGCCCAATCTGATGGGGCATTCGCACGGGATCTATAACGCCGGCGACCGCCCCGTGCAGTGGCTCAACATCAATGTCGGCACGACCAAGGCGTACGATAACTTCGATCTGAGCGACACGCGGGTCGGCGCCCCGATCGATCCCGTGCCGCAGTTCATCAGCATGCGGCTGGACCGGGCCCTGCTGCGTCAGACGCAGGGGATGGACGGAGGACAGGGGACGGTGCTGTATCGCCGCGCGCTGGATCCCGCCGTCTTCTCGACGCCCTGGTCCTTCGTCGACCACCTCGTGCTGCCGCCACGCACGTCCGTCGGGAACGCCGCCAAGCCGGGGATGAGCGAGGTCTATTATGTCCTGGGCGGCACCGGCGAGATGACGGTCGGCGGCGAAACCGTCGCGATCCGGACCGGCGACGCGGTGCCCGTCGATGTCGGGCAAGGGCGCGCCATCCGCCAGACGGGCGCGCAGCCGCTGGAGATGATGGTGATCGGCGTCGCCAGGGATCTCGCGGCGAAGGCCGCCTACGCCGCGTCTGTCCGACGCCCGCGCGGCTAGGGGCCGTCACGGCGAACGCGCGCGACCTGCTCATGACAAAGAGAATGGGGATGATGACGATGCGAAGCTTGGTACTGATGGCGGTGGCGATGTCCGCCGTGCCGACGATGGTCGTCGCGCAGGCGGCGGAGATGCGCGTGGAGCGGACGGACCCCGCGCTCGATGCGCTGATCGCGCCCGACGCGCGAATCGAACGGGTCGCCACCGGCTTCGGCTTCACCGAGGGCCCGTTGTGGAATCAGGGGCGGCTGTGGTTCTCCGACGTGAGCGGCGACAAGATGCGTGCCGTCGACCCCAACGGTCGCGTCGAGGAGCTGATCGCCAATTCGGGCGGCCTGCCGAACCCGCCGGCGGGCAAGAGCATCGGGTCGAACGGGATGACGTTCGACCGCGACGGTTCCGTGCTGATGGCGCAGATGGGCGCGCGGCGGATCGTGCGGGTCGACCGCAACCTGCGCGTCACGGACTATGTCAGCCGTTGGCAGGGCAAGCGCCTGAACAGTCCCAACGACCTCGTCTTCGCGCCTGACGGGGCGCTGTGGTTCACCGATCCGCCGTTCGGCCTGTTCAACGGCATGGACAAGGATCCGGCGAAGGAGGTGCCGTTCAACGCCGTGTGGCGCTTCGCTGCCGGCAAGCTGACCCCCGTCATCACCGATCTGAAACTGCCAAACGGGATCGCCTTCACCCCGAACGGCCGCACGCTGTATGTCGGCGATTATGCCACGAACACGATCTACGCCTTCCCGGTTCAGGCCGGCGGTACGCTGGGGACGCGGCGCACGGTGGTGACGTTTCCGAGGACCGGCCCCGGCGGTGCCGACGGGCTGAAGGTCGATCAGCGCGGCAATATCTGGGCGACGGGCCCCGGCGGCATCCGCATCCTAACCCCGCAGGGCAAGGTGCTTGGGCAGATCAAGCTGCCCGAAGACGCGGCGAATTTGGCATGGGGCGGCGACGGGCGGACGCTGTACATCACCGCGTCGACCAGCGTGTATCGCCTGCGGACGAAGGTGGCGGGCGTGCCGCCGCGCTACGCCCGCTAGGGACTATTCGTCGATCCGGCGCAAATTGGCGGCGAAATGGGCCTGGCGGTCGGCATAGCCCGCCGCCGACAGCTTAAGCGCCGCCAGCGCCTCCGGCCCCAGCGCCTTCACGGCGCGGGCCGGCACGCCGACGATCAGGCTGCCGGGCGGGAACGTCTTGCCCTCGGTCACGAGGGCGCCCGCGCCGATCAGGCAGTCGTCGGCGATCACCGCATGGTTCAGTACCGTCGCGCCCATGCCGACCAGCACCCGGTTGCCGATCGTGCAGCCGTGCAGGATCGCATGGTGCCCAACCGTGCAATCGTCCCCGATCGTCAGCGGCACGCCGGGATCGGAATGGAGCATCGCGCCTTCCTGGATATTCGTCCGGTCGCCGAGCACGATGGGTGTGTTGTCGGCGCGGATGACCGCGCCGAACCATATCCCCACATCCTCGCCCAGCCGCACGTCGCCGATCACGTCGGCGGACGGCGCGACCCAGCTGCTCGCGGGCACCCGCGGCTGCGCGCCGTCGATGGCGTAGAGCGGCATCAGCGCGCCGCAGGCGCGGCGGGGGCGGGGGCCTTCGTCGTCCCGCCGTCACTCGCGTAATTCGCAGCGAGATAGGTCGATACGGTCGCCTGCTCCTCGGGCGTCAGCTCGGCGCCGCGATCGATCATCTGCTGTACCACCGCCGGCCATTCGGCAGCCGGCCTGCGCGTGGCGAAGACCTGAGAGGTCGTGTGGCAGGAGCCGCATTTCTCGTTGACGATCGTCAGGCCGGGACCGGGCGGTGGCTCCGCCGTGCCGGACTGCGCCTCGCTGGAACGGGCGGCACCGGCGGCCATCACCATCGCCGCCGCCAGCACCAGCGGGAAGGCATACTGTCTTTTCATCGGGAAGCCCCTCATTGCAGCGCGAAGGCGACGACCTCGTCGCCCGTCGCCGGTTGTCCGAATCCGCCGGTCGCGACCGCCGTGACGATCTGCCGCCCGTCCTTCGCCCGATAGGTCATCGGCATGCCGTAGTTCGACGCCGGCAGCTTCGCCTTCCACAGCAGCGCGCCCGACTTCGTGTCGAAGGCGCGGATCGTCGCATCGCGCGTGGCGCCGATGAAGGTGACACCGCTGGCCGTGGTGATCGGCCCACCCGCGCTGACGACGCCGTTGTTGGCGAAGGCGGGCTCCGCATTGTCGCCCAGCACCTTGCGCCACGCGACGTCGCCGGTGTTGACGTCGATCGCCACCAGTTCGCCCCACGGCCCCTTCTGGCAGGGCGCGCCCGTTTCCGGGTCGAGGAAATAGCGATAGCCGCCCTTCATGCCCCAATTGCCGTTCGGCAGCGGTTCGAGCTGTTGCGGGCTCGCGACATTGTTGATGTTGATGACGTAGAGCCCCAGCTTCGGGTCGAAGGCGCCGCCGCCCCAGTCCGCGCCGCCCCAGCTGCTGGGGAAGGAGGCGATGGCCGAGTCCGCCCGCAGCGGCTGGAACATGCGGCTGGGCACGACATTCCAGTCCCTCACCAGCTTTTCGCACACCGCGCGATGCGCCGGCGGGCCGTCGATCAGGTCGTCCGCCGCATAGCTCAGGCGGCCGAGCGGAGCCGGCTTGGCGGGCATGGGCTGGGTCGGCCAGGGCTGTTCCCCCGGCACGTCGGTGTCGGTCGGCACCGGCACCTCCTTCACCTCGTAGATCGGCTTGCCGGTGACGCGGTCGAGCATGAACATGATCGCCATCTTGTTCATGACCGCGATCGCCGGGATCGTCCGCCCGCCGCGCTTGACGTCGATCAGCGTCGCGACGGGCAGGTCGACGTCCCAGATGTCGTGATGGATCGTCTGGAAGTGCCAGAGATACTTGCCGGTCTTCGCATCGACCGCGACGATCGAGTTGCCGTACAGGTTCGTGCCCGCCCGGTCCGCGCCCCAGCGGTCGAACGTCGGCGCGGCGACCGGCAGGTAGGCGATGCCGCGCTTTTCATCGACGACCACGAAGGTCCAGACGTTCGTGCCCGACCGTCCCTTCCAGCTGTCGCCGGCCCAGGTGCCGAAATTCTTTTCGCCCGGCTGCGGGATGGTGTGGAACGTCCACACCAGCTTGCCCGTCGTCGCATCCCATGCGCGCACGTCGCCCGACGCGCCCTGCGTCGGCATTTCCTGCACGCGCGACCCCGTGATGATGAGGTTGCGGTAGATCGCGGGTGGGCTGCTGAGGCCATAAGGCGTCTTCGACCCGTTCATCACCTCCGGCGTGCGCATCTCGACCATGCCGTCGGTGCCGAAGCCGGCCGACGGCCGACCCGTCCGCGCATCGATCGCATAGAGCTTGCCCGAGCGGCCGCCGAAGACGATCCGGGGGCCGACCTTGCCCGATCCGCGCCAATAGGCGACGCCCCGCGTGGAGGGTTGGTCGTTGCCGGGCATCGCGAAGACCCACAGTTCCTTGCCCGTCGCGGCATCGAGCGCCACCACCCGGCGGTAGGGGGTGGCGACGTACATCACGCCGTCCACCACCAGCGGCGTTGCCTCAGAACTCGAAAAGCCGGTGCGGAAGCGTGCCGGAATCTCTTCGTGGACGACCGTCGCCTCGCCGACCACGGCGGGCGGGCGCATGTGATAGGACCAGATCTGCTTCAGCCCGCCGACATTGGCGGGCGTGATGTCGGCCAGCGGCGAGTGGCGGGCATGGCCCTCGTCCTTGCCGTAACTTGCCCAGTCACCGGGCGATTGGGCGGCGGCGGCAACGGCCGTCAGGCTCATCAATCCGCCTGCCATCCACCGGGTCAGCCGTCGCGCGTCGGACCTGTCCAAGCCGTCTCTCCTGTGATTGCAACCGATGCGCGCCTTGTCAGCACGTCGAATTTTCCGTTTGGTTGGATAGTGCTAGCAATCTGATGGATCATATACAATATGATCCTGATTGTCGTGTTGCCCGAATGTCTGGAGATCGATGAATGCCCAACCTGCCCCTTGCCGGCCTGCGCGTGCTGGACATTTCCCAGGTCATGGCAGGGCCGTTCTGTTGCATGTTGCTGGGCGACATGGGCGCCGACGTCATCAAGATCGAACCCCCGCGCGTGGGGGATTCGACGCGCCATTCGATGGGTTTCCGCCTGAAGGGGGAGGACAGCCCCGGCTTCCTGGCGCTCAATCGCAACAAGCGCAGCATCACGCTGGATCTGAAGGACGAGGCCGATCGTGACGTGCTCTATGCGCTGGTGAAGACGGCCGACATCGTCGTCGAGAATGCGCGCCCCGGCGTGTCGAAGCGGCTGGGCATCGATTACGACACGCTGTCCGCGATCAACCCGCGGCTGATCTATGCCAGCATCTCCGGCTTCGGCCAGACGGGCCCGTGGGCGCAGCGCCCCGGTTTCGACCTGATCGCGCAGGCCATGTCGGGCGTCCTGAGCTCGAACGGCTTCCCGGGCATGGAGCCCGCCAAGAATTCGATCGCGGTCGCGGATCTGGGGGCGGGGCTGTTCGCGACCTACGGCATCCTCAGCGCGGTGATCGGGCGGCAGGCGTCGGGGCAGGGCCAGTATATCGACGCGTCGCTGCTGGAGGCGGCCATGGGCCTGTCGATCTGGGAGACGACCGAGCTATGGGGCACCGGTAAGGCGCCCACGCCGATCGGCTCCGCGAACCGCATGTCGGCGCCCTATCAGGCGGTGAAGGCGTCCGACGGCTGGTTCGTCATCGGTGCGGCGAACCAGGGCCTGTGGCTGACGTTCATCGACGTGCTCGGTCGCCGCGAATTGCAGGATGATCCGCGATACGCGAACAACGCCAGCCGCGTCGTCAACCGACAGGCGCTGATCGACGATCTTGCCCCCACTTTCCTGACGCGCACGAAGGAGGAATGGATCGAGGCGCTGCTTGCCGCCGGCGTACCCGCCGCACCGATCCTCGACTATGGCGAAGCGGTCGAGAGCGAACAGGCCGTCGCGCGCGACATGGTCCAGATGATCCCCCATCCGGTCGAGGGCGAGTTCAAGGCACTCGGATTCCCCGTGAAGATGCGCGGCACGCCGCAGGAGGTTCGCCTGCCCCCGCCGCTCATCAACGAACATGCCGATGAGATCCGGCGCGAACTGGAGGAGAGGGGGCTGCTCGCCGCCCCGGCCGAGGCCGTGCGATGAGCGCCGGGCGCATCGTCTTCGAGCGGGATGGCGCGGCGGCGCATATCCGCTTCGACAATCCGTCCGCGCATAATGCGCTGACCGGGCAGATGTGGCGCGACCTGCGCGATGCCGCCCGCGCGATCGCCGACGACCCGGCCATCCGGGTGGCCACGTTCCGGGGCGTGGGCGGCAAGGCCTTCATCTCCGGCACGGACATCACGAAATTCGCCGACTTCGCGCAGGGCGATCAGGGCGTCGCCTATGAGCGCGAGATCGACGAATGCATGAGCGCGGTCGACGCCATCCCCTGCACGACCATCGCGGTCGTCGAGGGCTGGGCGGTGGGCGGCGGGCTCAACATCTCGTCCGCCTGCGACTTTCGCATCGCGACGCCTGATGCGCGCTTCGGCTCCCCGATCGGGCGGACGATCGGCAACTGCCTTTCCGCCGCCAGCGTCGCGCGGATCGGCGCGGCGGTCGGCGTGCAGTTCGCCAAGCGCATGGTTCTGCTGGGCGAATTCCTGACCGCCGAGCAGCTGTTCGCCAGCGGCTTCCTGCTCCGTGTCCTCGATCGCGACGCGATCGACGGCGAACTGGCGGCGCTGTGTGCACGCGCCAGCGAAAATGCCCCGCTCACCACGCGCGTCACCAAGGAGACGATCCGCCGCATGACGTTCGGCGCGCTGCCGGACATCGAGCCGCTTATCTCCCAGGTCTATGGCAGCGACGATTTCCGCCGAGGCGTCGCCGATTTCCTCGCGAAGACGAAGCGCGTGCCGGACTGGACGGGCGAATAGCCGACGCCGGTTGCCCTGCCCCGGCGGGATCGCCTCGTGACGGATGGCAGTCCTGCGCTCTCCCAACCAATGCTTTCGATCAGGCGCTGCGCGGGCAACTGGACTAACCGCATCAACCCGAACGCCCCAGGTCCGCAAGCAGGCGATAGCGATGGATGGAGGCCGGTACGATGTCGGTCAGCAACAGAGCGGCGCGTGCGGGTGCGAGGCCGGGGTCGGTCACCGCCGCGCGCAGCGCCTCCCGCAGCGCGGCGACGATGGCGGGCCGGGTCTCGAGGGCGGTGACGAAGGGCAGGTTCGGCGCGCGCGGCGTCCGCGCCAGTTCGCGCAGCCCGTGCAGCGCGGCCGGATCGTCCCGCGCGATGACTTCGGCGGTGACGGCATCGATCGATGCGATATCCGCGCGGCCGCTGGCGACCGCCTCGATGCTGGCGCGATGCGATCCCGTGACGATCGCCTCGCCGAAGAAGCCGTCGGGCGGTGCCACCTGCGCCACCGCGGCCCGCAACAGGTTGGAGCCGGTGTTGGAAAGCGGCGCGTTGATCGCCACGCGCCGCCCCGCGAACGCGGCCAGGGTGGTCGCCGGATCGTCGGCACGGACCAGGATACGGCTGTAATGGTGCCCCGCCGGGCCATCGGGCAGCACATAATGCGGCATCGCGATGACGCATAGCGAAAGCTCCGGATCGGCGACGAGCGGGTAGCCGCAGCATTGCGCGAACAGCAGCGCGGGATCGCGCCAGATCGCCTCGACCGGCCGGTCGCGTTCCAGCGTTGCCGGTGCGGCGATGCCTTGCCCGCGCAGATGGCGCGCGATCGCTGACCAGAGCGCGTCATTGGCGGCCTGCTGGCCGGGATGGTCGTACATACCCAGCGAAGCGACGGGCCCGCTCATCATCGCTCGCGTCTGGCGGGATGGACCAGCGCGTCGTGCGGCGCCCATGCGAAGCGGCGGACGATCTCGGCATAGCTGCGATGGGCCCGCCCGGCCTGCGCGGACAGGCGCGCGTGGTGCCGCCGCTGGTGGTCCGGCAGGCGATACCAGGCGAGGTCCGGGCGATCGTGATGCGCGGTGTGCAGGTGGTTGTTGAGATACAGCAGGCCGAGCGGCCCGGCGCGTTCGACCGTCGCGGCGCGACTGGGACCGGGCAGGTCGGCGCGATGCTCGGCGAAGGAGCGCAGCAACGTCAGCGAGAGGCCGGGATACACCACCAGCAGCATGTAGCGCAGCGTGCCGAAGCCCGTCCATTCGACCCAGGCGACGATCGGCACCGCCAGTGCGAGGTGCGGCAGCCAGTCGCGGGCGACCCGCGCCGGCTCGCGGAGCAGTCGCCGTCCCTCGTCCGCAACCAGCGCGACGACGGCGATCGCCGGCCCGATCAGCAACCGGCCGAGCAGCGTCGCCTGCGCCCGCGCAGCGGTATGGCGCAGCCCGCCGCCGCTGGCGACATAGCGCGACTCCGGATCGTCGAGCGGATCGGTGATATGCGGGCTGCGGTGATGCGCGACGTGGCTGTCGCGGTACAGGCCATAGGGCAGCCAGAGCGCCAGCGGCACCGCGCCGATCCCTGCGTTCACCGCGCGCCAGCGGGTCGGATGCCCGTGGATCGTCTCATGCTGGAGCGACCCGTGCCAGGCGACAAGCCAGCCGCCCGCGACCACGATCCCCGCCGTCGGCAAAGCCGCGTGAAACCATGTCAACGCCAGCCAGCCGCCGTATATCAGCACGGCGACCGCCATGGTCGGCCATTCGATCGCGGGGGCGGTACGCCCGTCATTCCGCACGGAAGACGCGGCGGATGAGATCGCGGCATATCCCGCGTCGGTGTGGGTGACATCGCCCATCGTCCGATCGGGGGACGGGCCGGGAGCCGTATCATGCAGCGTGGGTGCCATGGCTGACCTCCTTCGATTGAGATCATCCATCAATCGAGTAGGAATTAAAACCCGCAAAAAAATCGCGGTGCTGCGTAGCTGACCTTGCCTGCCGCCGGGTCACGATCATCGCGTGTTCAGCTCTGGTGCACGGCGGCCTCGGCTCGCCGTTCAGCTTCACGTACATCTCGTCGAGGTGCCATCGCCAGTGGCGGAAGCCCCGCATGTGGCGGACCCGCTGCCGGCGAATGTCGCCGGCAAACAGCGGCCCGAACCTGTCCCACCACAGCCTGCGTGCGTATCAGCCCCAAGGTTGCGCTGCCAGGCTGATTTGACAGTGTGCATCCCGGCCCGGCGATCACGCAACGAGCCGGTCAGAGACGACAACCGGCGCTATCGGCGATGAAGCCGCATCGGCTGGGCCCTGACCTTGGCGAAGGAGATGCACGCAGCCGGGCGGTCCTGCAGGGCCCCGTAGGCCTGTCGCGTCCGCGTTTGTCGGTATAGAAGCCCATCTTCCGCTTGGAGGGCATAATGCCAAGGTTCCCGAAGGTGACGCTACTTGGCGCCGCAACTCTGTTGTCGGCCGGTGGCACGGTGCAAAACTCGTCGCCCCGGACGGGCCAGCAGCTTCAGATTGTGCGCAACGTCGATCATCCCCCTCGCTGGCAAGTATCGTCGGGCGAGCCGCAAAGCGCTTACCTCCTTTCCTACTTCAAAGAACATGTGCATTCGCTGCATTTCGCCGTGTCGCGCGACGGATATAGTTTCACCGACGTCAACAACGGGGCGCCGGTCCTGTCCGGGGCGGTGATTGCCGGGCAGAAGGGCATCCGCGATCCCTATCTGATGCGTGGGCCGGACGGGGCCTTTTATCTTACCATGACGGACCTGCACATCTACGCCCGGCAGGAAGGTCTCCGGACCACCGATTGGGAACGCCCCGCCAGCCGTTACGGCTGGGGCAACAACCGCGCGATCATCCTAATGAAGAGCCGCGACCTGATCCACTGGACCGCCGCGCGCGTCGATCTGACGCGGCTGTTCCGCGGATATCGCGACATGGGCATCGCCTGGGCGCCGGAGGCCTTCTACGACCCGGCGCGCCGCCGCATGATGGTGTATTTCTCGACGCGGATGGGCACCGGCCGCAATTCGCTCGTCTATTCCTACGCCGATCCGCACTTCCGCACCCTGACGATCCGGCCACGGCCGCTCTTCGCGTCACCGCGCGCCGGCAAGAGCGTGGTGGACGGCGACATCACGCGCGTCGGCAACCGCTATCACCTGTTGTTCAGCACCGATGACGGCGCCGGCAACATCCGGCAGGCCGTGTCGGGCCGGCTGACGAGTGGCTATGTCTATGATCCGACCAAAATCGATCCGGAAACCTTGGGGACGGAGGCACCGATGGTGTGGCGCCGTCACGGCACCGGCACCTATGTCCTGATGTACGACGTCTACGCCGCGAAGCCCAACAATATGGTCTTTTCCGAAACCACCGATTTTCGCACCTTCCGCAACATCGGCCGGTTCAACGACCCGGGTTCCCCCATGAAGACGACGAACTTCACTTCCCCAAAACACGGGTCGATTACCGCGATCACTCCGGCGGAGGCGGATCGACTGGAGCGGTATTTCGCCAATCGACCATGATAATCCGTGCCCGTCGCTAATGTGACGCCGCCTGAGTGCTTGCACGGCACGTCAAGTGTGTCTGAGAAGCGTTGCGACGACGCGCAATCACGACCGTACTATTCTATTTAACTTGGACGGATTGAACCCCGCCAGGTTTGTCGGAGGCCCCAACTCTTGATAGGAAGGGGCTATGACGAGCGAGACTACTAGCAAGTTTTCGCTTGAGGTGCGCGCGCGTGCGGTGCGGATGGTTCTTGAGGGTCCCCCGGTTTCTCATCCAGGTCGAGGGTGAGTTTCCGGCGTTTATTCGGCCGCGATCTTGGCCGTGGCAGCAGCATATTCTACCGGCGTCAGCCAGCCAAGCGATGTGTGAGGGCGGCTCTCGTTGTAGTCCCGCCGCCAGGCCTCGATCTTGGCCCTCGCGTCCTCCAG
>CAJYLQ010000049.1 GCA_913775975.1 uncultured Sphingomonas sp. | reverse complement strand
ATGATGCCGTTATGCTCCTGCGCGGTGCCGGGCAGGAAGCCGGGCACGTCGACAAAGGTCACGATCGGAATCTCGAACGCGTCGCAGAAGCGCACGAAGCGCGCCGCCTTCTTCGAGCTGTTGATGTCGAGCACGCCCGCCAGCACCATCGGCTGGTTGGCGACCACGCCGACGGTGCGCCCCTCGATCCGCCCGAATCCGCAGACGATGTTGGCCGCATGCGCCGGCTGCACCTCGAAGAAGTCGCCCTCGTCGACGACCTTCGCGATCAGTTCCTTGATGTCGTAGGGTTTGTTCGCGCTGTCGGGGATCAGCGTGTCGAGGCTCGGCTCGATCCGGTCCCAGGCGTCGGCGGTCGGTCGCTCGGGCGCCGCCTCACGGTTCGACGCGGGCAGGAAGTCGATGAAATCGCGCGCGGCGAGCAACGCCTCGATGTCGTCCTCGAACGCCACGTCGGCGACGCTGGTCTTGGTGGTGTGCGTCACCGCCCCGCCGAGCGCCTCCTGCGTCACGACCTCGTTGGTCACCGTCTTCACCACGTCGGGCCCGGTGACGAACATGTACGACGAGTCCTTCACCATGAAGATGAAGTCCGTCATCGCCGGCGAATAGACCGCGCCGCCCGCGCACGGGCCCATGATGAGGCTGAGCTGCGGCACGACGCCGCTGGCCAGCGCATTGCGCTGAAACACCTCCGCATAACCACCGAGCGAGGCGACGCCCTCCTGAATGCGCGCGCCACCCGAATCATTCAGGCCGATGACCGGCGCGCCGACCTTCATCGCCATGTCCATGACCTTGCAGATCTTGGCCGCGTGGCGTTCGGACAGCGAGCCGCCGAAAACGGTGAAATCCTGGCTGAAGACGAAGACCAGCCGGCCGTTGATCGTCCCCGATCCGGTGACGACGCCATCGCCCGGAACCACCTGGTCCGCCATGCCGAAGTCGGTGCAGTTATGCTCGACGAACATGTCGAGCTCCTCGAAACTGTCCTCGTCGAGCAGCACGTCGAGCCGCTCGCGCGCGGTCAGTTTTCCCTTTGCGTGCTGGGCGGCAATCCGCTTTTCGCCGCCGCCCAGCCTTGCAGCCGCGCGCTTCGCCTCCAGCATTGCGATGGTCGACGACATGACATTCCCTCCTGCAGCGGATGCGGTCGCCCTGTCCTGCCGCCCGCCGCGACGATGCGCAAATGTGAATTTGCGAATTTGCGAATATCCATGTTGCGAACTATGCCCGAGCGATGCCCCCACCCCGTCTCTATGCCGGCGAGCAACTGCGCGCGCTGCGCCATACCGCCGGGATCAACCAGCGCGCGATGGCGGCGCGGCTTGGCCTGTCGGTCAGCTATCTGTCGCAGCTGGAGGGCGGTGAGCGGCCGCTGACCGCCGCCGTCCTCGCCGCGCTCGCGCGCCACTATCCGCAGGCGCTGGCGGGGATCGAGGATGCCGGCACCGCCCGCCGGCTGACTGCGCTGGGCGATGCGCTCGCCGATCCCGCGCTACCACCGCTATCGCCTGACGTCGCCGCCCGGCTGGCGGAGGAGCGGCCGGAGATAGCCGACCGGCTGATCGCGCTCCACGCCGCCAAGCGCGCCGCCGAGGAACGGCTGGCGCTCGCGGAGGAGGCGCTGGTCGCGGGCGGCCCCGCCCGCTTGCCTTGGGAGGCGGTGCGCGACTGGTTTCACGAGGCGGGCAACTATATCGACCCGCTCGACCGCGCGGCGGAGGCGCATCCGGGTTCGCACGACCTGGAGAGAGCGTTGGCGGACCACGGCATCCGCGTGGTCACGGACGCCGACCCCGACGCCCCGATCGCCCGGCAGGACGGCGAGACGCTGATCCTGAACGGCGCGCTGCCGAACGAAAGCCGCCGTTTCCAGCTTGCCCACCGCCTCGCCGCCCGCGCCTTCGCCGCGTCGATCGCCCGGATCGTGGACGGCTCCGGACTGGAGGCGATGGAGGCGCGGCGGCTGCTGGAGGTCGGGCTGGCCAATTATGCGGCGGGCGCGCTGCTGATGCCCTATGCCGCCTTCCGCACCGCCGCGCGGACCGTGCGGCACGACATCGACCGCCTGTCGCGCCAGTTCGGCGTCAGTTTCGAACAGGCCTGTCACCGCCTGTCGACCTTGCAGCGGCCGGGCGCGGCGGGCGTGCCGTTCTTCTTCTGCCGGGTCGACATGGCGGGCAACATCACCAAGCGCCATTCGGCCACCCGGCTGCAATTCGCGCGCTTCGGCGGCGCCTGCCCGTTATGGCACGTGCACGAGGCCGCCGCGATCCCCGACCGGATCCTGGTGCAGCATGCGGAGACGCCGGACGGCGTCCGCTATATCTCGATGGCGAAGGGGCTGGTGAAGCCGTCGGGCCGCTTCGCCCGCGCGCCGCGCCGCTATGCGGTGGTGCTGGGGTGCGAGGCGGTTCATGCTGCCGATTTCGTCTATGCCGACGCGGTCGACCGGGCCGGGCCGTCGACGCCGATCGGCATATCCTGTCGCCTGTGTCCCCGCGCCGAGTGCGACCAGCGCGCCTTCCCTCCCACCGACCGGCGGATCGCGGTGGAGCCGGGGGTGCGCCGCATCGTCCCCTATCGCGTCATCTGAGCCGGGTTGCGGCATCCGCCGGGGAACGCCCACCCCACGCGGCGGGTTTTCGGGTCATGGCTTCTGACATGATCGAACTCGACCCGCCCCCCTACCCCGATATGGCCTCCGCCAGCCTGTTCCTCGATTTCGACGGGACGCTGGTCGATCTGGCAGAAACCCCCGATGCGGTGATCGTCGATGCGGCGCTGGGCGAGCGGCTCGCCCGGCTGTCGCGCGCCGCCAGCGGGCGGATCGCGATCGTCACCGGCCGTTCGATCGCGCAGATCGACGCGCTGATGGGCGATCATGCCGCCGGCCTCGCCATCGCCGGCAGCCACGGCGCGGAACGGCGCACGGCGGCGGAGGGGCATGTCCTGCCCGCGCGATCCGCCGCGCTCGATTCGGCGGCGGCCGCGCTGTCCGACTATGCGACGACCGAGGGGCTGGTGTTCGAGGCGAAGTCGCTGGGCGTCTCGCTTCATTACCGACAGCGTCCGGAGCGCGAGGCCTCCGCCCTCGCCGCCGCCGATCGGATCGCCGCCGCCCATGGTCTCTCGGCGCATCGCGGCAAGATGATGGTCGAGGTCCGCCTGCCCGGTGACAAGGGCTCCGCGATCCGCCAGCTGATGCGCACCGCCCCGTTCGCAGGGACGACGCCCTGGTTCTTCGGCGACGACCTGACAGACGAGGACGGCTTTGCCGCCGTCGCCGAACTGGGCGGTGCCGGCGTGCTGATCGACCCGCCCCGCCCCACCGCCGCCGCCTATCGCCTGAACGATGTCGCAGCGCTGCGCGACTGGCTTGACGCGGTGCTGGCGCGCGCGGAGGCGGATGCCGAAGACGCGGCGGAGGGCGCGGCATGAGCCGTCTCGTCGTCATTTCCAACCGCGTGGCGGTGCCGTCAAAGGATGCGAACGCCAACCAGGGCGGTCTTGCCGTGGCGCTCCAGTCGGCGTTGCGCGAGCACGGCGGCATCTGGTTCGGCTGGTCGGGCGAGACGACGGAGGTCTTCTCCGGCGATATCCACACGGTCGAGGGCGATGGCGTCACCACCGCGACGATCGATCTCGAAGAACAGGATATCGACGAATATTATAACGGCTACGCCAACCGCACACTCTGGCCGCTGTTTCATTACCGCATCGACCTGACCGAGTTCGAACGCGACTTCGAAGGCGGGTACAAGCGCGTCAACGAACGCTTCGCCGACACCGTCCGCCCGCTGATCGGCGAGGACGATCTGGTCTGGGTGCACGACTATCACCTGATCCCGCTGGGGATGCGCCTGCGCGAGCGGGGCGTGACGAACCGGCTCGGCTTCTTCCTCCACACGCCCTGGCCGCCGTCGCGGCTGCTATTGTCGCTGCCCAGCCACCGGCGGCTGGTGGAGGCGCTGTTCGCCTATGACGTGATCGGTTTTCATACCGAGGACTGGCTCGACAGCTTCCATCGCTACGTCATCGACATGATGGGCGGTTCGCTCGACGCGGACGGCTGCGTCGTGGTCGGCGAGCGCAAGGTCCGCGCGATCGTCGCCCCGATCGGCATCGACACCGCCGAATTCGAGGCCGCGGCCGTTTCGCCCGAGGCGCGCTTCACCTGCGAACGGATGCAGATGTCCTCCACCGGGCGTCGGCTGATGGTGGGGGTGGACCGGCTCGATTACAGCAAGGGCCTGAGCGAACGCTTCCTCGGCTATGAGCGGTTCCTGCAGAACCACCCCGACCGCCGCAGCCTCGTCTATCTCCTCCAGATCGCGCCGCCCAGCCGCGAGAAGGTGAACACCTATCAGGAAATCCGCGCCAATCTCGAGGCGCTGTCGGGCCGCATCAACGGCGAATATGCGGATATGGACTGGGTGCCGATCCGCTACGTCAACCAGGGCTATCCCCGCGCGCAGCTGGCGGGCATCTACCGCGCCGCACAGGCCGCACTGGTGACTCCGCTGCGCGACGGCATGAACCTCGTCGCCAAGGAGTTCGTTGCCGCGCAGGATCCGGCGGATCCCGGCGTCCTGATCCTGTCGAGCTTCGCGGGCGCCGCCGCGCAGATGAAGGCGGCAGTCCTCGTAAATCCCTATAGCGCGGAGGAGATGGCCGACGCGATCGACACCGCCTTGTCGATGCCGCGCGAGGAGCGCGTCCGCCGCTGGCAGACGCTGATCGCAGGCGTGCGCGATCAGGACGTGTTCTGGTGGTGCCGCCTGTTCCTTGATGCGCTGGAGGGGTGACGGCGCCGCCGCGCCGATCCCCTACGCCTCCCCCGCCATCAGCACGCGCCGCCGCGGCAGCGCCGCCGGCATTTCTGCCCGCACGCGGGCCAGCACCGCCTCGCGCACCTCGCAGCGCAGGTCGAACGCGGTTGAGGCATCGCGCGCGGTCATCAGGCCGCGCACCTGGATCGCATCCGCCGTCACATCCGTCACCTGACAGTTCCAAAAGCGGCGATCCCACCGCTCACTCGCTTGCACCGCCTGGCCGACGATTTCGCGCAGCGCCGCGATGTCGGTCGCCGGGTCGAAATACCAGAAGACGGAGCCGAGCAGCTGGCTCGTCTCGCGCGTCCAGTTCTGGAAACTCGATTCGAGGAACTTGGACACGGGCACGACCAGCCGCCGCTCGTCCCACAGCTTGACCACGACGAACGTCAGGCGGATTTCCTCGATCCGGCCCCATTCATTGTCCATGATGATGACATCGTCGAGCCGGATCGGCTCGGTGAAGGCCATCTGGATGCCGGCGATCAGGTTCTTCAGTGCCGGCTGCGCGGCGGCGCCGACGACGAGGCCGGCGATCCCCGCCGACGCCATCAGCGTGACGCCGATCGTGCGGATACCCGGCACTGACAGCAGCATCAGGCAGATGGTGATGAAGGCGATGAAGAAACTGCCGATGCGCCCCAGGATCTGCACCCGCGTGCGCCGTCGCCGCGCGTGCAGATTGTCCTCGACGGTGATGTCGGTGTTCAGGTCGACGGCCAGCCGCACCGCCGCGACCACGCCCACCCCGAACCAGCCCATCAATGCGGGGAAGACGAAGCCGAGCAGACGCTCCCACAACTCGCGCAGATCCCGGTCCATCGGCAGCGCGCGGGAGACGAAGCTGACCGCGATCGCGACGAACAGCCATTGCAACGGCCGCCGGACGCGCCCGATCACCGTTTCGCGCGCGCCCCGTCGCTCACGCCGCCCGGCGCGCAGCAGCAGCCGCATCGTGATAGCGTGCGCCGCCAGCGCGAGCAGGACCGCCAGCGAGACCGCGATGACGCTCTGCACCCATAGCCAGTCGCGCGGCAGCCGAAGGGCATCGAATATTTGCATGCCGCAGTGAACCGGGGCCGCCGCCATGAGTTCCGCTGCACTGCAGCATGACCTTATGATATCGGGCCGGCGGCGACCGGTCCCGTATCGTCGTGCTTCCGCAACAATCCTGTTTCATCCATGACTTGTTTAGCATCGCCGATTAGGGAAAGACCCCAAGCCATGACCGTGACGATACCGACCCTGATCGAGCCGCGCCGCTTCGGCGACGCGCGTGGATGGTTCACCGAAGTCTATAACGAGGCGACGTTCCATGCGCGCGGGATCACCCAGCGCTTCGTGCAGGACAATCACTCGCTTTCGGCCCCGCGCTTCACGCTGCGAGGCCTGCATTTCCAGACGCCGCCGAACGGGCAGGACAAGCTGGTGCGCTGCATCCGGGGTCGCATCTTCGACGTCGCGGTCGATGTGCGCCGCGATTCGCCTACCTATGGCCAGTGGGTCGGTGCGGAGCTGACGGCGGAAAACGGCCGGCAGCTGTTCGTGCCGATCGGCTTCGCGCACGGCTTCCTGACGCTGGAGGATGATTGCGAGGTCACGTACAAGGTGTCCTCGCTTTACGCCCCGCAGAGCGACGGCGGCATCCGCTGGGATTCGGCGGATATCGACTGGCCGATGCCCGCCGGCACCACGCCCGAACTGTCGCCGAAGGATGCGGTGCTGCCCGCGCTCGCCGATTTCGACAGCCCCTTTCCCTATGACGGCTGCCCGCTGGCGCCGCTCGCCTGAAGGATAATCCCCGAATGCGCATCCTCCTGACCGGCGGGGCCGGCTTCATCGGCTCGGCCCTGGTCCGCCACCTCATCCAAAATACGACGCACGAGGTGCTGAACTTCGACAAGCTGACCTATGCCGGGACGCTGACGACGGTCGAGGAGGTCGCGCAGTCCAACCGCTATCGCTTCGTCCAGGGCGACATTTGCGACGCCGCCGCCGTACGCGCCGCGATCGAGGATTTCCGGCCGGAGATCATCACGCACCTCGCCGCCGAAAGCCATGTCGACCGCTCGATCGATGGGCCGGACGCGTTCATCCAGACCAACATCGTCGGCACCTTCACGATGCTGTCGGAGGCGCGCCGCTACTGGCAGACGCTGGAGGGCGCGGCCAAAGACGCATTCCGGTTCCACCATATCTCCACCGACGAGGTCTATGGCTCGTTGGGCGAGACGGGCTTCTTCACCGAAGAGACGCCGTACGACCCGCGCTCGCCCTATTCGGCGTCCAAGGCATCGAGCGATCATCTCGTATCCGCCTGGGGCCATACCTATGGCCTGCCGGTGCTCATCACCAACTGCTCGAACAATTACGGGCCGTACCACTTCCCCGAAAAGCTGATCCCGCTGATGATCGTGAAGGCGCTCGCGGGCGAAACGCTGCCGGTCTACGGCAAGGGCGATCAGGTGCGCGACTGGCTGTTCGTGGAGGATCACGCGCGCGCGCTGCATCGCGTGTTCGAACAGGGCCAGGTCGGACGCACCTACAATATCGGCGGCAACAACGAGAAGCAGAACCTGGAGGTCGTGCAGACCGTCTGCGCGATCCTCGACCGCGAACGGCCGCGCGCCGATGGCCAGCCTTACGCGACGCAGATCGGCTATGTCGCGGACCGGCCCGGCCATGACAAGCGCTACGCGATCGACGCCAGCCGCATCCGCGACGAACTCGGCTGGGAGCCGGCGGAGACGTTCGAGAGCGGCATCGAGAAGACGGTGAAATGGTATCTCGCCAACGAGGCGTGGTGGAGGACGATCGTCGAGGAGCGCGGCGCGGTCCAGCGCCGGGGCCTGTCAGCGTGAGGCAGGTTCTCGTCACCGGCGGCGCCGGACAGGTCGGCACCGAACTCGCGCGGTTCGCCTGGCCCGAGGGCTGGGAAGCGGTGACGATCGACCGTGCCGAATGCGACCTGGCCGATCCCGCCGCGATCGCGGCGGTGGTCGGGTCGCGCGACTGGGCGGCGATCATCTCGGCCGGTGCCTATACCGCCGTCGACAAGGCGGAGAGCGACATCGTGGCCGCCTGGGCGATCAACGCGCTCGCCCCCGCCGCGCTGGCCGCGGCGGCACAGGAAAAGGGCATTCCGATCGTCCATGTCTCCACTGACTATGTCTTCCCGGGCGACCGGGAGGGAGCGTGGGAAGTGGACGATCCCGTCGCGCCGTTGGGCGTCTATGGCGCCTCGAAGCTTGGCGGCGAACTGGCGGTGCGGACCTCCGGCGCGCGTCATGCGATCGTGCGGACGGCGTGGGTGGTCAGCGCACACGGCAACAACTTCGTGAAGACGATGCTGCGCGTCGGCGCGGACCGCCCCAGCCTGCGCGTCGTCGCGGACCAGCATGGCAGCCCGACGAGCGCCGCGGACCTCGCCGCGACGCTGGCAACGCTGGCGATGCGCTTGGTCGAGGACGCGTCCGCACCAACCGGCACCTATCACTTCTCCAACGCCGGCCCGACCGACTGGCACGGGTTCGCCGAAGAGATCTTCCGCCAGTCGGCAGCGCGCGGCGGTCCCTCGCCCAGTGTCGAGCCGATCGCATCGTCGGAATATCCGACACCGGCGAAGCGACCCGCGAATTCCCTGCTCAGCCACCGCGCGATCGAGCGCGACTTCGGCATCCATCCGCGCGGCTGGCAGACCGCGCTCGGCGACATTCTCGACGAACTGTTGGGCGCGCCCCACAAGGAGACACAAGCGTGAAGGGCATCATCCTGGCCGGCGGCTCCGGCACACGCCTGCATCCGGCGACGCTGGCGATCAACAAGCAGCTGCTGCCGGTCTATGACAAGCCGATGATCTATTATCCGCTGTCGGTGCTGATGCTGGCGGGGATTCGCGACATCCTCATCATCTCCTCGCCGGAGTTTATCGATAATTATCGACGCATGTTCGGCGATGGGGGCGACTGGGGGCTGTCGATCGTCTATGCCGAACAGCCGAAGCCGGAAGGGCTGGCGCAGGCCTTCACCATCGGCGCGGACTTCATCGGCGACGACAAAGTCGCGCTGGTGCTGGGCGACAACATCTTCTTCGGCGCCCACCTGACCGATCTGCTGGCGAGCGCGGTGGATCGGGCGCACGGCGCGACGGTGTTCAGCTACCGCGTCGAGGATCCCGAGCGCTATGGCGTGGTCGAACTGGCCGAGGGCGGCAAGGCGATCAGCCTGGAGGAAAAGCCGGAAAAGCCGAAGTCCAACCATGCGGTGACCGGCCTGTATTTCTACGACAACCGCGTCGTGCAGATGGCGCGCAACCTGAAGCCTTCACCGCGCGGCGAGCTGGAAATCACCGACATCAACCGCCTCTATATGGAGGCGGGCGACCTGTATGTCGAACAGATGGGCCGCGGCTATGCCTGGCTCGACACCGGCACGCATGATTCGCTGCTCGAAGCATCGGAATTCGTCCGCACGATCCAGCATCGTCAGGGCATTCAGGTCGCCTGCCTCGAAGAAATCGCGTTCGAACAGGGCTTCATCACCGCCGATCAGGCCCGTGCGCGCGGCGAGGCGTTGAAGAAGACCGCCTATGGCCGGGCGATCATCGCGGCGGTCGACGGCCGGCACTGAGGGAAGAAAGGCGAGCGGCACACCGTCCAGGCGCTGCCGCTCGCTTCCGCTCAGGCGCCGCCGGAATAGGCCATGCCGCCGCAACGGGCGGCCGGGTTGATCCGGTGCGACTGGATGACGATCCGAATGGGTCGACCGCCGACGAGGACCGACCGCGCCGCCTTGATCCGTTCCGCCGACCGGAACTGCACCGCCAGCGAAGTAGGATCAAGCCAGCGAAGATCGACGCCATAAGCGCACGCACTGCGGAGGGCGCCATAGATATCCGCCGCCTGCACGGGCGCCTCGCCGTCATGCCCGGCGGGATGCAGCTCTACGCGATAACCGAAGGATGTCGTCGCACCTCCGTTGGTTTCGACGACTATGGCATGGGTCTGGCCATCCGGCGAAGGCGCCCACGCCACGTCCTCACGCGAAACCCCTCCGAGGCCCCCGTCACAACCGGCAAGCATAACGGCGCTCAGCATGACGATCCCGACTGCTGTATGACGCGCGACGCGATTTGCTGCGCTCACTGGCGCCATGCCTGATCCGATAGCGGCATCGCCATCACCCTGTCGGTGACCACACCGCGGCGCGCAGTCGTGCGTACAGGGTAGGAAGATCGGCGGTCACAATGCGTTTACCTTACTCGCTCCCCTAGCTGCTAATGCCTGACAGGGCAGGGTGTTACGCTGACGGTCAGGCTTCATCGAAAGCCGCCCTAACCGATCAGCGTGCGTCATCCTGTGCCGGCCCGGCCTCACATTCGCGACGGCGTTCGACATGGTTGTCGCCGTCCCGCCGCGTAAGGATCGAAACCGCGCGACACCCGTCGGTCCCACCCTCGACCGGTCCGACGACTATGAAGCCACGCTCCCCGCCATCGGCGGTCGCCCATTGCTGCAACCGTCCCGTCGTCATCGCTGCGCGCATCGCCGCACCCAGCGTGTTCGCAGCGGCGGGCTCGGGCACACCCATGCTGCTATCCGCCGTATAGTCGGTGACCTGCTCACCGATCGCCAAGCCACCTGAAGCCGCAACCCGTGACGGCGCGTGCTTCACCGCGCCCTGGGTCATGTGGGGCGTCATGGCAGGGGCCGCGGCGACCGGCGCGGGGCGAGCAAAAGGACGAACAGGCGGGATCGGCAGGCTCAGGACATACCGATAGCCCGCGCTGGCCCGGCTGGAGGTGATCGCAACACCCAGCAGCGTCACCCCGCCCAGCACGCCCAGCATCGCGCCGATCAGCTGGGTCGGCCGCGCACCGGCACGCCGGCGATGCAGAACATAGCGTTCCACCGCGGGGCTGCTACGATACTCGATCCGGGTCAGGCCGAATTGCCGCGATCCGGCATGGATGATCCAGGATCGCTGCCGCCGTTCGACTTCGGCCCCTCGCGCCAACGGCGAGGACGGGAAATACTGCATCATCGCCTCCGCCCCCTGCCTACACCGGATCGGACCGGCTGCGTATCCCAAAAACGGCGCCGGTCACGACACGCGCCGACATCAAGGCGAGGCGGCCGGACAAAAAGAAAGCGCCGCGACCCCCTTCGGGATCGCGGCGCTCACTTTCGATCAAGATCGGGTCGGAATTAACCGAACACGACCGAGGTACGACGACGACGCGCGCGCATCGACATGCCGACCATGCCGAAACCGGCGAGCATCAGCGCCCAGGTCGACGGCTCCGGCACCGCGAACACCAGGTTGTCGAACTCGGCAGCGTTGCTGGTGGTCGACTGAACGGCCAGACCGCCAAAAGCCACGTCGTTCGCACCGCGCACGAAGGTGATGCGGTACGAGGTCGTGCCGTTAGCCGTGCCGGCCGGGGTCGCGAACGCCAGCAGCTCCGAACCGGTGTAGCTCCGGATAACCTGGCCGGCGGTGTTCAGCACCGAGATGCTGTTATAGTTGTCGACCGAGCCGAGATACAGGCTGATGCCGTTGTAGCCCGTCGAGCCGCTGATGCTGACCGAGCTGTTGGCCTGCACCGAAGCGAACGCAGAGCCGTCACCCGGGGTCGGCTGCTGCCAATCGGTGCCCTGCGAGCCGGTACGGACGCCGACCGTGCCGGTGCCGCTGACGGTGAAACCGGCAGCCTGCAGGTTGGCGATCTCGGTCGCGGTCGAGCCGCTGTTGAACGTGAAGAGCTTGGCGCCCGGAACCGCCGAATAGGGCGAGCCAAAGTTCGCCAGCGTGCCACGCTCGGCGATCACGGTAACGGCCGACGCCGGTACGGCGGCAACGGCGGCAACGGCCGCAGCCGCGAGAAGAATACGCTTGGTCATGAAAACCTCCCTGTTCACCTTCCAGAACGGCCGACCCCTTTCGAGGGCGTTCGGCCGAGGAACGGACCCCTGAAGGTCCGCGTCCCGTAAAGCAGCCGTTAACCCGAAAGTAAAGCACATGTCCTTTGGAAGTGCCCCATTTTGACCGATTTTCTTGTCAACTTTCTTGAAAAAAGCCAACTGTCCCGACTTGACACAAGTTTCCATCCCGCATCGCTGCGGAGTCGAGCGTCAATATGCCGACTTGGGAAAAAGCACCGCGGCGACGGTGCGCGCCATGATGTAAAGATCGAACGCTACCGACCAGTTATCGATATAGAAAAGATCGAATTCGACGCGCTTCAACAGCTTCTCGTCTGTGTCGGTTTCGCCGCGCCAGCCATTCACCTGCGCCCAGCCGGTCATCCCCGGCTTCACCCGGTGGCGGGCCGCGTATTTCTGCGTCGCTTCGCTGAACAGCACGCCGGCAACGCGGGTGGACGGGGCGTGGGGGCGTGGGCCGACCAGCGACATGTCGCCGATCACCACGTTGAACAGCTGCGGGATCTCGTCGATGCTGGTCGCGCGGATGATCCGGCCGACCCGCGTCACACGCGGATCGCCGACCTTCGCCTGCTGGATATCGTCATATTCCAGCCGGTCGGTGCGCATCGACCGGAATTTCCAGATGCGGAAACGCTGGTGATTGAAGCCCTCCCGTTCCTGCCGGAAGAAGACGGGGCCGGGGCTGTCCAGCTTCACCGCGATCGCGACGAGGGCGAGGAAGGGCGCCGCCGCGATCAGGATCAGCGTGCCCAGTACGAGGTCCTCAAGCCGCTTGAGCACCTGGTCCACGCCGTTGATAGGCCGTTCGAACAGCGTCATCAGCGGCAGGTCGCCCAGCATCACCATCGCCTGCCCGGCGACGGTGAAGGCGGACAGGTCTGGCGCCAGGCGGATCAGTACGGGCAGCATCGAAAGCTGCGCCACCACCGTCTGCAGGCTTTCATCGTCGGCATACGGCATCGCGATGATGACCTGATCGATATGTCCCGCGCGGATGTCTGCCAGCAATGCGGACACGTTGCCGCGCCACGGCGCGCAGCTGCCCGGCTCTCCGGCGGAGTGATCGTCATAGCAGCCGACGAGGTCGATCGTCAGCATTCCGTTGCCGGCGATATAGTCGGCCAGCCGCCGCCCCTGCGCGTTCGACCCGAGGATCGCGACCCGCTGGTTAAACACGCCGCGCCGCTTCATCGCGCGCATCGCCATCGTCGCGCCACCGCGTACGGTCACGAGCGCCAACGCCACGGACATGAACCAGAAGATCGTCCAACCGCGCGAGAACCCGTCCGACGCCTTCATGAAGAAGGCCAGCGTCATCATCGCCAGACAGGCGCCGACCCAGGCCATCAGCACCCGCGTCCATCCCACGCGGGCGGTAAAACGCGCATCGATGTCGTAACAGCCGGTCAGCTCGCTCATCAGCGCATAGGCGAGGGAACTCAGCCATGCCACGCGGACATAATCGTCGATCGGGTTCAGATCGAAGGTGCGATAGGTGAACCAGACGCCCACCAGCCCGACGATCAGCACCGTCACGCCTTCCAGCAATCGCGCCATCAGGCCCGACAGCTCCAGCATCGCCGGTGTGCGGCTGACCCCGCGATCGTGAACGGGCGGCCCGGATCCCGCCCCGCTGCCAGCCTCCATCAACGGACTCACGATCGTCCCGACCCCTTCACTTGCGTCTGTCTGTGCCGATTAGGCACAGTCGGTTAACAACAGCCGAACCCTAGTCGCGATCGGTACGAATCCATGTCCGCTCGCGCCGGATCAACGCTGCCAGCGACACGCCCAATTTCCATATCATATAACGCGGTACATCGCGCCATCCGCCCAGCAGCGCGAGCTGCCGGTGCGCGGCCAGCGCGACGAATACCGCGATTCCCGCCGCGAGCGTCAGCACCGCCATCGTGCCAGGCAGCGCCCCGCCGATCGCTCCCACCGCCCACAGCAGCGCCAGCAGCATCGTCGCCACGACGTCCAGCGCGATCAGCGGGATCAGCGGCGGCGTCATGAGGTGTAGCGCCAGCCACGCCAGTGCCGGCCGACCCACACGGATCGCCCGCGCCAGCAGCGGCCCGGCATGATCGCCCGCGACCTGGAAGAAGCCCGATTCCCAGCGGCGGCGCTGCACGGCGGTGCCCTTGTCAGAACTCGCCGCGCCCAGCACCCGTGCGCGCGGGTCGAACAGAGGTGCCGCACCGCCCAGCGCCGACTCCACGCCCAGCATCAGATCCTCCGCGACATGCCCCGTCGCCAGCGGCAGCGCCATGAAGACGGCCCAGGGAAAGGCCATGCCCGATCCGGTCAGCACCGCCGGCGCGCCGATCCGCGCCGCACCCAGCTGCCGCACCGCATTCTTGACGTAGAAGGCCGCTGCGGAAAAGCGCGCGACGCTGCTGTCCGCCGGCCCCGCCGCGATCGTATAGGCGGACTGGACCGGCCGGCCGCTCGCGATCGCGCGCGCCGCCAGCCGCTCAAGCGCATCGCCCTGCGGCACCGTATCGGCATCGACCACGATCACGCAGTCCGGCACCGATCCACCCGTCGCCAGCGCCTGCCGGCCATGATCGAGCGCGAACCCCTTGCCCCGGCGCGTCTTGTCGAACCGCTCGACCACCTCGGCACCGGCGGCGCGGGCGATGGCGGCGGTATCGTCGCTGCAATTGTCGGCGATCACCATCAGCCGCATTCCGGGCGGCATCGCCGCGCGCATCGCCGCCAGTACGGCGCCGATTCCCTGCGCCTCGTCATGCGCGGGGACGAGCACGACCGCCCGCTCCGCCGCAAAGGATGGCAAGGCCGGTCCAGGCCCCCGTGCGGGCGAGACACCGCCCCACGCCTCGACCAGGAACACGCCGGTCGTGACGATCAACGGCGCCAGCACCAGCAGGCAGACCAAGGCGACCATGGTCACGCGGCAACCGCATGAGGAAAGACGGCACGAGCAGCGAAAGGCTGTGCGACAGGGCCGTGCATCGGGCGCAGGCCGGCGCTATAGGCGATGGTCATCGGTCCGCACGGCTCCCTTTCGCGATGCCAGATACGATCCCGGCGGGAAGGTCAACCTCCCCGCCGCCGCATGGGGTCGCAGAAGCGCGCATTAACCGGGATTTAGCCGCGGCGCGCGACAGGGACGGGCGAAGGCGACACGCAAATGACCGACTTGGGAAATCAGGCTGCCATTTCCGCCAGCGTGCCGGACTGGTCGCGCGAGGCGAAGCGGGGCTGGGCCTGGTCGCCGCCCCGCGCGCTGCTGGCCGCGATTCGCGCCTATCAGGGCGCACGCGGACCGCTGGCGCCGGTCGTGCGGCGGATCGCGGTGCTGCGCCACCGCTTCTGGTCGGTGGTGACGGGCGCCGAGATCCCGCTGAACGCGACGATCGGCGGCGGCCTGCTGATCCCGCACCCCAACGGCATCGTCATCAACCCGGGTGCCGCGATCGGCCCCAACTGCCTGTTGTTCCAGCAGGTGACGATCGGCGCGATCGGCGACGGCGTTCCGACGCTGGGCGGGCATGTCGATGTCGGCGCGGGCGCCAAGATCCTGGGTCGGGTTACGATCGGCGACCATGCGAAGATCGGCGCCAATGCGGTCGTCACGATCGACGTGCCCGCCGGCGCCACCGCTGTGGGCATTCCCGCGCGAATCGTCTGAACACCGCGCTTGCGAAGCCTCGCCAACAAAGCGAAGGCCCCGCCCCCGCTTCTAGGCGCGCAGCCGGATCGTCGCGGGCACGCCGATCGCCAGCGCACCCGGCGGCACGTCGGTCAGCACCACCGCGTTGGCGCCGATCGCCGCGCCCTCGCCGATCGTCACCCGGCCCAGGATCACCGCTCCCGCGCCGACATTGACGTTCGCCATCAGGATCGGCGCGTCGTCGACCCGATCCATCCGGCGGATGCCCAACGTACAGTTCTGGCGGATGATGCAGCCATCCCCGATCACGCTGGCGCCGTGGATCACGATCCCGCCCTGATGTTCGATCCTGACCCCGCGCCCGATCGTGCAGGTATAGGGGATCTCGATGCCATAGACGTTGCGGCATCGCCGGAACGCCCATTTGTAGATTACGGACAGCGGCACCCGCAGCCAGCGGCGGCGCACCGTCATCCGCCACACGCCCATGCGATAGACGACGAGCGCGCGCAGCCCCGGCTGGCTCCAGTCGCCGCCATAGGTGCGCGCATCGTCGCGCACGGCTGCACGAAAGGCGGCGAAGCTCACAGGCCCGCGCCCTTATATTCGATCAGGCCGCCACGCCGCCCGGTCAGCCGACGCCAGTGGAATCGCGCCGCGCCCTTCACCTGCGCGAACTTGCCAAGGACCAGATAGAAGGCGAGCGCCCAGGCGATCGACGCGGGCAGCCCCGCCGCGCGCTGCTTGCGCCGGGCGATCCGCGCCACCTGCACCGGATAAAGCGCGACCACCGCCAGCGCCGCCCACCAGCCGATCGCGAAACCCGCCACCAGCGCGACCAGCGGCAATGCCACCGCCCAGGCCATCATGCTGCGAACCTCGCGCCGCCAGTGCGGATCGCCCGCCGCGCCATGCCGCCACGCCAGTTCGGCAAAGGCGTGGCCGCTACGCTCCGTGCGGCGCCACCACTGGCCGATGCGCGTCATCGCCGCGTCGTGGCGCGTCATCTCCGCATCGATCCGCCGCACGCGCCAGCCGAGCGTGCGCAGCCGCTGGCACAGGTCCGGCTCCTCGCCCGCGATAAGATCGGGATTGTACCCGCCCGCCGCCTCCAGCGCGGCGCGGCGGAACAGCGCGTCACCGCCGCACGACATGGCGACGCCGACGGGCACGTTCCATTCGTCGTCGCACATCCGGTTGTAGATGCTCGCCTCGGGAAACCGCTCCCGTCGGCGGCCGAACACCACCGCTAGGTCAGGCTCCGCCGTCAGCGCGGCCGCGGCGCGGGCGACCCAGTCCGCATCCAGCTCGCAATCGCCATCGACCACCTGCACGAAGTCGGCCGCCGAGACGGGGATCGCCGCCAGGCCCGCGTTGCGCGCCAGCGCGGCGGTGAAGCGCGTCCCCGGTGGCAGCGTCACGACGCGCACGCCCTGCCCCTCGGCAAAGGCGACACTGCCATCGGTTGATCCCGAATCGACGTAGATCCGGGGCGCGTCGGCGGGCAGCGAGCGCAGGCAGGCCTTCAGCCGTTCGCCCTCGTTACGGCCGATCGCGATGAAGGCGACGCTCACGCCTTGTCCTCCGCCCAGGCCGGAAGCCGATCGACCGGGTCGTCCCAGCGGCCGATCGCCGCCTGCCGGTCGAGCGCGACGGGGGCTAGGCCATTACGCCGCAGATCGGCAAGCTCGGCCGGCGCATGCGCGCTCTGCCGCCCCAGCCCCGCCAGCTCGCGCAGCCGCCAGATGCCGAAACCCGCGATCCACGCCAGCGCCGAAAGCCGCGCCGCGCCCGGCCCGTAGGCGCGCGCGAAGAACCGCCGCCGCGAACGGAACCAGTAATCGGGCAATCGCCGCTGCGCGCTGTTGCCGTCCGTGACGCCGGTGGAGGCGCCGCCGACATGGCGCACGCGGCTGGCGGGCACGAAGCGGTTGGTCCAGCCCGCGCGGCGCAGGCGGTGCATCAGCTCGACTTCCTCGAAATAAAGGAAGAACCCCTCGTCGAACAGGCCGACCTGCCGTAGCGCCTCCGCGCGGAGCAGCACGCTGGCCCCCGTGACCCAATCGGTTGCCTGCGGCACCTGCCCAGCCACCATCACCGGCGGCACGCGCATCAGCCGCTCCAGCGCGGGCGTGTTGGCGCCGCGCAGAAATTCGCGCGCGAGCGTCGGGAAACGGAAGGCGGACCCCAGCGCCTCCCCTTCCGGTGACAATAGCAGGCTGCCGGCGGACGCCGCCTCGGGATGAGTCGTCAGTGTCTCAACCAGCCGGACCAGCGCGCCCGGCTCCGGCTCGGCATCGGGGTTCACCAGATAGACGGCATCCGGCGGCTCTGCGCCCGACAGCGCGCGGCGGATCGCCTGATTGTTCGCCCAGCCGAAGCCGCCGTTGAAGGCGAGCGGCACGAACCGGACCCAGTCGGCGAACTCCGGCGTTGAAAGCGCCGCCGCCAGTCGCTCGGCGGAATCATCTCCCGATCCCCCATCGACGACGATCGCGTCAAGACCAGGCAGCGCCGCGCGCTCCCCGGCCAGCGCGCGCAGGCAACCGACCGTCAGGTCCGGCGTGCGGTAATTCACAAGGATCGCGGTGACCCGCATTGTCTCACTCACGCCGTCGCTCCCGCGGTGACGCGATCACCTGTCGCGTCAGGCTTGCCGGCCGGGGTGTCTGTCGATGCCCCAGCCTGCGCTGCCCGCATGGGGTCGCGTCGGGCCTGGCGCATGGCATTCAGGATCACGCCGGTCAGTCCCAGCTGAATGACGATCAAAGTGGTGGTCCGGTTCACCATCGACGTGACGGAAATCATGACGACCATGGCGACGATGCTACCAAAGATTGCCGAGGCGGACGAAGAGTCGCGAAACGCGCCAAAATAACGTTGCGCGAAGGAAGACCGCGCTTTCCATAGCGAAACGAGCGGCTGCCCAAACATGTAGAGGAAGGCGATCAGACCGGGGATACCCGTCACGAGACCGATATAGATGTAGGTGTTCACGAAATCGATGATCCCCTCGCCCTGCCGCAGATCCGCCATCGCGGCCTGCACCGCGACCGGGGTCCGCCCGAACAGGGGATAGCGCCGGATTTCCTCCACGCCGCGGTCGAACAGCTGCGAGCGATAGTCGACGGTGTCGCTGCCCTCGCCGCTCATGCCTGGCAGCTTGCGGAATGCGGGGCTTACCGTCGCGCCGGCCATCAGGATCCCCACCACGATGCCGCCCGTCACCGCCTTTTTCACCAGGGCGCCGCCGCGCCGGTCGAACAGATCGACGGCTGCGATCCCGGCCACAAGGCCAAGCCAGGCGCCGCGCGACTGCGGAGCCAAGGCTCCCAGCAAAAATACGACCAATGCTATATTGCGTTTTGCGGGAGTGGCGAACAGGCGCCGACTGCCATAGGCGACGATCAGTCCGATCGTCAGGCAAAGCGCGAATGACGTTGATTCGGGATATGGCCCATAGGCTCGCAACAGACCGCCACGAATCTTGACTGCGCGAAAGCCTCCGCCGATCCCGTAGTGATCCGAAATGCTGCGATACAGCGGCCATGTGCGGTACGCCTCGTACATCGCCAGCGTCGACAGGGCGGAAATGCCGGCAAGAAAGCCGAAGACGGACTCACGTACATCGTCGAAACTGCGCAGCGAGCGTGTGATGACGTAATAGGGCAGCAGCGTCGTCGCCCCGTTTTCCAGCAGAACACGCATCACGTTCGTCAGTGTGGTGTCACGAATGGAAGGCATAACGTAAAGCAGGAACAGAATACCGGCCAGCGCATCCCACATCGGGTTTCGCCGAAACTTGCCGCGCGCGCGCGCCCAGATCGCGAACGTCCCGCCGAGCGCCAGCGAGATCGCGGCGTCATAGCCCATGATATAGGTTCCGCCGACTGCAATGACCTTCGACGGCATGGGCAAGGTGACGAGCAGGAACAGATAAAGCGGCGAGATCATCCGCCGGTCGCGACAGGCGACGAACAGCGCGATACCGACAACGCTGTTGTAGATCAGGACGTTCGGGCTAAGAAACGCGGCGCCCTGCGTCAGCAACACTAGGACGACCATGATCTTGGCGTAGCGCTGACGCAGCGCCGCATTACCGCACCACAGGAAGCAGAACAGGCCGATCAGCAGATACGTCGCAGCGAATGCGAAGCTTTTGATGTCCAGCAATTCCGTTCACCCTCAACGCGGCCGTCCCAAGCCAGGACGGTATGTCGATCGACCCGCCACGATCGGTGCGATCGGGTACGGCTTCGGCGACAAGTCGTCGCGGCGCATGCCATGGTTCGCGCGTGCGTGCCAGCAGGATGGCCCATCCAGCCATCCCGCCGGTGCCCATCAGCCGACAAATTCCATTGCCGCCCTCAGCTTCGGCGCATCGCTGAGCGGCTGGCCGACATATTCCTTCAGCCCCCAGGCGCCATACTGGCTGATCGGCGAGGTGCTGTTGTAGAGCACCATCGTGTCATTCACCTGCGTCTTCCAGGTCGAGATGTAGTTGCGGTACACGTCGTAGATGCCGGCGGCCTGATTGACCTGGCGGATCTTGCCGACGTCCGAACCGGTCAGGTGCTGACCGCCCTCGTACATGATGATGCGCGTATCGTAGTGGCGCGCGACGTTCTTCGTTTCAGTAGCCTGCGCGACTTCCCATCCCTCGATGTCACCGGCCAGTGCCGCCAGCAACGCCGCCGTATCGGTGACGGTCGCCTGCTGCGTCATCAGATTGCCACCGATATACGGCGCGATCGCAACCGCATCGACCGCGCCCGCAAGCTTGCCCTTGTTGAGCAGCAGTTCCACGGCCCCGCCGCCCGTCTGCGAACCCGCCACGCGGATCAGCTTGCCCGGACGGTCGGCGAACACCTTCGCCCAGATCGGCATCATCCAGCGCACCTTTTCCGCATAGCGCAGCGACACCGCCTCGTTCTGGTTCGTCGACAGGCCTTCCGCCAGCCCCTCCGCGCGGGCCTGGTGCGTGGCGCCGAACATGTTGTTCCACACCTCGTTCGACAGCTCGACATAGACCTCGCGGTCCGCCGGCAGGCTGTCGTGCACCAGCTGCGCCATCCGCCGCTGATAGTCCTCGTCCGCGTTCCACGGCACGTTGAACCACGGCGCCGCACCCGTCGCCTTCGCCAGCGAGATCATATGCTCGATCGCGACGCCGGTCGGACCCTCGGCCTGGTTCAGCGCATCGGGCTGCGTTCGCCCGCTCCACGTCACGTTCGCCGGATTGCCGTTGACGTTCGACCAGTCGAGGAAGCGCAGCACCTTGAACGGCTTCAGCGAGTCGACGACCTCGGGCGACAGCGTCGCATCGCGCGGCAGGCTCGTCAGGCGGCAGT
>CAJYLQ010000048.1 GCA_913775975.1 uncultured Sphingomonas sp. | reverse complement strand
GTCGGATTGACGGGATCGCGTGGCGAGAAGAAGCGGGCATTCTCCACGACGCCGATGATCGTGCGGGGATTGGCCCGCCCGACCGTCTTGCCGATCGCGGCCTCCGGACTGTCGAAGCCGAGGGCCTAGGCCCCCTTGCGGTTGACGACGACATTGGGAACTACCCGCGTAGCATCGTCGGCATTGCGCGCATCATCCGCGCGATGTGCATCGCCGGGCAGCCGGCCCGCGATCAGCTTGATCCCAAAGGTCGGAAAGAAATTTGGCGACGTGATGATCGCTTGCAGGCTGGGACCGGGCTCGGGCTTTCCGGGCACGGCGTAATTGTCGCTGTTAAAGCTGCTCGATCCCGGCGAGGAGTCGGACGTCGTCACCGATCGCACCCCGGGCAGGGACGCCGCGCGCGAGAGAAATGCGGTCAGTTGCGGCTCCGTGACGGCGCTATCACTGGTCGAACTGACGGTCACCAGCCCATCCCGCCGGAATCCGACATCCGTGCTGCGGACATGGCGGGTCTGCGCAACGAGCACGACCGTTCCGATCATGAAGGCGATGGCGAGCGCGAACTGGAACACCACCAGCATCTCGCGCACCCGCGCCCCGGCCCGGCCGCCGCCAGGCGAGCGGGACGAAGCCAGCACCGCCGCCGCTGGAAAACGTGACAGCATCAGCGCCGGGTACAGGCCTGCCAGCCCTCCCACGACGAGTGTCAACACCGCCAGACCAGGCAGCACCACGGCATAGTCGAGCGATAGCTTCAGCCCCCCGGCGGCATTGATCAATGGCAGCCCTAGTTCGGCGAGAATCAGGCCGCCTAGTGCCGCGAAGGCTGCGATCAATATGGCTTCACCCAGAAACTGGCGGATCAGCGCCGTCCGGTTCGCACCCAGTACCTTGCGCATGGCGACTTCCCGAGCCCGCAGACCGCCGCGCGCCGTCGCCAGGTTCACGTAATTGACGATCGCGATCACCAGGGTCAGCAGGCCGACGATGCCTAAGGTCACGACGGTCATCTTGCGGCCGGGCGACGTCTGCAGATGGATGTCCGGCAGCGGATTGATCCTCAGGCTGAGTAGCTTGGCGGACGGTGCCTGCTCCTTAGCCCGGCGATCGACAAAGGCTCGCATCTTTGCTTGCAGACGAGCGACGGCGTCCGGCGTGTCGAACCGGAGAATGGTCCAGACCCGCTCGCTGCCCCAGTGGTTCCACATGGGGTCGGGATGCGGCGTTGGCGTCTTGACCAGCATGGAGTAGGGCAATTCGGTATCCGGCGGCAGATCCCGGAAAACACCGGCAATGCGATAACGCGCAGTCTTTCCGAGGATGGTCAGCGCCATTGCCTGTCCGACCGAATTTCCGTTGGGGAAATAACGCTTTGCGATGGTTTCGTTAATCAGGACATTGTCCGGCACGTGAAGCGCCCGCGCGGCATCGCCGGCAATGATCGGCAAGCGTACGATATCGAGAAAATTCGGATCGGCATAACCCAGCGGTTCGGTCGTCGCGGCATTACCCCGCACCACATTCACGTCCATGACCTGGATGCGCGTCCCGACGGTATCCGGAAAATCCTCGCGAAGCTGGTCGATCAGGCCGCCCATCGTGCCGGTGGAATAGCCATTGGCCGGGCTGCCCGGCATGTTCCAAAATTCCTCGACCAGATACAGCTTGTCATGATCCGGCAGCCATTTCTCATACCCTGTCTCGAACCGGACATAGAGGCCCAGCACCAGGAAGACGGCGATGCCCACCGCCAGTCCCCCGATATTGAGCGCGGCATAGAGCTTGTGGCGCACAAGCGAGCGATAGAGCGACAGAAGCGCGAAGCGGTTCATGATGTCATATCCCCCATGACCCCGGGCATCAGCCGCAGGTGACGCGGGCGAAGCCGCTCTTGTCGACGGTGCATTGCGGGCGGCCGCCCACGATGACACGGGTCATGCCGCTAGCGTCAATCGCAGCCGGGCCGTCCGCTTGGGCGCGGACGCCGCCGGTGCCGCTGGCATCGACCGAAAGGACGCGTGTGGTCATCGCGGTGGTGTCGACATTGCCGGTGCCGCTGCTGTCGATGGCGAGCGCATCGACCGCTCCCGCCCCCCGGATCGAGCCCGTTCCGCTAAGCTCGAGCGACAGTTTGGACGTGCGGATATCCTGAATGGTGGCGTTGCCGGTCCCGGACATCGCGATGCCGACCTTCTGGCTGCGCAAGCCGTCGATGGTCAGATTGCCGGTGCCCGACATGTCCGCCTCGAACTCGGCGGCCTCGAACGGGCGCAGCCGGATGGAGCCGGTGCCTGCGGACTCCACGCCGCGCAGACGCGGGACGGTGATTTCGATCGTGGCACTCGGACGCTTGGCGCGGCTATCGCACATGCGGTCCGGCCGAGTGAGAATCAGCGTCTGGCCGCGCACCTCGGCGCGGATGACCTCCAGCGATACGGCCGGGCCGACCGCCCGAACCGAGAAAGCCGCGCCGATCGTCACGACGGCATCGTCGCAACCTTCGAGCGAAATCCGGTCGAAGCCGGACAGCGCAAAGCTGCGTGCCGTCTGGGCCTGAGCGAGCGAGGTGGTGATCGGGAGGAGCGAAAGGACTAGCGAAAGCGGCAGGATCGTCTTCATGGTGTATCTCCGAAAAAGGGTCAAATCGCGCGCATGGCGCTGGCGACGATGCGGCCGTCGAGCATGTCGATGCGGCGCTTGGCGAGGTCGGCATGGCTGGGCGAGTGGGTCACCATCACGATGGTCGCCCCCGCATCGTTCAGGCCGGTCAGGATGTTCATCACCTGCTCGCCATTGGCGGTGTCCAGGTTGCCGGTCGGCTCGTCCGCCAGGATCAGCTTGGGGTCGCCGACGATGGCGCGAGCGATCGCGGCGCGCTGCTGCTGGCCGCCCGACAGCTGGTGCGGGAAATGGCGCGCGCGGTGCGCGATCCCCACCTTGTCCATCGCCGCCGCGACGCGCGCGCGCCGGTCGCCCGCGTCCTTGCGATAGGCGAGGCCCAGCGCGACATTCTCCTCGATCGTCAACTCGTCGATCAGGTTGAAGCTCTGGAAGACGAAGCCCAGCGTCTCACCGCGAAACTTCGCCAGCCCCGCCTCGTCCAGCGCGGCCAGATCGCGGTCCCCGAACATGTAGCGGCCGCCCGTGGGGCGATCGACCGTGCCCAGCGTGTTGAGCAGCGTCGACTTGCCGCAGCCCGACGGGCCCATGATGGCGACGAACTCGCCCGCCTCCACCGTCAGGTCGATGTCGTGCAGCGCGGTCGTCTCGACCTCTTCGGAGACGTAGCGGCGCTGGATGCCTTCCAGTCGGATCATCTTTATGGCCCCTTCTTCTATCGGATGTTCAGGATGTCGCCCTTCACGGACGACGTGTTGCTGGTGACGATGCGGTCGCCGGGGTTCAGACCCGACAGGATCTCGACCTGCTCCGGGTTGCGCCGGCCGGTGCGGATGACGCGGCGCCGCGCATGGGCGCCATCGGGATCGAGGACGAAGGCGGAGGTGCCGCCCGCCGCCAGCCAGCCGCCGACCGGCGCCAGCACCGCGCGAGACGCGGCGCCCAGCACAATGCGGATATCCAGCGTCTGGCCGCGATTGAGGCCCGCTGGCGCGCGCCCGGCAAAGGTCAACTCGACGCGGAAACGCCCGTCCTTCACCGCGGGCAGCACCTTCGACACGGTCAGCGCCGCGCCGTCGGCGGTCCGCGCCTGCTGCCCCACGGCGACGCGGCCCAGATAATATTCGTCGACATCGGCGGTCAGCTTCCACGCGCCCTCGCTGTCGACCTGCCCCGCCGGATCGCCCGGCTTCAGCGCCTGCCCCGGCTGGATCGTGAAGTTCGTCAGCCGCCCGGCCGCCGGCGCGCGGACGACCAGCGCGTCCAGCCCCGCGCGCACCGCCGCCAGATTGCCCGCCAGCCGGCCCTGCGTGTCGGCCAGCCGCTGTCCCTGCGTCGCGGTGATCCGCGCCTCCGCCGCGCCGCCGCTGCGCAGCTGCGCCAGCCGCTTCTCCTGATAGGCGACCTCCTCGGCATAGCTTTTCACGCCCTCGTCGGACAGGAAGCCCTGATCGTGCAGCTGCTGGCGCACCGACAGGTCGCGCCGCGCCTTGATGAGATCGTAATTGGCCTGCGCGATCTGGCCCGACCGGTCCAGCCGGTTGCGCGCGATGCCCAGATCCTCGCCAGCCACCTGCCCCAGCTGGCTGGCGATCTGCGTCTCCCGCGTCAGCACGTCCAGCTTCAGCGTCGGGTTGGCGAGCGTGGCGAGCGGCTGCCCCTCCGCCACCATCGCGCCGTCCTGCACCAGCAGCTTTTCCACCTGCCCGCCGGACAGGACGCCGACCAGCGTCGTGACGGCGGGCGCCACGGTCGCGCGGACGGGCATGTAATCGTCGAACGCGCCCCGCGTGACGGTGCCGGTATCGACGTCGCCCGCCGCCATGTCGACGGAGCCGGCAGACGGCATCATCCGCCACGCCGGCACCGCCGCCACCGCCAGCAGCCCGGCGACGATCGTCGCGCGGCGACGCCACCAGGGAGTGGCGGGGCGCTCGATCCGGCGGTCCATCGCGGCGCCCGGCGGGGTGGTTGCGGTTATGGGCTGTTCGGTCATCATGGACACAGTGTCGCCGATCACCGCCCGAAAGCCTAAAGCACTATGAACACTGGATATTCTGAAGAAACGCCGATCGGCGTCCGTCCGGGGGCGGACGGGGTGTCCGCAAATGGACACTCCGGCGCGCTGTCAATCCTGCTGGTCGACGACAATCCGGCGGTGGCGCGCGCGATGGAAATCGCCTTCCGCATCGGCGGCCACGCGCTCGACGTCGCGCCCGCGCCGGAAGAGGCCTATTCGCGCCTCGCCACCCGGCGCTACGACGCGATCCTGCTCGACATGAACTTCTCCCCCGGCCGGTCGGACGGGGAGGAGGGGCTGGCCTGCCTCGCCCGGATCGTCGCGGACGATCCCGCCGCCTGCGTCCTGGTGCTGACCGCGCATAGCGGCATCCGCATCGCGGTGGCGGCGATGCAGGCGGGCGCGCGCGATTTCGCGATGAAGCCGTGGCGCAACGCGGAATTGCTGGACAAGGTGCAGGCCGCGATCGCGCGCGGTGCGCCCGCCGCCCCCGCCGCACCGCTGGCCGCCGGCATCGACGGCCCCGCGCACCTGCTGGGCGACAGCGCCGCGATGGTGCGGCTGCGCGACCTGATCCGCCGCGTCGGGCCAACCGTCGCCAGCGTCACCGTCACCGGCCCGCCGGGCAGCGGCCGGACGCTGGCCGCGCTGGCGCTCCATGCGCAATCGCCGGCCGCCGCGACGCCGCCGGCCCGGCTCGACCTGCGCGATGCGGACAGCCGCGCCGCGATCGCCGGCCTGTCGGGCACCGCGATCCTGCGCCATCCCGACGCGCTCGACCCCGTGCAGCAGGGCCTGCTCGCCGATCGGCTGCCCCCGGACCTGCGCTGCATCGCCATCGCCGACGATCCCGCCCGCCTCGCCCCCGCGCTGCGTCGGCGGCTCGCCACGGTGGAGATCGCGGTGCCGCCGCTGGCGGCGCGGGGCGACGACGCGGTGCTGCTCGCCCGCCACTTCGCCCGCCTCGCCGCCGCGCGCTTCGGCCGGGACGCGGCGCGGCTGACCGAGGCGGCGGAGGCGGCGATCCGCGCCGGCCCCTGGCCCGACGAGGTTCGCGGCCTCGCCCTCGTCATCGAGCGCGCGGTGCTGCTGGCCGATGACGGCACGATCGACGCCGCCGCGCTCGCCCTGTCGCCCGCCCTCTCCCCACAAGCCGCCATGCCCGTCGCGGAGGCCGGCGGCGGCGATTTCGACCTGTCCGATGCGGAGCGCGCGATGATCGAGGCGGCGCTGCGCCAGCATCGCCACAACGTCACCCATGCCGCCACCGCGCTGGGCCTCAGCCGGGGCGCGCTCTATCGCCGGATGGCACGCTATGGCCTTTGACGATGCGGGCACCGCCCGCGCCATCGCGCCGATAAGGGGCCTCGTCGCCGCCATCGGCCCGGTGCTGTGCGGGATCGGGCTCGTTTTGGCCTGGCACGCGGCGACATGGGGGCTCGTCGCAGGCCTCGCGCTCGTCGCGCTGTGGATCGGCTTGCGCAACGCCGCCGCGATCCGCCGCCCCCGCCCCGGCTCGCGCGACACCCCCGCGCCCGCCGAAAGCGCCGACGCCATCGTCCAGCGCTTGTTGCTAGACGCCGCGCCGACGCCGCTCGTCGGGGTGGAGGGCGGCACCGCGCGCGCGCTCAATCGCGCCGCGCGCCACCTGTTCGCGACCGACGACCGTATCTTGCCGCTGCCGCCCGCACTCGCCGATCCGGCGCAGCAGCGGCTGCCCTATGAGGGGCGGCACTGGCGGATCGACCGGGTGACGCTGGCCGATGCGGAGCGGCACGACCGCGCCGTCGTCGCGCTCGTCGATATCGAGCAGGAGGAGCGCGTGGCGGAGGCGCGCGCGACGGCGGAGCTGATCCAGGTGCTGGGCCATGAGCTGCTGAACGGGCTCGCCCCGATCGTCTCGCTCGCCGAAAGCGGCCTTGTCGCCGCCAGCCTGCCCGCCACCGATCCCACGCTGCTGCCCGAGATCCTGGGCACGCTCGCCCGCCGCGCGGAGGGACTGCAACGCTTCACGGAGGCGTATCGCGCGCTCGCCCGCCTGCCCGCGCCGACGCGCCGGCCGGTGCCGGTGGCGGAGATGCTGGACGACCTCGCCCGCCTGTTCGCGGTCCGCTGGCCGGGGGTCGCGCTGGCGGTCGAGCGGGCCGCGCCGACGGACTGGCCGCTCGACCGCGACCAGATCGGGCAGGCGCTGTGGGCGCTCCTCAACAACGCGGCGCAGGCCGCCAGCGAGGGCGCGGCCCCGCACGTCACCCTGTCGGCCCGCATGGAGGGAAGCGGCATGGCGCTGGACGTTCGCGACAGCGGCGCGGGCGTCGCGGCGACGGATCGCGATCGCATCTTCCGCCCCTTCCACACCACCCGCGCGGAAGGCACCGGCGTCGGCCTCAGCCTCGCGCGGCAGATCGCCCATGCGCATGGCGGCACGCTCGACCTGCTGCCCGATGCCCCGACCACCTTCCGCCTGACGTTACCCGCCTGAGGCAGGCCGGCGTCAGGCGGGGACGGCCATCTCCGCCACCGGCCGCACGGCGACGGTGCGATCGGCGAACAGGCGCGCCGCCGCGACCGGCGGATCGGCCAGCACGCGCGTGTCGCCCCAGCCGTCCGCCAGCGCCGCCGTCCGCAGCGCCACGGCGACCAGCACCGCATCCGCGCCCTCTCCGCGCGTGAAGGCCAGCACATGGTCCGCCGCCGCGCCCTCGACCGCCAGCGGCCGGTACGCGCCTTCGACGAACGCCGCCGGATGCGCGCGCCGCATCGCCAGTATCTCCGCGATCAGCGCCTGTTTCGGATCGCGTCGATCCGCCAGCGCCGCCGCCCGCGCGTCGTAATCGACGGGCCGGCGATTGTCGGGATCGACCAGCGACAGGTCGGCGAACTCCGTCCCCTGATAGGTGTCCGGCACCCCCGGCACCGTCAGCCGCAGCGTTACCTGCGCCAGCATGTTCGCCCGTCCCGGCGCCGCCAGATCATCCCGGAACGCCTCCAGATCGGCCAGGAACGCCGCCGAGCGTGCCGGATCGAGCAACGCCTCGACCGCCGCCTTCACCCGGCCCTCATACTCTTCCTGCGGCGCCTCCCATGACGATCGCAGCTTGCCCTCGCGCAGCGCCTTTTCCTGCCAGCCGTTCACCCGCTCCGCGAAGTCGGCCAGCCCCCCGGCATCGTCCACCGCCAGCCCATCTGGCCAGGCGCCGTACAGCGTCTGATAGAGCATGTACGCATCCGCCGGATCGACGCCCTCCAGCGCGTCGGCCGCCAGCCCGTTCCAGCGTTCCACCGCCGCCAGCCAGCGGTCCGGCACCTCGCTCAGCACCGCCAGGCGCGCGCGCACGTCCTCGCCGCGCTTGTGATCGTGCGTCGCGGTGGCGAGCAGCGCGCGCGGCCAGTCTTCGGCCCGCGCCGCCATCGCCTCATGGAACTCCGCGACCGTGCCCGCGAACCGCTCCGCGTCGAAGCCGACATCGTTGCGTGAGAGCAGCCGACCGAACCGATAGAAGGCGGTGTCCTCCACCCCCTTCGCCGCGACCGGCGCCGACAGTTGCTGGAACCGCCGCACGGCTTCCGCCGCCAGCGCCGCATCACCCGGCCCCTCGCCCGCCAGCCATGCCAGTACCGCGTCGATCACGAAATCCTCGCCCGGCGGGATCAGCGGCTGCACCCGCTCGCGCGCCTTCGCGCGGATCGCGGCGTCGCTCTCCGGTGCGCTGTCACCCAGCCCATAGGTGCGATAGACGGGGAAGACCCATAGCAGCCGCTGGATCGCGCGGCGCAGCATCTCCGGGTTCAGCACATTGTCGGGATCGCTTTCCGCCAGCGCGACGAAGGCGCGCACGCACGCCTTCAGCTGCCCCTCGAACTGCCAGGCCAGCACATCCTGCCGCGCCTGCAATTCCTCCGCCGCGAAGTCCGCCGGGCGGCCGGACAGCGCCGCCCAAGCCTCGCCCAGCGGCGCCTCGCCCGCCGGATCGTGGAGCAGCGCCGCCACCTCTTCCATGAAGTCGTAGCCGCTGGTGCCGTCGACGCCCCAGTCGGTCGCCAGCGGCTCGCCCGCGCCCAGGATCTTCTCGATCCAGATGATCGCGGCGACGCCGTCCTCGCGCGGCAGGCTTTCGAACCGTGCGCGCAGGCGGCGGCAATAGCCGGCCGGGTCGGTCAGTCCGTCGACATGGTCGATGCGCACGCCGTCGATCAGCCCCTCCTGCCACAGCCGGAAATAGAGCGCGTGCGTCCGCTCGAACACCGGCTCCTGCCCGACGCGCACGCCCGCCAGTTCGTTGACGGTGAAAAAACGGCGCCAGTTCAGTTCGTCGTCCGCCGTCCGCCACCAGGCCAGCCGATAATGCTGCCGGTCGAGCAGCGCCGCCAGCACCTCCCCCTCGACCGCGCCGATGCCGCGATCCTCGGGCCGCAGCGGAAAGCGATGCTCGCCATAGGCGACGATCGCATCGCCCTCGACCGCGATCGCCCCGTCCGCCAGCGCCTTGGGCAGCGGATCGCCCAGCACCGGCAGCACGATGTCCTTCGAATAATCGATATCGAACACGCCCGCGAACTCGCTCGCCTGCCCTTTGGCGAGCACATCGTTCCACCACGCGTTCTCGCCATTTGCGACGCCCATGTGGTTGGGCACGATATCGATGACGACGCCCATGTCGTGTGCGCGCAGCGCCGCGACGAGGTCGCGGAACGCCTGCTCGCCGCCCAGCTCCGGGCTGATCCGCGTCGGGTCCACCACGTCATAGCCGTGGGTGGAGCCCTTCACCGCCACCGTGATCGGCGACAGATAGGCATGGCTGATCCCCAGATCCGCCAGATAGGGGACGATCGCCGTCGCATCGGCGAAGGTGAAGCCTTCATGCATCTGCAGGCGATAGGTGGCGCGCGGGGTCATGGCGTTCGGGCTTTCCTGATCGTGTCGAGATGCGTGGCGGCGGGCTGCGCCGCCAGGCCGGCGTCGGTGGCGACGGGCATCCGCCGCCGCCAGTTGGGATGTTCGTGTGTCGTGCCGGGCAGGTTCGGCTGTTCCACCAGCCCCAGCACGTCCTCCATCGGCAGGATGACGAGGTCGCACGGCGTCTTTCCGACGAAGCCGATCGCGGCATCGACCACCGGCGCGGGATCATCGTCCGCCGGCTGCGGGCCGGACGCGACGCCCGCCGCGACGAAGCTTTGCCACCAGCCGGCGCGCTGTTCGGCCCGCTCACGCCGGTTGGCCGCATGGTCGGGGCGGCCACGCCCCAGCTTCTCGTTCCAGTCCAGCTCGCGGCCCAGCCACCAGCCCGCCATGGTCGGCAGGTCGTGCGTCCCCGTCATCGCCGCCGCCTGCGCGTCGTAGCGATCGGGCGCGATCAGGCGGTCGCCCTCCATCTCGAAGGGCATGACGCGCATTCCCAGCATCCCGCGCGCATCCATGCGCGGGCGGAAGCCATCGGGAACGGTGCCCAGATCCTCCCCGATCACCACCGCCTCGGCCGCATGGCTCTCGATCGCCAGCACGCGCAGCATGTCGTCGACCGGATAGGACAGATACGCCCCCTCCGCCGCCGATCCGCCGTCCGGCACCACCCACAGCCGTTGCAGCCCCATCGCGTGGTCGATGCGGATACCGCCCGCATGCGCCAGCGCGGCGCGGATCGTCGCGCGGAACGGCTCGAACCCGCGCGCCTTCAGCGCCTGCGGGGAAAAGCCGGTGATGCCCCAATTCTGCCCCTCCGGCCCCAGGATATCGGGCGGCGCGCCGATCGACAGGCCGGTGATCAGGTCGTCCGGCCGGCTCCACGCATGGCTGCCGCCCGCATCCATCCCCACCGCCAGATCCGCGATCAGGCCCAGCGCCATGCCGGCATCCTTCGCGGCCTTCTGCGCTTGCGCGAGGCTGAGATCGGCCAGCCACTGACAGAACAGGTAGAAGTCCACCTCCTCGGCATGGCTTCGCGCCCACTCCGCCACCGCCTGACCCGCCGGGTCGTGGAAGGCGGCGGGCCAGGCCTGCCAGCCATAGGCGCCATCGGGCAGGAAATGCGCGTGCAGCGCATCGAAACGCGCATGGCGCCGCAATTCCTCGCCGCCCTTCTCGGCAAAGGCCGCCACGGCATCGCGGATCGCATCCGTCCGCGCCTCGAACGCGGCGCGCAGCTTGCCCATCCGCTGCGGGATCGCATTGGCCCAGTCGATCAGGTCCGGCGCATCCTCGCCCGTCACCGCATGGCCGACCAGCCCCGGATCGGCATAGAGGACGTTCAGGAACAACCGGCTCGACGGCGCATAGGGGCTGTACCGCCCCGCATCGGCCGGGAAGAGCGCGTGGACCGGGCTCATCGCCAGCGCATCCGCCCCGCCTTCTGCAAAGGCGGCGGCGCTGCGGGCCAGCGTGGTGAAATCGCCGAACGCGGTGTCGCGCCCGTCGCGCAGGGCCGGAATCTGCACCGCCGGCCCCCAGATGCGGCGGCCGGGCGCGGCATCCTCCACCGTGAAGCAGCGCGGCGGCGCCACCGCCACCATCACCTCGCGCCCATCCGTTTCCAGCCGGTGATAGCCGGGCCGGTCGATCGGAGGCAGCGTGTCGCCCGTCACGTCGATCCGCGTGCCGTCGTCCAGCACCAGTTGCCCGCGCCCACCACGCGGCAGGCGGATCGGCTGCCCGACGTCGCCGGAGACGAACGCGGCATCCTCCGCCGCCTGATCGCCGCCGATCCGTGCGACCAATTCCGCCACCGCCGCATCGCTTTCCGCCGCATAGCCGAGCGCGGTCAGCACCTTGCGCAGCGCCTCGTCCTCGACGCGCTGCGCCTTGCCACCGGCGTCGGTCCAGTCGACCTGCAACCCGGCCGCCTCGGCCAGCCCGTGCAGCGCGCTCATGCTTCCGCCAGCCACGCCGCCGCGCTGCCGGGCGCGCCCGGCCGCCCCTCGGCGGCGATCGGCTCGCCCGCCGGCACCTCGACCTGCTCCGCCCCCAGATTGAGCGCGATCGTCAGCAGCGCCCCGTCACCCAGCCGCCAGCGCGCGCAAACCGCCTTGTCCCCGATCATCTCTGCCCCCTCGCTGCGCGCACCCTTCAGCCTCGGGACGAGGCGGTCGCGCCGCACGGTGATAAGGTCGCGGTACAGGCTTTCCCAGTCGCCCGCGTCATCGCCGTCCTCGGGCCGGGACCGTTCGAACGTCTCGCGCGCATTGGGGTCGGGAATCGCGTCGCGCTTTTCGGGATCGGCGAAGGCGGCGAACTTGGCGAACTCGCCCCGCCGGCCCTCGCGCACCGCATCCGCCAGCTCGTCATGGAAATCGGTGAAGAACAGGAACGGCGTTCGCGATCCCGTCGCATCGCCCATGAAGATCAGCGGGATCTGCGGCGACAGCAGCAGCAGCAGCGTCGCCGCGCGCAGCCGCGCCGGATCGACCAGCCGCGTCAGCCGCTCGCCCAGCGCGCGATTGCCGATCTGGTCGTGGTTTTGCAGGAACGACACGAAGGCGCCGGGCGGCAGATGCGCCGATGGCGTCCCGCGCGGCTTGCCGTCATGGTTCACCGAGCTCTCGCCCTGATAGATGAAGCCTTGCGACAGGCAGCGCGCCAGCCGTTCCTCCACCCGATCGGCGAAGTCGGCATAATAAGCGTCCGTCTCGCCGGTCAGCATCACGTGCAGGACGTTGTGGAAATCGTCGTTCCACTGCGCGTCATACTTGCCGGGCGCCAGCCGCCCGGCGTCGTTCTTCTCGTTCTCCAGCACCAGATGCACCGGCCGGTCGACGCTGGCGCGCAGTTCCGCCGCCATCGCATCGAGGAAGCCGTCATTGGCGATGGCATGGACCGCATCGAAGCGCAGCCCATCGATCCGGTATTCGCGCAGCCACATCAGCGCATTGTCGATGAAGAAGCGGCGCGGCGGATCGGCATCCACCGCCACCGCCCCGCCCCATGGCGTCTTCACCTCGGGATGGAAGAATTCGGACGCATAGGCGCCCAGATAATTGCCCGCCGGTCCGAAGTGATTGTACACGACGTCCAGGAACACGCTGACGCCCAGTTCGTGCGCGCGGTCGATCAGCGCCTTCATCTCGTCCGGCGAGCCGTATGCCTCCGCGGGCGCATAGGGCAGCACCCCGTCATAGCCCCAGTTGCGCGTCCCGGCGAAGGCGTTGACCGGCATCAGCTCGATCGCGGTTATGCCGCGCGCCGCGATGGCGGGCAGCTTTTCCATGAGGCCCGCAAAGCCGCCATCGAGGCCGACATGCCGCTCCTCGATCACCATCGCCTCCCAGGGCAGGCCGCGCCAGTCGTCGCTCCGCCAGCGATAGGCGCCGGGATCGACCACGACGCTCCAGCCATCGACGCCGCCGTCCTGCGCGCGCGATGCCGGGTCCGGCACCGCCATGTCACCGATGCGGAAGTGATAGCGCGCGCCCGCGCCGACATCCGTGTCGGCGCCGTACCAGCCATCCTCGCCCGCCGTCATCGGCTGCGGGTCGCGCCCGTCCACCTCCAGCGTCACGCCGTCGGCATCGGGCGCCCACAAGCGAAAGCGGGTGCCGCCCGCGTCCAGTACCGGACCCCAGCCGCTCATTCCGCCTCCAGCTCCCACGCGACCAGCGCCGCGCCATGCGCGGGCAGGTCGTAGCTGTCCTCGATCTCCAGCCCGTCGATTTCCGGGTTGCTGCTGTCGATCAGGACGATGCGCTTGGCATGTTCGGGCGGCGGGAAGTTGAAGGTCAGCTGATCCTCCGACCCGTTCAGCAGCAGCGTCACCGCCTCCACCTTGCCGTCGTCACGCTTCATCGCGCGGCGCATCACGAGGGCGCGGCCCTCCGGGTTGTTCCAGTCGTCGGGCGACAGCTGCTGCCCGCGCTCGTCCCACCATTCGATATCGTTGACGCCCTGCCCGGCCGCATCCTGCCCGTAGAGGAACGACTTGGCGCGCAGCACCTCGTACCGGCGGCGCAGCGCGGTGAGGCGACTGGTGAAGGCGAACAGCGACTTGCCTTCCTCCGTCTCCATCTTCGACCAGTCGAGCCAGCTGATCTCGTCATCCTGGCAATAGGCGTTGTTGTTGCCGCCCTGGCTGCGCCCGAACTCGTCGCCCGCGACCAGCATCGGCGTACCGAGCGAGGCGAACAGCGTCGTCAGCATCGACCGCTGCACGGTCGCGCGCGTCGCCTTGACGCCTTCGTCCTCGGTCTCGCCCTCCGCGCCCCAGTTGCGGCTGTAGTTTTCGGAGTGACCGTCGCGATTGTCCTCCTTGTTCGCCTCGTTGTGGCGCTGTTCGTAGGCGACGGTGTCGTACAGCGTGAAACCGTCATGCGCGGCCAGCAGGTTGACGCTCGCCCAGGGCCGCCGCGCGCGCCGGTCGAACAGGTCGCCCGACCCCGACAGCCGCGCCGCCAGATCGCCGCGCTGGCTCTGGTCGCCGCGCCAGAACTTGCGCACGGTATCGCGATACTTGTCGTTCCATTCGCCGAAGCCGGGCGGAAAGTTGCCCAGCTGGTATCCGCCCGGCCCGATGTCCCACGGCTCGGTCGACAGCTTCAACCGGCCGAGCACCGGGTCCTGCCGCAGCACGTCGAAGAACGCATGGCCCGGATCGAACCCCGTCTCCGTCCGCCCCAGCGTCAGCCCCAGGTCGAAGCGGAAGCCGTCGATGCCAAAGCTCGTCGCCCAATAGCGCAGCGAATCGGCGATCATCTGGATGACGCGCGCCTTGTCGGTATTCACCGTATTGCCGGTGCCGGTGTCGTTGATCGAATAGCGCGGCTGATCCTTGACCAGCCGGTAATAGGTCGCGTTGTCCAAGCCGCGCCAAGACAGCGTCGGGCCCTTCTCCGATCCCTCGCAGGTGTGATTGTAGACGACGTCCAGGATCACCTCGATCCCGGCGGCGTGCAGCCGCTTCACCGCACGGCGCAGTTCGTCATGGCTCTGGCCCGCGAAGTATCGCTGCTCGGGCGCGAAATAGGACAGGGTGTTGTAGCCCCAGTAGTTCGACAGCCCCTTCTCCACCAGGAAGCGATCCTGGGTGAAGGCGTGGATCGGCATCAATTCCAGCGCGGTGACGCCCAGCCGCTTCAGATGGTCGATCACCTTGGGATGGCCCAGCGCCTTGTAGGTGCCGCGCTCCTGCGGGGGCACCAGCTCGAACAGCTTGGTCAGGCCCTTCACATGCGCCTCGTAGACGACGGTGTCCGACCAGGACGTGTTCGGCCGCCGGTCCTGCGACCAGTCGAAATGGTCGTCGGTCACGACGCCCTTGGGCATCATCAGCGCGCTGTCGCGCTTGTCGAACGACAGATCCTCCTTCTTCGAGCGGACCTGATAGCCGTGCAGCGCGTCGTTCCAGCGGATCTGCCCGTGCAGCCGCTTGGCATAGGGGTCCAGCAGCAGCTTGTGCGGGTTGAAGCGGTGCCCCTGTTCGGGCTCGTACGGGCCATAGGCGCGATAGCCGTACAGCTGCCCCGGCCCCGCATCGGGGAGGAAGCCGTGCCACACCTCGTCGGTGCATTCGGGCAGCGGCAGCCGTGCGATCTCTCGCTTGCCGCCATCGTCGAACAGGCACAGCTCGATCTTTTCCGCATTGGCGGAAAAGACGGCGAAGTTCACGCCCCCTTCCACACAGGTGGCGCCCAGCGGATAGGGTGAACCGGCCTCAAGCCGATCGGGATAAGAACTCAAGGCTGCCCCCTTGGATTGTCTATGGTTAGCGCGCGTCTGAACGTCGGGCGGGAAGCCGTCGTTCCGCATTGCACAAAGGGTCGCGGGCGATTTCTCATGCTCGCCGCCCGATCCGGACCGGACCGGCCCGTTCGGTAGGCGTCGCCCTGATCGGGACCGTTCAGCCAGCCTCGTCTTCCGCTCGGTGGGGGCCCGTCCGATCCGAAGGGCAATCTATCCGCAAAAGACGGGTTGCCCCCATGGGCCGCCTGTGAGACGACCCGCGCGGGGCCGGGACAGCGAGGGAAGAGGGCAACAGCGATGGCGCTTGGCGATCCCTCCGATGCCCCGTTCGATGCGCGCGCCCATGCCGATGCGTGGATCGCGGACTATCGCGCCGCCGCATCCGGCCCGGGCGACGTGCTGTGCGATGGCGATCCCGCCCCGTGGCGCGCGATGTTCACCGAATTGGCCGCCGTCGCCGAGGATCTCGACCATGCGCGCGAAAGGGTGCAGCGCCACGCGATTGACATCGGCACCGGCTTTCGCATCATCGGCGAGGCGGAGGAGCGGCCTTGGCCCGTCGGCCCCGTCCCGCTGCTGATCGCGGCCGACGAATGGGCGGGTATCGCGGCGGGCGTCACGCAGCGCGCGGAGCTGCTGGAGCGCGTGCTGGCGGACCTGTATGGCGAGGGGCGGCTGGTCGCGGACGGCGCGATCCCCGCCGCGCTCGTCACCGGCAGCCCCTTTTACCTCCGCCAGATGGCCGGGCTGACGCCGCCGGGCGGACGCCATCTGCAATTCGTCGGCATGGATCTGGCGCGCGGGCCGGACGGCGCATGGCGCGTCCTGGCCGATCATCTGCGCGCGCCCGCCGGCGCCGGCTATGCGCTGGAAAACCGGCTGGCGGTCGGCCGCACGCTGGGCGGCTTGCAGGCGAAGCTGAACATCCAGCGCCACGCCCCCTTCTTCGCCGCGTTCCGCGCCGGCCTGTCGGCGCTGTGCCGCCGCGCCGACCCGCGCATCGGGCTGCTGACGCCCGGCCGCTTCAACCCGACCTATCCCGAACAGGCGCATCTCGCGCGCTATCTCGGCCTGCTGCTGGTCGAGGGGGCGGACCTCGCCGCGCTGGAGGGGCGCGTCTATATCCGCACCGTCGCCGGATTGAAGCGGATCGACGCGCTGTGGCGGCGGATGGACCCGCGCTTCCTCGATCCGCTCGCGCTCGACAGCCATTCGCAGATCGGCGTCCCCGGCCTGATCGACGCCTATGAGGGCGGCAGCGTCGTCATCGCCAACGCGCCCGGCGCGGGCCTTCTGGAAGCGCGCGCCTTCGCCGCGTTCCTGCCCGCGCTGGCGGAGCGGGTGCTGGGCGCGCCGCTGCTGTTGCCCAACATCGCGACCTGGTGGTGCGGCGGCGCGGCGGAGCGCGCGCATGTCGAGGCGGTGCTGGACCGGCTGACGATCGCCCCCGCCTTCGGCCCCGCGCCCCTCGGCCTCCCCGGCGGAACGCCCGTGCTGGGCGCCACGCTGGACGGCGCGGCGCGCGCCGCGTTGCTCGCCGACATGGCCCGCCGCCCGCAGGACTATGTCGGGCAGGAGGAGGTGCGGCTGTCGACCATGCCCGCCGTGGTCGACGACCGGCTGGTGCCGCGCCCCTTCACGCTGCGCGTCTTCGTCGCGCGCGGCGCGGATGGCGGCTGGGTCGTGATGCCCGGCGGCTTCGGCCGGATCGGCGCGACGGCGGAGGCGAGCGCGGCGGCGATCGGCGAGGGGCTGTGGTCCGCCGATGTCTGCGTCCACGGGCCGGACCCGGTCGCCCCCGTCTCGCTGCTCACCGCGCCCGATTCGCAGCATGTCCGCCGCAATCCCGGCACGCTGCCCAGCCGCGTCGCCGACAACGTCTTCTGGCTGGGCCGCTATCTGGAACGGGGGGAGGCGCTGCTCGGCGCGATCCGCGTGCTGATGGGCCATTCGATCGACGCGGACGGCGCCGCCGTGCTGCCCCCCGCCACCGTCGGCCGCCTCGTCGGCATGATCGCGGACAGCGGCGCCGCGCCTTCGCCCGGCAGCGCGCCCGGTGGCCTGTCGCGCGCCGCGCTGACCGCCTTCGCCCGCGTCGCGATGGAGGGGCCGGACACCGCCTCGGTCGCGCGGATCAACCGCGATGCGCGCGGGATCGGGGAGGCATCGCGCGATCGCCTGCCGGCCGACATGGTACGCCTGCTGGAGGCGCCCTTCCCCACGCAGCGCGGCCTGCTGGAACGCGCAGGCTCCCTCCAGCGCCGCTACGCCGCGATCGCCGGCCTGTATGCCGAACATATGGTCCGCAACGATTCGTGGCGCTTCCACGATCTGGGCCGCCGGATCGAACGGGCGATCGGCATCGCCCGCGCCGTCCGCCTGTTCGGGCTGGACGGGCCCGAGCAAGAGGGGCGCGGGCCGGACGACCTGTCGACGCTGCTCGACCTCGCCGACAGCCAGATCAGCTATCGCCAGCGCTATCCGGGCGGCCTCGCCCGCGTCGCGGTGGTCGATCTCGTCGCGCTCGACCCCAACAATCCGCGCGGCCTCGCCTTCCAGTCGCAGCGTATCCGCCAGCGCCTCGCGCAGCTGCCCGTGCTGGGCGATGACGAGATGGCCGAGCCGCAACAGGCCCAGGCGATCCAGCTGCACGCGATCGTGGAAACCGCGACCGCAGCGACGCTGGACGCGGCGACGCTGCTCGACGTGGAGCGGCGGCTGGCGACGCTGTCGGACGCGATCGCGCGCCGCTATTTCCTGCAAGGGGCGGAGCCGCTGCGGGCGGTGGGGCTGACGCTCGCGTGAGGCAGACCGGGGCCCTCCCCCGCCGGGGGTGGCGCGGGGCTGTTCCGCTATCGGTGGGCCGATACCCCTCCGTCGGCGTTGACGCGCTGCACCTTCCCTGCCCGGGCGCAACCTGACATCCCATGATCTACGACATCCGCCACGTCACCCGCTTCGACTATGGCCGCCAGGTCAAGTTCGCGCGCTGCAACCTCCGGCTGAAGCCGGTCGACTGGCCCGGCCAGCGGCTGCTCAGCTATGACCTCGCCGTCCATCCGGTCGGCCGGCTCGGCCCCGCGCGGGCGGAGGCGGGGCTGGCGAACGTCACCCGGCTGGTCGTCGACACGCCGGTGCGCGAACTGTCGATCGAAAGCGTCGCGCGGGTGGAGGTCGACCGGCTCGTACCAATGCCAGCCGCGACCGATCCGACGCTGGCGGATATCGCCGCCATGGCGCGCGCCAGCAGCGACCTGTCGCCGACCGGGCCAGCCGCCTATCTCTACCCCTCGCCGCTGATCCCGCTGGACCGCGAGATCGCCGACTGGTGCGCAGCCGATCTCGATCCCGGTCGCGGCGCGCTCGACGCCGCAATCGCGCTCGCCTGCCGCATCCAACGCGACTTCGCGTTCGACGGCACCGCCACACTGGTCGATACGCCGCCGATCGACGCCTTCCACAAGCGGCGCGGCGTGTGTCAGGATTTCGCGCAGATCATGCTGACGGGCCTGCGCGCGCACGGCCTGCCCGCCGCCTATGCCAGCGGCTATATCCGCACCATCCCGCCAGCCGGGCAGCCCCGCCTCGTCGGCGCGGACGCGACCCATGCCTGGGTGCTGCTGTGGTGCGGGCCGGCGCTCGGCTGGGTCGGCGTCGATCCCACCAACGGCATCTGGATGGCGGGCGACCATATCGTGATGGCGGTCGGCCGCGATTACGGCGAGATCGCGCCGGTCGACGGCGTCGTCCTCGGCTCCGGCGCGCAGGCGATGGACGTCAGCGTCGACGTGGCGCCGCTCCTCTAGCGCTGGACACTGTCAGGTGGACCCACCCCTCCCCTTCAGGGCAGGGGCCGGGGGTGGGGCGGTTCCGCGGGCATGCGGCCTGTGGCGATGCCTCCACCAATCCCCCTATGAACGTAACAGACGGCGCCTCCGCTCACTCCCCCTCGGTCGCCGCGTTCGCCTTCCCGCCCTTCGACCCGGAATAGTCGATCTCGGTCTGGCCGCCATGGCCCATGAAGCCGTCATTTTCCGGCGTCTTGCCCGTCTGCGGATTGGGATAGGCACCGCCAGCGCTCTCGCCGCCGCCGTGCTTGGCCGGGGCATTCTCCACGCCATCGGGCGCGTCGCGGTCGCTGCCGCCGCCATCGGCCTGCATCGGCTGGGTATCGCTCATCGCATTTCTCCTTCCCGCCTCAACGCACGGGCGGCGAAGCGCGTTGCGCTGGCGGAACGGCTGCCCCACATGATGGGCAAAAGTTATCAAAGGGCAATCGATGGCCGATCCGTACCAGACCCTCGGGATCGCACGCACCGCGACCGAGGCCGACATCAAGAAGGCGTACCGCAAGCTCGCCAAGGAGCTGCATCCCGACCGCAACACGGACAATCCGAAGGCGGCGGAAAAGTTCAGCCAGGTCACCAACGCCTACGACCTGCTGTCCGACAAGGACAAGCGCGCCCGCTTCGACCGGGGCGAGATCGACGGCGACGGCAATCCCACCTCCCCCTTCAACTTCGGCGGCGCGGGCGGCGGACGCGCGCGACCGGGCCCGGGCGGCGGCTTCCGGTCGGAGGGGTTCGAGTTCGGTGCCGGCGGTGACGGCGACATGAGCGATATCTTCGAGGGGTTGTTCGGCGGCGCGGGCGGGGCCCGGCGCGGCGGCGGCTTTTCGGGCGGGTTCGGCGGCTTTGGCGGGCGCCAGCAGCCCAAGGGCGGCGACATCCAGTACCGGCTTTCCGTCCCCTTCACCGATGCCGCCACGCTCGCGCCGCAGCGCGTGACGCTGGGCGATGGCAAGTCGATCGAGCTGAAACTGCCCGCCGGCGTCGCCAGCGGCACGCAGATGCGCCTCGCGGGCAAGGGCCAGCCGGGGCCCGGCGGCGCGGGCGATGCGATCGTCACGATCGATGTGCAGCCGCACCGTTTCTTCACGCGAGACGGCGACGACGTGCGCATCGACCTGCCGATCACGCTGGCGGAAGCGGTGCTGGGCGGCAAGGTGAAGGTGCCGACCGTGGAAAACCCGGTGATGCTCACCGTCCCCGCCGGCACCAGTTCGGGCAAGACGCTGCGGCTGAAGGGCAAGGGGTTCAACAGGAAGGGCGGCGGGCGCGGCGACCAGCTGGTCACGCTGATGATCGACATTCCCGCCGACGACGCCGCGCTGCGCGACTTCGTGGAGGGCTGGCCGGCGGCGACGACGGGGAACCCGCGGGCGGCCATGGGCGTCTGAGGGGGGTGGCCACAACCGATCTCTTCGCCGATTCGCTGACGCCGGAGGCGCGCGCGCATAACGCCGCCCGGGCCCGCTTCGACCGCCAGCTCGCCAAGGTTAAGCCCGGCAGCTACGCGTTCGAGGTCGTGAAACGGGCATCGCTCGGCGTCTTCAACGACGGGTTCACCCATGCGGGAAACCTCGCCTACCTGTCGCTGATGACGCTGTTTCCCTTCTTCATCACCGCCGCCGCGGTGCTGTCGCTTCTGGGGCAGAGCGCGGAGACGGTGCGGACGGTCGAAAGCTTCCTGCACGTCCTGCCGCCCGACGTCGCGACGCTGCTGGACAAGCCGATCGCCGACGTGCTGACCGCGCGCGGCAACGGCATGGTGCTGTGGCTGGGCGGCCTGGTCGGTCTGTGGACGGTCGGCGGCTTCGTGGAGACGATCCGCGACATCTTCCACCGCGCCTATGGGGTGAAGGCGACCGCGCCGTTCTGGAAATCGCGCCTGTCGTCGTCGGGGATCATCATCCTGTCGGTGATCGTCGTGCTGCTGTCGTTCATCACGCAGGGGCTGCTGACCGCCGCCGAACAGTTCGTCTATCGCCTGCTGCCCTTCGCGCAGGGGTGGGTGGGGCTGATCGGCCTGTCGCGGCTGGTCCCCGGCGCGATCATGTTCGGCGCGCTGTACATGCTGTTCTTCTCCGTCACGCCATCCAAATATCGCAACAGCGACTGCCGCAAATGGCCGGGCGCGCTGTTCACGACCGTCTGGTGGGTCAGCATGACGGCGGGCCTGCCCTGGGCGCTGTCGCTGCTGGGCGGATACGATATGACCTATGGTAGCCTTGCGGGCGTTGTCGTGATGCTGCTCTTCTTCTATCTGATCGGGCTTGGCGTGGTTTTCGGTGCGCATCTCAACGCCGCACTGGCGGAACCGCCCGAGACGACGCTAAACGGCGGAGACGCCGCAACGGCATAGAAGAGCAAGGGTCAGGTCAGCGTGAACGGATTGATGGCGGGAAAGCGCGGGCTCATCATGGGCCTCGCCAACGACAAGTCGCTGGCCTGGGGCATCGCGAAGCAGTTGAGCGAGGCGGGGGCCGAACTCGCCTTCTCCTACCAGGGCGCGGCGATGGAAAAGCGCGTGCGCCCGCTCGCGGAGCAGCTGGGCGTCGCCCGCCTGTTCGACTGCGACGTGGGCGACATGGCGGCGCTGGACGCGACGTTCGACGCGCTGAAGGCGGAATGGCCGACGATCGACTTCGTCGTCCACGCGATCGGCTTTTCCGACAAGTCGCAGCTGCGCGGCCGTTATTACGACACGACGCTCGACAATTTCCTGATGACGATGAACATCTCCGCCTATTCGCTGGTCGCGGTGGCGAAGCGCGCGCGGGAGATGATGCCCGATGGCGGCGCGATCCTGACGCTGACATACTATGGCGCGGAAAAGGTCATCCCGCACTATAACGTCATGGGCGTCGCCAAGGCCGCGCTGGAGACGAGCGTGAAGTATCTCGCCGTCGACCTCGGGCCCGAGAAGATCCGCGTCAACGCCATCTCCGCCGGCCCGATCCAGACGCTGGCGGCGCGCGGCATCGGCGACTTCAACTACATCCTGAAGTGGAACGAGCTGAACGCGCCGATGCGTCGCACCGTGACGATCGAGGATGTCGGCGGCGCGGGCCTGTACCTCCTGTCCGACCTGTCGTCGGGCGTGACCGGGGAGATCCACCATGTCGACGCCGGCTACAACGTCATCGGTATGAAGGCGGAGGACGCGCCGGACATCGCGCTGGCGTAACCAGGCGCACGAGCATGATGGCGGAGGTCTTGTCGGCGGCGATGATCCCGGTGGCGTTCGGGATCGTCTGCGCACTCCTGCTGGGCGTGCGCGCCTTCGGGGTCGGGCGCCCGCGCAGCAATCGCGAGATCGTGGAATTCGTGACGATGACCAGCACCATATCCACCGCCGCCGCGCTGGGCCACGACCTTCACCATTACTGGTTGGCGATCGCGGTCGGCATGGCGCTGGCCATGGCCTCCAGCGTGCTGCTACGCCGGCTGATGGCATGACCATCGCCATCCACCCCGCCGGTGCCACCCATGTCGCCGCGATCGACGCGCTGCTGCGCACCACCTTCCCGCGCGGGGACGAGGCGGATCTGGTCCGCAACCTGTGCATCGCGGGGGACATGGTCCTCGTCCTCGCCGCCGTCGACGAGGAGCGGGACGGCGAACTCATCGGCACCGTCGCCTTCAGCCGCATGGCCGTGGAGATCGCCGGCAAGCCGATCCCCGCCGTCGCGCTCGCGCCGATCGCCGTCGCCCCCGCGCATCGCCGTCAGGGCGTGGCGGAGGCGCTGGTGCAGGCCGGGCTCGAACGGCTGGAGGCCGCCGGCATCGTCCTGTGCTTCGTGCTGGGCGAGCCGGACTATTACACCCGCTTCGGCTTCGCCGCCGATGTCGCGTGCGGCTTCGACAGCCCCTATGCGGGCGAATATCTGATGGCGCTGCCGCTGCAGGGCGGCCTGATCCCCTGCGGCGTGCGCGGAGAGGCGCGTCATGCGGCGGCCTTTGCGGCGCTCGCAAACGACTGACCCGCGCCGGGCCGCCCCCCCCCCCGCCGCCGCCGCGCTTGCAACCGGCCGGCCATGTGCCACTATGCGCGCCGGGGACGTGTTCGGGGGACAAGAGTGGGACTTTCATCCGTGGTGATGCCGCTGGTGCTGGCGACGGCCGCACCGGCGCCGGCCGCAGCCGTGACGACGAGAGCGGCGGCGGATACTCCCGCCGCGTCGCAGCAGGTGCAACGCGGGCCGGTGCCCGGCTGGGCCAAACCGTCGGAGCCGATGGCTGTCCCGGCCGACGCCGGCGGCGCGGTCTTCGTCCGGCGGCAGGATGTCGTCGTCCACCTCGATCCGCGCGGGCAGTCGCAATATATCGGCTACCGGATGCGGATCCTGCAAACCGCGGCGCTGGAGCTCGGCAACATCGCGCTGACATGGAATCCGTCGTCGGGCACGCCGACCGTCCACACCATCCGCGTCTATCGCGACGGCGCGATGATCGACGTGCTGAAATCCGCCAGCTTCGAGATACTTCGCCGCGAGGACCAGCTGGAGGCCGCCCGGCTGACCGGGATGCTGACGGCGGTGCTGCGCGTTCCCGACCTGCGCGTCGGTGACGAGCTGGAGGTGGAGATGACGCTGCCCGACAGCGATCCCACCATGGGTGGCCACAATGCGGGCATGCTGATGCTCGCGCCCAATCCGGCGATGGGCCGCTATCGGCTGGCGATCGACTATGGCGATCGCGGCCCCATCACGACGAAGCTGGCGAAGGATATCGAGGCGGTGGCGACGCGCACTGCCCATGGCATCGACCTGCGGTTCGACAATCCCGCCACGCTGACCCCACCAAAGGACGCACCGCCCCGCTACGGCTGGCAGCGCATCGTCCAGTATAGCGACTTTGCCGACTGGGCGGCGGTGTCGCGTCACTTCGCGCCCCTCTACCAGCGGGCCGCCACCCTTCCCGCCGGCTCGCCGATCCGGCAGGAGGCGGCACGGATCGCGGCGGCCCATGCCGATCCGCTAGCGCGCGCGGCGGCGGCGCTTAAGCTGGTGCAACAGAATGTCCGCTACATCTATGTCGGGCTGAACGGCGGCAATCTGGTCCCCGCCTCGGCGGAGGAGACGTGGCAGCGCCGCTATGGCGACTGCAAGGGGAAGACCGCGCTGCTGCTCGCCCTGCTCACCGAACTGGGCATCGCGGCGGAGCCGGTGCTCGTCAACAGCGCCGGCGCGGATGACGGTCTGGACGCGCGACTGCCGCTGCCGCAGCTGTTCGATCACGTGCTGGTCCGCGCGCAGATCGGCGGCAAGAGCTATTGGCTGGACGGCACGCTGCCGCCCGTTGCGCCGCCGCGCGAACAGCCCGTCTATGCGATCTCCTGGTTCCTGCCGCTGACCGCCGCCGGCACGCCGCTCCAGCATCGCGGCTGGCAGCCGCCACGGATGCCCGACGAGCTGACGTTGTTCGAACTCGACGCGCGGCAGGGCTTCGACACGCCCGCCCGGATTACCTCGACCAGTATTGTCCGCGGGATCAAGGGGCTGCAACAGCAGGCCCAGTTCAGCGCCCTGTCGCCCGCCCAGCTGCTCAGCGGGTTCCGCCAGCAGGCGGTGGGCGAGACGTGGCAGGCGATCGACGACGTTCGCTGGCGCTATGACGAGGCGGCGGGGGCCAGCATCCTGACGATCACCGGCACCGGCACGATGCGCTGGGACGATGACAGCGGCGGCGCCCGCTCGCTCGCGCTGCCCGGCGGCGGCTTCAGCCCGCCCGACCGCCGCGTCCGCGCCAGCGATCAGGACCAGGCGATCCCCTTCTATTCCGAACCGGAATATAGCTGCCACGTCACCACCGTGCGCCTGCCCATCGCGACCAGCGCGGCGCAATGGACGTCGAAGCCCGCCTTCGACGTCAAATATTTCGGGCGTCACTATCGCCGCGCCTTCCAGCTGCGCGACGGCAGCATCCGCATGATCCGCGCCTCCCGCGTCGAGGAGCCTGAGATCGACGCCATGACCGCGCAGCGCGACAACGCGCGTATCGCCACGTTCGACAACAGCATGGGCTGGATCAACTTCGTCCCCGGCGAGAAGAACGGCCGGATCGGCACCGGCGAACAGGTGCCCGCCACCTTCGACTTCGACTGGGCGGGGGCGGACGTGCCCTGTATCGAGCCGCTCCGCCGGCCCTGACCGCCGGCGGTGGCTTTGTCGTTCAGGGCCGCGCACTATATTCGCGTCGCTGGCGGACGGTCGCGCGGTCCCACCACGCCCGCGCCAGCAGCACGGCGATGCGTGCGCCCGCATCCGTCCCGTAGCGGACCAGTACGGCCGGCCAGCCGCGATAATGGTCGGTCTCCCAGAAGGTGTCGGGATCGGTCGCGATCAACACCGCCTTGTCCGCCTCGCTGACATGCAGGACGAAGCTGCCGGGATCGGGCGCCGTGGCGGCCGCGATCGTCTTGCCCCGCATCTTCAGCGCCGGCCGGCCATAGGATGGCCCGGCCTCCACACCGGGCAGGGACAGCGCGACTGCGGATACGGCGGCCCAATCCTTCATCTTCCAGCCCTTGCCCTGATGCCTGCGCCGATCCCGCCGCCCTGTCCTACACCGCCGCAATCTGCCATGGCACCCCCATGCGACGCTTCGCCCTCCTCCTCCGCGCCTGCTCGCGAACGTTGAGAGGGGCCGCGACGGCGGCGCACATGTCTCAACAGTCTCAACATTCGCGCGCGTGGCGGAGGTCTTATCCATGAGTTTCAACACCTTCGGCCGACTGTTCCGGTTCACGACCTGGGGCGAATCGCATGGCCCGGCGCTGGGCGCGGTGGTCGATGGGTGCCCGCCGGGGATCACGCTGGCGGAGGGCGACATCCAGCCCTGGCTCGACAAGCGTCGCCCCGGCACCAGCCGCTTCACCACGCAGCGGCGCGAACCCGATCAGGTGCGCATCCTGTCCGGCGTGTTCGAGGGGCGGACGACCGGCACGCCGATCAGCCTGATGATCGAGAATGTCGACCAGCGGTCGAAGGACTATGGGGAGGTCGCGCTCGCCTATCGCCCGGGCCATGCCGACTATGCCTATGACGCCAAATACGGCTTCCGCGACTATCGCGGCGGCGGGCGGTCGTCGGCGCGGGAAACGGCGGCGCGCGTCGCGGCGGGCGCGGTGGCGCGCGCGGTGATCCCGCAGGTCCGCATCCGCGCCTGGGTGGAGGCGATCGGCGGCGACGCGATCGATCCGGCCGCGTTCGACGATGCCGCGATCGACGAGAACCCCTTCTTCTGCCCCGATCGCGCCGCCGCCGTCCGGTGGGAGGCGCTGGTCGATGCCGCGCGCAAGGCGGGCAGCTCGCTCGGCGCGGTCGTCGCGTGCGAGGCGACGGGCGTTCCGGCCGGCTGGGGAGCACCGCTCTATGCCAAGCTGGACAGCGAGCTGGCGTCGGGCATCATGTCGATCAACGCGGTGAAGGGCGTGGAGATCGGCGACGGCTTCGCGGCCGCCGCGCTGTCGGGCGAGGCGAATGCCGATCCGATGCGTCCGGGCAATGGCGGCCCCCGCTTCCTCGCCAATCATGCCGGGGGAATCGCCGGGGGGATCGCGACCGGCCAGCCGATTCGCGTCCGTGCCGCCTTCAAGCCGACCAGCTCGATCCTGACGCCGGTCGAGACGATCACCCGCACCGGCGAGGCGAGCGAAATTGCCACCAAGGGCCGTCACGACCCTTGTGTCGGCATTCGCGGCGTGCCGGTGGTGGAGGCGATGGTCGCGCTGGTTCTCGCCGACCAGGCGTTGCTTCATCGCGGCCAATGCGGATAACTGCTTAATAAAACACGGAACGTCTGCGCGTGCAAGACCGTTCTTGACCCCGTACTTCATGGGAGTTCAAGACATGCGCAAGACCCTGATGATCGCCGCCCTCGCCCTGCCCACCGCCGCCTTCGCCCAGATGGGTGTCGGGACCGGGGGTACGGTCGGCGGCGGTGTCGGTGCCGGCGTGCAGACCGGCTCGACGATGCCCGGGTCGATGCCCGGATCGATGCCGGGCCAGACGATGCCGGGAACCGCGGGCTCGACCATGCCGGGCGGCACCATGGGCGGCACCGTCACGGGCCGCACCGACAGCACGATGAGCACCACCACCACGACGTCGCCGACGCGCTCCACCATGCGTCGTTCGGGCCGGTCGAGCACGAAGATGGGCACCGGCATGGGCATGGGCGCCACGACGCCCAATGCCCCGGGATCGGCTGGTGCCTATGGCGGCGCGAACGCGGGCGTCGAGGGCGGCGTCGATGCCGGCTCGACCACGACCGGTTCCACCCCGACCAATCCCGGTCCGCGGGGCTGATCATGACGAAGGGGCGGCGCCACACCGGCGCCGCCCTTTTTGCTCAGCAAGAGGACCGGCCGATGCGCTCCGCCCTTCTGACCATGGCTGCCGCGATCACACTGCCGGCTGTAACCGCTGCGCAGACGCCACCAGCACCCGCTCCTGCGCCAACCCCAGTCCCAACCCCCTCGTCACCGGCCATCTCGGGCCCAACGGTCCAGATCCCGCCGGGTGAGGCCGACCAGCGGCCCGCACCGCAGACCAATCCCGACACCGCCGCTCCGCCCGCTGGCGATCCCGTGAGCGCCACCGATGCCCCGCCAAAGGCCGGGCCTCACTGACGTCGCCCGACGCCGGGGCATTCGCCCATCACCAGGCGAGCGTGTCGCGATACCCCAGCAGCGCCCGCAAAATCGACGTTTCGTACACCGTCTGCCCCCGCACGTTCATGGTTATGAAGGTCCGCCAGTAGGACAGGGCCGCGCGGTCCCGTTCGGTCGCCTCGGGCAGCGACAGGCCATCCTCGCACCGTAATATCGTGTCGCGTGCGCCCGCCAGCGCCACCGCCGCATCCCGCGCCGCCAGCCATGACGGGGAGCCCACCGCCCCCGCCGCCTTCACCGCATCCCGCGCGGCGAACTCAGCTCGTCGCGCGACCTCCCACCGCTCCGTAAAGCAACGGTCCGCCGCGATGATCGCCTGCCGCGCCGCCGGGGTCTCCGCCTCGGGCGGCGGCGCGGGCGGCGGCGGCGGTGTCGCGGCGGCCGGTGCCGCCGCCAGCACCGCCATGACCGTCATCGCGATCCGCGCCCGCGTCATCACCACGGTCAGTCCGCGAACGGGTCGCGGACCAGGATCGTGTCCTCGCGCTCCGGGCTGGTCGATACGAGCGCGACGGGGCAGCGGATCAGCTCTTCGACGCGGCGGATATATTTGATCGCCTGGGCAGGCAGCTCCGCCCAGCTGCGCGCGCCGGCGGTGGACTCGCTCCACCCTTCCATCGTCTCGTAGATCGGCTCGACCGCCGCCTGGTCCGCGGCATGGGCGGGGAAATAGTCCAGCGTCTCGCCGCGCAGGCGATAGCCGGTGCAGATCCGCACCGCCTCGAACCCGTCGAGCACGTCCAGCTTCGTCAGCGCGATGCCGGTAATGCCGCTGACCGCCGCCGACTGGCGCACCAGCACCGCGTCGAACCAGCCGCAGCGGCGCTTGCGCCCGGTGACGGTGCCGAACTCATGCCCGCGCACGCCCAGCCGCTCGCCCGTATCGTCGGCCAGCTCGGTCGGGAACGGGCCGGAACCGACGCGTGTCGTATACGCCTTCGCGATCCCCAGCACGAAGCCGACCGCCGCCGGCCCCAGTCCCGATCCACCCGCCGCCGATCCGGCGATCGTGTTGGAGGATGTGACGAAGGGATAGGTGCCGTGGTCCACGTCCAGCAGCACGCCCTGCGCGCCTTCGAACAGGATGCGCTGCCCCTCCGCCCGCGCCGCGTTCAGGTCGCGCCAGACCGGCTTGGCGAAGGGCAGGACGAAACCGGCGATCTCGCGCAGCTCCGCCAGCAGCCCCTCCCGATCGATCGGTGGCGCGCCGAAACCCGCGCGCAGCGCGTCGTGATGCGCCAGCAGGCGATCCAGCTGCGGCCCCAGATCGTCGAGGTGCGCAAGGTCGCACACGCGGATCGCGCGGCGCCCGACCTTGTCCTCATACGCCGGACCGATGCCGCGCCGCGTCGTGCCGATCTTGCCCGCGCCACTCGCATCCTCGCGCAAACCGTCGAGGTCGCGGTGCAGCGGCAGGATCAGCGGGCAGGTATCGGCGATGCGCAGCGTCTCCGGCGTCGCGACGACGCCCTGCGTGCCCAGCCGCGCGATCTCGTCGCGCAGGTGCCACGGGTCCAGCACCACGCCGTTGCCGATGACCGACGGCGTCCCGCGCACGATGCCCGACGGCAGCAGCGACAGCTTGTAGACGTTTTCGCCGACGACGAGCGTGTGGCCGGCATTGTGCCCGCCCTGGAAGCGGACGACCATGTCGGCGCGCTCGGCCAGCCAGTCGACGATCTTGCCCTTGCCCTCGTCGCCCCACTGCGCGCCGATGACCGCTACATTTGCCATGGATGCAATTCCCCGCCTGCCGCTACGGACCCGCGCGCCCTTCGACAGGACTCGGCACGCGGGCGGTTCAGGAATGTCGGGGGCGCGGGTAGCTGGACGAGGCGGAGAGGTCAATCGCGTTCAGCCGGGGTGATTGCGCGTGAGAAGGTATGAGGCTATATGAGAAGGCACCAAACGATATGGCTGAGCCATTGGATGAACCCCCGCCACGGCAATGGCGGGGGTTCAATCGTTTGGGGGACGCGCGGCAACGCGCCCCCGCCCGGTTGCCTATTTGTGGCGCGCCACTTCGACCACCTTCAAAAGAAGAGTGCCGAACGCGAACAGCGCCGCTAGGAACAGGCACACATCACCAAACGACATGGCTGTCTCCCATTGGATCGACGGCGAGATGCCGCCATCGGCCGTGTTAGGGACTATCTCTCACCCATGTCACGGGCGTTCTTGGCGGCGGTACGGTTTTCCTAGAGCGGGTGCGCCGCGCCGTCTCGCCAGATATGCGTCGCCAGCTGCGCGGCGGGCGTGTCGGACGGCTCCAGCGCGCGCACCGTGACCCAGCCCTCGGCGCGTAGTCGGGCGCCCTCCACTGGCGACGTGCCGTGCGGCAGGAACAGCCGCCGCCGCTCGCCCGCATGGCCCGATGCCGACAGCGCATCGGCATAGAGGGAGAAGCCCGTCGCCGGCTCCTCGCGGCCATCGGGATGGACGATCTGGTACGTGCCGCCGCGCCCCAGCTCGCGCGCCGCGCCCGCCGCGAACAGCGAGAAACCCAGCCACGACTGATATTCGAAGCCGTGCCGCTCGGTCGGGTCCAGCGTCAGCGCGACCGTATCGGGCAGCGTCGCCGCGATCGCCTCCAGCGCGTCCAGCCGCCGCGTCAGGACGCCGCCCGTGTCGAACGCGCGCAACCGCGCGATTGCGGGTGCGAACGGCCCCGCCGCCTCGACCAGCGGCAGATAGGCGGGCGCGATCGCCGCGACGCCGCCGGCGTCCTTGGCGTCCAGTCGCTCGCGAAGCGCCGCAATCGCGTCGGCCGCGACCGGCAGCGGCCCGGCGGAGAGCGCATCGACCAGATCCGGCAGCGTGAAATCGATCGAGGCATCCGCGATCCCCGCCGCCGCCAGACCTTCCACCGCGACGCCGACGATCTCGGCGGCGGCATCGACCGAATCGAGGCCGATCAGTTCCGCCCCCACCTGCCGCCGCTCGCGCGCGGGCGCGAGTTGCGAGGCGCGCAGCCGCAGGATCGAGCCGGCATAGGACAGGCGCACGGGCCGGGGATGGTGCCCCATCCGCACCGCCGCGATCCGCGCGACCTGTGCGGTCATGTCCGGCCGGATCGCCAGCGTCGCCTGCCCGACCGGATCGACGAAGCGCACCGCATCGGTCAGCCCGCCCGCCTTCAGCCGGGCGGCGAGCTCGTCGGCATATTCGGCAAGCGGCGGATCGACCCGCTCATACCCATGCCCCCGCGCCGCCTCCAGCACCCGCGCCTCGATCGCGGCGGCGATATCCGCGGCGGGCGGCAGGCGGTCGTGGAAACCTTCGGGGAGCAGGCCGGACTGGGTCATGGGCGGGGGAATAGCGGGGAGCGGACGCGCTGACGAGAGCCTTGAAACCCCTCCCCGCCGGGGAGGGGGCTTTCAGCCTGGCGGCTCAGAACGCCAGGCCCATCGCGGTCTTCACGCCCGGCAGCGCCTTTACCTTCGCCAGCAGGTCCGCCGTCACCGGCTCGTCGACGGACAGGAGCAGCACCGCCTCGCCACCCGCCTGACGACGGCCGAGGTGGAAGGTGCCGATATTGACGCCCGCCTCGCCCAGCGTGGTGCCGAGGCGCCCGATGAAGCCCGGGGCGTCCTCGTTGACGACATACAGCATCTGGCCGGCGATATCGGCCTCCACCTTCACGCCGAACAATTCGACGAGGCGCGGGCTCTGGTCGCCGAACAGCGTGCCGACGACCGAGCGCTCGCCATCGGCGGTGCGCACCGCGACGCGGACCAGCGTGTGATAGTCGCCCTCACGCTCGGACCGGATCTCGCGCACCTCGATGCCCCGATCGCGGGCGAGCAGCGGCGCGTTGACCATGTTCACCGTCGCGGTCTGCGTGCGCAGGAAGCCCGCCAGCACCGCGCTGGTGATCGGCTTCTGGTTCAGCTCCGCCGCCGCGCCCTCGGTATGGACGCTGATGCGGTCGATCGCGCCGGTCGACAGCTGGCCGACCAGGCTGCCCAGCCGCTCCGCCAGTGCCATGTACGGCTTCAGCTTGGGGGCTTCCTCCGCCGACAGGCTCGGCATGTTGAGCGCGTTGGTGACGCCGCCCGACACGAGGAAGTCGGCCATCTGCTCGGCGACCTGGATCGCGACGTTGACCTGCGCCTCTGTGGTCGACGCGCCCAGATGCGGCGTCGAAATGAAGTTGGGCGTGCCGAACAGCGGCGATTCCTTCGCCGGCTCAGTCACGAACACGTCGAGCGCCGCGCCCGCGACATGGCCCGAATCGAGCGCCGCCTTCAGCGCGGCCTCGTCGATCAGGCCGCCGCGCGCGCAGTTGATGATGCGCACGCCCTTCTTCGTCTTGGCGATGTTCTCCGCCGACAGGATGTTGCGTGTCTGGTCGGTCAGCGGCGTGTGCAGCGTGATGAAGTCGGCGCGCGCCAGCAGTTCGTCCAGCGTCACCTTCTCGACGCCCATCTCCACCGCGCGCTCGGGCGTCAGGAAGGGGTCGAAGGCGACGACCTTCATCTTCAGGCCGCGCGCGCGATCCGCGACGATCGAGCCGATATTGCCCGCGCCGATCAGCCCCAGCGTCTTGCTGGTCAGCTCGACGCCCATGAAGCGGTTCTTCTCCCACTTGCCCGCCTGAGTCGAGGCATCCGCCTCGGGCAGCTGGCGGGCAAGCGCGAACATCAGCGCGATGGCGTGTTCGGCGGTGGTGATCGAGTTGCCGAACGGGGTGTTCATCACCACCACGCCCTTGGCGCTGGCCGCGGGAATATCGACGTTATCGACACCGATGCCCGCGCGGCCGACGACCTTCAGGTTCGTCGCGTGCTCCAGGATCTCCTTGGTCACCTTGGTCGAGCTGCGGATGGCGAGGCCGTCATAGTCGCCGATGATCGCCATCAGCTCGGCCGGCGTCTTGCCGGTGATCTCGTCCACCTCGACCCCGCGCTCGCGGAAGATCTGGGCGGCCTTGGGGTCCATCTTGTCGGAAATCAGTACCTTGGGCATTTGGGTGATCCTTCAGATACCAGCCGTCATCCCCGCGAAGGCGGGGATCCATAGCCGCTGGTGCAGCGGCTCTTTCGACGACCTTGCGTGTATGGATTCCCGCCTTCGCGGGAATGACGAAGTCAGGGGTTCAGCCCGCCTTGGCGGTCGCGTAGGCCCAGTCGAGCCACGGCCCCAGCGCCTCGATATCGGCGGTGTCCACCGTCGCGCCGCACCAGATGCGCAGGCCCGCCGGCGCATCGCGATATCCCGCGACGTCGTAGGCGGCGCCTTCCTTTTCCAGCAGGCCGGCCATCGTCTTGATGAACGCCTCGTCGGCGCCCGCGACGGTCAGGCAGACGCTGGTCCTGGACCGCGTCGCCGGATCGGCGGCCAGATGGCCCAGCCAGTCGCGCGCCTCGACGATCGCGTCCAGAGCGGCGGCATTGGCGTCGGAGCGCGCGATCAGCCCGCCCTCACCCAAGCCCTTGGCCCATTCCAGCGCGAAGATCGCGTCCTCCACCGCCAGCATCGACGGCGTGTTGATCGTCTCGCCCTTGAACACGCCCTCGGCCAGCTTGCCCTTGGACACGAGGCGGAACACCTTGGGCAGCGGCCAGGCGGGGGTGTAGCTTTCCAGCCGCTCGACCGCGCGCGGCCCGAGGATCAGCACGCCATGCGCGCCCTCCCCGCCCAGCACCTTCTGCCAGCTGAACGTCGCGACGTCGATCTTCGCCCAGTCGATGTCATAGGCGAACACGCCCGACGTGGCATCGGCGAAGGACAGGCCCTCGCGGTCCTCCGGAATGAAGTCCGCGTTCGGCACGCGCACGCCGCTGGTCGTGCCGTTCCAGGTGAACAGCACGTCGTTCGACCAGTCGATCGCGTCGAGGTCGGGCAGCTGGCCGTAATCGGCGCGCACGACGGTGGGATCGATCTTCAGTTGCTTGACGGCATCCGTCACCCAACCCTCGCCAAAGCTTTCCCAGGCCAGCGCGGTGACCGGGCGCGCGCCCAGCATGGTCCACATCGCCATCTCGAACGCGCCGGTGTCGGAACCGGGGACGATGCCGATGCGGTGCGTATCGGGCAGGCCCAGCACCTCGCGCATCAGGTCGATGCAATATTGCAGGCGGGTCTTGCCGATCTTCGACCGGTGCGAGCGGCCCAGCGACGCGGCGGCCAGCTTCGACGCATCCCAGCCGGGCGGCTTGGCACAGGGACCGGAGCTGAAGAAAGGACGAGCCGGCTTGGTGGTCGGCTTCTGCGCACCCTGCACGTCAGGGGCGGTGGCGGTATCCGTCAATGTATCTCTCCTCACAGAGAGCGCGCGCCGCGTTGGGACGGCGTGGCCCGCCGGCGGCCCTAATGGGGAAGCGCCGCGCTGGCAAGCCGGACAATCGGACCAGTCGGTCGAATCGTCGGACGGATATGGCTTGCCCGCGGGTCCCCGCCTTGCGCACAAGGGTCGCCGTGGGGCGGCCGAGGGTCATCGCGACGGGACTGATGCTGGCGATGCTCGCCGCGTGTGGTCGTTCGCCCGCGCCGCATCCCCCGCTCGTGACGCGCGAACCGCTGCGGCCGCCGCCCGGCGAAACCGCGCAATGCCATGCCGACCTGCGCCGCGAGGGCGTCGATTTCCGCATCCTGCCCGCGCAGGATTTCGGCCAGGGCTGCGGCCTGTACGGCGCGGTGCAGCTGACCGATATCGGCGTGCCCGTCACCGGCGTCACCGCGATGCGCTGCGGCAACGCGCGCGCCTTCGCCACCTGGGTGCGCAACGCGGTGGCGCCGGCCGCGTGGCAGATCCTCGGCTCGCCGCTCGCGCGGATCGAGGGGATGGGCACCTATGCCTGTCGCAACATCGTCGGCACGCGCGGCATGGGCGACCGGCGGTCGGGCCATGCGCTGGCCAATGCGGTGGATATCGGCGGCTTCGTGCTGAAGGACGGGCGGCGGATCACCATCCTGAACGACTGGACGAACCCCGATCCGGCGATCCAGCGCTTTCTGAAGGTGGTCCACGCCTCCGCCTGCAAGCGCTACGGCACCGTCCTGTCGCCCGATTACAACGCGGCGCACCGCAACCATCTGCATCTGGAAGACGACGACGCGCATTTCTGCCGCTAGCCTGTCACGAAAACTTGCTCTACCTCCCTCGGATGACTGACACTCGTGTACCCGCCCGCGTCTTTCCGCGCGCCAGCCAGGACGCCGAAAGCGCCAAGACCGTCATCTCCACGCCGCAGACCGAGAGCCCGGCCTACACGCTGGCGTTCCAGGACATGGACTTCCTGCTGCGCGAGGATCTGCGGCCCGTCCGCTTCCAGCTGGAACTGCTGAAGGCGCAGCTGCTGATCGCGGAAGCGAAGATCGCCTCCACCTTCGTCTTCTACGGCTCCGCCCGGATTCCCGAGCCGGCCAAGGCGCATGCGCTGCTGGAGATGGCCAGCGACGACAAGAGCCGCGCGATCGCGCAGCGGCTGGTCGAAAAGAGCAAATATTACGAGGTCGCGCGCGAGCTTGCCCGCATCACCAGCCGCCTGCCGCGCGATCATGAGGGCAATCGCCACTTCGTCGTCTGTTCCGGCGGCGGCCCGTCGATCATGGAGGCGGCGAATCGCGGCGCGGCGGATGTCGGCGCCGAATCGATCGGGCTCAACATCGTCCTGCCGCACGAGCAGGCGCCCAACCCCTATGTCACGCCCGCGCTGAGCCTGCAGTTCCACTATTTCGCGCTGCGCAAGATGCACTTCCTGCTCCACGCACGTGCGCTGGCCGCCTTCCCCGGCGGCTTCGGCACGTTCGACGAGCTGTTCGAGCTGCTGACGCTGATCCAGACGGGCAAGATCCAGCCGATCCCCGTGCTGCTGTTCGGCCGCGCATTCTGGGAACGCGTCGTCAATTTCGAGGCTTTGGTCGAAGAGGGCGTCGTCTCCGAACGCGACCTGTCGATCTTCACCTACGTCGAAACCGCCGAAGAGGCGTGGGACGCGGTGCTCGCCTTCTACGAGGAACGCGCGAAGGCGGAGGGCTGACGCCGGGGCGCCGCGGCGCCCGGGTTCAGCCCGCGCGGGCCTGCGCGCCCGTCCCGCCCCAGCGCCGATGCTCCAGCAACTCCACCGTCCGGGCGGCGAGCGCGGAAAGCATCCGGCACTCGCGCGGCGTGATCGTGTCGCGCGGCATCGGGTCGAAGACGCAGATGGTGCCAAGCCGCGCGCGGTTCAGCGCCTTGATCGGCGCGGCGGCATAGAAGCGGACATGCGGCGGTCCCAGCACAAAGGGACTGCCGCGGAACCGGGCGTCCAGCCGCGCATCGCCGACCGCCACCACCGCATCGTCGGCGATGACGTGCCGGCAGAGGGAGGCGGATCGCGCGACGCCATCGCCGGTCACGCCCGCGCGCGCCTTGTACCATTGTCGATCGCCATCGATGAACGACACCACCGCCATCTGGCAGTCGAAGATTCGCGCGGCATCCTGCGCAATCGCGTCGAACGCCGGCTCGGGCGGCGTGTCGAGAATGCCGTAGCTGTGCAACGTCGCGAGACGGATCGTCTCTTCCATGATGGTTCGCGCTCCCCGTATGCGTGGGAGGCTACGCGGCTTTTCCTTCGCGACGGTTAAGAACGGGCCCGAAACGGAATAAATCTTATTTATTGCAAAGCAGCCGCACCGCCATCTGGGCGGTGCGTATGCGCCTGGATCCGGATGGGCGCCGGGTTACTCGGTGCGCGCGCCCTTGCGGGCCGCTTCCGGATCGATCGAGGGGGCGCCGGTCGCGGGCGAGCCCGTGTTGGCGATGTCGCCCGTCGCCGCCTTCGTATCCTCGGCCACCGCGTTGGCTGCCTCGGCGACGTTGCCGCCCGCATCCGCGGTCGGCGCCTCCCCGGCGGCGGGCGCGGCGGGCAGCGGCAGGTTCGATCCCTGCTGGTTCAGATAGGCGATCACATTCGCCCGGTCCTGCGCGTTCGACAGGCCGGCAAAGGTCATCTTGGTGCCGTTGGCGAACTTGCGCGGCGAGGTGAGCCAGGCGTTCATCGCGTCGAACGTCCACTTGCCGCCCACCGCCTTCAGCGCGTCGGAGAAGGCGAAGCCCGCCTTGCCCTGTGCGATCGCCTCGCCCAGCGTCGCGTACAGGTTCGGGCCGACGCCGTTGGCACCGCCCTGGTTGATCGTGTGGCAGGCCGCGCACTTCTTGAAGACCTCGGCGCCCTTGGCGGGGTCCGCGCTGGCCAGCAGCGTCGCGATCGGCACCGCCGCCTCGCCGCCGCCGCCGCCGGCTTCTTCGACGCCCTCGATCACATAGCCCATCTTCTCCGGACGGTGGCCGTCGAAGATCATGCCGCCGACGATCGCCGATCCCAGCGCGACGATGCCGGCGCCCAGGGCCCAGCCGGCAATCGTGTTGGTCTTCAGGTCCATCATCTGCCCCAATTATGTTCTTTCGTGTTTCTGTAGGAAAGCCGGGCGTCCTCCGCAAGCCGCGCTGGCACACGTCGCGCGGCTTGATCGCGCGGGCGGGGGGCGTCATGCCATGCCGCACGATGCAGACCTTCGCCGAACCCGCCCGCGCGCTCGCCGCCGCGATGACCGAAGCCGCCGCCGCCGCGCCGGAGCGCGCGGTCGCGTTTCAGGGCGCGCCGGGCGCCAACAGCCACGTCGCCGCGAGGGAGGCGTTCCCGGACGGGCTGCCCCTGCCCTGCTTCGATTTCATCGACGCGATCGACGCGGTGAAGGACGGGCGCGCCGACTGCGCGGTGATCCCGATCGAGAATTCGCTGCACGGCCGCGTCGCCGACATGCACTTCCTGCTGCCCGAATCGGGCCTCGTCATCACCGGCGAGCATTTCCTGCCGATCCGCCACGCGCTGATCGGCTGCGGGCCGATGGCGGGCGTGCGGCAGGCGATGAGCCACCCGCAGGCGCTGGGCCAGTGCCGCCACTGGCTGCGCGCGCACGGCATCGGCCCCGTCGCCTATCCCGACACGGCGGGCGCCGCCGCCTTCGTCGCCGAACAGCGCGATCCCGCCGTCGCCGCGCTCGCCCCGCCGGGCGCCGCCGCGCTGTACGGCCTCGACCTGCTGGCGACCGACATCGCGGATGCGGACCACAACATGACCCGGTTCGTCACGCTGGCGCGCGGCAGCGGCCCGCTGGCCGGCGAGGGCCCATGGATGACCACGCTGATCTTCGAGGTGAAGAACGTCCCCGCCGCGCTTTACAAGGCGATGGGCGGCTTCGCGACGAACGGCGTCAACATGACGAAGCTGGAAAGCTACCAGCGCGGCGGCAGCTTCGCCGCATCGGAATTCTACTGCGACGTGGTCGGCCGGCCGGGCGAGCCCGGCTTCGACCGCGCGATCGAGGAACTGGGCTTCCATTCGAAATGGGTGCGCCTCCTCGGCACCTATCGCCAGGCGCGGGCACGCGGCTGACGCCGCCGCGCCTGCCACACGCAATTCACGGTTCGGGGAAGAGGGACAGCATCATGAAGACGACCCACCGATTCATCGCAGGCACGCTTGCCGCGCTGCTCGCCACCACCGCCGCGCCGGCGCAGCAACAGGACGCGCCGCCCCGCGCCGAAAAGCGCCCCTTCCTGGTCAAGAGCCCCAACGGCGCGCGCGAGGACGATTATTACTGGCTGCGCGACGACACCCGCAAGGATCCGGCGATGCTCGCCTATCTCAACGCGGAAAACGCCTTCGCCGACCGCCAGCTCGCCCCGCTGAAGCCGCTGCAGGCGCGGCTGTACGAAGAGACCGTCGCGCACATCAAGCAGGACGACAGCTCCGTCCCCTATGCGAAGAACGGCTATTACTACGCCACCCGCTACGTCCCCGGCGCCGACTATCCGCTGACAGAGCGGCATCGCGGCACGCCCGCCGCGCCCGCCGAGCTGCTGTTCGACCAGCCGGCGATGGCGAAGGGGCATAATTTCTTCGCACTCTCCGACTGGCAGGTCAGCCCCGACAACCGCCTGGTCGCGTGGGCGGAGGATACGGTCGGTCGCCGCCAGTATGTGCTTCACGTGAAGGACATCGCGACGGGCCGCGTCCTGACCGATACGATTGCCAATATCGAACCCAACCTCGTCTGGGCGGGCGACAACCGCACGATCCTGTACATCGCGAAGGATCCGGTGACGCTGCGCGGCTATCGCGTGATGGCGCATGTGCTGGGTACCGACGCCGCGACCGACCGGCTGCTCTATGAAGAGAAGGACGATACCTTCCAGATGGGTATCGGCCGCACCGCCGACGATCGCTTCGCCTGCGTCAGCGTGCAGAGCACGGTCAGCGACGAGCAGCGCTGCGCCCCCGTCGACCGGCCCGACGCCTTCACGCTGATCGCGCCCCGCGCTCGCGAGTTCCGCTATGCCGCCGATCACATCGGCGACCATTGGGTCGTCCGCACCAACCGCGATGCGAAGAACTACAAGCTCGTCACGATCCCCGATGCGGATCTGGCGAAGGGCCCGGCGGCGTGGCGCGACCTGACGCCGGCCAGCGACAGCGTGTTCATCGAGGGGTTCAAGCCCTTCAACGGCTTCGTCGCGATCGACCAGCGGCAGGGCGGCAACCGCATGATCCGCGTCCTGTCGGATGCCGGCACCTCATTGCCGGTGAAGGCGGACGAGCCCGCATATCGCATGGCGCTCGACGTGAACGAGGAGCCCGATACCCCCTGGGTCCGCTACACCTACGGCTCGCTCGTCACGCCGACCACCACCTACGAGGTGAATGCGAAGACGGGCGAGCGCCGCGTGCTGAAGGTCGCGCCCGTCCCCGGCTACGATCCCGCGAAATACGTCACCGAGCGCGTCTGGGCGCCGGCGCGCGACGGCACGCGGATTCCCGTCTCGCTCGTCTATGCGAAGGGCACGAAGCGCGACGGCAGCGCGCCATTGTTCCAATATGCCTATGGCAGCTACGGCATTTCCACCGACCCGGCGGTCGATCCGGGCCGGATCGGCCTGCTCGATCGCGGCGTCGTCTATGCCATCGCCCATATCCGCGGTGGGCAGGAGATGGGGCGCGGCTGGTATGACGACGGGCACCTGCTCCACAAGAAGAACAGCTTCACCGACTTCATCGACGTCACCCGCTATCTCGTCGCACAAAAATATGCCGCGAAGGGCCGGGTGGCCGCGATGGGCGGCAGCGCCGGCGGCCTGCTGATGGGCGGCGTCGCCAACATGGCGCCGCAGGACTATAAGCTCATCATCGCACAGGTGCCGTTCGTCGACGTGGTGACGACGATGCTCGACGCGTCGATCCCGCTGACGACGTTCGAATATGACGAATGGGGCAACCCAGCCGAAAAGCCCTATTACGACTATATGCTGGGCTATTCGCCCTACGACAACGTCAAGGCAAAGGCGTATCCGGCGATGTATGTCGGCACCGGCCTGTGGGACAGCCAGGTGCAATATTACGAGCCCGCCAAATGGGTCGCGAAGCTTCGCGAGAAGAAGACCGACGCCAATCCCCTCCTCTTCCGCGTCAACATGGAAGCGGGCCATGGCGGCAAGTCCGGCCGCTTCGAACGCTTCCGCCAGAATGCGGAATGGCAGGCGTTCCTGCTGCAACAGCTGGGGGTGAAGGGGTAAGGGGGGCGCAACGTCATAAGCCCCTCCCCTTTAGGGGAGGGGTTGGGGTGGGGCGTCACCACCAACGCGGCGTTTGCGGAAGAGCCCCACCCCCAGCCCCTCCCCTGAAGGGGAGGGGAGCGGCACGATCAGTGCGTAAGCATCGCCCCACCCACCACGTCATTCCCGCGAGAGCGGGAATCCAGACGCGCAGGTCATCGCAAGAGCCGGAACGTCAGAGGTTATGGATCCCCGCCTGCGCGGGGATGACAACGTTACCGATAAAGGGCCGGGCGGCTCATACTCCGTCTGTTCGCCTGCTCGGACGCTGTCGACGGATAAGAGCCGCATTGGCATGTGGCAGGCGCAATTCAAACCGGCGCAGTTCTTGAGCAGCTTCAAGGTCACCCAAGCGCGCTGCCTTGTTAAGCCAATATCGATAACCGCTCAGATCGTTGCAGTTGAACGCGTTCATCGCCAGATGCTGCGCGCCCAAGGGATTTCCCAGGCGATATGCGGCGTAAGCGAGGCCTTTTCGGCTGAACCGATCTGCAAGACGACCAGATGCACGCAGTTCGTTACTCAACTCGACCATCGCGCCACTATCCCCGGCCAGCATCAAATGCCGCAATATCGGCATACGGTGGCCATTTCGATGATTGTCCCGAATGCCCCAGTAACGAGCCCACAACCGGTCACTCTTGCTCACGTCGCTATCCTTTCGGGTTGAGCACACGACTACGGACCGATGGGCGACTTGCGAAGCAGGAGGCGGCGTGTGCCCCCCTCACCCCAAAACCTTCCGCAATCCCTCCCGCGCCACGTCACCCGTCCAGTCCAGATCGCCCACCGTCCGCCACACCTCGCGGCCCTTCGCGTCATAGAGGATGCTCGTTGGCAGGTTGTTCGCCACCGCCGGCACCCACGCCATCTTGGGGTCCGTATACGCCTTCAGCGTCGTGAACTTGCGCGCCGCGAAGAAGGGCGCGACCTTGGCCGGGTCCATGTCCTGGCTGAGCGTCACGACCGTCAGCCGCCCCTTCTCGCGCGTCGCCAGCGCGTCGAGCGTGGGCAATTCCTTCACGCACGGCCCGCACCACGTCGCCCACAGGTTTAGCAGCACCGGCTTGCCGCGATAGTCGGCCAGCGTCACCGCCTTGCCGTCCGCATCGACGAAGCCGAGCGTCGGCGCCGCCTCTCCGGCATGGGACAGGTCCAGGCTCCCCGCCTTCGGTCCGGCCGCCGCCGGCGCCGCCTCGTCGGGGCTGACGGCGTTGGCGGCGTCGGGGGCGGCGTCGGTCGTCGCGGTCGCATTGCCTTGCTCGTTCCCGGCGGACGTCCTATCGCCGCACCCGGTCAGGAGCGCGGCCATGAGGGCTGCCGGCAACAGGACGATTCCAGGGCGCATGAGTAACTCCAATGCCATGTGGGGCGGCCGCTTCGCGGAGGGGCCGTCGGCGGTGATGCGGGAGATTAACGCATCGCTGCCATTCGACAAGCGGATGTGGCGACAGGATATCGCCGGGTCGAAGGCGCATGTCGCGATGCTGGGCGCGAACGGCATCGTCGCGCCCGCCGATGCGGAAGCCATCGCCGCCGGCCTCGACACCGTGGCCGAGGGCTACGCGGCGGACGGCGTGCCCGACGACCTGTCCCTCGAGGATATCCACATGCTGACCGAGGCGCGGCTGGCGGACGCGATCGGCCCGGTCGCCGGCCGCCTGCACACCGCGCGCAGCCGCAACGATCAGGTCGCGACCGATTTCCGCCTGTGGGTACGCGACGCGATCGACCAGACGCTGGCCGCGCTCGACGCGCTTCGCGACGCATTGCTGACCCGCGCCGAACAGCATGCCGATGCGGTGATGCCCGGCTTCACCCATCTGCAATCCGCGCAGCCGGTCACGCTGGGCCATCACCTGATGGCCTATGTCGAGATGGCGGGTCGCGACGCCTCCCGCTTCCGCGACGCGCGCGCGCGAATGAACCTGTGCCCGCTGGGCAGCGCCGCGCTGGCCGGCACCGGCTTCCCGATCGACCGGCATGCCACCGCTGCCGCGCTCGGTTTCGACGGGCCGACGCGCAACAGCCTCGACGCCGTCTCCGACCGCGACTTCGCGATCGAGTATCTGACGGCGGCCGCACAATGTTCGCTGCACCTGTCGCGACTGGCCGAGGAATTCGTGCTCTGGGCCTCGCAGCCGTTCGGTTTCGTCGCGCTGTCCGACCAATGGTCGACCGGCAGCAGCATCATGCCGCAGAAGCGCAACCCCGACGCCGCCGAGCTGGTGCGCGGTCATGCCGGCCGGATCACCGGCTGCCTCGTCAGCCTGATGGTGACGATGAAGGGCCTGCCGCTCGCCTATTCGAAGGACATGCAGGACGACAAGCCGCCCGTCTTCGAATGCCACGACCTGCTCGGCCTCTCGATCGCGGCGATGACCGGCATGGTCGAAAGCGCGACCTTCCGTACCGACCGGATGCGCGACCTCGCCGAATCGGGCTTCGCGACCGCCACGGATCTCGCCGACTGGCTGGTGCGCGAGGCGAGCCTGCCCTTCCGCGAGGCGCATCACGTCACCGGCCGCGCCGTCGCCCGGGCGGAGGCGCTGGGCGTCGGCCTGGACAAATTGTCGCTGGAGGACCTTCGGGCGATCCACCCCGCGATCACGGCGTCGGTCTATGACGTGCTGTCGGTCGATGCCTCGGTCGCCAGCCGGGTTAGCTTCGGCGGCACCGCCCCCGCCAATGTCCGCGCCGCGATCGCCGCCGCCCGTACCGACATGAACACGCCGGAGCAGGGCTGGTGAGGGCCGCCGCCCTCCTGCCGCTGGCGCTCGTGCTGGCCGGATGCGGCGCGGCGCAGGGGCTGGAGCCCGCGCCCGGCAAGACGTTGCCCGTCGCGCCGCGCGGCGCGGTCGCGGTGCCGACCGCCACGCAGCTGCTGACGCCGACGCCGCAGCAGCGGCCCGAGCGCAGCGACGACCTGCTCACCAATTCCGACGAGCGCCGCACCGATACCTTCGACCTGCCCCCGCAGCGCTGACCGACCAAGGCTGACGATGGACCATTTCGACTATCGCGACGGTGTCCTCCATGTGGAGGACGTGTCCATTCCCGCCATCGCGGCGGCGGTGGGCACGCCCGTCTATATCTATTCGGCCGCCACCTTCCGCCGCCATGCGCGCGCGTTCCGCGACGGGCTGGCCGCCGTGCCGCGCAAGCACCTGGCCTATGCGATCAAGGCGAACCCCAACCTCGCGGTGCTGCGCGTGCTGGCCGATGAGGGCTATGGCGCCGACGTCGTGTCGGTGGGCGAGATGAAGCGCGCGCTGGCGGCCGGCATCCCCGCCGCCGACATCGTCTTCTCCGGCGTCGGCAAGACGAAGGCGGAGCTCGCCGCCGCGCTGGACGCCGGGATCGGCCAGTTCAATCTGGAGCTGGAGGAGGAGGGCGTCGTCCTCGCCGCGCTCGCCGCCGAACGCGGGATCGCCGCGCCCGCGACGCTGCGCGTCAACCCGGATGTCGATGCCGGCACCCACGCCAAGATCTCGACGGGCAAGAAGGAAAACAAGTTCGGCGTGCCGATCGACCAGGCGCCCGCCATGTTCGATCGCCTCGCCGCGCTGCCGGGGATGAACCTGCGCGGCGTCGCCTGCCATATCGGCAGCCAGCTGCTCGACCTGTCGCCGCTGGAGGCCGCCTATACCCGTATCGGCGCGCTCGTCGCGGAGCTGCGCGGCGCGGGCCACACCGTCACCCATGTCGATCTCGGCGGCGGCGTCGGCGTGCCGTACAAGGCGGGCGACGTCTCCCCCGACCTCGCCGATTACGGCGCGATGGTCGCGCGCGTCACGGCGGACTGGGACGCAGAACTCATGTTCGAGCCCGGCCGCGTCATCGCGGGCAATGCCGGCGTGCTGGCGACCGAGGTGGTCTGGGTGAAGCCGGGCGTGACCCACCCCTATGTCATCGTCGATGCCGCGATGAACGACCTCGCCCGCCCCGCGCTGTACGACGCGTGGCACGATTTCGTCGCGGTCGAGCCGACCGGCGCGCGGATGACCGCCAACATCGCCGGCCCCGTCTGCGAAAGCGGCGACACCTTCGCGATGGGCCGCGACATCGACGCGGTGGCGCGCGGCGACCTGGCCGTGTTCCGCACCGCCGGCGCCTATGGCGCGACGATGGCCTCGACGTACAACAGCCGCCCGCTGGTGCCCGAGGTGCTGGTCGATGGCGACCGCTATGCCGTGGTCGCCGACCGCGTCGCCGCCGAGGCGCTGATCGCCGCCGAACGCGTGCCGGACTGGCTGGCGAAATGACGCTCCACAGCCTGCCGCTCTTCGTGCGGCTGGGCGGACGGCCGGTGATTTTGCTCGGCGACGGCGAGGCGGCGGACGCGAAACGCCGCCTGCTCGACCGCGCCGGCGCGGTGGTGGTGGGCGAGGATGGGGTGGTGTTGCCTTCTTCCGCTCCCCTCCCCTTCAGGGGAGGGGTCGGGGGTGGGGCGTCGCCTCAGGCACCATCGCCTGCGGAAGCGCCCCACCCCCTCCCCTCCCCTGAAGGGGAGGGGCTCACCCGGTCACCTCCAACCCTCGCCATCGTCGCGGTCGAGGACGAGACCGAAGCCCTCGCCGCCGTTGCGCGGCTCAAATCGCGCGGCATCCTCGTCAACGCGGTCGACCGCCCCGCCTTGTGCGATTTCACCCTCCCCGCGATCGTCGACCGCGCGCCCGTGCTGATCGCGATCGGCACCGGCGGCGTCTCCGCCGGGCTCGCCGCCGCGCTGCGCCAGCGGCTGGAGGCGCTGCTGCCCGCCGATCTCGGCCGCCTTGCCGATGCGCTTCAGGCTGCGCGGGGCGCGTTGCGCGCGCGCTGGCCCGATGGCGGCGACCGGCGCCGCGCGATCGGCGCCGCGCTCTCGCCCGGCGGCGCACTCGATCCACTCGGCCCCGGTCCGGTCCCGGCCGATCCGGTCGCCACCATGGCCAAGGACCGCAGCCCCCGTACCGTTCGCATCGCGCTGCGCTCCGCCGACCCGGACGACCTGACGCTGCGCGAGGCCCGCTGGCTCGCCGCCGCCGACCGTGTCATCCATGACGGCACCGTGCCGCCCGCGATCCTCGATCGCGCGCGCGCCGATGCCGCGCGTCTCACCCAACCGCCCGCCGACGCGCCGGGCCTGTCCGTGTATCTGGAATCCGCATGAAGGCGACCTGCTATCATATCGACCATGGCCAGCCGGCGGAGGTGCGGATCGACACCGCGCTGTCCGGCTCGCCCGATCTTGCCTGGATCCATCTGGGCGAGATCGACGACGAGACGCGCCACTGGCTGCACGAGGTCGCCGCGCTCGACGACTATTTGATCGACGCGCTGACCGCGACCGAGACGCGCCCCCGCTGCGAGGCGTTCGAGGGCGGCGCCTTCCTGAACCTGCGTGGCCGATCGCGAGAGGCACTGGACGGCGACGTGCTCGCCTCCGTCCGCATCTGGGCGACGCGGGGCCGCGTCTTCTCCCTCGTGCGCAAGCCGCTGGTCGCGGTGGGTATGGTGGAGGCGGAGGTGGCGGCCGGCCATGTCCATGATCCCGGCGACCTCATCACCGCCTTCGCCGCCGCGATCACCGCCGATCTCGATCCCGAGGTCGCGGATATCGGCGACCAGCTGGACGATTGCGAGGAGCGGATCGACGTCCACCGCGTCTTCCAGCTGCGTCGCACCGTCAGCCGGGTGCGGATCGCCGCAATCAGCTATCGCCGGTTCCTCAACCCGCAGCGGCAGGCGCTGGAAAAGCTGGCGGCGCTGCCCGGCGACTGGCTGGGCGACGACGACCGGCTGCACATCGCCGCCGCCGCCGACCGCGCCGCGCGCATGGCCGAGGAGCTGGAATCGATCCGCGAACGCGCCGCGCTGATGCACGAAACGCTGTCGGACCTGCGCGCCGAACAGATCGACAGCCGCAGCCTGGTCATCTCGATCGCCGCGCTCGTCTTCCTGCCGCTCACCTTCATCACCGGCCTGTACGGCATGAACGTGAAGGGGCTGCCCTATGCCGAAAGCCCCTATGTCTTCGACGGCATCATGGCGGTGTGCGCGATGGTCGCGGCGGGGATCGTCATCTGGTTCGTCCGCCGCCACTGGATCGAGCGCTAGGGCGACGGGTTCAACCGCCGTTCACCCCGCCCGGTCCATCCGGCACGACGCCGGTTTCCGTACGCCGCCGCCCCTCGCCAACCGTCAGCGGAGCGGATAGGCTGGGCGGATTGCACCGGGTGCCATATACAGGTAAGACAGCCCAATCGTGTCCTGGAAGCCGCCGTTGCGCCCCGATCCCTATGACCCCGATCAGCCGCGTCCGCTGTCGTCGCGCGGCGATGCGTGGCCGTCCTATACCGATCCCGATCGCTGGTCGGCACGCGGATCGGGTTTCGAGCCACAGTGGGAGCCGGAGCCGCAGCGCCGCTCGTGGCGCTGGGTCGGGCGCTGGGCGGTACGCGGCGCGGCGGTGGGCATCGTGCTGCTGGTCGTCGCGATCGCCTGGCTGGCGGTCACCGCGCCGCTGTCCCGCTCGCTGAAACCGCCCACGCCGCCCTCGATCACGCTGCTCGCGGAGGACGGCACGCCGATCGCGCGGCGCGGCGCGATCATCGGCGCGCCGGTCGATGCCGCGAAGCTGCCCCCGCATGTGCGCGAGGCGTTCATCGCGATCGAGGACCGGCGTTTCTATTCGCACTGGGGCATCGACCCGCGCGGCATCCTGCGCGCGGCCTGGGCCAATGTCGGCTCTGGCGGCGTCCGGCAGGGCGGCTCTACGATCACGCAGCAGCTGGCGAAGAACGCCTTCCTAGATTCGGATCGCACCGCCGCGCGCAAGCTGCGCGAGGTGATGATCGCCTTCTGGCTGGAAGCGTGGCTGACGAAGGACCAGATCCTGTCGCGCTACCTGTCGAACGTCTATTTCGGCGACAACGTGTACGGCATCACCGCCGCCGCGAAGCATTATTTCGGCCGCACGCCCGACAAGCTGAACGTCGGCCAGGCGGCGATGCTGGCGGGGCTGGTGAAGGCGCCCAGCCGCCTCGCCCCGACCGAGAATCTGAAGGGCGCGCGCGCCCGGCAAGCGGTGGTCGTCGCGGCGATGGCGGATGCCGGCTTCCTGACCCCGCGCGAGGCGAAGGCGGTGCAGCCGCAGCGCGTGCTCGATCGCCCGGCCCAGTCGCTGCCGACCGGCACCTACTTCGCCGACTGGGTGCTGCCGCAGGCGCGCGACCATGCCGGCGAGGTGAAGAGCGAGGCGACGGTGCGCACCACGCTCGATCCCCGGATGCAGAAGATCGCGGAGCGGATCGTCAATTCGGGCGGCCTCGGCAGCGCGCAGGCGGCGATCGTCGCGATGCATCCCGATGGCCGCGTCGTCGCGATGGTCGGCGGCCGCAATTACGGCAAGAGTCCGTTCAACCGCGCGGTGCAGGCGCGCCGCCAGCCCGGCTCCACCTTCAAGCTGTTCGTCTATCTCGCGGCGATGCGCGCCGGCCTGACGCCCGACACGGTGATGGACGATTCGCCCGTCGAGATCGCCGGGTGGAAGCCGCGCAACGACGACAATCGCTATCTGGGGCCGATCACGCTGCGCCGCGCCTTCGCCCGTTCCTCCAACGTCGTCGCGGCGCGGCTGACGCAGCAGGTGGGCGTGCGCAACGTCATCGCCGCCGCCCGCGACCTCGGCATCACCACGCCGATCGCGAACGAGGCGACGATCGGGCTCGGCACGTCCGAAGTATCGCTGCTCGAACTCACCGCCGCCTATGCCTCGATCGCGGCGGGCGCCTATCCGGTCGAGACGCGCGGCGTCGCGGAGGTCGACGACAAGCCCTGGTATCAGGCGATCGCCGGCGGGCAGAAGAAATTCCCAGACCGCGTGCGCGCCGACATGCTGACGCTGCTCGGCTCCTCGCTGCGTGGCACCGGGCGGGAGGCGACGCTGTCGATCGACGCCTGGGGCAAGACCGGCACCTCGCAGAACAGCCGCGACGGCTGGTTCATCGGCGGCGCGGGCGACTTGGTCGTCGGCGTATGGGTCGGCCATGACGACAGCTCGCCCATGCCCGGCCTGCATGGCGGCGGCATCCCCGCACAGCTGTGGCGCGGCTTCATGCAGTCCGCGCTCGGCGTCGCGCCGGTCGTGCGCGAGGAGGCGATCCCGGTCGATTCCAACCTGATCGAGGATGTCGGCAACGACCTTGGCGGCATTGCCTCGGACGCGATCGGCGCCGCGCAGCAGCAGCTCGACGATTACGGGCTGGAGATCCGCCAGAACGACGACGGCTCGATCGCGGTCGGCCCGCGCCGCCCCGGTCCCGGTCCGGATACGCCGATCGGCCCGCGCCCCGGCGACCGCATCGGCCCGCGTGGACCGGATCGCCCCGGCCCGGACGAGGAAAACGGCCCCAACGACGACGAGTGGTGAGGTCGCACCGCCAGGCGTAGGCCCGTCATCCCCGCGCAGGCGGGGATCCATTCGCGCGGGTTCGCGCCAGAGCCGCACCGCCAGCGACAAGGGATTCCCGCCTGCGCGGGAATGACGAAGGGGGGGTTTGGGGGCGCAAACCGCGCCCCTCCGGCCAAATTACGGATGGAACACTACCCCATCTGCCCCTAATCCCCGGCCATGCGCTTCTTCTCCGACAATGCCGCCGCCGTGCATCCCCGCGTTTTCGCCGCCATGGCCGCCGCCGACGCGCTCGACACCGCCTATGACGGCGATCGCCTGTCCAGGAGCCTCGATGCCCGCTTTGCCGCGCTGTTCGACCATGAGGTGCGCGTGCTGTGGGTGCCCACCGGCACCGCCGCCAACGCGCTGGCGCTCGCCGCGCTCTGCCCGCCCTATGGCGGGGTGATCTGCCACCGCGACGCGCACATCCAGAACGACGAATGCGGCGCGCCGGAATTCTATACGCACGGCGCCAAGCTGATGCTGGCCGGGGGCGACGGCGCGAAGCTGACGCCCGACGCGATCGCCACGGTCGCGGACGCCATCGCCGACGACGTCCACCGCGTGCAGCCGCACGCCGTCTCGATCACCAACGCCACCGAATATGGCCGCGTCTATCGCGCCGCGGAGGTCGCGGCGATCGGCGCTTTGTGCCGGTCGCGCGGCTGGCGGCTGCACATGGACGGCGCGCGCTTCGCCAACGCGATGGCCACCACGGGCGAGATGCTCGCGGACACGACGTGGCGCGCGGGTGTCGACGTCCTATCCTTCGGCTTCGTCAAGAATGGCGGGATGAGCGCGGAGGCGCTGGTCTTCTTCGACCCCGCGCTCGCCGACGCGACGCTGCGCCGACGCAAGCGCGCCGGGCTGCTGCTGTCCAAGGGACGCTACCTCGCCGCGCAGATCCTGACGATGCTGGAAGACGATCTGTGGCTCGCCAACGGCCGCGCCGCCAACGCCGCCGCCGCGACGCTGGGCGCGGCGGCCGGCCCCCGCCTGATCCATCCCGTGGAGGCGAACGAGGTGTTCCTGCGCGCCACCCCGCAAGAGGCCGCGACGCTGCGCGCCGCCGGGTTCGACTTCTACGACTGGGCCGATGGCGAGGTGCGCTTCGTCACCGCCTGGGACAGCGCGCCCGATCAGGTCGCCGCCTTCGCCGACGCGATCCGCCGCCTGTGAGCCCCGCCCCCGATTTCGCGCCGCCCCATTCGACCAGAGCGGCGATCCTGATCCCGTTCGGCATCGTCACGCTGATCTGGGGTTCGACCTGGCTCGTCATCCGCGACCAGATCGCGGTCGTGCCGCCCAGCTGGTCGGTCGCCTATCGCTTCGTCGTTGCCGGCATCGCGCTGGCGATCTGGGCGACGATGCGGCGCGAAAGCCTGCGCCTGCCGCTGCCCGGCCTCGTCTTCGCGATGGTGCTCGGCACGCTGCAATTCTGCCTGAACTTCAACTTCGTCTACCGGGCGGAGGGGTATATCACCTCCGGCCTCGTCGCCGTCATCTTCGCGCTGCTGCTCGTCCCCAACGCGCTGTTCGCGCGCATCTTCCTCGGGCAAAAGCTGGGGCGGCAGCTGGTCGCCGGATCGGCGGTCGCGATGGCCGGCATCGTCCTCCTCTTCGTGCACGAGGCGCGGGTCGATCCCGCCGGGCCGGGCCGGGTGATGACCGGCATCGCCATCACGCTGCTCGCCATCCTGTCCGCCTCCTCGGCCAATGTCATGCAGGCCAGCCGCACCGCCGCGCGCTATCCGATGGCGCCGGTGCTGGCGGTGGGGATGCTGTTCGGCGCGGCGATCGACGCGGTGCTCGCCTGGGCGCTGACCGGCCCGCCGGTGATCGAATGGCGGCTCGGCTATCTGGCCGGGATCCTGTATCTCGGGCTGTTCGCCTCCGCGCTCGCCTTCGTCCTCTATTTCACCGTGCTGCGGACGATCGGTCCGGCGAAAGCCGCCTATTCCAGCGTGATCGTGCCCGTCATCGCGATGCTGCTGTCGACCGTGTTCGAGGGGTATCGCTGGTCGCTGCTCGCCGCCGCCGGCGCGGTGCTGACCGGGATCGGGCTGGTGATCGCGTTGCGGGCCCGCCGGCCGGCGCGATAGGCGCCCGCGCGGTCAGACGGCGTTTTCAGGAAGCGTCGGCCTCACTCCGCATCAGCGCCCTCAGCCCCGCGCGGTAATCCGGATAACGCGGTTGCCAGCCCAGCACCCGCTTCGCCTTGCCATTGGCGATCCGCCGGTCCTCCGCGTAAAAGCCGCGCGCCATCGGCGACAGGCTGTCGACCGGCACGATCGGCGGCGGCGCCATGCCCAGCATCCCGGCCGCCAGCGCGATCACGTCGTTCTGCGAACAGGGCAGGTCGTCGGCGAGGTTGTACGCCCCCGGCGGCGCTCCGAAGGCGGCGATGACGCCCGCCGCCAGATCCTCGACATGGATGCGGCTGAACAGGTTCGGCACATCGACCCGGTGCGCCTTGCCCGCGCGCACCCGGTCCAGCGGCGAGCGGCCGGGGCCATAGATTCCGGGCAGGCGAAACACACGCGCCCGCCGGTCCAGCCACGCCGCATCCGCCGCCGATCGCGCGACGCGGCGGCCGGTGCCCGTCGGCGCGCTTTCGTCCACCCACGCGCCGCGCGCATCGCCATAAACGCCGGTCGAGGACAGATACCCGACCCATCGCGGCCCGATCGCCCCCTCCCCGATCCTGTCGCCATACCGGTCCAGCACGGGATCGCGCCCGTCATCGTCGGGCGGCACGGAGGACAGGATGTGCGTGGACGTGGCGAGCGCTGCCCGCACCGCCGCGTCATCGTCGAATCGGATCGTGCCGTCTCGCCCGTCGCGGGTCGTGCCGACGATCGACCAACTCCCCTCCCCTTCGGGGGAGGGGCTGGGGGTGGGGCGCCCCCCCAGGCCGCGCGCTCGAGGAAACGCCCCCCCCCCCGCCCCCCCAGGCCGCGCGCTCGAGGAAACGCCCCACCCCCGTCCCCTCCCCTGAAGGGGAGGGGGGTCATCAGGCGCGCCGCCACCGCCCGCGCGGCATAGCCCAGCCCGAAGACGAACAGCCGGCTCACTTGCCCGCCATCGGCCCCTTGTATTTCAGCCCGAACCAGTCGCCCCTGTTCCACACCGGCCGCGCATCCGCGTCCGCGATCTCGCGCGCGATGCGATAGTTCACATCGACGAAGCGGACGCCCTGATCCCACAGGATGGGCTGCGTCACCTCGTCGCAGGGGCGGTGGTAGCAGCTCTTCAAGAAGCCCTGGAACGCCGCAGCGCCCGCGCCCTTCTGCCCCGGCCACAGGAAGACGGACGGGATGCCCCGCTCGACGAAGCGATAATGGTCGGACCGGACGAAGAACGCCTGGCCTGGATCCTGATCCGGCGTCAGCCCCACGCCCGCCGAGGCGACCGCGCTCGCCACGATCGGCCCCAGTGTCGATCGCTCCGCGCCGAACACGGTCATGTCCTCGAACCGGTACAGCAGCACTGGCATGTCGAGGTTCACGTCCGCGACGATGTTTCCGACCGGCACGGTCGGGTGCGCGGCGAAATAGTCGCTGCCGACCAGCCCCTTCTCCTCCGCCGTCACCGCCAGGAACATCACCGTCCGACGCGGCGGCTTGCCGCTGGCGACGAAGCGCTTTGCCTCTTCGATCAGGCTGGCGATGCCGATCGCATTGTCGAGCGCGCCGTTGTTGATCCGGTCGCCCTCCTTCCCCTCCGACACGCCGATATGGTCGAGGTGCGCGGACAGTACGACCGTCTCGGGCGCCAGCTTCGCATCGGTGCCGGGCAGCAGGCCGACGACGTTGCTGCTCGTCGCGGGGACGAAGCGGGTCGCGCCCGTCACCGTCAGCACGCCGCGCGGCGCATCGCCCCGCTTCGGCGCGCCGCCGAACAGCTTCGCTGCGCCCGCCGCCGACAGGCTGGCGAGCACCGGCACGCCGCGCGCCACCGGGCCGCCGCCCGTCCCTTCGGGTGTGGCCCAGGTCATCGCGGCGCGATCCCAGCGCCTGGCGCCGGCGGCGAACCGTTCACCGTCGGTCGCGATCACCACCGCGCCCACCGCGCCGCGCCGCGCCGCCTCTTCCAGCCGCGTCGGCCGGTTGAACGAGGCGGCGATCTCGGGATCCTTGATGTCCGCGCGATCCTCGACGAACGCGACGATGCGGCCGCGCACGTCGAGGCCCTTGTAGTCGTCCTGCCCCAGCGTCGGCGCGGACACGCCGCGCCCCACGAACACGACCGGCGCCGCGACGCGCGTCGTGGCGGCGCGCGGATTGGCGGCGGGAATATAGTCCGTCCCGAACGCCAGCGCTTGCGCGGTGCCGCCCGCCGGCTGCCACGTCGCGCCGCCCTTGTCCGCCGCGCTGTACGTCACCAGCGGCACCGGCTGCAGATAGCCGCCCGCCGCCCCGCCCGGCCGCAGCCCGATCGCGGAGAACTGCGCCGCGACATATTGCGCCGCCACGTCATAGTCCGCCGACCCCGCCTCGCGTCCCTTCAGCGCGTCCGATGCCAGGAACAGCACATGCGCGCGCATCGCCGCCTGATCGGGCGGCAACGGGGCATAGGGATCCGCCTTTGTCGTCGGGGCGGCCGACGCGGCGGCCGGAACGGGTGTGGGAGACTGCGCCAGCGCGACCGCCGGCATCGACAACAGGGCGGCAAGCCCCGACAAACGCTGCATCATCCGGGCAGGCGTAACGCCGGTTGCGCGTCGCGGAAAGGGCGTTGCTGCCCGGAAATCGGCATTGCTGGCACGGCGCGTGGGGGAAGCGTATAGACACGCCCATGCTCGATGCGATCGCCGCCGCCGCCCAGCCCCCCCTCCCGTCCGCGCCGCCGCTCGTCACGCGCCGCGCGGATTACCGGCCGCCCGCCTGGACGGTGCCCGACATCGCGCTCGACTTCGCGCTCGATCCCGGCACCACGCGGGTGCTGGCGCGGCTTGAGGTGCGGCGCGCCGGCGCGCACGACCAGCCGCTGCGGCTCGACGGCGCGGGCACGGCGCCGCTTTCGGTGCGCGTCGACGGGCAGGCCGTGAACGACTGGCATATGGACGGCGATACGCTCGTCGTCCCGCTCTCCGGCGACGCGCATGTCGTGGAGACGGAGGGGGAGGTCCATCCCGATCGCAATACGCAGCTGATGGGGCTCTACGCCTCGGGCGGCAACCTGTGCACGCAGTGCGAGGCGGAGGGGTTTCGCCGCATCACCTGGTTCCCCGACCGGCCCGACGTGCTGTCGCGCTACACCGTGCGGATGAGCGCGGACAAGGCGCGCTTCCCCGTCCTTCTGTCGAACGGCGATCCGGTCGGCGCGGGCGATCTGCCCGATGGCCGGCACTGGGCCGAATGGCACGATCCCTATCCCAAGCCCAGCTACCTCTTCGCGCTGGTGGCGGGTGATCTGGCGGTCAATCGCGGCACCTTCACCACCCGGTCGGGCCGGCAGGTGGAGCTGGGCATCTGGGTCCGCGCCGCCGATCTGGCGCGCACCGACCACGCGCTCCACGCGCTGAAGCTGTCGATGGCGTGGGACGAGCGCGTCTATGGCCGCGAATACGACCTCGACGTGTTCAACATCGTCGCGGTCGACGACTTCAACTTCGGCGCGATGGAGAACAAGGGGCTGAACATCTTCAACAGCCGCTACATACTCGCCGATCCCGATACCGCGACCGATTACGACTATGACGGGATCGCCGCCGTCGTCGCGCACGAATATTTCCACAACTGGTCGGGCAACCGCATCACCTGCCGCGACTGGTTCCAGCTGTCGCTGAAGGAGGGGTTCACCGTCTATCGCGACCAAGGCTTCTCCGCCGATCAGGGCTCTGCAGCGGTCAAGCGGATCGAGGATGTGCGCTCGCTCCGCGCCGCGCAGTTCCCGGAGGATGCCGGCCCGCTCGCCCATCCCGTGCGGCCGGACGAATATCAGGAAATCAGCAACTTCTACACCGCCACCATCTATAACAAGGGCGCGGAGCTGATCCGCATGATGGCGACGATCCTGGGGCCCGCCGCCTTCCGCGCCGCCACCGACCTCTATTTCGACCGCTTCGACGGCACCGCCGCCACCTGCGAGGATTTCGTCGCCTGCATGGAGGAGGCATCGGGCCAGGACCTGTCGCAGTTCCGCCGCTGGTACGGGCAGGCCGGCACGCCGCGCGTCTCCGCCAGCGTGGAGCATGTCGCGGGCGGCGGCCGCGCGACGCTGCGCCTTGCCCAGCATGTCCCCGCGACGCCGGGGCAGCCCGAAAAGCAGCCGATGGTGATTCCGCTGAAGCTGCGCCTGTTCGGCGCGGAGACGGGCCGTCCGCTGACCGACGAACAGCTCGTCCTGCTCGATCAGCCCGCCGAGACGATCGTGTTCGAGGCCGTCACCGAACGGCCGATCCTGTCGATCAACCGCGGCTTCTCCGCCCCCGTGATCGTCGAGAGCGATCGCAGCGCCGCCGATCTGGCCCTGCTGTCGGCCAAGGACGATGATCCCTTCGCCCGGTACGAGGCGATGCAGCAGCTGATGCTCGACACGCTGGTCGCCGGCGCGATCGAGGGGACGGCGGATCATGACGCCGTCGTCGCGGCGATCGAGCGGACACTGGACGATCCCGAGCTCGACCATGCGTTCCTCGGCGAAGCGATGCTGCTGCCATCCGAGGCCTTTGTCGGCGACCAGCTGGCGGTCGTCGACCCGGAGGCGGTGTACCGCGCGCGCGAGGCGCTGCGCCAGGCGATCGGGCGCGGCCTGCTGCCCGCGTGGCGGCAGCTGCACACCGTGCTGGAACAGGGGCCCTATGCCTATACGCCGGAGGCGAAGGGCAAGCGGCGGCTGCGCGGCGTCGCGCTGTCCTACATCGCGGCGGCCGGCGATGCGGAGGCGGGCGCCCTCGCCTTCCGCCAGTTCGAGGCAGCGGACAACATGACCGACCGGATGGCCGCGCTGAATACGCTGGCGCATGGCGACCATGCGGAGCGGGAAGCGGCACTCGACATCTTCCACCACCGCTATGCCGATAACGGGCTGGTGCTGGACAAATGGTTCCAGACACAGGCGCTGTCCCCCCGCGCGGACACGGCGGCGGTGGTCGAGGATCTGGCCCGCCACCCCGATTTCCTGCTCGCCAACCCCAATCGCGCGCGCAGCCTGCTGGGCGCGTTCGGCGCCAACCAGCGCGCGTTCCACGCGGCGGACGGGCGCGGCTATCGCTTCCTCGCCGATCAGCTGATCGCGCTCGACCGGCTGAATCCGCAGACCGCCGCGCGCCTCCTGCCCCCGCTCGGCCGCTGGCGCCGCTTCGACGAGGGCCGCGCGGCATTGATGCGCGCGGAGCTGGAGCGGATCGTGGCGGTGCCGGGCCTGTCGAAGGACCTGTTTGAACAGGCCTCGAAAAGCCTGGAGGGATAGGTACGGGGCCGCCCGCCTGCTTTAACGCCCCGCTAAGGCTTTGATGCCAGACGGTTACGATGGACAGGCCCTATCTCATCGCGCCGGATGCCTGCCGTGGCCTCGTCACGATCGGCTTCCGCGACACGTTCTGGGACGATGAGATCAAGCGCCAGTTCGTCGCCGACTGCGTCACGGCGATCGCATCGCTCGGCGTCGCGCTCGGGACGCAGCGCGTATTGGTTGATCTGCGCAATGCGATCCTGCAAAGCCAGACGCTGATCGCCACGATGCAGAAATTCGTCGCGAACCCGCTTGCCGGCCGGATCGCGCTCGTCGCCGAAACGCCGCTCGCCCGGATGCAGACGCGGCGGCTGCAGATGCGCGAGGATGTCCGCATGTTCCCCGATATCGCAGACGCCGAATCCTGGCTGTTCGCGCCCGCATTCGCTGCCCCCGCCACGACAGCGCCCCTCGCGGCGGCCTGAGTGTCCGGCCATCGCGATCGGCAGGCCGCTGCCGTCATCTGTCATCGCGCGCCGTGTCGCGCGCGCTATCGCCGGCTTTCGATGAACGCGATCAGGTCCGCCCGGTCCAGCGGATCGCTTACGCCGGGATAGCGCATCGCGGTGCCCGGGGCGAAGGCTTGCGGGTCCGCCAGCCAGCGATCCATCCGTTCCGCCGTCCAGCGGCCGCCCACCCCTTGCAGCGCCGCCGTATAGCCAAAGCGCGCGCTGTTGCGGCCGATCGGCTGCCCCATCACGCCGTACAGGTTCGGCCCGTTGCGATCGGGCGCACCGGGGCTGATCGCATGGCAGGCGGCACAGGCTGCGAACCGCCGGGCGCCTGCCGCAGCGCTCGCGACTCGCGCCAGCGCCTGCCGGTCCGGATTCGGCCCGGCGCGTTGCCGCCGCGCCTCGTGATCGTCCGCCGAACAGCCGGCGACCGCCAGCAGCGCGGCGATCAGCGTCAGTCGGCGGCCGTCACTGGTCAAAATCATTGCTGCCCGCGCGCGTGCCATGCAGCTCGGACCACAGGCCGCGCGTGCCGTGTTCCTGCGCGCGGTTGACGAATTGCGATGCGACCAGCCATCCCTTGATCGGCCGTAGCGGCAGCAGCGTGCCCAGCACCATCACCGGCAGCGACGTGAACAGATGCACCCACCAGGGCGGATCGAACGCGACCTGTATCCACACGACCAGAAACGCGAGCGGAAAGGCGACGATGCACAGCGAGAAGAATGCCGGCCCGTCATCGGGTGCGGCGAAGCGATAATCCAGCCCACAGACCCCGCATCGGTCCGCCACCTTAAGCCACGACCGGAACATCCGCCCCTCGCCGCAGCGCGGGCATCGGCCCCGCCAGCCGCAGAGCAGGATCCAGCGGAACCGCCCGGCGCCGGTGGCGGCGGGAAGGGCGTGGGGGTCGGGATCGGTCATGGACGGGATGTGGTGATCGACCAGCCCCGCGTCGATGGGGCGGTTTGTCCCATGCCCCGCGCCGGCGTCGATGAAGGCTTGATGACCAAAGCTTAACGGAACAGCGCGCGCCCCTCGCCGCTTGATCCCTCCGCAATCCATTGGAGGATATCGTGATGCGTTACGTCTCGCTCGTCGCCCTGCCGCTGCTGATGGTGTCGGCGTCGCCGGTTCTGGCCAAAGGCTGCATCCGGGGCGCGGCGGCCGGCGCGGTCGGCGGCCATTTCGTGGGCAAGGGCCATGCCGTCATGGGCGCGATGGCGGGCTGCGCCGTCGCCCATCATCACTACAGCAAGAAAGCCAAGAAGGCGGCCGCCGCCCAGTAAGCGCCCCCGCTCCGCGCTGTCCTACACCCGCCCCGACGGGGTAGGACGGCGTGATGCCGACGCCGACCATTTCCTCATGTTGCGACAGCATGACTGTCGCAACATTCGCGTGTATCGTTCGCGCCAAGTCCCTGAATTTGCTTGGGCGGGACCGCCCACAACCCTCAACAGTCTCAACGTTCGCGGCGTCAGAACAGCCGCCCGCCGTCCGGCACGCTGTGGTCGGGACCGATCAACACCACCGCCCCGTCCGCGTCGGGGAAGCCCAGCGTCAGTACCTCCGACATGAACGGCCCGATCTGCCGCGGCGGAAAATTGACGACCGCCGCCACCTGCCGCCCGACCAGCGTTTCGGGCGCATAATGGACGGTGATCTGCGCCGAGGACCGCTTGCGCCCGATCTCTGGCCCGAAATCGATCGTCAGCTTGATCGCGGGCTTGCGCGCTTCCGGGAACGGCTCGGCCGCGACGACCGTGCCGACGCGGATATCGACCCGCATGAAGTCGTCGAATGCGATTGTCTCGGCCATGGCTCAGAAATCCAGGTTGTCGTAATGGCTCGGCGGCCCGACCAGCTCCATCCGTTCGGACAGCAGCGGGCGGAACGAGGGGCGGCTCTTCAGCCCGCGATACCAGCGCGCGGTCTGCTCATGCCCCTTCCAGTCGATCCCGCCCAGATAATCGGCGACCGAGATATGCGCCGCCGCCGTCAGGTCGGCCAGGCTCATCGTCGCGCCGCCCAGCCATTGCCGGTGATCGAGCAGGTAATCGGTATAGTCGAGATGCCCGACCGCGCCCTTCATCGCCTCGCGCAGCGCCCGCGCATCCGGAGTCGCGCGCTGCGCGATCCGCTTCACCAGCCGCTCGTGCAGCAGCGGCCCGGTGACGTCGCGGAAGAACTGCGTGTCGAACCACGTCGTCAGCCGCCGGATCTCCGCCCGGCCGGTCGCGGTGCCGGAGATCATAGTGGCCTTGTCGACCGTCTCCTCGAAATATTCGACGATCGCCTGCGAATCGATCAGCAGGATACCGCGCCCCGGATCGACCATCACCGGCGTCTGCCCGGCGGGGTTCATGTCGATGAACTCGTCCCGCCGCGCCCAGGGCGATTCGCGCACCAGCTCGTACCCGACGCCCTTCTCCCCCAGGACGAGGCGCACCTTACGGCTGAAGGGACAGATGGGGAATTGATAGAGCTGCCACATGCCCACCCTGTAGGACGAGCGGCCGCGTTGTTCCACCGGCGATGCGGCGATCGGCAAACGATCGCCGCCGGCCGGCGCCGCCGATCGCGGCAACGCCGGCCGGGGCGGTTACTCCGCCGCCTCGGCCGTGTCGTCCAGCGGATGCGACAGGCGCGACAGCATTTCCTTTGGCACCACCTGCCAGAAATTGCCGGCGATCCGGTCCCAGTCCTCCAGCAGCCCCTTCGACCATTTGCTGTCGGTCGCGGCGGCATGTTCGCTGACGAGCGTGTGGAGCCGGCTTTCCCAGTGCGCGCTGGCGATCCGCTGCCAGACGATGCTTTCCGGGTTGGCACGCCTCTCGAAGCTGCCATCGGCATCGTAGATGAACGCCATGCCGCCGGTCATCCCGGCGCCGAAGTTCGCGCCGACGCCGCCCAGCACCACCGCGACGCCGCCGGTCATATACTCGCAGCCGTTCGCGCCGCAGCCCTCGACCACGACGATCGCGCCCGAATTGCGCACCGCGAACCGCTCGCCCGCCTGCCCCGCCGCATAGAGCCGGCCGCTGGTCGCGCCGTACAGCACGGTGTTGCCGACGATCGTATTGTCCTGGCTGGCGAGCGGCGACGACACCGCCGGCCGCACGATGATCGTGCCGCCCGACAGGCCCTTGCCGACATAGTCGTTGGCGTCGCCGAACACCTCCAGCGTGATGCCCTTGCACAGGAACGCGCCGAGCGACTGGCCCGCCGATCCGCGCAGCCGCACCGTGACATGCCCGTCCGCCAGCTTGTCCATCCCGAACGTGCGGGTGATCTCGCTCGACAGGCGGGTGCCGACCGCGCGGTGCGTGTTGCGCACCGAATAGGTCAGCTGCATCTTTTCCCCGCGCGAGAAGACGGCGGCGGCATCCTTGATGATCTGCGCGTCCAGGCTGTCGGGCACCGCGTTACGGAACGTCGACAGGCTGAAGCGCCGCTGGCTCTCGTCCGCATCCACCTTGGCCAGGATCGGATTGAGGTCGAGATCGTCGAGATGCTCGGCGCCGCGGCTGACCTGCCGCAGGAACTCGGTGCGACCGATCACCTCGTCGAGCGACTTGCAGCCCAGCCGCGCCAGGATGTCGCGCACCTCCTCGGCGATGAAGGTCATCAGGTTGATGACCTTTTCCGGCGTGCCGGTAAACTTGGCGCGCAGGCGTTCGTCCTGCACGCAGACGCCGACCGGGCAGGTGTTCGAATGGCACTGGCGCACCATGATGCAGCCCATCGCGACGAGGCTGAGCGTGCCGATGCCGAACTCCTCCGCGCCCAGGATCGCCGCGATCACGATGTCGCGCCCGGTCTTCAGGCCGCCGTCCGCGCGCAGGCGGATGCGCCCGCGCAGGCTGTTGAGGGTCAGCGTCTGGTTCACCTCCGACAGGCCCATTTCCCACGGCGTGCCGGCATATTTGATCGAGGTTTGCGGGGACGCGCCCGTGCCGCCGACATGGCCGGAGACGAGGATCACGTCGGCATGCGCCTTCGCCACGCCCGCCGCGACCGTGCCGATGCCCGCCGAGCTGACCAGCTTCACGCAGACGCGCGCGCGTGGGTTGATCTGCTTGCAGTCATAGATGAGCTGCGCGAGATCCTCGATCGAATAGATATCGTGGTGCGGCGGCGGGCTGATCAGCGTCACGCCCGGCGTCGCATGGCGCAGCCGCGCGATGAACTCGGTCACCTTGAAGCCGGGCAGCTGGCCGCCCTCGCCGGGCTTGGCGCCCTGCGCGACCTTGATCTCGATCTCCTCGCAGGCGTTCAGATATTCGGCGGTCACGCCGAACCGGCCGGACGCGATCTGCTTCACGCCCGAATTGGCGTTGTCGCCATTCTCGTACGGCGAATAGCGCGCCTTGTCCTCGCCGCCCTCACCCGACACCGCCTTGGCGCCGATGCGGTTCATCGCGATCGCCAGCGTCTCGTGCGCCTCGGGCGACAGCGCGCCCAGCGACATGCCCGGCGTCACGAAGCGCTTGCGGATCTCCGTGATCGCCTCGACCTGGTCGATCGGTACACCCTCGCCGGGAAAGTTGAACTGCAGCAGGTCGCGCAGATAGACCGGAGGCAGGTCGCTGACGCCGCGGCTGAACTGCAGGTACGTCGAATAGCTGTCGGTCGCGACCGCGGTCTGCAACAGGTGCATCAGCTGCGCCGAGTACGCATGCGTCTCGCCGCCGTTGCGCTGGCGATAGAAGCCGCCGATCGGCAGGTTGGCGACGCCGCTGTCGAACGCCGCCTCGTGCCGGACCATCGCCGAATAGTGCAGCGAGTTATAGCCCTCGCCGGAGATCTTGGCCGGCATCCCCGGGAACAGGTCGTTCACAAGCGCACGGGACAGGCCCACCGCCTCGAAATTATAGCCGCCGCGATAGCTGGAGATCACCGCGATCCCCATCTTCGACATGATCTTCAGCAGCCCTTCCTCGATCGCGACGCGATGGCGGGTCAGGCATTGCTCCAGCGTCAGGTCGCCGAACAGGCCGCGGGTATGCCGGTCGACGATCGCCGCCTCGGCCAGATAGGCGTTCACCGTCGTCGCACCGACGCCGATCAGCACCGCGTAATAGTGCGTGTCGAGACACTCGGCCGACCGCACGTTGATCGACGCGTAGGAGCGAAGGCCCCGGCGCACGAGATGCGTATGCACCGCCGCCGCCGCCAGCACGCCGGCGATCGCGACGCGATCCTCGGAAACGTGCTCGTCGGTCAGGAACAGCTCGGACCGGCCCTCGCGCACCGCCTGTTCCGCCTGGTTGCGGATGCGCTGGATCGCCGCGCGCAGCTTTTCGGGACCGCCTTCGGCTTCGAAGGTGCAGTCGATCTCGGCCGCCGCGCGCCCGAAATGCGCCTTCAGCCGCGCCCATTTCGCGCCGGTCAGCACCGGCGAGTCGAGCACCAGCACCCGCTCGCGCTCGTCACGCACGTCGAGGATGTTGGCGAGATTGCCGAACCGCGTCTTCAGCGACATCACGTACCGCTCGCGCAGCGGGTCGATCGGCGGATTCGTGACCTGACTGAAATTCTGGCGGATGAACTGGCTGATGAGGCGTGGCTTGTCGCTGATGACGGCCAGCGGCGTATCGTCGCCCATCGATCCGATCGCCTCCTTGGCCGAATCGACCATCGGCGACAGGATCAGCTCCATGTCCTCCAGCGTCTGCCCCGCCGCGACCTGGCGGCGCGCCAATTCCGCGCGGGAATAGCGGACGGTCGCCTCCTCGGGCGCGGGCGGCAGGTCGTCCAGCGCCAGGAACTCGCCGATCATCGCGGCATAGTCCTGCTCGCCGGCGATCCGATCCTTGACCGCGCGATCCTCCAGCACGACGCCCTCGTCCAGATCGACCGCGATCATCTGGCCCGGCCCCAGCCGGCCCTTGGCGATCACCGTGCTTTCGGGAACGACGACCATGCCGCTTTCGGAGCCGACGATCAGCAGCCCGTCATTGGTGCGGGTGTAGCGCAGCGGGCGCAGCGCGTTGCGGTCCATCCCCGCGACCGCCCAACGGCCATCGGTCATGGCGAGCGCGGCCGGTCCGTCCCACGGCTCCATCACGGAGGCGAGATACTGGTACATCGCCGCATGGTCGGGCGGCGTGTCGCCCGCCTGCCATGCCTCCGGCACCAGCATCAGCTTGGCGGTCGGCGCGTCGCGGCCGGAGCGACAGATCGTCTCGAAGACCGCATCGAGCGCGGCGGTGTCGGACGCGCCGGCCGGGATCACCGGCTTGATATCCTCCGAATTGTCGCCGAACGCGATGCTGGCCATCCGGATCTCGTGGCTGAGCATCCAGTTCTTGTTGCCGCGGATCGTGTTGACCTCGCCGTTATGGGCGAGGCACCGGAACGGCTGCGCCAGCCACCATTGCGGGAAGGTGTTGGTGGAATAACGCTGGTGGAAGATCGCGACGCGGCTCTCGAACCGCTGATCGGTCAGGTCGGGGTAGAAGACCGACAGGCTCTCCGCCAGGAACAGCCCCTTGTACACGATCGAGCGTGCCGACAGCGAACAGATGTAGAAGCCGCTGATCTGCGCGGCGATCACCCGCTTCTCGATGCGACGGCGGACGAGGTACAGGTTCTTCTCGAACTCCGCCTCGCTCATCGCGTCGGGCATCGGGCCGGCGATCATGATCTGCTCGATCTCCGGCCGGGTCGCCTGCGCCTTCATCCCGATGACGGAGACGTCGACCGGCACCTGCCGCCAGCCATAGATGGTGTAGCCCGCCTCGATGATCGCGCTTTCCACGATCGTCCGGCACGCCTCCTGCGCCCCCAGGTCGGTGCGCGGCAGGAAGACCATGCCGACCGCCAGCCGGTTCGGCAGCACCTTGTGCCCCGACAGCGCGATCGCATCGTCGAAGAAACGGTGCGGCAGGTCCAGATGGATGCCCGCGCCGTCGCCGGTCTTGCCATCGGCATCGACCGCGCCGCGGTGCCACACCGCCTTCAGCGCGTCGATCGCCGACTGGACGACCCGGCGCGACGGCTTGCCATCGGTCGCGGCGACCATGCCGACGCCGCACGCATCGCCCTCGAACTCGGGACGGTACATGCCGTGTTCGGCGAGATAGGCGCGCTGGTCGGTCATCACTTCGTCTCACCCTGCTTGATGGCGGCCACTTCCTTGGCGAACGCCATCGCATCCTGCTGAACGCGGTTCATCGAATCGGTCATCATGGTCCGCTGCCAGGCCGCGACGTCGGGATCGCTCATGATCGTCATCGATTCGCGCAGATAGGCCGCGCCGGTCGGCGTCCGGAAGAACCGCTCCAGCTCGCCCAGCTGCGCCACGTCGAAACGCCGGGCATAGGCGCGCGACATCGCCTGAACCATCTGCGGCAGCGACGTCTGGATCATCTCGATGGTCCGCGCCTGCTGCTGCGCCATGAACCGATCGAAGGCGGCCGCGACCTTCGGGTCCGCGCTCATCGCCTGCGCGAATTGCGGGTTGCTCGTCATCCCCTTGCTGATGTTGCCCAGCAGCGGCTGCAGCATCGCCTGCATCATCTGCTGGCGCGTCGCCGGCGGCATGATGACATCGAACAGCCGTTGCGCGGCGGCGAGCCGGGCGGGATCGACAGCCGGCGAGGCGACAGGCGCGGCCGGAGCCGTCTGAGCGACCGCCGGCGCGGCGATACCCAGCGCCGCGAAAAGGGCGATCGCGCGCATCACGCGGCCACCTTCTCGGCCCGCGCCTTTGCCTTCAGCCATTTGTGCATGGAGGCGGCGACGTCACGCCCGTCGCGGATCGCCCACACCACCAGGCTTGCCCCGCGCACGATGTCGCCGGCCGCGAACACGCCGTCCAGGCTGGTCATCAGCGTTTTGCCATCGACCAGCACCGTACCCCAGCGGCTGACGCCCAGTTCGGCGGCGTCCCACAGGGTCGGCAGGTCTTCGGCGTCGAAGCCCAGCGCCTTGATGACTAGTTCCGCGTCCAGCGCCATCTCCCCGCCCGGGTCGACCTCCGGCGCGCGTCGGCCGCTGGCATCGGGCGCGCCCAGCCGCATCCGGCTGGCGCGGACACCGCTGACCTTGCCCCCACTCTCGCCTTCACCCTCGAAGGCCAGCGGGGCGGAGAGCCAGACGAATTCGGCGCCCTCCTCCTCGGCATTGGCGACCTCGCGCTGCGAGCCCGGCATGTTCGCCCGGTCACGGCGATACAGGCACTTCACCGACGTCGCGCCCTGGCGGATCGCGGTGCGGACGCAGTCCATCGCGGTGTCGCCGCCGCCGATCACGACGACGCGCTTGCCGTTCGCGTCGAGCGAGCCGTCGTCGAACGCCGGCACCGCGTCACCGAAGCTCTTGCGGTTCGACGCGGTCAGATAATCCAGCGCCGCGACGACGCCGGGCGTGGCGTTGCCCGCCACCTCCACCTGCCGCGCCTTGTAGACGCCGGTCGCGATCAGAATCGCGTCATGCCGCTGGCGCAGTTCGTCCAGATTCGCCTGCTCGCCGACCGCGAAACCATAGTGGAAGGTGATGCCGGCCGCCGCCAGCCGCTCGATCCGGCGCATCACCACCGGCTTCTCCAGCTTGAAGCCGGGGATGCCATAGGTCAGCAGCCCGCCCGCCCGGTCGTGCCGGTCATAGACATGGACCTCATAGCCGTTGCCGCGCAGATATTCCGCCGCCGTCAGCCCCGCCGGCCCCGCGCCTATCACGCCGACCGACTGGCCCCGCGCCGGCCCGACCGCGACCGGCTCCACCCAGCCCTCCGCCCATGCGGTGTCGGTGATGAACTTCTCGACGGAACCGATCGTCACGGCGCCGTGGCCGGAAAACTCGATCACGCAATTGCCCTCGCACAGCCGGTCCTGCGGGCAGATGCGGCCGCAGATTTCGGGCATGGTCGAGGTGCTGTTCGACAGCTCATACGCCTCGCGCAGCCGCCCCTCCGCGGTCAGGCGCAGCCAGTCGGGGATATGGTTGTGGAGCGGGCAGTGCACCGAGCAATAGGGCACGCCGCATTGCGAGCAGCGCGACGCCTGATCCTCCGCCGCTTCCGGCGCATAGCGGTCGGCGATCTCGCGAAAATCCTCCGCACGCAGCGCGGCGGGTCGCTTGGGCGGATAGGCCTGCCCCTCGACCACGAACTTCAGCATCGGATTGTCGGCCATGCACCGCCTCCAGAAAAGAGCACATTGGCCCCTTGCCGGAGTCGATTTCCACCTACAAGTCAGTAATGCTGACGCATTCTGCCAATCATCAGCGATGCCGTCGAATTATTTTGCAGATGCGAACGGTTTTCAGGTCCGATCTGGCATATTTAGCGATACAGGAAAGCAAGGGCGGCAATTCCCGCAACAATGCGATACCAAGCAAAGAGCGCGAAGCCATGGCGCGTCACGAGCGCCATGAACCCCTTAACCACCGCAAGCGCGACGACGAAGGACACGACGAACCCGATGCCGATCAGCGACAGGCTGTCGGCGGTAATCTCGTGATGATGCTTGGCCATCTGCAGCACCGTCGCGCCGGTCAGCGTCGGCAGCGCCAGGAAGAAGCTGAACTCGGCCGCCGTCCGCCGCTCGATCCCCAGCGCCATCGCGCCCATGATCGTCGCGCCCGACCGGCTGACGCCGGGGATCATCGCGATGCACTGGACGAGGCCGATCTTCAGCGACTGCCCCATCGTCACGCCGGCGATACCCCCGTCCTGACGGGGGCTGGCGAGCCGCTCGATGACCAGGATGCCGATGCCGCCCGCGATCAGTGCCCAGGCGACGACCTTCGCGCTTTCCAGCAACGCCTCGATCTGGCTGTTGAACGCGAAGCCCAGCACCGCCGCCGGCACGAACGCGATCAGCAGGTTGCGCACGAACGCGACCGAATTCGGCTCCCGCTTCATCAGCCCGGTCAGCACCGCCATGAAGGTGCGCCAGTAGAGGACGACGATCGCCAGGATCGCGCCGGGCTGGATCGCGATGTTGAACACCGCCCAGCGTTGCGGATCGAAGCCGAGCAGCTCGGTCGCCAGCACCAGATGGCCCGTGGACGAAACGGGCAGGAACTCGGTCACCCCCTCGACGATGCCGAGGAGGATGGCTGTCAGTATATCGTTCATCGCGGCCTTTCAGGGGCGCTGGAGGATTGGGGCCGGACGAATGGCCGCGACAGGATCAGGCGGCCTGCTCGATCGAGCGTCGGCCGAATCGCCCCTGCCGCCGGAAGCGGACCAGATAATCCGGCGCCACCGCCGCCAGCGGCGTGGGCGCGACACCGAGTGCGGACAGGCCCTCGACGCCGGCGGACACGACATTGTCCTTCTGCAGCATCAGCCACTGGTCGCGCGTGATCGGCGCAAGCGGGACCGAGGCCAGCAGCGACCCGATCGCATCGGGCAGTTCGATGAAGCTCGGCGAGCGGTCGATCGAATCGGCAATGAAGCGCAGCAGCTCCGCCATCGTCAGCACGTCTGGCCCGCCCAGTTCCAGCGTCGTGCCGCCGAACCGCCCGGGATCGCCCGCCGCCGCGGCGATCGCCTCGCCGACATCGCCCGAGAACACCGGCTGGAACTTCACCGGCGCGCGCAGCACCGGCACCACCGGGCTGGCCGCGATCATCCCGGCGAAGCGGTTCACGAAATTGTCCTCCCGCCCGAAGACGATGGAGGGCCGCAGGATCGTCGCGCCGGGGAAGGCCGCACGCACCGCCGCCTCGCCTTCGCCCTTGCTGCGACCATAGGCGGACTGCGCCGTCGGATCGGCGCCGATCGCGCTGACATGGACCAGCGCCCCCGCCCCGGCGCTGGCCGCCGCCTCCGCGACGATGCGCGCGCCCTCGACGTGGATGCGATCGAACTTGCCCGACAGCACGCCGACCAGATTGACGACGACGTCCGCCCCCGCAACCGCGCGGGCGACCGTATCCGGCCGGGTGATGTCGGCCGCGACGAACTGCGTCTGCCCCAGTCCGCCCTGCGTCTTCAGAAACCATGCCTGGCGTGGATCGCGCTGCGCGACGCGCAACCTGGCCCCTGCCTGCAAGAGGGCGCGGGCGGCATAGCGGCCGACGAAACCGCCGCCCCCGATCAGCGTGACGAGCTTGTTCTTCATGACCCTCGCATCCGGTAAAGCGAATAAAAGCGCCTTTGCCCGTGCAGACCCCCGTTGACAAGGCTCCCAACCGTCCATTAGAGGCGCCCTCCTACCCCGTGCCCAGATGGCGGAATTGGTAGACGCACCAGCTTCAGGTGCTGGCGATCGCAAGGTCGTGGAGGTTCGAGTCCTCTTCTGGGCACCAGTAAACCACTTTATCGTGTTATTTTTACA
>CAJYLQ010000047.1 GCA_913775975.1 uncultured Sphingomonas sp. | reverse complement strand
GTCCAGCCACTTCACGAAGGCCGCGATGCCGCCCTCGTAGTAGAGTTCGATCGTCTTGGGCTCGTCATGGCGCGCATCGGTCAGGAACAGGCGGACGCCGGAGTTCAGGAAGGCGAGCTCGCGATAGCGATGTTCCAGCTTGTCGAAATCGAACTCGGTGATCTTGAACGTGGCGGGCGAGGGGAGGAAGGTGACGCGCGTGCCCTTCTGCCCCGGCTCCGCCGTGCCGACGACCTTCAGCGGGGCGACCGCGTCGCCATGGGCGAAGCGCATGTAATGCTCCTCACCGTCGCGCCGCTGAAGGTCGTCGGCAAGGCGGAGCCGGGGCAGAAGGGGACCCGCGTCACCTTCCTTCCCTCGCCTGCCACGTTCAAGATCACCGAGTTCGATTTCGACAAGCTGGAACATCGGTATCGCGAACTCGCCTTCCTGAATTCCGGCGTCCGCCTGTTCCTGACCGACGCGCGCCATGACGAGCCGAAGACGATCGAACTCTACTACGAGGGCGGCATCGCCGCGTTCGTGAAGTGGCTGGACCGGGCCAAGACCCCGCTCTTCCCCGATCCCATCGCCATTCACGGCCAGCGCGATGCGATCGGCATGGACGTCGCGCTGGAGTGGAACGACAGCTATTACGAAAACGTCCTCGCCTTCACGAACAATATCCCCCAGCGCGACGGCGGCACGCACATCGCCGCCTTCCGCGCGGCGCTGACCCGCACGCTCAACAACTATGCCGAAAAGTCGGGCCTCCTGAAGAAGGAGAAGGTGACGCTGACCGGCGACGACATGCGTGAGGGGCTGACCGCGATCGTCTCGGTCAAGCTGCCCGATCCGAAGTTTTCGAGCCAGACGAAGGACAAGCTGGTCTCCTCGGAGGTGCGCCAGCCGCTCGAATCGCTGATGGCGGACAAGCTGGCCGAATGGCTGGAAGAGAACCCCGCACACGGCCGCGCGATCGTCGGCAAGATCATCGACGCCGCCGCCGCGCGTGAGGCGGCCAAGCGCGCCCGCGAACTGACGCGGCGCAAGGGCGCGATGGACATCGCCTCGCTGCCCGGCAAGCTGGCCGACTGTCAGGAGAAGGACCCGGCCAAGTCCGAACTGTTCCTGGTCGAGGGCGACTCGGCCGGCGGCTCCGCGAAGCAGGGCCGCGACCGCCACTTCCAGGCGATCCTGCCCCTGCGCGGCAAGATCCTGAATACGGAGCGCGCGCGCTTCGACCGGATGATCTCGTCCAAGGAGATCGGCACGCTGATCCAGGCGATGGGCACCGGCATCGGCCGTGAGGAATTCAACGCGGACAAGCTGCGCTATCACAAGATCGTCATCATGACCGACGCCGATGTCGACGGCGCGCACATCCGCACGCTGCTGCTGACCTTCTTCTACCGCCAGATGCCGGAACTCATCAGCCGCGGCCACCTCTTCATCGCGCAGCCGCCGCTCTACAAGGCGACCAAGGGCCGGTCGGAAGTCTATCTGAAGGACGATGCGGCGCTCGACGATTACCTCGTCGATGCCGGCGTCAACATGATGGTGCTGGAAACGGCGGGCGGCAGCCGTTCGGGCGCGGACCTGCGGCATCTGACCGACCATGCCCGGCGGATGCGCACGCTGATGCGCTACGTACCGCGCCGCTACGATCCCGCGATTATCGAGGTGCTGGCGCTGGCCGGCGCACTCGATCCCGCGCTCGACCGCGACGGCCGACAGGCGCGCGTCGCGGAGGTGACGCGCCGGCTGGACGCGGGTGACGGCGCGGGCCGCTGGACCGCGCGGCTGACCGAGGACGGCGGCATCCATTTCGAGCGGCTGTGGCGCGGCGTCACCGATCATCACATCGTCGAGGCGAGCTTCATCACCTCCGCCGAGGCGCGGAAGCTGCACACGCTCGCCGCCGAACAGGCCGAAAGCTTCGCGGAGGCGGGTCGCCTCGTCCGCGCCGGTGCCGCCGCGCAGGCCGATGCCGAGGAAGAGGCGCCCGTCGCCGACGACGCCGAGACGGACGGCGCCGAGGGCGCGCCCGGCACCGCCACGCGCGTCGTCGCGGTGAAGGGCGAAACCCGCGTCGCCCGGCCGTCGCAGCTGCTCGACGCGATCCTGACGGCGGGGCGCAAGGGCCTGTCGATCCAGCGCTACAAGGGGCTGGGCGAGATGAACGCCGAACAGCTGTGGGAAACCACGCTCGACCCCGCCAACCGCTCGATGCTGCGCGTCACCAGCGAGGATGTGTCGGCCGCCGACATGATCTTCACCCAGCTGATGGGCGAAGTCGTGGAGCCACGCCGCGAGTTCATCCAGGACAACGCGCTGAACGTCGCCAATCTGGACGTGTGAGGGGCGGCGGGCGGCGCTCGCTTTCCGTCACCCCGGCGCAGGCCGGGGTCCACGGCGACAGCAGGCGGGCTTGGCTTTTGCCGCCCTGGATCCCGGCCTTCGCCGGGATGACGGCATGGGAAGGTCCCTTTCAGCCCGTCACCCCGGCGAACGCCGGGACCCATGGACACGACTCGATCCGCGACGGGTTCCGACCCGCTGCCACCTCGCTGATCCCGACACGCGACCCCCGCACCCGCCCGACAGGACACCCACCCCATGACCCTGCAACTCGGCCTCGACACCTTCGGCGACGTGACGGAGCGCGACGGCACCCCCGTCCACCCCGCGCAGGCGATTCGCGACGTGGTGGAAGAGGCGGTGCTGGCGGAACAGGCGGGCGTCGACTTCTTCGGCCTCGGCGAACACCATCGCGCCGACTTCGCCGTGTCCTCGCCGGAAATGGTGCTGGCCGCGATCGCCGCGCGTACCAGCCGCATCCGCCTTGGTTCGGCCGTCACCGTCCTGTCCAGCGACGACCCCGTCCGCGTCCATCAGCGCTTCGCCACGCTGGACGCCGTATCGTCGGGCCGCGCGGAGGTCATCCTGGGGCGCGGCAGCTTTACCGAGAGCTTCCCCCTCTTCGGCTATCCGCTCGACCAGTATGAGCGCCTGTTCAACGAGAAGCTGGACCTGTTCGCCAGGCTGCGTACCGCCACCGGCCCGGTGACGTGGCGCGGCAATCTTCGCCCGTCGCTGTCCGCGCAGGAGGTGCATCCCCCCGTCGAGCATGGCCCGCTCACCACCTGGATCGGCGTCGGCGGCAGTCCGCAATCGGTCGTCCGCGCGGCGCATTACCGCCTGCCGATCCTGCTCGCGATCATCGGCGGCGATCCCGCCCGCTTCCGCCCCTATGTCGACCTCTACGCCCGCGCGCTTGCCGACCGGCAGCAGCCGATGCTGCCCGTCGGCGTCCATTCGCCCGGCTATGTCGGCACCGACGACGCCTCCGCGCGCGAGGCGTTCTTCCCCGACTACAAGCGGATGCACGACCGCATCGGCAGCACGCGCGGCTGGCCGCCGCTCACCCGCGCGCAGTTCGATGCGGAGGTGACGGGCGGATCGCTCTATGTCGGCGGGCCGGAGACGGTGGCGCGCAAGATTGCCCGCACCGTTCAGACACTTGGCTTGACCCGCTTCCAGCTGAAATACAGCGCGGGCCCCTTGCCACATGCCCTGTTGATGGGGTGTATCGAGCGGTACGGACAATTGGTCGCACCGCGCGTGCGGGCATTGCTGACAGAAGGAGAGCAGGCATGAAGGCCATCGGACTGATCGCAATCCTCGCGCCCGTCGTGGCGATCGCCGCGCCGGCCGCGACACCGCGCGCGGTGCCCGCGCCGATCGCGAAGGCGCTCGCCGATCCCGCCCGCGCCGACCAGCAGGGTGACGACGAACGGCGACAGGCGGCCGCCGTCCTCGCCTTTTCGGGGGTGAAGCCGGGCGACATCGTGATCGATTACCTGCCGGGCAGCGGCTATTGGACGCGCATCTTTTCCGGCATCGTCGGGCCGAAGGGGAAGGTGATCGCCGCCTGGCCCGCCCGCGCCGGCACCTCCGATCGCGGCAAGGCCGCCGTCGCCGCGCTCGGCGCGCGCAACCTGCCGGGCGTCACCGCACAGATCCAGCCGGGCGACCTGCCCTCCAGCCCGCAACCCGCCGACCTGTTCTGGACGGTCCAGAACTATCACGACGTCGCCAATGGCGGCGGCGGAGAGCCGGCGCTGCGGTCCTTCGACCAGGCGGTGTTCAACCTGTTGAAGAAGGGCGGCACCTATGTGGTGATCGACCATGCCGATGCGGCCGGCAAGGAACTGGCCAACACCAACACCACGCACCGCATCGATCCGGCCGCCGTCCGCCGCCAGATCGAGGCCGTCGGCTTCCGCTTCGTCGGGGAAAGCCGCGTGCTGCGGAACCCGGCCGACGACCACAGCAAGAACGTCTTCGATCCCGCGATCCGGGGAAAGACCGACCAGTTCGTCTACAAATTCCGCAAACCCTGAGGATCCGTCCTTCCGGTTTCCGCCAAGGCCATCCGCACCGGGCATCGCGCGTCACGACGGGCATCCGCCGGGTCGGGGCCAGCCTGTCGAGGAACACCAGCACCCCGTCACCCCGGCGAACGCCGGTATCCACGGCCCCGGATGCAGGCAAACCGCATCGGCTCAAAGCGGCAGCCCCTCCCCTTCAGGGGAGGGGTTGGGGTGAGGGCTATCGACGCGCGCGGCGCCCGTGAAAGCGCCCCACCCCGGTCCCGGTGCCTGGAGGAGAGATGGGTTTAACGGAAGCCCCCCCCTACAGCAGCAATTCCTGCGGCGTCATCCGCCCGACATGGCCGCCGCCGCGCCGCCGCGCCATCTCCGTCTCGGCGGTGAAGCGGATGTCGGGGTCGCGATCGGTCAGGAAGCCGATCAGGCTCTCCTCCTCGATCTCGCGCCACTCCTTGCCGCGATCGGGGCCGTAGCGGACGCGCGGCAACAGGCCCGGCTCCGCGGACCAGGCGAGCAGCTGCTCGACGCTCGCCTCGTTCAGCTGGTCGCGCAGGTGGTGCGCGGTCACATAGGCGTCGGGGAAGGCGCGGTGGATCGGCAGCCCGCGCGCATGATCAAGCCCCTCGGGCTTGCGCCAGTAGCGCAGCACTTGGTTCGAGTAACTGGGGCTGTCGGGCCATAGCCGCAGCGCGCATTTCCACGTGCAGATCCACTTCGCGCCATGCGTCAGCGCGGGGGTGCAGAACTGCTCCTCGAACGCGGCGCGGTGCGCAGCGAGCGCCACGCGGCGTGGCCACGGGTCCAGCACCGGCCGGGCGACGTCATGCCACCAGCGGGCATCCGCCACGTCCTCGTCGCGGATATGATGGATCGCCATGGTGACGGGCGGGATCGGGCGGCCGGGATTGACGAAGATGCTGCCGCCCTCGCCATACAGCTCCCAGCGGCCGTCCTTGCCCAGCGCCACGTCCTGCCAGCCGATCTCGATCACCGCATGGGCGGGGGGCGCGTTGCCCGTCGTCTCCAGATCGATGACGCGGACGATGGAAGGCTGAACGGGGGGTCGCATCCGCCTTATCTGGGCGTTTCGCGCCCGAATTGCGAGCCGTCAGCGCGCGACGCCGCTCGCCGCCAGTTCGGCGTCCACGCGCGCCATGATCCGCGCGAGCCCATCGGCGTCCGCCGCCTCCGCCCGCACGGTGACGGCGGCCTGCGTGTTGGAGACGCGCAGCAACCACCATCCGCCCGCCTCGCGCACGCGCACGCCATCGGTCGTGTCCACCGCCGCGCCCGCCGCCGCCAGCCGTGCCGCGACCCCCTCCACCACGCGATGCTTGCGCGATTCGGGCACGGCGATGCGCAGGTCCGGCGTCGCGGCGCGCGGCGGCAGCGCATCAGCCAGCGCGCCCAGCGGCCGCCCGCTCTTCCCCACCGCCTCGATCAGTCGCACCGCCGCGCACAGCGCGTCGTCGAAGCCGTACCAGTCGTCGCCGAAGAAGATATGGCCCGACATCTCGCCCGCCAGCGGCGCGCCGGTGCGCACCATCTCCGCCTTGATCGCGCTGTGGCCGGTGCGCGCCATCAGCGGGCGGCCGCCCAGCGCCGCGATCCGGTCGAACACCGCGTCGCTCGCCTTCACATCGGCGATCACCGTCGCACCCGGCCGGCGGGCGAGCAGCGGCTCCGCCAGAATGGCGAGGATCGCGTCGCCCGCGATTGTCCGCTCCTGCGCATCGACCGCACCGATCCGGTCACCGTCGCCATCGAAGGCGAAGCCGAAATCCAGCCCCTCCAGCGCGACCAGCGCCTTGAGGTCGGCGAGATTCCCTTCCTCGCTCGGATCGGGGTGATGATGCGGAAACCGCCCGTCGGGCTCCGCATGGAGCAGGTGGTGTTCGCCCGGCAACAGCTTCACCAGCCGCTCCACCGCCGGCCCCGCCGCGCCGTTGCCGCAATCCCAGCCGACGCGGCAGGCGGAAAGGCTCCGCCCCCGCACCAGTCGCGCGGCATAGGCGTCCAGCACGTCATGCCCGGACACCGCGCCTTCGCCCGCGCTCCAGTCCCCGGCCGCCGCGATCGCCGCCAGCGACTGGATGTCCGGCCCCCAGAAGCTGCGATGCCCCAGCACCAGCTTGAAGCCGTTGTCGTCCGCCGGATTATGGCTGCCGGTCACATGGATGCCGGCATCCACCGCCAGCTCCGCCTCGGTGTAATAGAGCATGGGCGAGGGCCCCAGCCCGATTCGCACTACGTCGACCCCGCCCGCCACCAGCCCCTTGATCAGCGCGCTTTCCAGCATCGGCGAGGACAGGCGTCCGTCGCGCCCCACCGCGACGCGCGTGCCGCCCATCCGCCGCACGATCGTGGCGAAGCTGCGGCCGATCGCGGTCGCGTCGCCCTCGAACAGCGTCCGCCCCACCGTGCCGCGAATGTCGTATTCCCGAAGGATCTCGGGTGCGAAGGCGTGGCTCACCGCCGCCCCAGCAACAGGTCGCGTGCCAGGTTGACGCGGCGGGCCAGATCCTCCGACCCGCCCCGGTCGGGATGCACGCCCGCCAGCAGCCGCCTGTGCGCCGCGCGGATCGCGTCCGCATCGGCATCCGCGCCCACGCCCAGGATCGCGCGCGCCTCCGCCTGTTCATAGGCGGTCGGGTTGGCCACCCGCTTCGGCCGGGGCCGCAGATATTTCCACGCCGCCCAGATCAGCAGGACGACGACGATCCACTTCACGCCGCCGCCACCGGCATCTCCGCCCCCCGATCGGCGCCCGGTTCGGGCAGCTGCAGGCCCGCCATCATCTCGCGCAGCTCCTGCCGGGCGGCGACATGCGCCAGGCCCATCGCGCCGAATTCCTTGCTGTCGATCATCGTCAGCCCCTGCGGGAACAGCTCGCGATAGATCACGCGCTCGCCAAGGCCGGGGATGATGCGGAAGCCGACGCGCTTGGCCAGCTGGCCCAGCGCGTCCGACACGCGGCGCATGTTGCGCGCCTCGACATGCTGCAGGCGATTGCGCAGGACGACCCAGTCGATCGTCGTGCCGTCCGCCCGCGCGCGCTGCTTGCGCGCATCCCAGATCAGTTCGGAATAGAAGGACGGCCGCGTCACCTGGAACGTCTCCGGGTCGACATGCCCGATCAGGTCGAAATCGACGAAGCTGTCGTTCATCGGCGTGACCAGCGTGTTCGACAGCGTCGCGGCGGTGCGCGCGAAGTAATCGTCGCGGCCGGGGGTGTCGACGATCAGGAAGTCGGTATCGACGCACAGGCTGTGCCACACCTCCTCGAACCGGTCCTCGCTTTCGCCGTCATGCGTCGCGTGGCGCGGCATCGGCAGCCCGACGCCCTTGCGACGGATCGTCTCCGCGCGATTGTCGAGATACCGCCCCGTGGTGCGCTGCCGGTGGTCGAGGTCGAAGCACGCGACGCGCGCGCCCTTCGCCGCCAGCGCGATGGCGCAGTGCACCGCCGTGGTCGACTTGCCGGTCCCGCCCTTTTCGTTGGCGAAGACGATGATATGTGGCCCCATCGGTCGCCCGTGTTCCCTGTTGATCCTGTCTGCGACCCTCCATAGAAGCCTCCACCGCATGTTTCGAGGGGGTGTTTTCCCGTGTTGACCGTCCGTGACCTTCCCGCCCTGCGTGAGCAGCTGGCGGCGTGGCGTAGCGAGGGCGCACGGGTGGCGCTGGTGCCGACGATGGGCGCACTGCACGCCGGCCACATGGCGCTGATCGAGGCCGCGCGGCGCGCCGGCACCCGCGTCGTCGCGTCGATCTTCGTCAATCCGCGCCAGTTCGGACCCAATGAGGATCTGGCCCGCTATCCCCGGCGCGAGGCCGCCGACCAGCGATTGCTGCAGGAGGCGGGCTGCGACCTGCTCTGGGCACCGACGGTGGAGGTCATGTATCCCGCCGGCTTCGCCACCAGCATCGCGGTATCGGGCGTCAGCGAGGGGCTGGACGGCGCCGCCCGCCCCGGCCATTTCGACGGAGTCGCCACCGTCGTCGCCAAGCTGTTCAATCAGGTCCGCCCCGACATCGCCTATTTCGGTGAAAAGGACTTTCAGCAGCTGGCGGTCATCCGCCGCCTCGTCATCGACCTCGACATGGGCATCGAGATCGTCGGCGTGCCGACGCAGCGCGACGACGACGGGCTCGCTTTGTCTTCGCGCAACATCTATCTCGACACAGACGAACGCGCCCGCGCGGTCGCGCTGCCCCGCGCGCTGGGGATCGCGGCGCGGGCGATCGGCCGGGGCGAATCGGCGGACGGGGTGCTGGCGGATGCCGCCGCGACGCTGACGGCGGCGGGCTTCGCGGTCGATTACGTCGCGCTGGTCGATGCCGAAACGCTCACCCCCGATCCGGCTCCCGACCGGCCCCGACGCCTGCTGGCGGCCGCGCGGATGGGCGCGACGCGGCTGATCGACAACGTGGCTGTCGAACAGGGTTAACCCGTTAACCATTTTGCAGGGGGCGGCGGTCCATGAACATTCCGACAGGAATGGGATACCGACATGGACACCAGGACTCGCCTTCCGATGGACGACCGCCTCGCCGATGCCGCACGCGGCGATGGCGATGCCGCCTATGATCTGGGCATCTGCTACCAGACCGGCACCGCCGGCGTGGCGGTGGACCTGATCGAGGCGCACAAATGGTTCAACCTGGCCGCCGTCGCCGGGATGGTCGCCGCGCAGGATGCCCGGGCGGAGGTCGCCTCCGCGATGAGCGCCCGGCAGATCGCCGCCGCGCAGGCCGCCGCCCGCGCCTGGCTCGGCTCGATGCAGCAACGCGCCGCATAACCACTCGCAAGCCGCGGCCATGGCGGCCCGGCGACGTGCCGGGCCCCTCGTGACCGGCAGGGATCATGGCGGCCTGGCGTCATGCGCCGCCCCATGACGAAACATTGCGCCGCGTCGACGGTCCGCCAGCGGACGTGGACACCCCCGCCCCAGCCGGTATGATGGCGCGGACGAGGGGACGTGTTGCATACCGAATTGCTCTCCATGGCGCCGGCGCTGGCTTTCGCGATCGGCTATCTGCTGGGATCGGTGCCGTTCGGCATCCTCCTGACCCGCGCCGCCGGGGCGGGTGACCTGCGGCAGATCGGCTCCGGCAATATCGGCGCCACGAACGTGCTGCGCACCGGCCGCAAGGGCCTCGCCGCCGCCACGCTGATCCTCGATCTGCTGAAGGGGGCGGCCGCCGTGCTCATCGTGTCGGCGCTGTTCCCCGGCCAGGCGATCATCGCCGCGATTGGCGCGTTTATCGGACATTGCTATCCGGTCTGGCTGCGCTTTCGCGGGGGCAAGGGGGTGGCGACGCTGATGGGTGTCGTCGTCGCGCTCCACTGGCCCTCCGGCCTCGTCTACGCCGCCGTCTGGCTGGGATTGCTGGCGGGGCTGCGCATCTCCGCCGTCGCAGGCATGGCCGCCGCGATCAGCGCGCCGCTCGCCGCCGCGCTGTTCGGCCATTTCGATCTCGTCCTGCCGTTCCTCGGCTTCGCGGTGATCGTCGTCTACAAACATGCCGAGAATATCGAGCGGCTGCTCGCCGGGACGGAGCCACGCATCGGCGGCCGGCGCTGACGCCGTGACCGGCGCGGCGACGGGTACGGACGCGGTGGACCGGCTGCGGCTGATCCGCACGCGCGGCATCGGCCCCGTCGCCTGGCGGCACTTGATGGCCCGCTACGGCACGGCCGCCGCCGCGCTCGACGCGCTGCCGCTGCTCGCCCGGCGCGGCGGAGGCAATGCGCCGCCCCCACCACCACCCGCTGAAATCCTGCGCGAGATGGAGCACGCCGGGCGCCTCGGCGCGCAATACGTCTTCCTCGATGATGCGGACTATCCGCCGCTGCTCGCCGCGTTCGATACCGCGCCGCCGGCGCTGACGGTGCGCGGCGACCTGTCGCTGGCGGCACGCCCCTGCGTCGCGATCGTCGGCGCGCGCAACGCCTCGGCCGCCGCCTGCCGCTTCGCGCGCGGGCTGGCCCACGATCTGGCGGAGGCGGGCGCGGCGGTCGTCTCCGGGCTGGCGCGCGGGATCGACACCGCCGCGCATCAGGGCGCGCTGGCCGGCGGGACGGTCGCCGTCATCGCCGGCGGCATCGACGTGGTCTTCCCGCCCGAAAATGCCGCCCTGCAGGACACGATCGCTACCGGCGGCCTGCTGATCGCGGAGATGCCCCCCGGCACGGAGCCGCGCGCACGCCACTTCCCGCACCGCAACCGCATCATCGCGGGCCTCGCCGCCGGCACGGTGGTGGTGGAGGCGGCGCCCAGGTCCGGCTCGCTCATCACCGCGCGGCTGGCGGCGGAGGCGGGGCGGGAGGTGATGGCGGTGCCCGGCAGCCCGCTCGATCCGCGCGCGCAGGGATGCAACCTGCTGATCCGCGACGGCGCGACGCTGGTGCAGACCGCCGCCGACATCCTCGAACAGGTACGCCCGATCGATCCCCGCGCCGTCCGCGCGCCGGTATCCGGCTACGGCGCGCCGCCGCCCGACGACCCCGATGCGGCGACCCGCGCCGGCATCGTCGCGCTGCTTGGCCCCGTGCCGGTCGCGGTCGACGAGTTGATCCGCCAGTCCGGTGCGGCTCCCGCCGCGGTGCAGATGGTGCTGCTGGAGCTGGAGCTGGTGGGGCGGCTGGATCGCCATGCCGGCGGGCGCGTCGCGCTCGGCTGACCGGCCCGCCGCGTGGCTTTTGTGCCACCGCATGACAAATAGATGAAAAACGGCCCTTGCTCGATGAACCATACCAATATTTATTGTTAACGAATCCTAAAGGGTGGGTTCCAAACGGGCGGCGCGATCGGCGCGCCGTGGACATCAAGGGAGCGCGACATGGCAAAATTGGGGATCTACGCGGCGGCTCTGGCTATGTGCGCCTTGCCGGCCGCTGCCGATGCCGCACTCACGGTGAAGATCGGCAACTTCCAGAACGACGTCGTCGTCACGTTCAGCGGCGCGTTCAACACGACCGGGCTCGACCTGCTGTCCGACGATGAGTCGCCGTTCCTGCCCAACTCCTCGCTGGGCACCTCGCTGTTCCGCGTCGGCGGCGATGCGACGATGATCTGGTTCGCGGGGCTGACCGGGCCGTCCGCGTTCGGGACGACGGACTTCTTCCTCGACGGCACCGGCGCGGGCGCGGCGTTCGGCCTCTCGGCGTTCGAGGATACGACCTATGTCGGCGTGGCGAACACCTATACCGGCGCACCGATCTCGGGCGGGTCGGTGTTCCGCAACACCAGCGTTTCGGCACTCGGCCTGACGTGCGGCAACTACTCCTTCTCGTCGCGCGCCGATTCGATCAACGTCAACGTCTGCGCGGCGGATGCCGGCCCCGTGCCGGAACCGTCGACCTGGGCGCTGATGCTGGCGGGCTTCGCGATGGTCGGCGGCGCGATCCGCTACCGTCGCCGCTCGGCGCGCGTCCGCTTCGCCTGAACCACGGCTGTCCTACAGATCAGGGGCGGTGCTATCGTCGAGGGACGATGCGCCGCCCCTTTTTCCTGTCCCCGGATGCCCGCCGAAACCGGCATGTCGCGGTCTCAACGTTCAGCCCGCGCATGTCTCAACAGTCTCAACGTTCGCGCGGCACCGGGCCGCAGTCCCGCAAGGCGCGGGGCTTGACGAGCGGGGGCGGCGCTCCCCACCCTTGCGCGTACACGTAAGAGAGACCTGTCCCCTTCCATGCAACTCGTCATCGTCGAATCGCCCGCCAAGGCGAAGACCATCGAGAAATATCTCGGCTCCGATTTCCGCGTTCTCGCCAGCTACGGCCATGTCCGCGACCTGCCCGCCAAGGACGGATCGGTGAACCCCGATGACGGCTTTGCGATGGATTGGGAAAACTATGCCGACAAGGCCAAGCAGCTGAAGGCGATCGCCGATCTGGCGAAGGGCGCCGACCGCCTGATCCTCGCCACCGACCCCGATCGCGAGGGGGAGGCGATTTCTTGGCACGTGCAGGAGGTGCTGCGCGCCCGCCGTGCGCTGCCCAAGGACGTCCAGCGCGTCACCTTCAACGCCATCACCAAACAGGCGGTGACGACGGCGATGCAGGCCCCGCGTGAGCTGGATACCGACCTGATCGACGCCTATCGCGCCCGCCGCGCGCTCGATTACCTCGTCGGCTTCACGCTTTCGCCGGTGCTGTGGCGCAAGCTGCCCGGCGCCAAGTCCGCCGGCCGCGTGCAGTCGGTCGCGCTGCGCCTGATCGTTAGCCGCGAGCGCGAGATCGAGGCGTTCAAGGCCCAGGAATACTGGTCCGTCACCGCCGGTCTGGAGCATGACGGCACCCCCTTCACCGCGCGCCTCGTGATGTGGAAGGGGCAGAAGCTCGACCGCCTGTCGATCGGCAATGAAGGCGAGGCGCTCGCCGCCAAGGCGGATGTGGAGGCCGGCCGCTTCTCCGTCCAGTCGGTCGAGACCAAGCCCGGAACGCGCAACCCGCCGCCGCCCTTTACCACCTCGACGCTCCAGCAGGAGGCCGCGCGCAAGCTCGGCTTCTCCGCCGACCACACGATGCGGATCGCACAGGGCCTCTACGAGGACGGCGCGATCACCTATATGCGGACCGATGGCGTCCAGATGGACGGCAGCGCCATCTCGGCGGCGCGAAAGGCGATCGCCGAGCGCTACGACGGTGGCTACGTCCCCGACAGCCCCCGCCAGTACCAGACCAAGGCGAAGAACGCGCAGGAAGCGCACGAGGCGATCCGGCCGACCGATTTCGGCCGGCCCCAAGTCGGCGGCGGCGACCACGCCCGCCTCTACGACCTGATCTGGAAGCGCGCCATGGCCAGCCAGATGGCCTCGGCCCGGTTCGAACGCACCACCGTCGAGATGGCGGACGGCACCGGCCGCCATGTGCTGCGCGCGACCGGCCAGGTCGTCCTCTTCCCCGGCTATCTCGCGCTCTACGAGGAGGGTCAGGACGATTCGGCCGACGAGGACGCCAAGCGGCTGCCGCGCCTGCGCGAGGGCGACGCCCCCGCCCGCAAGAGCGTCGACGCCGAGCAGCATTTCACCCAGCCGCCGCCGCGCTTCTCCGAAGCCTCGCTGGTCAAGCGGATGGAGGAACTCGGCATCGGCCGCCCCTCCACCTACGCCTCGATCATCAAGACGCTGAAGGACCGCGCCTATGTCCGCGTCGAGAAGAACCGCTTCTTCGCCGAGGAGAGCGGGCGGCTGGTGACAGCGTTCCTCGAACGCTTCTTCGAGAAATATGTCGGCTATGACTATACCGCCGGGCTGGAAGAGGAGCTGGACGACGTGTCCGGCGGCCGCGCCCAGTGGCAGGCGGTGCTGGAGGCGTTCTGGCGCGACTTCAAGCCGCGCACGTCGGAGGTGATGGAGCAGCAGCCGTCGGCGATCACCGCCGAACTGGATCAGTTCCTCGCCCCCTATCTCTTCCCCGAGCGCGCCGATGGCGGCGACCCGCGCCTGTGCCCCAATTGCGGTGCGGGCCAGCTCAGCCTGCGCGGCGGCCGATTCGGGGCGTTCATCGCCTGCTCCAACTATCCCGAGTGCAAATACACCCGCCGCTTCGCGCAGGCAGGTGCCGAGGGTGGGGACACTGGCCCCGAGACACTGGGCAAGGACCCCGAAACCGGCCTGCCGGTGGAGCGCAAGTCCGGGCGCTTCGGCCCCTATATCCAGCTGGGCGAGGGCAAGGAGGCGAAGCGCGCCTCCATCCCGAAGGACGTCGAACTCGACCTGGAATGGGCGCTGAAGCTGCTCAGCCTGCCGCGCACGATCGGCAACCATCCCGAGACGGGCGAGCCGATCACCGCGTCGATCGGCCGCTACGGCCCGTATCTCGCGCATTCGGGCAAATACGCCCGGCTGCAATCGACCGCCGAGGTGTTCGAGACGGGGATGAACGCCGCTGTCGCCAAGCTGGCGGATGCGGCGGCCGGTGGTGGCCGCCCGGCACGCGGCGCGGCCAAGGCGCCGCTCAAGGAACTCGGCAACCATCCGCGAACCGAGGCGCCGCTGAAGCTGATGGAGGGCCGCTACGGCCCCTACGTCACCGATGGCGAGACCAACGCGACGCTGCCCAAGTCGATCACGCCCGACCAACTGACGCTGGAAGAGGCCGCCAGCCTGATCGACGCCCGCGCCGCCGCCGCGCCCAAGCCGAAGAAGAAGCCGGTGAAGAAAGCCGCCGCCAAAAAGGCTCCGGCGAAGAAGGCGCCCGCGAAGAAGAAGGCCGCGACCGAGGCCTGATCCGATGATCGATGGCCGCCCGCTCCTCTTCTTCGATTCCGGGGTCGGCGGCCTGTCGGTCGTCGGCCCGACCCGCGCGTTGTTGCCGACCGCGCCGATCGTCTATGCGGCGGACAGCGCGGGCTTCCCCTACGGCACCCGGACCGAGGCGGAGATCGCGGCCCGCGTCCCGGCGCTGCTCGGGCGGCTGGTGGAGCGGTATCGTCCCCGGCTGGTGGTGATCGCCTGCAACACCGCCTCCACCATAGCGCTGCCGGCGGTGCGCGCGGCGCTCGACCTGCCCGTCGTCGGCACGGTGCCGGCGATCAAGCCCGCCGCCGCGCTCAGCACGACCCGCGTCATCGGCGTGCTCGGCACGAAGGCAACGGTGCGCCAGCCCTATGTCGACGATCTCGCCGCCCGCTTCGCCGCCGACTGCACCGTGCTGCGCCACGGATCGGCCGCGCTGGTCGAGATGGCGGAGGCGGCGCTGGCGGGCACGCCCCCCGATCCGGCGCGGCTGCGCGGCGAGCTGGATGGGCTTTTCGGCCAGGTTGACGGCGACCGGATCGACGTGATCGTCAATGCCTGCACCCATTTCCCGCTCTTGGAGCCCGAGATGGCGGCGGTTGCGCCCGCCGGGGTCCGGTTCGTCGATGGCGGGCCCGGCATCGCCCGCCGCATCGCGCACCTGACCGAAGGGCAGGCGTGGCCGGCGGCACCCGGCCCCGCCCGCCTCGTCTTCACCCGGCTGGGCACGCGCGAGGCGGCGATCGGCGCGCGACTCGGGGACCATGGCTTCGCCCCGGCGGAGGAATTATGATGGCACCGGGACAATTTGCCTCACCCGATCGATCACTGTCAGCGATTGAAGCCGCTGGAAAAGTAACGATGGCAGGCGTAAACCCCGGGCCCATGACCAGCGACGGCACGGATGCGCGCGTGGATTACGCCCGCGTCTTCACCCAGGCGATCGACCGGCTGCATGCCGAGGGCCGCTACCGAGTGTTCATCGACATCCTGCGCAACAAGGGTGCCTTTCCAAACGCGCGCTGTTTCGCCGGGCATAACGGGCCCAAGCCGATCACCGTCTGGTGCTCCAACGACTATCTCGCCATGGGCCAGCACCCCAAGGTGATCGCCGCGATGGAAGAGGCGCTGCACGATGTCGGCGCCGGCTCCGGCGGCACGCGCAATATCGGCGGCAACACGCATTATCACGTCGATCTCGAAGGCGAACTGGCCGACCTGCACGGCAAGGAAGCGGCGCTGCTCTTCACC
>CAJYLQ010000046.1 GCA_913775975.1 uncultured Sphingomonas sp. | reverse complement strand
GCGCAATATGGGGAAGATATCGCCGAGCATCGCCGCCATCCGGATCGGCCCGCCGCCATGCCGCGCGACCAGCCGGTCGGCCACCGCCTGAAAGCGTTCGGGCGCGATATCATCGGTTTGCGACCAGTTCTTCAGCGTTTCCGCAAGGAGGCTCGGGTCGCTGTTCGCGATCGACTGGGTGAAGGCGATCACCTCCTCGCGCCGTCGCGGGGACACATGGCCGATCAGCCCCAGGTCGAGCATCGCGATCCGGTTGCCCGGAAGACAGAGCAGGTTGCCCGGATGCGGATCGCCATGGAACCGTCCGTTGATCAGCGTCATGTCGAGCACGATGTCCGCCCCGGCCGAGGCGATGGCGGCGGGATCGATGCCCGCCTCGCGTAGCTTGGCCGCATCGCGCGGCGGCACCCCCGCGACGAAATCCATGACCAGCAAGGTTTCGGAACTATAGGCCCAGTGGATCACCGGGACGACGACACGCGGGTCGCCGGCGAAATCCTCCCGCAGCCGGTCGGCGTTGCGGCCTTCGTTGGTGAAGTCGAGTTCTTCGAGGATGTCGCGGCCAAGCTCGCGCACCATCCGAACTGCACCGTAGCGCCTAGCTTCGGTATTGGTCGCCTCGACCATTACGGCCAGCTGGGTCAGCAGGCGGAGGTCGGCCTCCATCACCGCACGGATGCCGGGGCGGCGAATCTTGAGGACGACTTCCGTACCATCCGCCAGCGCCGCGCGGTGGACCTGCGCGATCGAGGCGGCAGCCAGCGGTTCGGAATCGAACCGAGCGAAGGCGCTCTCGGGCGATTCGCCCAGCGCGGCTTCCACCTGTTCTCGCAGGTCGGCGAAGGGCAGGCGCGGAGCGGCACTATGGAGCTGTTCGAGCTCGGCGATCCATTCGGGCGCCAGCAGATCGGCTCGCGTGGCCAGGATCTGGCCAAGCTTGACCCAGACCGGGCCGAGGGCCTCCATCGCCTGGCGGGTGCGGGCGGGCAAGTCGAAGGGCAGGGCATCCGGATCCCGCCGCGCCGGATCTAGCCCCAGCCGCGCCAACAGCACGTCCAGCCCGAAGCGCGAGGCCGTGGCGATCACCTCGGCCAGTCGGGCGCGGTCACGTGCCGCAACCCGGATCGTGCCCAGCATCATGGCTTTAGATATAAGGCGGCTGGGTATAGCCCGCCGGGCTGAGGGTGAAGATTTCGCAGCCTTCTTCAGTGATGCCGATCGAATGCTCGAACTGCGCCGACAGCGAGCGGTCGCGCGTCACCGCCGTCCAGCCGTCGTCGAGCAGTTTTACGTCGGGGCGGCCGATGTTGATCATCGGTTCGATCGTGAAGATCATGCCCGGCCGCAGCTCCGGCCCGGTGCCGGGGCGGCCGACATGCACGACCTCCGGCGCGTCGTGGAACAGGCGGCCGAGGCCATGGCCGCAGAAATCGCGGACCACGCCATAGCGATGCCGCTCCGCATGGGACTGGATCGCATGCGCGACGTCGCCCATCCGGTTGCCCGGCTTCGCCTGCTCGATGCCCAGCATCAGGCATTCGTACGTCACCTCGACCAGCCGTCGCGCCTTCAGCGGCACGTCGCCGATCAGGTACATGCGGCTGGTGTCGCCATGCCAGCCATCGACGATCGGCGTCACGTCTACATTGACGATGTCGCCGGCCTTCAGCGGCTTTTCGCTGGGGATGCCGTGGCAGACGACATGGTTGATCGAGATGCAGGTGGAATGGGTATAGCCGCGATAGCCCAAGGTCGCCGGCACGCCGCCGCCCGCCGCCACGAAATCGTAGATCAGTCGGTCGATTTCCGCCGTCGTCACGCCGGGCACCATATGGGGCACAAGCATGTCCAGCGTCTCCGCCGCGAGGCGGCCCGCCTTGTGCATCCCGGCGAACGCGTCGGGGCCGTGAAGTTTGATCGCCCCGTTGCGCCCCATCGGCGCGTCGGACGTTACGGTCACATATTCGGTCATGATCGGGGCATATAGCGTGACGGACGGCATTTTGCGAGGCTATGGACGGCGACATGGCAGAGGATGAACGCATCTGGACGGCGGCGCTGGTCGTCATCGGCGACGAGATCCTGTCGGGTCGCACGCAGGACAGGAACGTCGCGCAGCTCGCCACCTGGCTGAACGTGCAGGGTATCCGGCTGGCGGAGGTGCGCGTCGTCGCCGACCGGGAGGACGCGATCGTCGAGGCGGTGAACACGCTGCGCGCGCGCAACGACTATCTGTTCACGACCGGCGGCATCGGGCCGACGCATGACGACATCACCGTCGACGCGATCGCGGCGGCGCTGGGCGTGCCGGTCGCCTTCCACCCCGACGCGCTGGCGACGCTGGAAGGCTATTACGCGACGCGCGGCGGGCTGACCGATGCGCGGCGGCGGATGGCGCGGGTGCCGGAGGGCGCGTCGCTGATCGAGAACCGCGTGTCGGGCGCGCCGGGCATCCGCATCGGCAACGTCTTCATCATGGCGGGTGTGCCGCACATCACGGCGGGGATGCTCGATCGGCTGACCGGCACGCTGCCCGGTGGTCGGCCGGTGGTGTCGGAGACGATCGGCTGCTGGGTCGCGGAAAGCGAGGTCGCGGACCTGCTCCGCACCACCGAAAAGGCGCATGAGGGCGTCGCGATCGGCAGCTACCCCTTCTTTCGCGAGGGGCGGACGGGTGCGAACTTCGTCGTGCGCAGTCCCGACCCCGACAAGGTGAACGCCTGCATCGCCGCGCTGACCGCCGCGCTGGAGGCGGAGGGGCGGCAGGTGACGCAGGGCGGGATCTGACCGCCGGCCGGGCGGCTCAGGCGCCTTCGTGCGGGAAGATCATCGTCACGGTCAGCCCGTCGACCTGCCATTCCAGCTCGATCGAGCCGCCCCGCGCGCAGACGATGCGCTGCATCAGGTTCAGGCCCTGGCCGCCGTCCCGTTCGCGCTGGCGGATCGCGCGGCCGGTACGCTCAGCCCAGCGGATGCGCAGCAGACCGTTGGCGGCGTGAGAGCCGACATGGATCTCCCCGCCATGGTTCAGCGCGCCATGCTTGGCGGAGTTGACCGACAGTTCGCCCAGCACCAGCGCGATCGCATCGGCGATCCCCTGATCGACGATGACCGCGCATTGCTCGTCCACCACCACCGGGCAGCCTGATGTGTCGAAGGGCGCGACCAGCGCGGGGATCAGCCGCGCGATCTCGCAATGCGCCTCGTTCGACAGGAACAGCGCCTGCGCGGTGCTGAGCGCGGCCAGCCGCTCCGTCATCGCCCGGGCGAACGCCTCGTGATCGGCATTGCCGCGCGCGAAGGCGTTCAGCAGGCTGGCGATCATCGTATAGGTGTTCTTCAGCCGGTGCTTGATCTCCGCCGAGTTGATCTCCAGCGCCTGTCGCGCTGCCTGATTTTCGGTCACGTCCCGCGATACGCTGAGCCAGCCGCCGGGCTCGCCGGTCGAGTCGGTAACGGGGGTCACGGTCACGTCGTACCAGCGCGGCAGGCCAGTGACGGTGGCGTAGAAGGTGCGGAAGCGGCTGGCCCCCTCGGTGCCGGCGATGCGCCACGTATCGAGGATATTCTGCACGGCGGCGGGCGGCAGCAGGCTCATCCACTTTCGCCCGGCGACCTGGTCGAACCGGTCGACCTCCAGCATCCGCAGCGCACGGCCGTTGGCGTAGAGCAGCGACCCGTCAGGCGCGATCAGCAGGACGCAATCGGGGCTGTGGTCGAGCAGCGCCGCCAGCGCGGCCGGCGACAGCGCGTCGATCGCCGAACGCGTGCGCACCCCGCTGCTGCCCCCTTCATCCATACACGGTTTCCCATCCGCGCCGATCGTGCGGCCAGCTGACGCGACCGCTCCAAAGCGGCTCCATAATACCGTAAGGAACGGGAATCTTAAATTGATCCAGGTTTCCGTCTGGTCTTTGTCTGATCCCGCCACCCGATGCCGCCAGCGATGCAACCGGAGGGCGGGGTCGTCCGTTGGACAAAGGGGTTGCCATATCGACGGGCTGCACCGCACATCGACACCGAGGGGAGAAGCCAGCATGTCCGCCGCCGCGTCCGACGATCGTGACCACGCCATCCGCCAGCGTGCCTATGAGCTGTGGGAGAAGGAGGGCGGCGAGCATGGCCGTCACGAGGACCACTGGCATCAGGCGTCGCGCGAACTTTACGGATCGGGCGTGATCGTTGCGCCCGACGGGACGAGTTTCGAGGGCGCGCCAGCGGATCAGACTCCGGTGGATGGCCCGGTCGCACCACCCGTGAAGAAGCCGCCGGTTCGGCGGGCGAAGGCGCCGGCGGATCAGACGCCGCTGGACGGCCCCGTCGCGCCGCCGGTGTCGGAACCGCCGGTTAAGGCGCGCAAGCCCAAATCCTCTCCCAAGACCGGCAAGTAACGGAACCGATCATGGCCGATGCCCCGAACGCCGCGCCCCTCGCGGCGATCCGATCCGCGTCGCCCGTCGATGCCGCCACCGCCGCGCGGCAATGGCCCCGGCTGGTGGTGGAGGAGGTGACGCCGCACGTCGCGGGCGGCGACTTCCCCGTCTGCCGCGTGGTGGGAGAGACGGTGACGGTGGAGGCGACCGTCTTCACCGATGGGCACGAGCAGCTGGCGGCCGAACTGTTGTGGCGGCCGGTCGACAGCGACGACTGGCAGCGGGTGCCGATGACGGCATTGCCGACCGATCGCTGGACGGCGCAGCTGACGCTGGAACGCCTGGGGCGGCACGAGTTCTGCGTCGAGGGCTGGCTGGATATCTGGGGCGGGTTCCGGCGCGATTTCGCCAAGAAGCTGGATGCCGGCGTCGCGCAGGACGTGGATGCGATGGAGGGCAGGGGCTTCGTCGCGGACGCGGCCGCGCGGAGTGCCGGCCGGCTTGCCGAGCAGCTGGCCGTCTGGGCGGCGCGGTTGAAGGACGCCGAGCCGTCGATGCTGCTTGACGATGGCCTCGCCGCGCTGATGGCGGAGGCGGACGCGCGGCCCTTCGCGCTGCGCTCGCGCCGGCAGCTGCTGGATGCGGAGCGGATCGCCGCGCGCTTTTCCAGCTGGTACGAACTGTTCCCGCGCTCGATCACGACCGACGCCAGCCGCCACGGCACGTTCGACGACGTCATCGGCCGCCTGCCGCAGATCCGCGACATGGGGTTCGACACGCTCTATTTTCCGCCGATCCACCCGATCGGCCGGACCAACCGGAAGGGTCCGAACAACACACTGACTGCGGGCGAGGGCGATCCCGGCAGCCCCTACGCGATCGGCGCGGCGGAGGGCGGGCATGATGCCGTCCATCCCGACCTGGGCGGTTTCGAGAGCTTCGGCCGGCTGGTCGAGGCGGCGCGCGGGCACGGGCTGGAAATCGCGCTCGACTTCGCGATCCAGTGCTCGCCGGACCATCCCTGGCTGAAGGACCATCCCGGCTGGTTCGCGTGGCGGCCCGATGGCTCGATGAAATATGCGGAGAACCCGCCGAAGAAGTATCAGGATATCGTCAACGTCGATTTCTACGGGCCCGACGCGATCCCCGGCCTGTGGATCGCGCTGCGCGACGTCATCCTGCTATGGGTCGAGCATGGCGTGAAGACGTTCCGCGTCGACAATCCCCACACCAAGCCGCTGCCCTTCTGGGAATGGATGATCGCGGACGTTCGCGCCGCGCATCCCGACGTGATCTTCCTGGCCGAAGCCTTCACCCGGCCGACGATGATGTATCGCCTCGCCAAGGCGGGGTTCAGCCAGTCCTATACCTATTTCACCTGGCGCGACACCAAGGCGGAGCTGACCGAATACATCACGGAGCTGACGACGACCGCGCCGAAGGACTTCTATCGCCCGCATTTCTTCGTCAACACGCCGGATATCAACCCGATCTATCTCCAGACCTCGGGCCGGCCGGGATTTCGCATCCGCGCCATATTGGCGGCGACGCTGTCGGGTCTGTTCGGCGTCTATTCGGGCTTCGAACTGTGCGAGGCGGAGCCGATCCCCGGCAAGGAAGAGTATAACGATAGCGAGAAATATATCGTGAAGCCGCGCGACTGGAACGCGCCGGGCAATATCATCCTCGATATCGCGATGCTCAACCGCATCCGCCGCCAGTATCCGGCGCTGCAGACACACTTGAACACGAAGTTCTTCGTGGCGCATGATGACAACATCATCTGGTACGGCCGCCCCGACCCGGACGGCGGGGCCGGGATGATCTGCGTCATGGTCAATCTGGACCCGCACAACGCCCATGAATGCGCCTTCGAGGTGCCTTTATGGGAATTCGGCCTGCCCGATACCGGCGACATCGCCGTCGAGGATCTGGCGGAGGGCTATCGCTTCCGCTGGTACGGCAAAGAGCAGACCATCCGCATCGCCCCCGATCAGCCCTATCGGATCTGGCGCCTCTCGCCGGAGCATGACGCATGACCTCCCCGTTGATTTCCGCCGACACCGATTTCGCGCTGCCGCCCGGGCAGATGCCCGATGCGCCCGACCCGCTGTGGTACAAGGACGCGGTCATCTATCAGGTGCATGTGAAATCCTTCTTCGATTCCAACAATGACGGGATCGGCGACTTCAAGGGGCTGATTCAGAAGCTGGACTATATCGCGGACCTGGGCGTCACCTGTATCTGGATCCTGCCCTTCTACCCCAGCCCGCGCCGCGACGACGGGTACGACATCGCGCTCTATGAGGGCGTGTCGCCCGATTACGGCACGATGGACGACGCGATCGCCTTTATCGAGGCGGCGCACGCGCGCGGTATCCGCGTCGTGACCGAACTGGTCATCAACCACACGTCCGACCAGCACCCCTGGTTCCAGGCGGCGCGCAAGGCCCCGCCGGGCAGCCCGGAGCGCGACTTCTACGTCTGGTCGGACGACAATACGCTCTACAGCGGCACGCGCATCATCTTCCTCGACACCGAAAAGTCGAACTGGACGTGGGACGAGGAGGCGGGCGCCTATTTCTGGCATCGCTTCTACAGCCATCAGCCCGACCTGAACTTCGACAATCCGCGCGTGCTGGAAGAGGTGCTGAAGGTCATGCGCTTCTGGCTGGACCTCGGCGTCGACGGGCTGCGGCTGGATGCGATCCCCTATCTGATCGAGCGGGACGGCACGTCGAACGAGAACCTGCCCGAGACGCATCAGGTGCTGAAGAAGATCCGCGCCGCGCTGGACGCCGAATATCCCGACCGGATGCTGCTGGCCGAGGCGAATATGTGGCCGGAGGATACGCAGCAATATTTCGGCGGCTCGGCCGACGCCCCGGCGGGCGACGAATGCCACATGGCGTTCCACTTCCCGCTGATGCCGCGCATGTACATGGCGGTGGCGCAGGAGGATCGCTTCCCGATCACCGACATCATGCGCCAGACGCCGGATATCCCCGAAAACTGCCAATGGGCGATCTTCCTGCGCAACCATGACGAGCTGACGCTGGAAATGGTGACGGACGCGGAGCGGGATTACCTGTGGAACACCTATGCCGCCGACAAGCGGGCGCGCATCAACCTGGGCATCCGCCGCCGCCTCGCGCCGCTGATGGAGCGGGACCGGCGGCGCATCGAGCTGATGAACGCGATGCTGCTGACGATGCCGGGCACGCCCGTCCTCTATTATGGCGACGAGATCGGGATGGGGGACAATATCCATCTCGGCGACCGCGACGGCGTGCGCACGCCGATGCAATGGTCGGTCGACCGCAATGGCGGGTTCAGCCGCTGCGACCCGCCCGACCTGACGCTGCCGGCGATCCAGGATCCGCTATATGGCTTCTATGCGGTCAATGTGGAGGCGCAGGAGCGCGACCGGCATTCGCTGCTGAATGCCGTCAAGCGGATGCTGGCGGTGCGGCGCGAGCATCCCGCCTTCGGCCGGGGCACGCAGACCTTCCTGCGGCCCGCCAACCGCAAGATCCTGGCCTATATCCGCGACCATGAGGGCGACACGATCCTGTGCGTGTTCAACCTCGGCCGGACCGCGCAGGCGGTGGAGCTGGAACTGCCCGATCACGATGGCTTCACGCCGATCGAGCTGACCGGCGGCACGCCGTTCCCGCCGATCGGGCCCGCGCCGTATGTGTTGACGCTGCCGCCCTATGGCTTCCTCTGGTTCGCGCTGTCGAAGGAGGCGGATGCGCCCAGCTGGGCGACGCAGCCTGTGGCGTTGGAGGCGGAACGCTACACCTTCGTCCTGCGCCCCGCGTTCGAGGATATCGCGGTCGGCAGCAACCGTTCGGTGCTGGAGCGTGACCTGTTGCCCGCCTATATCGCCCAGCGCCGCTGGTTCGGCGCGAAGGACGAGGGGGTGCGCACCGTCACCGTCACCGCGCTCGACGCGCTGCCCGAGGTCACCGACCTGCTGATGGCCGAATTGTCGGTGGAGACGGATCGCGGCGAGTACCGCTACGCGCTGCCGCTCGGCATCGCGTGGGAGGGTGAGGCGCAAAGCCGTGTCGCGGGCGGGCTGGCGCTGGCGCGCGTGCGGCGCGGCCGGCAGGTGGGATTGCTGACCGATGGCTTCGCGGTCGCCGATTTCGCGCGCGCGATGGTCGCGGCGATGCAGGCGGGCGTGGTCATCGGCGAGGGGGAGGGCGCGCTCGCCTGCTCCGCCGACGGGCTGGACGTGGCGGAGGACGCGCCGATCGACTGGCTGACCACCGAACAGTCCAACAGCTCGCTCGTCATCGGCCAGTCGGTGGTGGTGAAGCTGCTGCGCCGGCTGGAATCGGGCATCCATCCCGATGCGGAGATGGTCCGCTATTTGACCGCGCACGGCTTTACCGCAGTGCCGCCGGTACTGGGCGAGGTGCGGCGCGTCGTCGACGATACGCTGGTGATGCTGGCGCAGCGCTTCGTCCATAATCAAGGCGATGCGTGGAGCTGGACGCTGGGCGTGCTGGAGCGCCTGTCGACCGACGATACCGCGACGCTGGCCAATTACAGCCACTTCGCCGCGACGCTGGGGCAACGCCTCGCGGAGATGCACGCGATCCTCGCCGCGCCGACGGGCGATGCGGCGTTCGCGCCCGCGACGATGGACGAGGCGGGCGCGGCACGGCTGGCGGACGGCATCCTGGCCGACTGGGTGAACGCGCTCGACCGGATCGCGGCGGCCGGGCTGACGGGCGAGGCGGCCGAATGGCTGCTCGCCCATCGTGACGCCGTGGCGGTGCGGGTACGGCAAGTCGCGACGGCGAGCGTGGGCGAGCAGCTGACGCGCATCCATGGCGACCTGCATCTGGGGCAGCTGCTGGTCAGCGGCGGCGACGTGACCTTCATCGATTTCGAGGGGCAGCCAATGCTGTCGCTGGCGGAGCGGCGGGCGAAGGACCTGCCGCTGCGCGACGTGGCGGGCATCCTGCGCTCGTTCGACTATGCGACGGCGGTGGCGGATCGTTCGCGCCCGCCGGGGCCGGACACGCAGGCGCTGCGCGCGGAGCGGCGCTATGCGCAATTCTGCCATCAGGCGCGCGCCGCGTTCCTCGATGCCTATCGTGCGGCCAGCGCGGCGGAGGCGGACCCGGCGCTGCTCGACCTGCTGCTGGTGGCGAAGGCGGCGTACGAGGTCGGGTATGAGGCGGCGAACCGGCCCGACTGGATCGAGGTGCCGACCGACGGCCTGTGGCGCGCGGCGGCGCGGCTGGTGGCGGCGCAGGGCTGACGCCGGCGCGCCGGTGTCGGGCGATCGGGGCGGATGACAAGTGGATCGTCCCCCTCCCCCTGTTGGGGGAGGGGGCGAGCCGATTTGGTCTCGCTTTAGCGCAACAGCGCGGCGTCGCCCCATGTGGCCGGCTGCGGGTCGATGGTGGCGATGCTGCCGCGCGCGACGAGTTCAACGATCTTCGCGCCGGTCACGTCCGCCTCCAGCGGCGCGGCCGCCTGCCCGAACGCCATGGGCTGGGACCGGGCGAGGAGGCGGCCGTCGCCCCACAGCTCGAAGGTGATCGTGCCCGCCGCCGGCCGGCCGCTGTCGTTGACGCCGACCATCGCGCTGAACCGCCGGAAGCCGCTGTTTCGCACCTCCAGCCGCGATCCGGCGAGCACACCTATGCCGGTATCGAAGTTGCGGTCGGCGACACGCAGTATCTTGCCATAGGGCGCGCGATCCGCCTCCGCGCCGCCCCATCCGGCATATTGCGCGTGCTCACCCGGCCCGCGCGTCTTCGCCCAGGGCGTGATGGAGTGGAACAGCGTCGGGTCGGCGGTGGGAACGACGACGCCGTCGACCGCCGGGTTCACCCGGCCGGTCTGCTCGGTCAGGTACAGTCCTTCCGCCAGCCGCCTCGTTCCCTCCGCCCGGAAGATGCGGGTCGTATGCGCGGGCAGCGTCATCGCCAGTTCGCCGCGAAACGCCTGCTCGCCGCCGTCCCACAGGTCGCGCAGGCGCACGTCGGCGGTGCGCAGCAGCTTCAGGTGATCGGCGGTCAGCACGACGTTGACGGGGGCGGCGGTGCGGTTGAACAGCGCCACCGCCTTCGTCCCGTCCGCCAGCGTCTTCACGAAGATCTGCGCCTCGTCCGAATCATAGGCCAGCACCGCCTGATTGCCGGCCGGGTCCTGATTGAGCGCGACGATCGCGGCGTTGCCGAAGATCGCCTTTTGCGCGGGCGTCAGCTTGCGCAGGTCATAGCCGATCAGCAGCGGCGCGTTCAGCATCGCCCACAGCGCGAAGTGCGAGCGTGCCTCCGCCGGGTGATCCGCATCGAAATCGCCCTGGCCGACGAACAGCATGTCCGGGTCGTTCCAGCTGCCCGGATGCGCGTAGAGCGCGCGGTGCGTGACGGTGTCGAGGTTCGTCAGCATTCGCGGCCAGTGGGGCGAGATGTCGTCGCTGGTGCGCGACGTGTTGCCGACGTCCTTGCCCCAGCTGCGCACGTCCGCCGAGCCCCACAGGCACAGCGAATAGACATAGTCGCGGCCGCCCGCATGGGTGCGGATCGCGCGGCCGACCTGCTGGTACAGCGCGCGCATCGCGGGAATGTCGGTCTTGCCCAGCGACTGCATGTCGACGATCGGCGGCAGCGCGCGATACAGGCCGTTGCGCACCCGCTCCGCATCGGCGGGCAGGCCGCGCACGCCGCAGCCATCGACCTTGATGAAGTCGAAATTCCACTCCGCGAAATACAGCCGGATATCCTGATCGACATGGCCGTACAGGCCCACCTCCCGCTCCGCGACGGTGCCTTCGGGCTGGTTCTTGAAATCGGGGGTATAGATCTGGCCGCAGCTGTTGCGGCCGATATCAGAGTAAATGCCCGCCTTCAGCCCCATCCGATGCAGCCGGTCGGTCAGCGGGCGAAAGCTGGTGTCGCGGCCCTGTCTGGCCGAGGGGAAGCGATCGGTGCGGATCATCATCCGGCCATCGGGCTGGCGCCGCTTCAGCCACCAGCCATCGTCGATATTGACGTAGCGATAGCCCAGTTTCGCCAGCCCGGTGGAAACGAGCGCATTGGCGGATGCGAGGATCTTCTCCTCGTCGATATCGCTGTTGAAGGCGTTCCAGGTGTTCCAGCCCATCGGCGGGACGGGCGCATGGCCGTCGCCGTTGGCGGTCCAGCGGCCGGTGGGGGCGAGGGGGTCGGGCGCTGCCCGCGCGGGGGCGGTCTGCGCAGGTTCGGTCTGCGCGGGGGCGGGGCTGGCGGCGAGCATCGTCGCCGCCAGCAGGATCGTGCGAGAAGGGGTCATCGTGGCAACAGGGTATCCCGATCGATGGTGAACGCAACCGACTGCGTCGGAACCCCGGTATCGGGCTGCCCGGAGCCGACCGAGACGCGGTACGCCCCCGCCATCACCAGCCGCTGCCCGTCCGGCGATACCGCGCTGAGATCACGCGGCGTGAGGTCGAAGGTCAGGTCGCGTGCCTCGCCCGGTTTCAGCGTCAGCCGCTGGAAACCGCGCAGCGCGATGCGCGGCACGCCCGGCCGGTCGGGGAAGCCGAGATAGAGCTGCGCCACCTCGTCGCCAGCGCGGCCGCCGCTGTTCGTGACGCGCGTCGTCACCCGCATCCCGCCGCCGCGTGCCGCCACCGCCTTCACCGGGGCATAGGCGAAGCTGGTATAGCTGAGGCCGGCGCCGAACGGGTACACGGGCGTACCCCGGAAATAGCGATAGGTCCGCCCTTCCATCCGGTAATCGTCGAAGGGCGGCAGATCGGCGGTGCTGCGATAGAAGGTCAGCGGCAGGCGCCCGGCGGGGTTGGTCGTGCCGGTCAGGACGTTGGCGATCGCCGTGCCGCCCTGTTCGCCTGGATACCATGCCTCCAGCACGGCGGCGGCATGGTCCTTCCCCCAGGCGAGGTTCACCGGGCTGCCGTTCATCGTGACGAGGATCACGGGCTTCCCCGTGGCGCGCGCCTGATCCAGCATCGCCAGCTGGTCGGCGGGCAGGTCCAGCGTCGTCTTGTCGCCGCCGGAGAAGCCGGGGACCTTCACCCCCGTCTCCTCCGCCTCGAGGTCGGAGGTCAGGCCGACGACCGCGACCAGCACGTCCGCCGTCGCCGCCGCGCGCTTCAGCGCGGCCGCCGGGTCGGCGGACACGCGCTTCCACACCAGATCGACGCCGCCGCCCGCGCGGATGCGGATCGGATAGCGGCGGCCGGCGACGAGCGACAGCGTGGTCATGCCCGGCAGGTCGTTCCACCGCGCCTTGCTGCGGTCGGACACGACGCGCCCGTCCAGTTCCAGCGTGCCGCCCGATCCCGACAGGCCGACGCGATAGGTGCCGGTTTCGGGCGGGACGAGGAAGCCGGTCCATTCGCTGCGATGGATATCCGCCACCTGCGCCAGATCGCGGTCCCGCTCCCCCACATCGGGTTCGATGCGGGTGACGGCGGGCGTGGTCTGGAAGGTGGCGGCGGCGATCGCCTTGTCCCGCGTGCCGGGCATGAACAGCGCGGGGAAGGGCGTGACCGGGTTGAAATAGCGCGCCAGGATGCCCGGCTTGCCATCGGGCGTGCGCAGCGCGGACGTGGGGACCCGGTCGCCATCCGTCACCGATTCGCCGAACGGCACCAGCGTCACCCGGTCGCGGCCGAGCGCGGTGCGCAGCCCCTCCAGCACGGATATCGGCGCGCCCGACAGGCCGGAGGAATAGTTCCCGCGCAGCACCCGCGTCGCGTCGCCGAGCGGGCCGATCACCGCGACGCGCGCGGCGGGCTTCAGCGGCAGCGTGCCGTCGTTCTTCAGCAGGACCATCGCCTTTTCGGCGGCCGTCAGCGCCAGCTGGCGGTGCGCGGCGGCGCCGACCGCATTGGCCGGGATCGCGGCGGGCGCGCCCTTCAGCCCCGGCAGGTCGCCGGTGCGATAGCGGGCGGCGAACAGGCGGATCAGGCTGTCGTCGATCTGCCCGATCGTCAGCAGGCCGCGATCCAGCGCGGTGCGATAGGGCGCGTCCAGCCCGGCGGTATCGCCCAGCGTCGCGCCGTTGCACTCGTTGTCGACGCCCGCGCGCATCGCCGCCGCCACCGCCGTCGCCGCATCGGGCGCGTATTTGTGGTTGTCGGCAATGTCCTTCACCGCGTCGCAATCCGACACGACATAGCCCGAAAAGCGCCATGCGCCGAGCAGGTGATCCTTCAGCAGCAGGTCGCTGGCGCAGGCGGGCTGCCCGTCGATCCGGTTATAGGCGCACATCACCGATCCCGCCTTCGCCTCGACGATCGCGGCGCGGAAGGCGGGGAGGTAGGTATCCTCCAGATCGTGCGCGGAGACGAACACGTTCGCCTCGTGCCGCGTCCCCTCCGGCCCGCTGTGCACGGCGAAATGCTTGGGCGTGGCGATGACGTGCGGGCGCTCCGGGTCGGGGCCCTGCATCCCCCGGATGAAGGCGACGCCCGTCCGCGCGGTCAGGTACGGGTCCTCGCCATAGGTTTCCTGCCCGCGCCCCCAGCGCGGATCGCGGAAGATGTTGATGTTGGGCGACCAGGTGTCCAGCCCGCTGCCGATCCGCCCCAGCCGCCCGGTCTGGCGCGCGAGCGTGTGGAGGCCGCGCACCTCGGTACTGATCGCATCCGCGACCCGCTCCACCAGCGGCGGGTCGAAGGTGGCGGCGAGGCCCACCGGCTCGGGGAAGTTGGTGGTGTTGCGTGGCCCCAGCGCGCCGTGCAGCGACTCCGTCCACCAGTTATAGGCGGGGACGTTCAGGCGGGGGATGGCGGGCGCGACGTTGACCAGCTGGCGCAGCTTCTCGTCGGTTGTCATCCGGCCGACCATGGCGCGCGCCAGCTTCGTCGCCGCATCGTCGGGATCGACGCGGTCCAGCGGGGCGGGGGCGTCCTGCGCCATGGCGTCGAGCGGTGATAACGTTAACATCGCACTGGCCAGCATGGCCGCCCGGATCATGATCGTCATCCTCATCCCCTATGTTCTGGTGTTTTGGTAAGCCGGTCCGTGCCCGTCAGGACACGGGCACGTCGAACGTGCCGACGGGCATCCGCGCGTCGTCGGCCAGATTGGTGGCGGGCGCATCGTCCCATGCATAGCGGACATGCGTGACCGGCTGGCCATCGCCGGCGAGCGCGATCCCCGACCCCGACACGGTGCCCGCCGCATAGCGGCAGCTGCCCGCCGCCGCGCCGCACAGCTGGAAGCCGATCGCCTGCGCCGCGCCGAGCGCATGGAGCGCGCCGCTGACGCCGGTGAAGCGCAGCGTCACGCCGCCATCGGCGCTCTTCTGTGCGGTGGCGATGGCCGGCCCGGCGGGGGCGACCGCCTCGCCATAGAAGCCCGCGCGCATCGCCTGCGCCAGTCGCTGGCCGACCATGTGCTTCTCGCCCGGATGGATGTCGAACGCGTCGCCGATGTCCAGCGTCACCGCCAGGCCCGCATGGCGATCCGCCGCCACGACGCGCCGCTGCGCATCGCGGACGATGCCCCAGCCGCTGTCGACCGGCTGCGTCGCGGGGGTGCCGTAGGACGACAGCTGCACCACCGCGAAGCCCGCCGCCGGCCCGCCGAAGCGCTGCCGCCAGTCGGCGATCATCCGCGTCAGCCGCGTGTCGTATCCGGGAATGCCGGTGTCCGATTCCCCCTGATACCAGGCGAAGCCGGCCAGCCGCGTGCCGGCCAGCGGCGCGATCATCGCGTTGAACAAGGTGCCGGCGCCGTTGATGTCGCCCCATGGCCCGCGCGGCGCGGCGCCCGCGATCCGCTTCGCGATGGCATAGCGCCAGCCGTCGCCCAGCGGGATGCTGGTCCCGTCGGCGAAGGTGATGCGCATCGCCTCGGCCGGGCCGGTCATGCCGCCATTGGCATAGACGTCGTCGTCGTTGACGGTGATGACGTTGCGCCCCGCCTTCAGCGTTCCCGCCGGTACCGCATAGACGCGCATCGCGCCCGACAGGCTGCTGCTGCCGACGGGCTGACCGTTCACCCAGGTCTGATCGGCATCGTCGACCGCGCCGATCACCAGCGTGGCGGGGCCGCGCGCCTGGGCGGGCGTCAGCTGCAACTCGCGCTGATACCAGATCATGCCGTTGTAATCGGCCAGTTCGGGAACGCCCCAGCTTTCGAAATTGGTGAAGGACGGCACGGGCCGCCAATCCAGCGCGGCATCGGGCTGCCACGGCTCGCGGCCGGGCGCGTCGCCCGAGCCCTTGCGCCACCACGCCTCCCAGATGTCCGCCGCGCGGCGCGTCGCCGCCGCCGGATCGCGCGCGTAGAGCGCCAGCAAATCCGCATCCGCCGCCATGCCGGACGCGCGGAGGGCCGCATCGCTCATCCAGGCGCTGATCCGCGATCCGCCCCAGCTGGAATGGATCGCGCCGATCGGCACCTTCTGCGTCCGCCGCAGCGCCTGCACCATGTAGAAACAGGCGGCGGAGAAGCCGGGCACGCTGTCGGGCCCCGCTGGCGTCCATTGCGGCTGCGTGGCGAAGCGGGTGAGGGGGGTGGGACTGACGCCACGCGCGACGGTCAGCAGGCGGAGCTGGTTGTCGAGCGGCGGATGCGCATCCGGGATCAGGTCCTGCGCATCGCGCACCACCAGCTCCATGTTGCTCTGACCCGAACACAGGAAGACGTCGCCGACCAGCAGGTCGCGCACCGCCATCGCGCCGCTGGGTGCGGCGATCGTCAGGTCATAGGGCCCGCCCGCCGGCAGCGCGGGCAGCGTGGCGCTGAAGCGGCCGTCCTTGCCCGCCCGGGCGACGACGCTGTTGCCAGCGAGGCCGATCATCACCGTCTCCCCCGGCGCGGCGTCGCCGGACACCGGGATGGTCTGGCCGCGCTGGATGACCGCATGGTCGGTCAGCACACCGTCGAGGCGCGGTGCCGCCGCCACCGGCGCCGCGCCGAGAACCGCCACGGAAAGAAGGGCGACGCGGAGTGGTACGATGGACACGGGGGGCAGGCTCCTTCGGATCGGTCAGATGGGTTGCAGGCCGTGGCGGACGATCCGCTCCAGCAATTCGCGGTGGCGGGGCAGGCCGCCCAGCAGCCGCTGCGTCTGCACGTGGTTTTCCCGCCGCGCGCGGATCGCCTGTTGCCGGTCGCCTTCGAGGGTGCCGGGCATCAGCGCGGTGCGCGCGCCCATGCCGTAGAGGACGTACTGGTAGCTGGCGGAGGGGAACACCTCCTCCACCCGGTCGAACTCCTCGTGCATCCACGGCACCTGATAGCGCCACAGCTCCATCAGCGCGTGCAGCCGGTCGGGGATCGTCTCGGGCCGTGCATTGTCGCGCCAGAAGTCGCTGTCGGTGCGCTGCGTCAGCGCATAATGCAGCTTCAGGAAGTCGATGATCCGGCCCCAGCGATAGGCGGTCGTCTCGTTGAAGCGGCGGGCGACGACGTCCATCACCTCGCGGCAGGCGGGCATCTGTTCCGCGATCAGCTTCGCCGACAGTTCGATGAGGACGATCGCGGAGGCTTCCAGCGGTTCGAGGAAGCCGGCGGCGAGGCCCACCGCGACGCAATTGCCCGCCCAGAAGCGTTCGCGATGACCCGCGGTGATCCCGATCTGGCGGACCGGCAGATCCTTGCCCGCATCGCCCAGATAGGCGCGCAGCTCGCGCTCCGCTTCGTCGGCGCTGATATGGCTGCTGGAGAAGACATGGCCGACGCCGCGCCGCGTCGGCAGGCCGATATCCCAGATCCAGCCCGCCGACTGGGCGGTGGAGATGGTGTGGCAGGCGACCGGGTCGTCCGGCCGGTCATAGGGCACCTGGATCGCAAGCGCGGTGTCGCAGAACAGCGTGTCCGTGCAGCTTTTGAAGGGGACGCCCATCGCCTCGCCCAGCAGCAGCGAGCGGAAGCCGGTGCAGTCGACGAACAGGTCGCCCTCGATGGTCGTGCCCTGCTGCGTGTCGAGGCGGCTGATATCGCCATCCTCCGCCTTGTGAACGGTCGTGACGTCGGCCAGCACATGGCGCACGCCCAACACGTCGCAGCAATGCCGCTGGAGGAAGGTGGAGAATTTGCCCGCGTCGAGGTGGTAGGCGTAATTGGCCAGCCCGTCATATTCGGCGGTCGCCATCGTCTTCGGGCCAAGCCCCGCGTCGCACAGCCGTCCCTGCGGCGTCACCGCATCACAGAACGTTTCCCCCTCGCCATCGGCCAGCCAGTGGGACGCCAGGTTCACCTGCCCGAAATTCTGCGGCAGCATCAGCGGGTGGTAATAGCCGTCGTCGACGGCGCCGGTCGTCCAGCGGTTGAAGCGCGCGCCCTGCTTGAACGACGCGTCGCACTGACGGAAGAATTCGGTTTCTGAGACGCCCATCGCGCGCAGCGTGGCGCGCAAGGTCGGCCAGGTGCCCTCGCCGACGCCGATGATCGGAACGTTGGGCGATTCGACCAGCGTCACGGTAAAGCCATGCGGGCGGCGCGCCTGGTGCCGCGCGGCGATGACCCCTGCGGTCAGCCATCCGGCGGTGCCGCCGCCGACGATGACGATATTCCGGATTTCCTTCATCGATTCCAGTGCTCTTCGAAAAGCTGGCGGGATGCGGACCATGCCACATCCCGCCAGAGGGGAGGAGCCTTAGAAGCGGTAGCGGATGCCCGCCGAATAGCGGCGGCCATAGTCGAACACGTCGAGCAGCTGGTTCTTGAAGCGGCCGTGCGTGCTCTGCTTGTTCTTGTTGAGGTTCAGCAGTTCCGCAAAGACGCTCAGATTCTTGCTGATGTCGTAGCTGCTGGTCAGATCGACCTGGAAGCTCTGGTTGACGAAGGTCGGCTCGGCACCGAACTGGCCGGTGTTCTGGTTCTGGCCGAAGCCCGCCAGATATTCGTCACGCCAGTTGAGCGCGGCGCGGATCTGGAAGCCGGACTTGTCGTAGAAACCGACGAAGTTCGCCGAATTGGCAAGGCCGGTGACCGCGAAGCCGGTCTGCGAGATGTTCGTCGGGTCGTACGGACGGTTGCTGCCGACGAAGGTCGCGTTCGCCTGGAAGCCGAAGCCGGTATTCCCGAACACCTGCTGCAACGCCACTTCGACGCCGCGGATGGTCGCATCAGGGCCGTTCACCTGTGCGGTGACGGCGAAGTCTGCGGCTCGGCCAGTCGATGGATCAATCAGCCCCGCAATCGTCTGCCGCGTCACGCCGCCGACGATGAAGTTGCTCACGTTCTTCAGGAAGAAGTTCACCGCCAGGTACGAGTTACGCTGATAGTACCATTCCGCGCCGAGGTCGAAGTTATCGGCCAGATACGGCTTCAGGTTCGGATTGCCGCCGCTCGCCGACAGGGCGTTGATGCGCTGGCCGCTGCCGACGTTCAACACCGGATTCAGCAGGTTCAAGGCCGGACGCGTCAGCGTCCGCGAGGCGTCGATGCGAACGATCAGGTTGTCCAGAACCTCCAGCTTCGCGTCCATGCTGGGCAGGAGATACGAGTAGGAACTGCCGTTCTGGACCGGAATGGGATCGGTGTACCGCGTGATGCTCAGAAGTGTTTTGTCGACGGTGCTGCCAACAATCTCGACCGGTACGCGACCAACGCCTTGCGAGCGCAAGTTCGTGACCTCGTTACGGATGCCGGCGTTCAACGTGAATGGCAGGCCCGCGATCTCGGTCTGGAAGTTCGCATTGAAATACAGCGCCCAGGTCCGCTCCCGCACTCGCAGGACGCTGCCCGGATCAACCGCCTCGTCGAACGTGCCGGTGAAATTGTTCAACCCATCGCTCGCGTTGGTCGGATAGTTGAAACCGGGGACGCGGGTAGCCTTAGGATTGCCGAGGCTGGTCAGATACGCCTGATAAGCCTGCGGGCTGAAGATATACACCGACGGCGGCAGGCTGCCGGCAAAGCCCGGGATGAAGTTGTTCAGGCTGATCGAGCCCTGATACAGGCTCGCCGGTAGCGGAGCAACGCCGCCGCCCTGGCCCGAGGGGCCGCCGTAGCCAGCATAGGCCTGCCAGTAATTGTTGGTGAAGGTGCTCTGGTTCCGGAAGTTGAACGTGTCCTGATAGAACTGGCCGCCGGCCTTCAGCGTGACGTTGTCCTGCTTCCAGGTGGCGTTGCCGCGGAACTGGACCAGCTCGTCGGTATTATGCTGCGTCTGGTTCACGGTGACGTGCGAGCCGATCAGCGACTGGTTCGCCCAGTTGGCGCCGTTGCCGGCCGGGCCGAAGTTGCTGATCGAGGGGAAAGCGTTCTTGCTGTCGCCGTCGACCAGGAAGCGCAGGTTGGTGCCCAGCGTGCCGCCATAGCCGATATCGCCGTTCTGGCTGCCGATCACGTCGCCCGGGTTCAGCCAGCTCTTGGCATAGGCGACGTCGCCTTCCAGCGTCAGATTGTCGGTCGCGTCATACTTGACGTTCATGCCGGTCTGGTTGGTCTGCAGGATCTGCTTGTTCAGCGCCGCGGTGAAGTCGGTTGGCGAGCCGGCCTGCGTGAAGTCCACGAAGGTGCCGTTGCCGTCGACCTTCGCGTTGCGCAGCGACGCGGAGTTGAACCACACGCCGAACGCATAGTTCTCCTGCGTGATGTTCTGACGCGAGAAGTTGTTGTCGATCGTCAGCATCAGGTCATCGGTCGGGTGATACTGCAGCGAGATGCGCGCATCGACGCGCTCGTCCTTCACGCGCTGCTGCTCCGCACCGTATTGCTGCGGGAACCAGCCGGCCTGGGTCTGGCGATTGTTGACGTTGGCATAGGCCGCGTTGTTCGGATCGTTCGTCGGCGAGCAGTTGGCGGCGTTCGCATTGCCCGCCAGCTGGCAGGGCGCGTAGCGGCCGCCTGGCCAACCGGACACGTAGACGCGGTTCGTGTCGGTGTCGCGGCGGGTGTAGATCACGTCGGCCAGGATGCCGAACGTGTCGTTGAAGGTGTTGCTGATGAGCAGGCCGGCGGTCGGCACGATGCGGCCGGCACGATCCTGGATCGAGCCCGACGCGCTGGCCGCCATGCGGAAGCCGGGGTGGTCGAATGGATTCGGGAAGGCGATGTTGACGGTCGCGCCGATCGAGCTGGACGCCAGCGTGACGTCCGGCGTCTTGAAGACGGACAGCTGGCCGATGAAGTCGACGCCCACGGTCGAGAAGTCGATCTGGCGGCCACCCGTCGCGGTGGAAATGCGGCGGCCGTCATACAGCGTCGTGTTGAAATCGCCGCCGAAGCCGCGAACGGTGATGCCCGTCGGCTCGCCGCGCGAGCCCGAACGCTGGATCGACACGCCCGGCAGACGCTGCAGCGATGCGGCGACGTTCGAATCGGGGAACTTGCCGATATCCTCGGCCGAGATCACGTCGACCACGCCGGACGAGGTGCGCTTGATATCGAGGTTGCGCTGCAGCGACCCGCGCAGGCCGGTGACGATGATGTCGCCCTCCGACGCGGCGACCGAATTGCCCTGCGAGGCGTCCTGCGCCGTCGCGGTATCCTGCGGCGAGCCGGCTTCCTGCGCGCTGGTGGTGTTGGCGGTGGCGGGAACGGCAGGCTGCGGCGCGGCGGGCACGGCCGTCGTGCTGTTCTGCAGATTGCCCTGATCCTGCGCCATCGCCGGTGCGGCGACACAGAGCGCGATCACGCTGGTCGCGCACGCCAGCTTCATCATCAGCGGATTGCGGCGATCCGAATCACCCGCAGAGACAGAATACGTCATCCTTCAGACCCCTCCTAAACCGGCCGTTTCGCCCTTTCTGTGTGAGGGCCGACAACCGGACAGCGTTGCAACGACGGCGGCGACTGCCTCGTCATCACGGTAGCGCTCACATTATCGGAACCATTTTTGATTGCAACCCCCGGCGCGGACGATTGCAGCAGGAACGCGATCGACCTAGTCAGTGTGACGGAAAAACATACGAGCCGCACGGGGCGCGGCCATACAGTGGGCGCCGAGACGGCAGGAGAGGATGACGATGGCAGAGCTGGAAATGCTGGATTTACAGCGTCATGCGGATCTTCGCCTGTCGCGCGCGGTCGATTCCGGGCGGCATTTCGCACAGATCGTGGCGGAGGAATTCGTGCCCGCCGCCGCGCATTTTCCGATTCTGTTCACCAAGCGGCCGGATACCGGCGCCTTCTATGCGGGCGTTATCATGGGGCTGGAGCCGGACAGCAATCTGCGCGCGGTCGATGGCCTGCTGCCCGACTGGCGGCCCGCCGATCTGGAGCGGCAGGGCTTCTTCCTGGAGGGCGATACCATCGTCGTCGACCGCGATCATGCCGCCTTCGCCGGCAATGGCGGCGGCGAGCCGCTGTTCGCGGACGGGGCGACCGCCGCGCCGGCGCTGCGCCGCGTGCAGATCGCGCTACGAACGTTGCAGGACGGCCTGCCCGCCACCGACGCGGCGATCGCGCGGCTGATGCGGCACCGGCTGCTGGAGCCGATCGATATCACGCTGAACTTCGACGATGGCCAACCGCTGCGGCTGGAGGGGCTGTACACCGTCAGCCTAGACGCGGTGCAGGCGCTGCCGGATGCGGCGGCGCTGGAGCTGTTCCGCGCGGGCGACCTGCAACTGGCCTATGTCCAGTCCGCGTCGCTGCGCCATATCCGCACGCTGGCGCGCATCCGCAACGATCGGCTGGCCGGCCTGCCGGCATGACCGCCACGCCGCCCGAGGCGCTGATCGAAGCGGGGCCAGAGATGCTGACCGACCCGGAGCGCTTTCGCGAGGCGGTGATGTGGCCCTGCCGCCCCGTTGTGCTGCGCGGCGTGGCGCGGGACTGGCCGCTGGTGACGGGCGGGGAGGGGGCGCTGGCGGACCAGTTCGGCCGGTTCGATGCCGGGCGGACGGCGGAGATGTTCGTCGGCCCGCCGGCGATCGGCGCCCGCTACCATTATGACGACGCGCTGACCGGGTTCAACTTCACCCGCCGCGAGGCGACGTTCCGTGACGGACTGGCCGAAATCCTGGAAACCGCCGGCCGGCCCGATGTGCCCAGCCTGTATATGGGCTCGCTGCCCGTCGAGATGTACCTGCCGGGCATCGAGGCGACGACGCCGCTGCCCTTCGTCCCCGCCAATGTCCGGCCACGCGTGTGGATCGGCCATCGCTCGGTCGTCGCCTGTCATTACGACACGCAGGACAATGTCGCCTGCGTCGTGGCGGGGCGGCGGCGCTTCACCCTCTATCCGCCCGATGCGATCGGCGACCTGTATGTCGGGCCGATCGACCATACGATGGCGGGACAGCCGGTCGCGCTGGCTGCCGGTGCCACGCCGGACGATCCGCGTTATCCCCGATTCGCCGCCGCCCGCGATCGCGCGCTGACGGTGGAGCTGGCGCCCGGCGACGGCCTGTATATACCCAAGCTGTGGTGGCATCAGGTGGAGGCGACCGGCGACGTCAACGTGCTGGTCAACTATTGGTGGGACGGGTTCGCCGCCGGGCCGGATCAGCCCTATACCGCAATGCTGCTGGCGATGATCGCGATCGCGGAGCGGCCGCCGGCGGAACGGGCGGCGTGGCGGGCGTGGTTCGACCATTATGTGTTTCGTCCGGACGGCCATCCGCTCGCCTTTCTCCCGCCGGAGCGGCATGGCGCGCTGGGGTCGCTGTCGAGCGGTCATTATGGTCGCTTGCGCGCAATAATCATGCGTTTGCTGCGCGGCGGTTGACCGATGTGTCCTGAAACCGTTTTCGGAAAACGGACGGCCGGGCTTGCCGCGCGGTTTGGTTGCGGTATCGATATAGTATGACAGAAGCCGAACCCCCAATGACCGTCCGCCGCCGTATGCGTGGCGGTACGGCGCCCACGATCAGCGACGTGGCGCGCGAGGCGGGGGTGTCCCCGATGACCGTCTCGCGCGTCATCAACGGCAAGGGCAATGTCCGCGACAGCACGCGAGAAGCGGTGAACGCCGCGATCGTCGCGTTGAACTACGCCCCCAACTCCGCCGCGCGCAGCCTGGCAGGGGCAGGGCAGACGCGGATCGGGATGCTGTACAGCAATCCCAGCGCGGGCTTCCTCAGCGAATTCCTGCTCGGCAGTTTGGAGCAGGCGGCGCGATCCGACGTGCAGATCATCGTCCAGCAATGCGAGGCGGGCGATCACGAGTTGGAGGTCGCGCGCCATATGGTGGAGCGCGGCATCGACGGCATCCTGTTGCCGCCGCCGATGTGCGAGACGGCATCGGTGCTGGACTTCCTGCGCGACAATGGCGTGCCCGCCGTGTCGGTCGCGACCGCGCAGCCGCGTGACGACGCGCTGGCGATCGGCATCGACGATTTCACCGCCGCCGCCGCGATGACGCGCCACATCATGGCACTGGGCCATCGCCGCATCGGCTTCATCAAGGGCGATCCGCACCTGTCCGCGAGCGCACGCCGGCTGGAAGGGCATTGCGCCGCGCTGGAAGAGGCGGGGATCGCGGTCGATCCGGCGCTGATCGTCGAGGGGCTGTTCACCTATCGCTCGGGACTGGACGCGGCGGAGCAGTTGCTGGAACTGGCCGACCCACCGTCCGCGATCTTCGCGTCGAACGACGACATGGCCGCCGCCACCGTCGCCGTTGCCCATCGACGCGGGATCGACGTGCCCGGCGACCTGACCGTCTGCGGCTTCGACGACACCGTCCTCGCCACCGCGATCTGGCCTGAGCTGACGACGATTCGCCAGCCGATCGCCGACATGGCCAAGACCGCGATCGAGATGCTGGTCGCCGCCGCGCGCGCGCAGGATGCGCCGCCGGCGGAGCGGCATCGCCGGCTGGATCATGACCTGATCCGTCGCCAGTCGGATGCCGCGCCGCGCCGCCGCCCGCGCGTGATCGCGTCCAGCGCGGACGGGATACGCGCGAACGGTTGACCGCGCGCGCAGGCGTGATAGCGTTATCAGGTTGAGCGGGGCATCAGACCCGGGAGTGGAGGCCGGCGGCCGCAGCACAGCGCCCGCCATAATCCCTACCCGCGCGCCGCGAGTGTCGATAGACCATCAGCGCCGATCATGCCGGCGGGGAGAGGATTTGAGCAGATGACGGACAGTTTCAGGGCGGGGCAGGGGGGCGGCCAGGCGGTCGTGAACCACGGCTTCATCGCCGCGATCGTCGTGGTGGCGACGATCGGCGGCTTCATGTTCGGCTATGATTCGGGGGTCATCAACGGCACCCAGAAGGGGCTGGAGGCGGCGTTCGACCTCGGCCGGCTGGGCATCGGCGTGAATGTCGGCGCGATCCTGGTCGGGTCCGCGATCGGCGCGTTCGGCGCGGGCCGCCTGTCGGACAAGCTGGGCCGGCGCGGCGTAATGATGCTGGCCGCCGTGCTGTTCCTCGTCTCCGCGATCCTGGCCGGCGCGGCGTCGGGTTCCGCCTTCTTCATCATGGCGCGCATCATCGGCGGCCTGGGCGTCGGTGCCGCCAGCGTCATCTCGCCCGTCTATATTTCCGAGGTCGCGCCCGCGCACATCCGGGGCCGGCTTTCGAGCGTGCAGCAGGTGATGATCATCACCGGCCTGACCGGCGCGTTCGTCGCCAATTATCTGATCGCGCGCTATGCCGGCGGCTCCACCGCGACGTTCTGGCTGGGCTTTCCCGCCTGGCGCTGGATGTTCTGGCTGCAGGCGATCCCGGCGCTCATCTATCTGATCGCGTTGTTCGTGATCCCGGAAAGCCCGCGCTTCCTCGTCGCGCAGGGGCGCGATGCCGATGCGCACCGCGTGCTGTCGCGCCTGTTCGGCACCGCAGAGGCGGACCGCAAGGTGCCCGAGATTCGCGGCAGCCTGTCGGCGGACCATCACAAGCCCAAGCTGTCCGATCTGCGCGACAAGGCGACGGGCCGTATCCGCCCGATCCTGTGGGCGGGCATCGGCCTGGCCGTGTTCCAGCAGCTGGTCGGCATCAACGTCGTCTTCTATTACGGCGCGACGCTGTGGGAGGCGGTCGGCTTCTCGGAAAGCGACGCGCTGCAGACCAACATCCTGTCGGGCGTGCTGTCGATCGCGGCCTGCCTGTTCACCATCGCGACGGTCGACAAGATCGGTCGCAAGCCGCTGCTGCTGATCGGTTCGGCGGGCATGGCGGTGACGCTGGCGACCGTCGCCTGGGCCTTCTCCACCGCCGTCACGGCGCCGGGGGGCGGGGTCAGCCTGCCGGGCAATAACGGCATCATCGCGCTGGTCGCGGCCAACCTGTACGTCATCTTCTTCAACGGCAGCTGGGGCCCGGTGATGTGGGTGATGCTGGGCGAAATGTTCCCGAACCAGATTCGCGGATCGGGCCTGGCGGTATCGGGCTTCGCGCAGTGGATCGCGAACGCGCTGATCTCCGTCAGCTTCCCGACGCTGGCGGTATCGCCGGGCCTGTCGGTGACCTATTACGGCTATGCCTTCTTCGCGGCGGTGTCGTTCTTCTTCGTCCGGGCGCTGGTTCACGAGACCCGCGGCCGGGAACTGGAAGAGATGCACGGCTGATCCTTTCGGCAGGGCCGCCGCGCTGGCAAGGTGTGGCGGCCTGCTGCCCTGTCCGGGTTCCTTCCCCGGAACGAATCGCGTTTCCAGGCAATAGGTTACCAGCGCATGTTGACGGGCCGATGCTTCCCGGTCAGCCTGCTGGACCTGAAGGAGAGGCGATCATGTCCCTGGTTCTCGTTGCATTGGCGGCCGCCCAGATCGGTGCGGCCCAGCCTGCCGTTCAGCCGGTGGCATTGGAATGTCGCCGCGAAGGATCGAGCAACGGCGCACGGGTCGGCCGCAAGATTTGCCGGACCTCCGCCGAATGGGCGGCGATCGATGGCTGGCGCTATCCCGCTTGGGGTCGCCCAAACCTGTCCGCCCATGCGGTCGGCGATGCCGACAACCGGACGATGAGCCGGCCGCTGCAGCTGCGGTAGGTTACGGGATCGGGCGATGGTGGGTCCGCCGGGGCTCGAACCCGGGACCTCTCGATTAAAAGTCGCTTGCTCTACCGACTGAGCTACGGACCCCCATCGCGTCGATGGCCCTAGCGGCGACGGGCCGTCCGGGCAAGCAGGTGTCTGATCCGAAATCCGGTTATCGGATCGCGCCAGTCGCCCGCCACCACCGCCAGCGGTTCCAGCACGAAACGGCGCTGGCGAAAGGCGGCATGCGGAACGGTCAGGCCATGGCTGCGCCACGCACCGCCAGACCACAGGATGATATCCAGATCGATCGGCCGCGCCCCCCAGCGGCGGCCCGGGCGCCGGCCCATGGCGCGCTCGACCCGCTTCAGCCGGGCGAGCAGCGAGGGCGGCGGCTCGTCGCTGGCGATCAGCGCGGCGGCGTTGGCGAAGCGGCGCGTGGAGGGGCCGAGCGGCGGGGTGACGATCACCGGCGATACCGCGACGACCCCGCCGACCCGTACCAGCGCCGCGCGCAACGTCGCGGCCGGATCGCCATCCCGCGTCCGCCGGTTGCCGCCGAGCGCGATCGCGTAGACCGCGCTCACCGCGCGTCAGACATCCGCGACGAGCCGCCCGTACAGCTCAGGCCGCCGGTCGCGGAAGAAGCCGAAGGCGGCGCGATGGCGGCGGATACGCGCGAGGTCGAGCGTCGCGGTGATGACGCCCTCCTCCTCGCGGCCCAGTTCGGCCAGCATGTCGCCGCGCTCGTCGCAGATGAAGCTGGTGCCGTAGAAGGTCTGGTCGTGTTCGGTGCCGATCCGGTTCGCCGCCACCACGGGCACGACGTTCGACACGGCATGGCCGACCATCGCGCGCCGCCACAGCCGGGCAGTATCCAGACTGGTGTCATGCGGCTCGGACCCGATCGCGGTGGGGTAGAACAGCAGTTCCGCCCCCATCAGCATCATCGCGCGCGCGGTTTCGGGATACCATTGGTCCCAGCAGACGCCGACGCCCAGCTTCCAGCCCGGCGCGGCGGGCGGGGCGGGCCACACCTTGAAGCCGGTATTGCCCGGCCGGAAATAGAATTTCTCCTCATAGCCGGGGCCGTCGGGAATGTGGCTCTTGCGGTAGACGCCCTGGATCTCGCCATCGGGCCCGATCATCGCCAGGCTGTTATAGTAATGCGGTCCGTCCGCCTCGAAGAAGCTGGTCGGAATCGTCACCTTCAGCGCCTCGGCCAGCGCCTGCATGGCGAGGACCGCCTTGTGCTCGCCGACCGGCGCGGCGTTGGCGAACAGCCCCTCATCCTCGACGCGGCAGAAATATTCGCCCTCGAACAATTCGGGCGGCAGGATCACCTGCGCACCGCGACCCGCAGCCTCCCGTACCAGGCGGGAGACGTTGCCGATGTTCGCGTCGATATCGTTCGAAAAGGCGAGCTGCAGCGCGGCGACGGTGATCTCGGTCATGCGGGGGGCGGGTCCTGTGGAAGGGGATCGGGGATCAGGCGGGGATCTGCTGCGAGATGCAGTGGAAGCTGCCGCCGCCGGTCAGGATCGCATCGGCGCGCAGCCCCACCACCTCCCGGTCGGGGAACAGCGCCTGCACGGCGGCGACCGCCGGCCCGTCGCTTTCGCTGCCGTACAGCGGCACGACGACCGCAGCGTTGCCGATATAGAAGTTCATGTGGCTGGCCGGGATCACATCCTCGTCCGCGTTCAGGATGCGGCCGGGGGAGGGGATCGTCACCACCTGAAGCCCCGCCGCCTCCAGATCGCGGCGGGCATGGGCATAGACCTGCCAGTTGGGATCGTTCGCCGCCGCTTCCGGGATCGCGACACGGCCGGGCGCGACAAAGCGGGCGAGATTGTCGACATGCCCGTCAGTATGGTCGTTGAGCAGGCCCTCGCCCAGCCAGACGATGCGGGTGATGCCCAGATCGTCCGCCAGCCGCCGCTCGATCACCGCGCGCGACAGGGCGGGGTTGCGGTTCGGATTGAGCAGGCACTGTTCGGTCGTCACGATCGTGCCGTCGCCGTCGCCGTCGATCGCGCCGCCTTCCAGCACCCAGTCGCAGCGGCGGGCGGCGATGCCGCGCGCCTCGGCCAGCCGCTCGCCGACCGTGTCGTCGCCGGGCAGGTCGTACTTGCCGCCCCAGCCGTTGAAGCCGAACAGCCGCGCCTCGCCATCGCCGGTGACGATCGGGCCGGTGTCGCGCAGCCAGATATCGCCGAAGGGCTGGACCTCGACCTCCGCGAAGGGCGCCATGGCGCGCGCCGCATCCGCCGCCTCGCCATCGGCGCAGACCAGCACCACCGTCTCGCCCCGGCCATCGGCGTGGACGGCGCGGGCGAAGGCGGTCACCTCCTCGCGCGCGGGCTCCAGATCGTCCTGCCACAGTTCGGGATGGCTCGGAAACCCGATCCACACCGCGGCATGGGGTGCCCATTCGGCCGGGGGAGGCAGCATCGCTTCAGTCTCCTGCAATCGCGCACGCGGAACGAAACCGCGCGCGTAAGTGGCAGCGCGCCCGGCACGGCGCAAGGGGGCGCCCCCTCTGGCTCCGCCCGCCATTGCGTGTCAGGGGCGGCGACGCAGGCAAGGAGCGGTAATGGACGGGACGGGACGAGGCCGGGGGATGGAGATGCGGGCGCTGCTTGCGGTGCTGGCGCTGCTGCTGGCGATCATCGTCGCGACGCCGGTCGATCATGACGAAAGCCAGTATGTCGCCGCCGTCGCCGCGATGCGCGACGGCTTGCCCTATCGCGACTTCGCCTATCTGCAGACGCCGCTGCAGCCGCTGCTGTTCGCGCCGTTCGGGCTGTTGCCGCCGGGCTGGCTGGTTGCGGGCCTTCGCCTTGCCAATGCGGTGTGCGCTTTGGGGACGCTGGGAATCGTCGCGGCGACGCTGCGGCGCCATGGCGCGGGGGCGCGGACGATCGGGCTGGCGTGCGGGCTGATGCTGGCGAGCGACGTGTTCTTGTTCGCGGGCACGGTCGCGCGCAACGATGCGCTACCGATGCTGCTTTTCACCGGCGGGCTGGCGGGCGCGCTGCGGCTGGCGGAGCGCGATGGCGGCGGGCGCGGGGCCGCCGCCCTTGGCGGGCTGCTGATGGGGGCGGCGATCTCCGCCAAGATCAGCTATGCGCTGCCGGCCGCCGCCGTTGGCGCGGCGCTGCTGATGCTGCGCCTGTTGCCGGTGCCGTGCCTTGTCGCGATCGTATTCGGCGGCATGTTGGGGCTGTCGCCGACGCTGGTGCTGGCGGGACTTGCGCCGCAGGCGGCGTGGTTCGGGATCATCGATTACAGCCTGATCGCGCCGCACCAGTGGCAAAGGCTGCTCGGCCAGCCCGAGATGCTGTCCGCGCCGGTGAAGCTGCTGCGGCTGCTGAGCTTTGCGGTACTGGGCGCGCCGCTGCTCGCGCTGGTGCTGGCGGCGATGGCGCGCCGGCGGGAGGGGCTGGCGGCGGATACCGCGATGGGGCGGCGCGCCTGGCTGCTCGATGCGGCGATTCTGGGCGGGTTGCTGGCGGCATATCTGCCCGATCCCAGCTATCGCCAGTATCTGGTGCCGGTGCTGCCGCCGCTGTTCCTGCGGCTGGGCCTGATTCGCTGGCCGACGCATCGCGGCTGGCGGATCGCGGCGGGGCTGAGTGCGGTTGCGGGCCTCGCGCCCACGGGGATTGCGCTGGCGACCGCCGTCGTGGCGGGCAGCCCGTTGCTGGCGGTGATCCGCGATGCGGCGGCGATCGGGCAGGCGACGGGCGGCGGCGCGGTGGCGACGCTGGCGCCGGAGCGGGTGGTGGGGGCGGGGGTGACGATCGACCGCCGCTTCATCGCGGGGCCGTTCCTGTTCCGGATGATGCCGCCCGCCGCCGGTCATATCCCCGCCGCATGGGACGCGGTGGGGGCCGGGCGGGTCGACGCCGCCTTTGCCGCCGTGCCGCCCGCCGCGCTGCTGACGGGGACGGAGCGGCGGCCCTTTCGCGGTCATCCCGGCGGGCTGGACGCGGTGCTGGAGGATTGGGCGCGCCGCCACGGCTGGCGGCCGCGCCCGCTGGTGTCGCGTGGCGTGACGCTATGGCTGCCCGCTCAGCGCTGAAACGCCGCCATCGCCAGCCCCGCGCCCATCACCGCGCCACCGCCCGCACGCTGCGACCATAGCCGCGCGCGCGGATTGCGGACCCAGCCCGACGCGCGGCTGGCGGTGAGCGCGTAGAGTGAATCGGTGAAGGCGGCGATTCCCGCAAAGGTCGCGATCAGGATCGCGGCCTGCGGCACGAAGGCGACATCGGGATGGATGAACTGGCTGGCGAAGGCGACGAAGAACAGGATCGTCTTGGGGTGGAAGGTGCCGACCGCGACATTGGTCAGGAACGCCGCCCGCGCGGTGAGCGGACGCGGCGAACCGCTTGCCTCGCCATCGTCACGGCTGCGCAGGATCGCGAGCAGGCCGATGCCGATCAGATAGGCCGCGCCCGCCCATTTCAGGATGGCGAACGCGATCGCGGAGGTTTCGAGGATCGCGCCCGCGCCTGCCAGCGACACGGTCATCGCGATGACGTTCCCCACCGCCATCCCCGCGACCGACGCCAGCGCGACGCGCCGGCCGGAGCTGAACGCAAAGCCGATGATGCTCGCCACGCCCGGACCGGGAATGATCGCGATGACGAGACAGGCGGCGGCGAAGGCCGCCCAGGCGTGCAGTTCCATCACTTGGTCTCCCCTTTGCCGGCGGATAGTCAGCCTCAATCGGCGGTGTGGATCAAGGGGGCGGGTGGTGGCGGGTGCCGGGGAGATCGCACTGCTCGTGGGTGACGTGTCGGGCACGGTCCCGACCTTCGGTTGGGTCGGCGCCTGCCGGCGCGCACAACCGTCCTCGCGGCGGGCGCCGGCATCCGTGATGGCGACTTGGCTGGCGGGTCATCGAGATGAATGGCTCGTACCGCATTTGCCGCCGTTCGGCCTCGGCAGGCACATGCTGGAATGACACCGAGGAGGCGGCGTCGGCTTACCTCTCCCTCTGGGGCCTTTGCGGGTAGATGGATCCCGGCGTTCGCCGGGATGACGGGAGGGGCTAAGGTCCGTCGTCTCTTTTTGTCACACCGCCACCGCGCGTCCTCGCGCAACAGTCCGTTTGTCGGGCCCCAAGTCCCACCGCACGCATGTTCGCATTTTGGTACGCGGATCGGGCTCTCGCCATCGGACGAACTATTCCGGCTTAGCCGCACAACGAAAAAGGGCGGCCCCGGAAGGACCGCCCCTTTCGCTTCCGGCAGGAAGAGCTTGATCAGCGCGAGTAGAACTCGACGACCAGGTTCGGCTCCATCTTCACGGGATAGGGCACCTCGTCCAGCGTCGGCACGCGGACGAAGGTCACCTTGGCGTTGCCGTCCGGCGCGACATAGTCGGGGATCTCGCGCTCGGCCAGGTTCTGCGCCTCGAGCACCAGCGCCATTTCCTTGGCCTTGCTGCCCAGCGTGATCTCGTCGCCGACGAAGCAGCGACGCGACGCGATGTTGCACTTCACGCCGTTGACGCGGATGTGGCCGTGGCTGACGAGCTGGCGGGCGGCGAAGACCGTCGGCGCGAACTTGGCGCGGTAGACGATCATGTCGAGCCGCTGCTCCAGCAGACCGATCAGGTTCTGGCTGGTGTCGCCCTTCATCCGGGCCGCTTCCTGGTAGCAGTGCTTGAACTGCTTCTCGGTCACGTCGCCGTAATAGCCCTTCAGCTTCTGCTTGGCGCGCAGCTGGATGCCGAAGTCCGACACCTTGCCCTTGCGGCGCTGGCCGTGCTGGCCCGGGCCGTATTCACGCTTGTTCACCGGGGACTTGGGACGGCCCCAGATGTTCTCGCCCATGCGGCGATCGAGTTTGTACTTGGCGCTTGCACGCTTCGACATGCGGTATCCTTAAGGCAATATGCGAACGACGTATCCGCTGGCCGAATGGCCTGCGGGGTTGGTCCCGGTATCGCGCTGATCTCTGGGTAGAGGCAGGCCCGCCGCTTCACCGGGGTGCGGGGGCGATTGCGAAGCGCGGCGCCTAGCGGGCCGGGCGCGCGCCGTCAAGATGGAGCGTCGCGTGGGGGCCGGCCCGCCTGCCGGAGCAGGGCGGGCCGGCGATCCGTCACGCGCCGAAGGTGCGCTGCCACCAGCCGCGACGCGGCGTGTCCGACGTGGCGGCGGCATCGCCATCGGCCTCCGCAGGCGTTTCATCGGCCGTGGCGGCCTCGACGGGCGCGGCCGCAGGCGCCGGCTCCGCCTCGACCGCGGCCGCATCGGCCGGTGCCGCCTTCTTGCGCGTCCGGCGCGGCTTGGCGGGCTTCGCCTCGGCTTCCGGTTCGGCGACGGGGGCCGGAGCCTCCGCCTCAGCCGGCGCGGCCTTCTTGCGGGTACGGCGCGGCTTGGCGGGTGCCTCGACCGGGGCTTCCGCCTCGGCAGCGGGCGCTTCGGCCGCAGGAGCCGCCTCGACCGGAGCCGCCTCGGCAGGGGCCGGGGCGGGGCGGGCGCGGGGGCGACGACGCGTCTTGGGCGCCGCTTCCGCCGCCGGCTCCACATCCGCGACCACGGGGGCCGGGACGGGGAGGGCGACCGGGTCCGTCACCGGCCCGGAGTCGCCGGCATCCGCCGCCTCCTCGACCGTGTCGTCCGAACCGTCCGCCGGCGTCGTCTCGTCGCTGGCCACGGCGTCACCGCGACGGCCGCCGCGACGACCCCGCCGGCCGCGACGACGACGGCGGCCGCCATCATCCTCGCCAGCCGCCGCGTCCTCAGAGGCGCCGGAGTCTTCGGCCACCGCATCCTCGTCACCGGCGGGCTCGGCGGCGTCGACCGCCTCGTCCTCGTCGCCGGAGCCGGTCTCTGCCTCGCCATTCTCGTCCTGGCGATCGCGCCGGCCACGGCCACGGCGACGGCGACGACGCTTGCCGCGTCCGCCCTCGCCCTGCTCGTCGCGCGAGGAGGCCTCGGCGCGCTCGGCCTCGATCTCTTCCTCTTCGTCCGCCTCGATCTCTTCGATGTAATCGTCCTCGTCTTCCTCGACGACGAGTTCATCGATCCGGGGCGCATGGGCGGGCGGCGGGCCACTCGCCTCGACCGACATGCGCGCGCCCTCTTCCTCGCGATCCGGCAGCACCTCGACCGAGACGCCGTAGCGGTCCTCGATCTCGGCGATGTCCGCGCGCTTGCGGTTGAGGACGTAGATCGCCGCCTCCTGGCTGGCGCGCAGCGTCAGCAGCGAGCCGCGACCGCGCGCGGCCTCTTCCTCGATCAGCCGCAGCGCCGACAGGCCCGACGACGACGCGGTGCGGACGAGGCCCGTGCCCTCGCAATGCGGGCAGGCGCGGGTGGACGCCTCGAGCACGCCGGTGCGCAGACGCTGGCGGCTCATCTCCATCAGGCCGAAGGACGAGATGCGGCCGACCTGGATGCGCGCGCGATCGTTCTTCAGCGCCTCCTTCATCGCCTTCTCGACCTTACGGACGTTGGACGAATGGTCCATGTCGATGAAATCGATGACGACGAGGCCGGCCATGTCGCGCAGGCGCAGCTGGCGCGCAATTTCCTGCGCCGCCTCCAGATTGGTCGCGGTCGCGGTCTGCTCGATATTGTGCTCGCGCGTGGAGCGGCCCGAGTTGATGTCGATCGACACCAGCGCCTCGGTCGGATTGATGACCAGATAGCCGCCCGACTTCAGCTGGACGACGGGGTTGTACATCGCCGCCAGCTGATCCTCGACATGCGCGCGCTGGAACAGCGGCACGGCGTCGGCATACTGTTTCACCTTCTTCGCGTGGCTGGGCATCAGCAGCCGCATGAAGTCCTTGGCGTGGCGATAGCCTTCCTCGCCCTCGACGATCACCTCGTCGACATTGCTGTTGTAGATGTCGCGGATCGCCCGCTTCATCAGGTCGCTGTCGCCATAGATCAGCGCGGGGGCGGCGGAGGTCAGCGTCTTCTCGCGGATCTCGTCCCACAGGCGGGCGAGGTAATCGAAGTCGCGCTTGATCTCGACCTTGGTGCGCTGGAGGCCAGCGGTGCGAACGATGCAGCCCATCGACGACGGCAGGTTCAGGTCCGCCATGATCGACTTCAGCCGCTTGCGATCGGCCGCGTTGCTGATCTTCCGGCTGATGCCGCCGCCGTGCGACGTGTTGGGCATCAGCACGCAATAGCGGCCGGCGAGCGACAGGTACGTCGTCAGCGCCGCGCCCTTGTTGCCGCGCTCTTCCTTCACGACCTGGACCAGCAGCACCTGACGGCGGCGGATGACGTCCTGGATCTTGTAGCGGCGACGCAGGTTCTGGCGGCGGGCGCGCAACGCCTCCACCTGATCGTCATTGCCGTTCGAGCGGCGACGACGGCGGGGCGCGTCCTCGCCCTCGGCCTCTTCGCCATCCTCGGCGTCATGATCGTGATCGTGATCGTGGTCTTCGAGGTCGTCATCCTCGTCCAGATCGTCCTCGTCTGCGTCCTGCTCGGCGCGCAGCGCGGCCTCTTCGGCGGCGTGCTCCGCCTCCTCGCGCAGCAGCGCCTCGCGATCCTCCTTGGGGATCTGGTAATAGTCCGGGTGGATTTCGGAAAAGGCCAGGAAGCCATGGCGGTTGCCGCCATATTCCACGAACGCGGCCTGCAGCGACGGCTCGACGCGCGTCACCTTGGCAAGATAGATATTGCCCTTGAGCTGCTTGCGCTCGGCGGACTCGAAGTCGAACTCCTCGATCCGGTTACCTTGTACGACCGCCACGCGGGTCTCTTCCCGGTGGCGTGCGTCGATCAACATGCGGGTGGTCATCAAACGGTCTCCACGCGCGCGTCGGGGCGGGCCCGCAGGCGGCTCCTCGCGCGCGATGATGAAGGGCGCCCGGCCGGATGGCGGGCGCGGGGTGGCGGAAAATCGCGTCTGCCCGCGCGACGTGCCGGGGCAACGGGCCCAGCGGCGCCCACACGCCCGCGCAACCGCCGGCCAAGGCCTGGCGGTGGAGCGGGAGGGGGGAAAGCGTCATGCGTGCGTCAACCTGGATTGGCCCCTTCGCGTCAGCGACGTCTGCTCACGCGGGGAGGGGCGGGCGGTCCGGCGCCATCGCACGAAAAAACGGGCGTCGACGCATGGATGCATCCCCTCGCTAGCATTACCGGCCGCCCATCGCAACCGGCGCACGCCCGCGAAGGCGCCCGCGCGGACGCAGCGTTCCACGTGACAGCGTCCGGGCGACGGCCCGGCGGACCGTCCCCACTGTGCCAAAGCGAAAAGCGGTGGAGAAATTGACGATTGAGCACGGCCGGCATTGCGTTAGTCGACTGATCACCATCAATCGGACCGGGGGGTTCCACAATGCGTCACGTTCTTCTTCTTGCCGCGGCCGGGTTGGCCGCTTCACAGCCGGTTTCGGCTCAGACCACGACCGGCTACGGATCGGCCTCGATCCAGGCCGTGCGCGGCTGTCCCGCCAATGCCACGACCGCATGCGACGGGCAGGGCACGGGCCAGGGCACCATCCAGCGGAACATCACCGGCGGCGGCGGCGTGGTCAATTCCGTCGCCTTCGATGCGGGTGCCAACGGACGGGGGTCGGCCAATGTCGCGTTCGGCGGCCTTGGCCTGCCGGAAATCAAGCTCGATGTCTATTCCGGCACCGGCACGCGCGTCAGTAACACGCTGTTTGCATGGCAGACCTACACCTGGAACGGGCCGGACGAGTTCGATATCCTGCTCAACGCCACCTTCCACATCGTCAACTCGTCTACTGACGGATCGAGCGGTGCGAAGGCTGGCGGCGCCATCGCCACGGCAGGCTTTGCGATCTGGAACAAGGCCGACTTCCTAAGCAATCTGTCCAGCTCGGCGACGGCGACGGATGTCGTCAGCAGGGGATACCTGTTCGGCGCCTCGCCGTGCGGCGATTTTGAACCGGGTGACGCCGGCCCCCGCGCCAGCACGATCACGAGCCAGGCGCTGAGCGGCGGAGCCAACCAGAGTATCGCTTTGTCGCAGACCAACTGCCGCGAACAGACGCTGACGATCGGCAACGGCGACGAGTTCGTCATCGCCGGTTTTGCGCAGCTGACCGGCAACCGCGGCGGCTGGGCCGATGCGACGGGCACCTTCACGATCGGCCTGGACCCCGCCATCGGCGCGGAGGCGCAGCGCACCTTCGCCAGCAGCGCCGCTTTCGTCGCACCCAGTGCGGTGCCAGAGCCAGCGACCTGGGCGATGATGGCGGTCGGCTTCGGCGCGATCGGTGCCGGGATGCGCCGCCGCATCCGTGCGCATATCCGCTTCGCATGATCCAAGGCGTCCCCTGTTCCCAGCCGAACGGCGTCGAGGGCGGGGGGTGCCGCCAAGGGCCTTGACGACGCCAGCGGCGTTTGCCGGGATAGTTTCCCACTCGGCCTGACTGCCGTCTTCCGGGCAAACCGAGTGTAAGCGACAGGACGGTCGGCCAGGGCATCGCCCCATTTCCGCTGGACCGCTGCCCCCGGGGCGCGGCATGAGGGGCGCCGTGCCGATCCTGATCATCGTCCTCCTCGCCCTGTGGCCGGCGCTGGCGCTGCAGGCCGCGCCCGCCGCGCCGGCACAGGCCGCGACCCTTGCCGCAAGCGTGGCGGCGGACGGGCGCGCGATCGTCATCCGCTTCGACCGCCATGCGCAGGGCGCGCGGGCGCGGGTGATCGACCGGCCGCGCCGCATCCTGCTCGACGTGCCGGGCCTGGCGCGGACCACGTCGGTGCGGATCGACGGCCCGGTGCGCGATCTGCGGCGGCAGGCGATCGCGGGCGGGATGCGGCTGGTCTTCGATCTCGACCAGCCGGTGATCGTCGCGGACGGCGGCTTCGATCCCGACGGCCGGGTGCTGACGCTGAACCTGTCTCGGGTCGAACCGGCGCGCTTCGCGCAGGCGACGCGGGCGGGGGCTTTGTCGCTGATCCCGTTCGATCTGTCCTTCGGTGCCGCCGACGCGCGCCCGGCCCCCGTGCCGGTGGCGAGCGGGGGCGGGACGAAGGTCAGCCGCGCGATCCCGCCCGCCCGCGCCGTGCCGCTGCCCCCGGTACGCGGCAGCCGCAGCCGCCCGCTGGTCGTGATCGACGCGGGGCATGGCGGGGTGGATCCGGGCGCGCTCAACACCGCCGCCGGCCTGCGCGAGAAGGACGTGACGCTGCGCATCGCCCGCGCGATCCGCGACCGGCTGCTGGCGGGCAAGCGCGTGCGCGTGGCGATGACGCGCGACGACGACCGCTACCTCGTGCTGCGCGAACGGTTCGGTATCGCCCGCCGGCTGAAGGCGGACCTGTTCATCTCGATCCACTGCGACAGTTCCTCGACGCCCGGCGCCAGCGGTGCGACCGTCTATACCCTGTCCGAGGTCGCATCCGACAAGGAAGCGGCGCGGCTGGCGGCGCGCGAGAACAAGGCCGACATCATCAACGGCGTCGATTTCGGCGATGCCGGCGCGGACGTATCGTCGATCCTGATCGACCTGACCCGGCGCGAGACGATGAACAGCTCCGCCGCCTTCGCCCGGCTGCTGGGACGCGAGGCGAAGCCGCTGTTGCCGATGAAGGCGAATTTCCACCGCATGGCCAGCCTGATGGTGCTGAAGGCGCCGGACATGCCCTCGATCCTGTTCGAGACGGGCTATATCTCCAATCCAGCGGACGCCGTGTTCCTGAACTCCGCCGCCGGGCGCGAACGCATCGCCGAAAGCGTCCGCCGCGCGGTGGAGGCGCATTTCGCGCGGCGGCTGGCCGGGAATTGACGATCCGTCACCCCTCGTAACTCGTCACCCCGGTGAAGGCCGGTGCCAGAGTGGTAGGCGGTCTTCGGCGAGGTGGCGCGTAGGGCGAGCGTTTGCCCTTCGAAGCCAATGGCTGGCCTCCCGCCCCGAACCTGCTAGAAGCGGCCCCCGCCCATGACCGCATCTGCCGCCCGCCTGTCCTCCGCCCCCGGCCGTGTCGGCGCCTTTCTAGGGGCCGCGTGGGGACGCTGGTGGGTGAAGGCGCTGGCGGCGCTGGCGGGGATCGCCGCGATCGGCATCCTCCTGATCTGGCTGCTGGTGATCCGCGGCCTGCCCTCGGTCGACCAGCTGCGCACCTATGAGCCGCCGCTGCCCACGCATGTGCGCGGCGGCGACGGCAACCCCGTCCAGTCCTACGCACGGGAACGTCGCGTCGAGCTGTCCTATGCCGAATATCCGCCGCTGCTGGTGAAGGCGTTCCTGGCGGCGGAGGATCGCACCTTCTTCGACCATCACGGGCTCGACTATCCCGGCCTCGTCCGCGCCGCGTGGCAGGGGCTGGTCAGCGGCAATACGCCGCGCGGCACCTCCACGATCACGCAGCAGGTCGCCAAGAACCTGCTCGTCGGCAACGAGGCGAGCTATGGCCGCAAGCTGAAGGAGGCGATCCTCGCCTGGAAGATCGAGGATACGCTGTCGAAGGAACAGATCCTCGAACTCTACCTCAACCAGATCGCGCTGGGCCGCAACGCGTTCGGCGTGGAGGCGGCGAGCCACGCCTATTTCGACAAGGAACTGGGCGACCTGAGCCTCGCGCAGATGGCGTATCTGGCGATCCTGCCAAAGGGGCCGTCCAACTACGATCCGTTCCGCCATACCGAGCGCGCGCTGGAGCGGCGCGGCTATGTGCTGCGCGAGATGCTGAAGAACGACTTCATCACCCGCGCGCAGTTCGACGCGGCGATGGCGGAGCCGCTGGGCGCCGTGCTGCGCCGAACGCCCCGGTTCGAATCGAAGGGCGGCTATTTCGTCGAGGAGGTGCGCCGCCAGCTGATCGCCCGCTATGGCGAGACGGCGAAGGCGAGCCCGAACAGCGTCTATGAGGGCGGTCTGTGGGTGCGGACCTCGATCGACACCCGCCTGCAGGATCTGGCGGCGGAGGCGCTGCGCGACGGACTGGTCCGGTTCGAGGGCGGGCGCGGCTGGCCCGGGCCGATCCGGCATCTGGATATCGAGGCCGGCGAGGACGGGCAGGGGCGCTGGCAGCAGGCGCTGCTGAACACCAATATCGGCCTCGACTACAAGGACTGGCGCGCCGCCGTCGCGATCGCGCGCGAGGGCGATGGCTGGAAGATCGGGTTCGCCGACGGGCGCACGGGCACGCTGCCCCGCTCCGCCGCGCAGATGCCGCGCCGGGGGACGGCGACGCCCGCCTTCTCCGCGATCAAGGCCGGCGACGTGATCGCGGTCGCGCCGCTCGGCGGCGTCTGGGCGCTGCGGTCGATCCCGCGCATCTCCGGCGGGTTCGTGGTGGAGGAGCCGGGAACGGGCCGCGTGCTGGCGATGCAGGGCGGCTTCGACGCGCGGCTGCAGGCGTTCAACCGCGCGACGCAGGCGATGCGGCAGCCCGGCTCCACGATCAAGCCGATCGTCTATTCGGCCGCGCTGGAGGCGGGGATGACGCCCGCCTCGATCATCGTGGACGGGCCGTTCTGCGTCTATCAAGGCGCGCGGCTGGGGCAGAAATGCTTCCGCAACTTCGCCAACATGCGTTCGGCTGGCCCGCGCACGATGCGCTGGGGCATCGAACAGTCGCGCAACCTGATGACGGTGCGCACCGCCGCGCAGGTCGGCATGGGCCGCGTCGTCGACGTGATGAAGCGGATGAATGTCGGCGAATATTCGCCCTATCTCGCGATCGCGCTGGGTGCGGGCGAGACGACCGTGTCGCGCATGGTCAACGCCTATGCGATGCTGGCCAACCAGGGGCGGGGGCTGCCCGAATCGAGCCTGATCGATTTCGTCCAGGATCGCCACGGCAAGGTGATCTGGCCGGAGAACTGGCGCGCCTGCGACGGCTGCAACGCGCCTGCCTGGAATGGCGGGCCGATGCCGCGCCCGGGCATCCGGATGCGGCAGGCGATCGACGCGCAGACCGCCTATCAGATGGTTCATATCACCGAAGGCGTGATCCAGCGCGGCACCGCGACGACGCTGCGCGACCTCGACCGGCCGATGTTCGGCAAGACGGGCACGACGACCGGCCCGACCGACGTGTGGTTCATCGGCGGCACGCCGCAATTCATCGGCGGCCTCTACATCGGTTACGACAATCCGCGAAAGCTGGGTGGGGCGGAGGGCGGCACGGTCGCCGCGCCGATCTTCAAGCAGTTCGCGATCAAGGCCTATGAGGGGATGGACAAGCTGCCCTTCCGCATCGCGCCGGGCATCCGCATGGTCCGCATCGACCGGATGAGCGGCAAGCCGGTGTTCGGCACCTTCCCCAACGACAACGATCCCCGGCCACAGGTGATCTGGGAGGCGTTCAAGCCCGAGACGGAGCCGCGCCGCGCAGCGCGCCATGCCGGCCCCGCCAGCGACCCGACCGATGCCGCCACCGCCGCGCCGCCGCCGCCGCGCGACAGCGACTTCTTGCAAAGGGAAGGCGGAATCTACTAGCCCGCATCCCTACATACGTCTCCCCGGCCGACGATCGGGTGCCGGTCCCCGACCGGCGGGGCGATACGAAAAGGACGATTACGATGCGCGCCGAAGCGCAGGCTCATGTCGATACGATCAACGATGCGCTGGCGCTGCTGCGCCGCTTCCTCGACTGGGACCGCGCGCTGCGCCGGCTGGACGAGCTGAACGCGCGCGTCGAGGATCAGGCCCTGTGGAACGACCCGAAGGCCGCGCAGGAGGTGATGCGCGAACGCCGCCGGCTGGACGAGGCGATCACCGCGACGCGCGCGATCGAATCGGAGCTGCAGGGCACGGTCGAACTGATCGAACTGGCGGATGCGGAGGGCGACAGCGAACTCGCCGACGAGGGCACCAAGAGCCTGGGCGAACTCGCCACGCGCGCGCAGCAGGACAAGGTGAAGGCGCTGCTGGCGGGCGAGGCGGACGCGAACGACACCTATATCGAGGTGAACGCCGGCGCCGGCGGCACCGAGAGCCAGGACTGGGCGGGAATGCTGAGCCGCATGTACACCCGATGGGCCGAACGCCACGGCCTGAAGGTGGAGGTGATCGACAGCCATTCGGGCGAGCAGGCGGGCATCAAGTCCGCGACGCTGCTGCTGAAGGGCGAGAACGCCTATGGCTATGCGAAGACCGAAAGCGGCGTGCACCGGCTGGTGCGGATCAGCCCCTATGATTCGGCGGCGCGGCGGCACACCTCGTTCGCCAGCGTGTGGGTCTATCCGGTCGTCGACGACAATATCGAGGTCGAATATAACGAAAGCGACCTGCGCATCGACACCTATCGCGCGTCGGGCGCCGGCGGCCAGCACATCAACACGACCGATTCGGCGGTGCGCATCACGCACATCCCGACCGGCATCGTCGTGCAGTGCCAGAACCAGCGTTCGCAGCACAAGAACAAGGCGGAGGCGTACAACCAGCTGCGCGCACGCCTTTACGAACGCGAACTGGCGATCCGCGAACAGGCCGCCAATGCGGAGAACGCGACGAAGACGGATATCGGCTGGGGCCACCAGATCCGATCCTATGTCCTCCAGCCGTACCAGATGGTGAAGGACCTACGCACGGGCGTGACCTCCACCAGCCCGGGCGACGTGCTGGACGGCGACCTCGACGACTTCATGGCCGCCGCGCTGTCGCAGCGGGTGACGGGCGAGGCGGTGTCGGTGGAGGATGTCGATTAAGGTGGACCGCCGCCCTCACGCTCATCCATCATCCCCGCGCCAGCGGGGATTTAAACGCGCAGGCGGCACGACTCCGTCGCGGACGTCGGCGTCGGTGGATTCCCGCCCGCGCCGGAATGACGGGCGGGTGCGTCTGGCGCTGCTTGCCCTTCTCTCCCTCGCCGCCTGCGATGGGTCCAAGCCGCTCATCAAGCACGAGCCGGAGCGGCCCGGCCCGTTTCCCGCCGCCGATCGCCCCGTCGCGCGGATCGTGTCGCCGCGCTGGTCGAACGAGGAGGCGCGCGACCGGCTGCGCGAGGCGGAGCGGGTGATGGATCGCGCTGGCATCCGCCCCGGCATGACCGTGGCGGATATCGGGGCGGGCGAGGGCTATTACACCGTTCGCCTCGCCAAGAAGGTGGGGGCGAAGGGGCGCGTGCTGGCCGAGGACGTGGTCGCGGCGACTCGCGACCAGCTGGCCGATCGCGTCAGCCGCGAACGGCTGGACAATGTCAGCGTCCGCCTGGGCGAACCGGCCGATCCGAAGCTGCCCGACGCCAGTTTCGACCGCGTGCTGATGGTTCACATGTATCACGAGATCGCGCAGCCCTATGAATTCCTGTGGCGGCTGCGGCCGGCGCTGAAGCCGGACGGGCTGGTCATCGTCGTCGACGCCAATCGCCGCACGCAGGATCACGGCACGCCGCCGGCGTTGCTGCAATGCGAGTTCGCGGCGGTCGGCTATCGCCAGGTGTGGCGCCAGCCGATGATCTCCGCCGGCGGCTATATGGCCGCCTTCCGCGCGGAGGGCCCGCGCCCCGAGCCCGAGGCGATCCGCCCCTGCCGGATGACGAGCTGACATGCGCCAGTATCTCGACCTGATGGACCGCGTGCTGACGCACGGCGCGCGGCAGAGCGACCGGACGGGCACGGGCACGCTGTCCGTCTTCGGCCACCAGATGCGGTTCGATCTGGCGCGGGGCTTTCCCGCGCTGACGACGAAGAAGCTGCACCTGCGCTCGATCATCATCGAATTGCTGTGGTTCCTGCGCGGCGACACCAACGTGCGCTGGTTGCAGGACCAGCGCGTCAGCATCTGGGACGAATGGGCGGACGCGAACGGCGACCTCGGCCCCGTATACGGCAAGCAGTGGCGCGACTGGAAGGCGGCGGACGGCCGCCATATCGACCAGATCGCCGAACTGATCGCGACGATCCGCCGCGACCCCGGTTCGCGCCGCCAGATCGTGACGGCGTGGAATCCCGGCGAGCTGGCCGCGATGGCGCTGTCGCCCTGCCACTGCCTGTTCCAGACGCATGTCGCGAATGGTCGGCTGTCGTTGCAACTCTATCAGCGGTCGGCGGACATCTTTCTTGGCGTGCCCTTCAACATCGCCAGCTATGCGCTGCTGACGCACATGTTGGCGCAGCAGTGCGATCTTGAGGTCGGCGAGTTCATCTGGACGGGCGGCGACTGCCACCTGTACCTGAACCATCTGGATCAGGCGCGCACGCAGCTGGCTCGCGATCCGGGGCCGCTGCCGCGTTTGGAGATCCTGCGCCGCCCGGAAGCCATCGACGGCTATGCGTTCGAGGATTTCGTGCTGCACGACTATCAGGCGCAGCCGCATATCAAGGCGCCGGTGGCGGTATGATTACCTTCGTGCTGGCGCGCGCGGACAATGGCGTGATCGGCGTCGACGGCCGCCTGCCCTGGCATATCCCGGCCGATCTGAAGCGATTCAAGGCGATGACGATGGGCCGTCCCATGGTTATGGGCCGCAAGACGTTCGACAGCTTTCCCGCGCCGCTGCCGGGGCGCCGGCACATCGTCCTGACGCGCGACACGGCGTGGCGGGCGGCGGGGGCGGAGGTGGCGCACGATCCCGCCGGGGCGCTGGCGCTGGCCGGCGACGATGCGGTGGTGATCGGCGGCGCGGAGATCTTCGCGCTCTTCACACCGGACCGGGTGGAGCTGACCGAAGTCCACCAACGGCCCGAGGGCGACGCGGTGGTGCCGCCGTTCGATGGGCTGACCGAAACCGCGCGCGAGGATCATGACGGCTACAGCTTCGTGACGCTGGAGCGCCGCTGAGCCCGGCGATCCGCATCCTGCCCCGTACATCGGATTGAGTCTGCGCACGCACCCCTTTAAAGCGCCGTCCATGCAGCGGCTTGACGGCGGCTCGACGGTTCCGCCCGACCTGGCCGGCGGGATCGTCGCGCTGGGGAATTTTGACGGATTTCATCTGGGCCACCAGGCGGTGGTCGCGGCCGCCGTGGCGCGGGCGCGGGCAGAGGGGCGGCCGGCGCTGGTCGCGACGTTCGACCCGCACCCCGTCCGCCATTTCCGGCCCGACACGCCGCCCTTCCGCCTGACCACGCTCGACCAGCGCGAGCGGCTGTTCGCGGCGGCGGGGGCGGATGCGATGGTCGTGTTCCGCTTCGACGCCGGAATGGCGGCACTGTCGGCGGATGCCTTCATCGTAGAGCGGCTGCTGGGCAATCTGCGCGCGGCGGGGGTGGTGACGGGGGAGGATTTCACCTTCGGCCATGCCAAGTCGGGCAATGTCGATGTGCTCCGCGCCGCCGGCGCCGCGCGCGGCTTTTCGGTCGAGGCGGTCGGCCCCGTCTGCGTCGATGGCGAGCCTGTCTCTTCCAGCCGCATCCGCGCGCATCTGCGCCTGGGTGAAATGCGCGAGGCGACGCGGCTGTTGACTCGCCCCTTCACGATCGAGGGCGTCGTGGAACATGGCGACAAGGTCGGTCGCACGATCGGCTATCCGACCGCCAACCTGGCGATGGGCAAATATCTGCGCCCCGCTTATGGCATTTATGCCGTGCGCGGCCGGCTGGCGGACGCCGGTACGGCGGGGGAGCGGATACTGCTCGGCGCCGCCAATCTGGGGATCCGGCCGCAGTTCGAGCCACCCAAGGAATTGCTGGAGCCGCATTTTTTCGACTTCGCGGGCGACCTGTATGGCCAGCGACTGGAAGTCGAATTGATCGAATATCTGCGGCCGGAGGCGAAGTTCTACGATCTCGACGCGCTTGTCTCGCAGATGGACGCCGATTGCGCCCGCGCGAGGGACATCCTAAGCGCGGAGCGATGAGCGAAACGACCGACTGGCGCGGCACGGTATTCCTGCCGCAGACCGACTTTCCGATGAAGGCGGGGCTCGCCGCCAAGGAGCCCGCGATCCTCGATCGCTGGGCGCGGATCGGGTTGTACGAACGGCTGCGCCGCGAGCGCGCCGGGCGCGAGATGTTCATCCTCCACGATGGCCCGCCCTACGCCAATGGCGACATCCATATGGGCCATGCGATGAACAAGGTGCTGAAGGACATCATCGTCCGCAGCCAGTCGCTGATGGGCAAGGATGCGCCCTATGTCCCGGGTTGGGACTGCCACGGCCTGCCGATCGAGTGGAAGGTCGAGGAGGCGTATCGCGCGAAGAAGCTGAACAAGGACGACGTGCCCGTCGACCAGTTCCGCGCCGAATGCCGCGCCTATGCCGAAAAATGGGTGGCGGTGCAGCGTGGCCAGTTCGAGCGGCTGGGCATCATGGGCGACTGGGCCGATCCGTATCTGACGATGAAGTTCGACGCGGAGGCGGCGATCGTCGGCGAACTATTGAAGTTCGCCGAATCGGGCCAGCTGTATCGCGGCGCCAAGCCGGTCATGTGGTCGCCGGTCGAAAAGACCGCGCTCGCCGAGGCGGAGGTCGAGTATGAGGACATCGTCTCGACGCAGATCGACGTCGGGTTCGAGATCGCGTCGGCCGACTGGTCCGAGCTGGTCGGCGCGATCGCGGTCATCTGGACGACGACGCCCTGGACGATCCCGGTCAACCAGGCGCTCGCCTATGGCACCGCGCACGATTACGTCCTTTTCAAGAGCGGGGGGCGCAAGTTCATCGTCGCGGAGGTGCTGCTCCCCGCCTTCATGAAGCGCACCGGCATCGCGATGGAGGAATTCGTCGCGCTGGTGAAGGGCACCGAGTTCGATGGCGCGACCGCAAAGCATCCGATGCATGCGCTCGGCGGCTTCTTCGCCACGCCGCGCCCATTCCTGCCCGGCGACTTCGTCACGACGGAGGCGGGCACCGGCCTCGTCCACATGGCGCCCGACCATGGCGAGGACGACTTCCTCCTCTGCCGCCAGCATGGGATCGAGCCGGTCTTCGCGGTCGATGGCGCGGGCATGTACCGCGCCGACTGGGGCTGGCTGGGCGGGCAGGGCAGCGTCATCAACAAGAAGTTCGTCGCCGCCGACGGGCCGATCTGCACCGACCTGCGCGAAGCCGGGGCGCTGCTGTCCGCGAGCGACGATTTCGCGCACAGCTATCCGCACAGCTGGCGGTCGAAGGCGAAGGTGATCTTCCGCGCGACGCCGCAATGGTTCATTCCCATGGACCGAGCCTCCGCTCTCCCCTCCCCTTCAGGGGAGGGGCCGGGGCAGGGGTGTCGCGGTCTCACCGAGACCGACGCGCCTGTCGAAACGCCCCACCCCAACCCCTCCCCTGAAGGGGAGGGGCTTGGTAGCGGCAACGGCGCCACCCTGCGCGAGCTAGCACTCGATGCGATCGCCCGCACGCAATGGATCCCCGCGCGTGCGCAGAACCGCATCACCGCGATGGTGGAGGGGCGGCCCGACTGGGTCATCAGCCGCCAGCGCGCCTGGGGCGTGCCGATCGCGCTCTACGTCCATCGCGCGACGGGTGAGTATCTGCGCGATCCGGCGGTCAATGCGCGCATCGTCGACGCCTTCCGGGCGGGCGGCGCGGATGCGTGGTTCACCGGCGACCATCAGGCGCTGCTGGGCGACGCCTATCCGCTAGCCGAGTATGAGCCGGTGCAGGACATCCTCGACGTGTGGTTCGATTCGGGCTGCACGCACGTGTTCACGGTCGAGGCGCGCTATGGCGCCGGCACGCGCGCGAACCTGTATCTCGAAGGGTCCGACCAGCATCGCGGCTGGTTCCAGTCCTCGCTGCTGGAATCGTGCGCCACGCGCGGCCACGCGCCGTACAAGGCGGTCCTGACCCACGGCTTCACCATGGACGCCAAGGGCCTCAAGATGTCGAAATCGCTGGGCAACACGGTCAGCCCGTTGAAGGTGATGGAGACCAACGGGGCGGACATCATCCGCCTGTGGGCCCTGTCGGTCGATTACACCGAGGATCACCGCATCGGCGACGAAATCCTGAAGGGCGTGGCCGACCAGTATCGCAAGCTGCGCAACACTTTCCGCTACATGCTGGGCGCGCTGGCCGACTACGACGCCGCCGAGGCGCTGCCGGTCGAGGAAATGCCGGAGCTGGAGCAGTACGTGCTTACGCTGCTAGGCCAGCTGGACGCCACGCTCCGCCAAGCGGTCGCCGACTTCGACTTCAACACCTACGTCCGCGCGCTGATCGACTTCTGCAACGAGGACTTGTCGGCGTTCTTCTTCGATATCCGCAAGGACAGCCTCTACTGCGATGCGCCTTCGGACCCGAAGCGCCGCGCCTATCGCACCGTTCTGGACACGCTGTTCCAGGCGCTGATCCGCTATGCCGCGCCGGTGCTGGTCTTCACCTCCGAGGAAGTGTGGCAGAGCCGCTATCCCGGTACCGAAAGCGTCCACCTGCTCGAATGGCCCGAAGTGCCCGCCGCGCAGGCCGACCTCGCCCGCTGGGAAGCTTTGCGCGCACTGCGCCAGCAAGTCACCGAAGCGATCGAGCCGCTGCGCCGCGAAAAGATCGTCGGCTCCAGCCTCGCCGCCGAAGTCACCGTGCCCGATGATGCGCCGGACGCTGAACATCCCAAGTTCTTGGCCGAACTGTTCATCACGGCGACAGTCACGCGCGGCCAAGGCGCGGGCGTGGCGGTCGCGCCCACCGAGATGAACAAATGCGGCCGTTGCTGGCGTCATCTCCCTGAGGTTCAGGACGATGGCGCCCTCTGCGCCCGCTGCGGGGATGTGGTGAGCACGCTGGAAGCATCGGCATGAGCATGACCGTGGACAGCAAGCTGGCCTGGCGCCGCCGGGGCATCGGCATCCTGATCGCGCTGCTGGTCTTCGCGATCGACCAGGGCATCAAGATCTGGGTGGATCGCGGCCTCAACCTCTACAACGTGCGCGTGGTGGAAGTGCTGCCGTTCTTCGATTTCCGCTGGACCGAAAACTACGGTGTCTCCCTGGGGCTGCTGACCGCGGGCTCGGTGGAAATGCGCTTCCTGCTGATGCTGATGACCGGCGCTATCGCGCTGTTCGTGGCGGTGTGGATGCTGCGCGAGCGCCTGCTGGCCGATATCGCGCCGCTGGCGCTGGTGCTGGGCGGCGCGCTGGGCAACATCCTCGACCGCTGGAACCACGGTTTCGTGGTCGACTATGCGGACTTGCACTTCGGTGAGTTCCGCCCCTTCCTGATCTTTAATTTCGCCGATGCCGCGATCACCATCGGCGTCCTGATAATCCTTGCCCGCTCCCTGCTTTCGCGCGAAAAGCCGCAGGCTGACGAGGCGACACCCGCTTCCGGAGAGTTGAATTGATGAAGTCGAACCTGGCGAAGCTGGCTCTCGTGGGCCTGGGCGCATCGATGCTGGCGGGCTGCTCCAGCGG
>CAJYLQ010000045.1 GCA_913775975.1 uncultured Sphingomonas sp. | reverse complement strand
CCCAGCGACAAGACGCTGAAGTCGGGCGACATCGTCAACGTGGACGTCACGCCAATCGTCGATGGCTGGCACGGCGATACCAGTCGCATGTACCTGATCGGCGACGTGCCGCTGAAGGCGAAGCGGCTGGTCGAGGTGACCTACGAATGCCTGATGCTCGGCATCGAACAGGCCAAGCCCGGCAACCACATGGGCGACGTCGCGCATGCGATCCAGCGCCATGCCGAAAAGCACCGCTATGGCGTCGTCCGCGACTTCTGCGGCCATGGCCTGGGGCTGCTGTTCCACGACGCGCCCGAAGTCGTCCACGTCGGCAAGCCCGGCACCGGGCCGGAACTCAAGCCCGGCATGATCTTCACGATCGAACCGATGATCAACATCGGCCGCCCCGACGTGAAGCTGCTCGACGACGGCTGGACGGCGGTGACGCGCGACCGCTCGCTGTCGGCGCAGTTCGAACATTCGATCGGCATCACCGAAACGGGTTGCGAGATCTTCACGCTCAGCCCCGCGGGCTTCCACCAGCCGCCCTACGCCTGACCGGCCAGGGCGGCGGCGGGCCTGGCTTGCTGCGGCTCAACCGGGGCGATGCCACGCTCCACGGAAGCGAATCGCGCCTCGGGGGCAGATGACATCAGTTAGCCCCCCCTCCCCTTCAGGGGAGGGGCCAGGGGTGGGGCGCTTCTGCAAACGCCGCGTGAGTGGAGAGGCCCCACCCCAACCCCTCCCCTGAAGAGGAGGGCCCTCCATCCCCAACCTACCGCCGCATCGCCCGCACCTCCTCCTCGCTCCAGCCGCCGCCCAGCGCCTGCGCCAGCGCGACGGCGGCGGTCAGGCGATCCGCCTCCGCCTGCGCCAGCGACAGTTCGGCGGTCAGCAGGTTGCGCTGCGCATCCAGCTGTTCGAGGTACGAGGAATAGCCCGCGCGATAGCGGTTGGTCGCGTTCTCCAGCGCCCCACGCGCCGCGCGCGCCTGTTCCGCCAGATCCTCCGCCTGCTCGCCCGACCGGCGCACACCCGCGATCGCATCCTCCACCTCGCGGAACGCGGTCAGCGCCGCGCGGCGATAGGCGTAGGCGGCCTGATCGCGCCGCGCCACCGCGCCGCGCTGTTGCGCCGCGAGCCGTCCGCCGTCGAAGATCGGCGCGAGGATGCTCGCCCCGGCCGAGAACAACGCCACCGGGTTCGCCAGCAACGTCGAGAAGACGACCCCCGCAGACCCCGTCAGCGACACGTTGGGCAGCATCGCCGCGCGCTGGCTGTCCAGGCTGCGATCGGCCGCGACCAGCGTCTGCTCCGCCTGGTACAGGTCGGGCCGGCGGCGCAGCAGGTCGGCGGGCAGGCCATCGGGGATCGGCGGCACGCGCAGCGCCGCCAGCGTCGCCCCGCGCGGGATCGCGCGCGGCGCATCGCCCGTCAGCAGCGCCAGCGCATTCTCGCTGCGCGCGATCGCCAGCTCGGCGGCGGGGACCAGCTGCGCGGTCGCAGCATATTCCGCCTGCGCCTGCCGATATTCCAGCCTAGAGGAATAGCCCGTCTCGTACCGCCGCCGCGCGATCCGCAGCGCATCCGCGCGCGCCGCCAGCGTGTCGCGCGCCACCGTCAGCCGATGGTCGAGCGCGCGCAGCGTGATGTAGGCGCTGGCGGTCGACGCCGCCACCGCCAGCCGCACCGTGTCGCGCGCGCCTTCGCTGGCCAGCAGCTGCGCGCGCGCGGCGCGGCTCGCCTGCCGCAGCCGGCCGAACAGGTCGAGGTCGAAACTGGCGGTCACGCCCGGCTGCGCGCCGAACGCGCGACTCGGCGTGCCGAAGGGGCTGAGCGTCTGCCCCTGCGTCTCGGGCACCGTGCCGCCGATCTGCGGCGTCAGCTGCGCGCGCGCCAGCGCCTCCGCCGCGCGTGCCTCCTCCACCCGGGCGGCGGCAATGGCGATGTCGGGATTGTTGGCCAGCGCGCGCGCGACCAGCGCCTCCAGCTGCGGATCGCCGAACGCCCGCCACCAGCCCGGCGCGATCGGTGCGCCCGTGCCCAGCGCCGTCCGCCACGCCGGCGGCGGCACCACGGCGGCGGCGGCGGGCGCCTCCGCGCGCGGGCCGGGGCGGACGCATCCCGCCAGCGACCCCGCCGCCAGCAGCATCAGCGCCCCGCCCCGTATCGCCCCCCTCATGGCGCGACGACGCCCGCGCGCGTATCCACCCGCGCCTGCACCGACATGCCCGGCCGCAGCCGTGCGGCCAGCGACTGCCCTGGATCGATGCGGATGCGCACCGCGATCCGCTGCGGCACCTTGGTGAAGTTGCCGGTGGCGTTGTCTGACTTCAGCACCGCGAACTCGCTGCCGGCGGCGGGAGAGATCTGCTCGACCCGCCCCGTCAGCCGCGCGTTCGCCAGCGCATCGACGGTGAAGCTGGCGGGCTGGCCCACCGCGATCCGCGCGGTCTGCGCCTCCTTGTAATTCGCGATGACCCAGACGGCGGGCGGCACCAGGAACATCAACTGCGATCCGGCGGTGACATATTGCCCGACGCGCACGCCCACTTCGCTCAGCCGCCCCGCCTCCGGCGCGCGGACGATCGTGTTGGCCAGGTCGATGCGGGCAAGGCGCAGCGTCGCCTCCGCGCCCGACACGCCCGCCTGCTGCCCGCCGCGCCCGACCTGCACCGTGCGGATATCCTGTTGCGCGATCTCCCGCGCCGCCTTCGCCTGCGCCACCGCTGCGTTCGCCTGACGCAACGCCGCCAGCGTCTGGTCGCGTTCGCGCAGCGAGACGGAGCCGTCCTTCACCAGATCGTCGACCCGCGCCATGTCGGCGCGCGCGCGCATCGCTTGCGCCTCCGCATTCTCGACCGCGGCTTCCTGCGCGGACAGGCTGGCCGCGCGGCTGGCCGCCGCCTGCCGGCTGTTCGCCAGCGTCGCCTGCTGCGCCGCGACCGCCGCCAGTTGCTGGTCGACGCGCTGGGCGTAGATGCGCCGGTCGATCTCGACCAGCGGCTGGCCCGCCGCCACCGTCTCGAAATCGCGGACCAGCACGCGCGTGACATAGCCCGACACCTGCGGCGCGATCACCGTCACGCGGCCGCGCACATAGGCGTTGTCGGTCGATTCATAGCCGCTGGTGAACGGCCAGATCCGCCACGCCGCCAGCACCGCCGCGACTCCCCCGACGACCAGCAGGACGACGACGATCAGCGACGTGCGCGACAATGCCGGCGGCCGCCAGCCCGACGGGGCGGGCGCGGCCGCGCCGGCGGCGACCTCTGCCGCGCGCTCCTCGGTGACGGGGGTGGGGGAAACGCCAGATACTGGCACGGGGGAACGTACGTCGGTCATGATCTCGCCTCGCGCGCCCGGCGGCGCAGCAGCAGAAACAGCAGATAGAGGAAAGTGGCTCCCGCCAGCACGGCGATCAGGCGGAATACGTCGTCATAGGCCAGGATCGTCGCCTCGCGCGTCGCGGTGCGCGACAGCAGCGCCCCGCCCTCCGCCCGCGCCAGCGCCGGATCGCCGACGACGCCCGCGACGCCGCCCGCGCCCGCCGCCAGCCGCTGCTGGACGATCGGGTCGGTCGGGTCGATCGTCTGCACGATCGCGGCGCTGTTCGCCTTCTCCCGCACCACCTGATAGGTGCCGAGCAGCGCCGTGCCGCCAAGGCTGCCGATCGAATTCAGCACGCCGAACAGCGCGATGAAGGTGATGACGTGGCCCGTCCCCGCCTTCAGCGCGCGGGTCATGCCGAACAACAGCGACGGGCCGATGAACAGCGCGCCCGAAAAGGCGATGATCGCCTGCGTCACGTACAGCTGCGGCGCGCGCGTCAGGCTGGTCGACTGCGCGTCGAAGAACGCGGCGACCGCGACCAGCCCGATCGCCAGCATCACCGGCTGCGTCAGCTTTTCCAGGTTCAGCGTCGCCGCGCTCACCGCCACGCCCGCGACGGTCGCGACGAACATGATCGTGAAGAACGGCACCAGCTGGTCGTTGTTCTGCCCCAGCGCGGTCAGCAGCCCGACCGCGCCGAAACTCTGTTCGGACAGGACGATGCGCGCCATGAAGGTGACGACGATGAAGCGGACGATGTCGCCGCTCGCCAGCCAGCGCGTGTTGATCAGCGGGTTGGCGCGCCCATGCTCGATCACCAGCGCGGCGGCCAGCATCGGGATGGCGGCGATCAGCGCCCAGGCGATCCACTCCGCCTCCAGCCACCACACGATCCGGCCCAGCCCCAAAACCGCCGCGATCAGCCCGATCCCGACCGCATAGAGCGGGAAGGTGACGAAATCGAGCGGCTCGAACGCCTTCTGCCGCACCGTGGGCGGCAGGCGAAAGGCCAGGACGGCGGCCAGGCTGAGCACCGCCAGCCCCAGTTCGAATAGGTACAGCGTGCGCCACTGGCTCATCGCCAGCAGTTCGGGGCTGAACAGCCGCGCCAGCGGCGTCGCGCATTGCGGGATGCCGATCCCCACCACCACCGCGCGCAGCCGCCATTTCGCCGGAAAGGACTGCATCAGATAATAGAGGCACAGCGTCGACAGCGGCGCGCCCGCCATCCCGCTCGCCGCGCGCACCAGGATCGCCGACCAGAAATCGCGCACGAACAGATGGCCGAACGTCAGGACGATATAGACGACGAGGAACAGCACCGCGAACGGCCGCAGCCCGAATTGCTGGCGGAACTTGATGAGCAGCAGGTTGATGCTGACGTTCGTCATCACATAGACGGTCGGCAGCCACGCGATCTGCGCGGGGTCCAGGCCCAGCGCGCCCGCCAGAGTCACGGTGTTCGCCGCGACCAGCGCGTTGCCGAAGCCGCCGGTCAGCCCGATCAGTATCGCGACGACCAGATACGCCGCCTGCCGCCGCCGGGGATGGTCCGGCGATCCCGGCGACCCGGGCATGGTCGGCACCTCGTGCGGCGCGAAACGCCACTCTTCCTCGGTCAGGAAGATACGGAGACGGGCCAGCCAGCGCATAGGGTGCGTTCTCTACGCCCGAAAATCCGCAATGGATATGATGCCGTGGGTCGCCTCCGCACCGACGGCGGCCGTCAATCGAACGGAGGGGGGGGGGGCGGGCGGCGATACCCGTCCGCCCCTCATGAGGTTACGCCGCGACCGTCTCCACCTCGGCGGGCAGGCGGATCAGATAGTCGAACGCCGCCAGCGACGCCTTCGACCCCTCGCCCATCGCGATGACGATCTGCTTGAACGGCACCGTCGTCACGTCGCCCGCCGCGAAGATGCCCGCGACCGACGTCTCGCCGCGCGCGTCCACCTCGATCTCGCCGTGCAGCGTCAGGCCCACCGTGTCCTTCAGCCATTCGGTATTGGGGACGAGGCCGATCTGCACGAACACGCCCTCCAGCGGCACCTCATGCGCCTCGCCCGAGTTGCGGTCCTTGTAGTGGAGCGCGGTCACGCGGGTGCCGTCGCCCGCCACCTCGGTCGTCATCGCGGAGGTGACGACGCGGACGTTGGGCAGGCTGGCCAGCTTGCGCTGCAGCACCGCGTCCGCCTTCAGGTCGGCGGCGTATTCGATCAGCGTGACATGTGCGACGAGGCCGGCAAGGTCGATCGCCGCCTCCACGCCCGAATTGCCGCCGCCGATCACCGCGACGCGCTTGCCGCGGAACAGGGGCCCGTCGCAATGCGGGCAATAGGTCACGCCCTTGTTCCGGTACGCGTCCTCGCCCGGCACGTTCATGCTGCGCCAGCGCGCGCCGGTCGACAGGATGACGGTGCGCGCCTTCAGCGTCGCGCCGCCCGCCAGCCGCACCTCGTGCAGGCCGCCGGGGCTGCGCGCCGGGGTCAGCTGCTCCGCGCGCTGCAGGTTCATCACGTCGACGCCATATTCGTCGACATGCGCCTCCAGCTGCTGGGCCAGCTTCGGCCCCTCGGTATGCTGGACGGAGATGAAGTTCTCGATCGCCATCGTGTCGAGCACCTGCCCGCCGAACCGCTCCGCGACGACGCCGGTGCGGATGCCCTTGCGCGCGGCATAGATCGCCGCCGCCGCGCCCGCCGGCCCGCCGCCGACGACCAGCACGTCGAACGGGTCCTTCGCCGCGATCGCCGCCGCCGTGCGTGCGCCCGCGCCCGTGTCCAGCTTCGCCAGGATCTGCTCCACCTCCATGCGCCCCTGCGCGAACAGTTCGCCGTTCAGGAACACCGCTGGCACGGACAGGATGTTGCGGGCGGCGACCTCGTCCTGGAACAGCCCGCCCTCGATCGCGGTGTGGCGGATGCGCGGGTTGACGACGCTCATCACGTTCAGCGCCTGCACCACGTCCGGGCAGTTCTGGCAGGTCAGCGAGAAATAGGTCTCGAAATGATAGTCGCCCTCCAGCGCCGCGATCTGCGCGATCACCGCGTCGGACAGCTTGGGCGGATGGCCGCCGACCTGCAGCAGCGCGAGCACCAGCGAGGTGAACTCATGCCCCAGCGGGATCCCCGCGAAGCGCACGCCGACGGGCGTGCCGGTGCGGCGGATCAGGAACGACGGGCGGCGCGCGTCGTCACCGTCATCGCCCTGCGTCACGGACACCTTGTCCGACAGCGCGGCGATCTCCGCCAGCAGGTCCACCATCTCGCGCGACTTGGCCGAATCGTCGGCGGCCGCGATCAGCTCGATCGGCTGGCGGATGTTGGCGAGATAGGTCTTCAGCTGGGTCTTGAGCGCGGTGTCGAGCACGGATGCCTCCGTTGTTGTTCTGCGAATCCTCCCCGTGCGCGGGGAGGGAAACCGCCAGCTACAGGCTGGTGGTAAGGGGGGTGGTCGCGAGCGATCCGCATGGGCCACCCCCTTCCGTCGGCCCTGACGGGCCACACCTCCCCGCGAACGGGGAGGCGCGTCGAACCGTCAGATCTTGCCGACGAGGTCCAGCGACGGGGCGAGCGTCGTCTCACCCTCTTCCCACTTGGCGGGGCACACCTCGCCCGGATGCGCGGCGATGTACTGCGCGGCCTTGATCTTGCGCAGCAGCTCCATCGCGTTGCGGCCGACGCCCTCGCTGGTGATCTCCATCAGCTGGATCGTGCCCTCGGGATCGACGACGAAGGTGCCGCGATCGGCCAGGCCCTGGCCCTCGCGCATCACGCCGAAATTGTTGGTCACGACGCCGGCCGGATCACCCAGCATGGTATAGCCGATCTTGCCGATCGCGGGCGAGGTGTCGTGCCACGCCTTGTGGCTGAAATGCGTGTCGGTCGACACCGAATAGATCTCCACGCCCATCTTCTCGAACGTGGCGTAGTGATCGGCCAGATCCTCCAGCTCGGTCGGGCAGACGAAGGTGAAGTCGGCGGGATAGAAGAAGAACACCGCCCACTTGCCCAGCACGTCGGTGTCCGACACGGTCACGAACTTGCCGGCCTTGTAGGCCTGGGCGGTGAAGGGCTTCAGCTTGGTGCCGATGATCGACATGATGGGTCTCCCGTTGTGCGGTGCGGTAATGCCTGCGCCATGTAGTATGCCGCACCGCAATGGGAAAGGCGATTATTCCAATACGACTGATTGATTGAGCCGATCAGTGTGACGCATGACGCGCAAGATGCTGATCTTGCGGGGGCACCCCCTGGCCCGCCCGTCCAGGCGCCGCTATTCGTCGCCGCGTAGATCGTCGTCGGACGGCTCGTACCCCAATATGTCGCCCGGCTCGCACACCAGATAACGACAGATCGCCGCCAGCGTCGCGAAGCGCACGCCCTTCACCCGGCCCGACTTGAGCAGCGACAGATTCGATTCGGTAATGCCGATCGCCTCCGCCAATTCCTTGGACCGCACCTTCCGCTTCGCCAGCATCACGTCGAGATTGACGATGACGGGCATCAGACGAAATCGTCCAGATCGCGCTGCGCCTTCAGGCCCGCCTCCACCGCCCAGATCGCCGCATAGGCCGCAAAGGCCAGCAATAGCCCGCCCGCGATGTCGGCCAGGTAAAAGGTCGTGATGAAGGATAGGCCATCGGGCGTGCCGGGAGACAACAGCGTCTCCAGCACGCTTTCATAGACAGGCCCGAGCAACGTCCAAACCATCGCCGCCATGGAGGCGCGCCGCAGCCAGGGCAGTGCCTGGGCCAGCGTATCGGCACCCCGTCCGCCCAACCGCCGCAGCGCCAGCCCCACGCTCAACAGCAGCACTGCGAACGGCAGCGAAGTGATCGCATCGACCGCGGCCAGCCCCAGCCGCACATCCGGGCGCATGGCATAGGCCTCGAACGTCCGGCGCGCGGCCGGGGACAGTTCGATCCCCATCCGCGTCTCTTCCGGCAGCAGCGTCGTCGGCCGCATGTTCCACATGCAGCCATAACCGCCGCCACAGACTGGCGAAGCACCCGGCGTCAGCCCGGCAAAGGCGATCACACCCGGCATGATCGCGGCCGCCAGCAGGAAGAGCGCACCCGCGACCCGGCACAGCCGCGCCTTGCGCGGCGGCAACCAGGAGGACGAAGTAAAATAGCTGTCTTTCACCACATTCTTTCTGTTTGACAGAAATTCCTTGCCATCATACGTCACTTCCACCGGCCGCGCGACGGCTGTTTTCCGTGGGGGTAGCATCATGATGGACGGGGTTCGGGGCGCCTTGGGCGCGGTGTTGACGCTTGCCTGCCTGCCGGCAGCGGCCATGGCGCAGGAGCGCGCCGGGCCGCCGGACGCATCGCGTGACACGGCGCCGCCAGAGGTTGCGCTCGGCGTGTTCCAGCACGGGTCGAACTTCCACCCATTGGGCTCCAGACTGTTCTTCCCCCGCACCCCGGCGGGTGTGCTGGTCGAGGGGGAGGAGGAATATGGCACCGCCGATATCCAGATCAGCTATCGCTTCGCCCCCGTCCGCTATCTGCTGAAGCCGCGCGTGACGGCGAAGGCGCAGATCAGCACGGGCGGCCGCACCAGCTTCGCCAGCCTGGGCTTCGAATATCGCCAGCACATCCTGCACGGCCGGGTGTACGGTTCTGCCGGGATCGGCGTGACGATCCATGACGGCTATCGCTTCACGCCCGATCCCTTCGCCCCCGGCATATCGAATGCGGAGGCGTGGCGCCGCTACGACCTGTATCGCACCCGCACCTCATGGGGATCGCGCGTGCTGTTCAACCCCAATGCCGCGATCGGCGTCCGCCTGAACCGCCGCTGGGCCGCCGAACTGGCCTGGGAGCATTTCAGCCACCACCAGATCTTCTCGGACACGAACCCCGGCATCGACACGCTGGGCATCCGCGTCGTGCGGGCGCTGGGGCGGTGACGGGCGCGATCGCAGCCAGATGGGCGGGGATGGCGCTGGTCGTCGCGGCCCAACCCGCCACGCCGCCGCCAGCGCCCGCCCCGTTAGATGAAGAGGCGATCACCGTCACCGGCGCGCGGCTGGCGCAGTTGAAGCGGCTGAATATGGTCACCCGGAGGGACCACCGCACGGGCGCCCTCATGTGCGTGTTCAAGCGCCGCAGCGGCGACCCACGCCTCGACGCGCTGATCTGCGAAGCCGCCCTCGCCTGCGCGCCGACCGCCACCACGGTGGATCAGATGCGCGCCTGCATGGCGCCCACCATGGACCCGCTCACACGCGGCATCCGATGGGTGGCGGAGGGACAGCGCTGAATTGGCGAAGGCCGCCATCGTTCGCGTTGCGGATGCCTGTCCTACACGGGCCCCGGCGCGGTATGATGCCGCCGTGCCCCATATAGCTTGCATGTCCCGATCCCCGAATGTTGCGACAGCGGGGCTGTCTCAACATTCGCAAAGGCATCGGCGCCCCATCCGATGGCAACGCCGCCACCTAACCCCCTCGGCGCGCACGCATATCGCCCATCCGCCCCTCCACGCCGAAACCCGCCACATGTCTCAACAGTCTCAACATTCGCGCGCGCACGCCACCACCGGGGTGACGCGCGCGCCCGGCCTCGCTATGGCGCGCGCATGACTCAGATCACGCCCGAAGTCGTCGCCGAACACGGCCTGTCCCCGGAGGAATATGAGCGTGTCCTCCACGCGCTAGGGCGCGAGCCGAACCTGGTCGAGCTCGGCATCTTCTCCGTCATGTGGTCGGAGCATTGCAGCTACAAATCCAGCCGCATCCACCTGAAGAAGCTGCCGACCGAGGGCCCGCAGGTCATCTGCGGCCCCGGCGAGAATGCCGGCGTGATCGATATCGGTGACGGCCAGGCCGCGATCTTCAAGATGGAGTCGCACAACCACCCCTCGTACATCGAGCCCTATCAGGGTGCGGCGACGGGTGTCGGCGGCATCCTGCGCGACGTGTTCACGATGGGCGCGCGGCCGGTCGCGAACATGAACGCGCTGCGCTTCGGCCGGCCCGATCATCCCAAGATGCGCCACCTCATCAGCGGCGTCGTGTCGGGCATCGGTGGATACGGCAACTGCGTCGGCGTCCCGACGGTGGGCGGAGAGGTGAACTTCCACCCCGCCTATGACGGCAACATCCTGGTCAACGCGATGACGGTCGGCGTCGCCGATCAGGACAAGATCTTCTATTCGGCCGCATCCGGCATCGGCAACCCGATCGTCTATGTCGGCTCGAAGACGGGGCGCGACGGCATCCACGGCGCGACGATGGCGTCGGCCGATTTCGGCGAGGATGCCGATGCCAAGCGCCCGACGGTACAGGTCGGCGATCCCTTCACCGAAAAGCTGCTGATCGAGGCGTGCCTCGAACTGATGGCGACCGACGTGATCGTCGCGATCCAGGACATGGGCGCCGCCGGCCTCACCTCCTCCTCGGTCGAGATGGCGTCGAAGGGCGGCGTCGGCATCGAGCTGGTGATGGACGACGTGCCCCAGCGCGAAACGGGCATGACCCCGTACGAGATGATGCTCTCCGAATCGCAGGAGCGCATGCTGATGGTGCTGAAGCCCGGCCGCGAGGCGGAGGCGGAGGCGATCTTCCGCAAGTGGGAACTGGACTTCGCCGTCATCGGCCATGTCACCGATACCGGCCGCATGGTGCTGAAATGGCAGGGCGAGACGGTCTGCGATATCCCGCTGGGGCCGCTGGCGGGCGAGGCGCCGCTCTACGACCGGCCGCACGTGCCGACGCCCAAGCCGGCGGAACTGGCCGATCGCCCCTACAGCAACGACATCGCCCGCGACCTGCTGGCGCTGATGGGCTCGCCCGATATCGCGTCGCGCCGGTGGATCTGGGAACAGTATGACCACATGGTCGGCGCCGACACGGTGCAGCGCCCGGGCGGCGACGCGGCGGTCGTGCGCGTCCATGGCACGTCGAAGGCGCTGGCGATCACCACCGACTGCACGCCCCGCTATTGCTTCGCCGACCCGGTCGAGGGCGGCAAGCAGGCCGTCGCGGAGGCGTGGCGCAACCTGACCGCGGTCGGCGCAAAGCCGCTCGCCATCACCAACTGCCTGAACTTCGCCAACCCGCAGCGGCCCGAGATCATGGGCCAGATCGTCGGTTGCCTGGAGGGGATGGGCGACGCCTGCCGCGCGCTCGACTTCCCGATCGTATCGGGCAACGTGTCGCTCTACAATGAATCGAAGGCGACGGGCGGCGGCTCCGCGATCCTCCCGACCCCGGCGATCGGCGGCGTCGGCCTGATGGCGGACTGGCAGAAGAGCGTGACGATCGCGTTCAAGGGCACGGGCGATATCATCCTGGCGGTCGGCACCCGCTCCGGCCATCTCGGCCAGACGCTGTGGCTGCGCGAATGCCATGGCCGCGAGGAAGGGCCGCCGCCGCCCGTCGACCTCGCCGCCGAGCGTCGCACCGGCGACTTCGTCCGCGCCGCGATCGAGGCCGGACAGGTCACCGCCTGCCATGACGTGTCCGATGGCGGCGTCGCGGTCGCGATCGCCGAAATGGCACTGGCCGGCGATATCGGTGCGATGATCGACCGCAAGCAGCCCTTCGACTGCGCGCGCAGCTTCTTCGGTGAGGATCAGGGCGTCTATATCGTCACCGTCCACGACCATGCGCTGCTCGACTTCCTCGGCGCGGCCCATGCCGCGGGCGTGGAGGTGGAGCCGCAGGGCCGCACCGGCGGCACGCGCCTGATCTTCGAGCGGCCCGACCGCGACGACGTGGTCGCGCTCGCCGACCTGCGTACCGCGCATGAGGGGTTCTTCCCGAAGCTGATGGGGGCGGAGGCCGCCGCCTGAGGCGGTCCGGGCGGATGGGTAACGCCGGTTTCACAGCCGCGTCACCCGCCCGCCAGTATCGCCGGGGCAGGATGCGGACGATGCTCCTGCCGCTCCTCGCCCTCGCCGCCACGGCCGGTGCTCCGCCGATACTCCCCCGATCCGCGATCCTCGGGCCGCAGACGCTGGCGGCGGCGCTGGCCACCGCCGCCGCCAACCACCGGCGCTACGACGCGAATGGCGATGGCTACGTCACCCGCGAAGAACTCGCCGCCTTCGTTCGCAGGATGATGGGTGGGCTGCCGATGCCCGGCATCGACGCGGCCCATCCCCTGCCGCCGGCTTCCGAGGCGATCTTCGCCGCCGCCGATACCGACCATGACGGCCGCGTCTCACTGGCCGAAACGCTGGCGGGCGCCCGGCGGCAGTTCGCGCGGGAGGGCGCGGACCAGGACGGCGTGGTGTCGCAGGCCGAGCGCATGGCCCTCATCACCCGGAATGCCGAGGAACTGACCCAGCAACTGGCCAAGCCTGCCCCTCCCCGACCCTGAACCGCGCTGGACACCGCACCCGCCGCCCGGCATCGCAGGCGGTGTGAGCCCCGCTGCCGATCGTCATCTGACGCTGGACGTCATTCGCGGCATCGCGGTGATGGGAATCCTCGTTGCGAACCTGCCCGCCTTCGGCCTGCCGGCGGCCGCCTATTTCTCGCCGCTCGCCGCCGGTGGCACCTCGCCGCTCGATCTGGCGGCCTGGGCGGCGAACTTCGTGCTGATCGAAGGGCGGATGCGGGGGCTGTTCTCCGTCCTGTTCGGCGCTTCGATGCTGCTCGTCATCGATCGCGCCCGGGCGGCGGGCGACGATCCCGCCGGCATTCATCTGGCACGGATGGCGGTGCTGTTCGTCATCGGGGTCGTCCACCTCTATCTGGTCTGGTGGGGCGATATCCTGGCGCATTACGCGCTGTGCGGCGTGGTCGCGCTCGCCTTCGTCCGCCTGCCGGTGCGTGCGCTCGTTACGCTGGGGGCGGTGCTGCTGGGGGCGGCGTGGTGCATCGATCTTGCGGGCCTCGAATGGCTGCGCGCTAACCTGACCGCGACCACGCCCGATGCGGCGAGCGTGCGCGCCGGATACGCCGCCGTCTTCGGCACACCCCCGGCGGCGGACATCGCGCGGGAGGTGGCGGCCCATCGCGGCGGGCTGGCGAGCGGCATCGCGCTGCGCTGGTCGGATGCCACCGGACCGCTGGAGGGACTGTGGGTCACGGGGCCGCAAACGGTGGCGGCGATGCTGATGGGGATGGCCGGGCTGCGCTCCGGCTTCCTGACGAACGGATGGAGCCGGGCGCGTTATCGCCGCTGGGCGATCGCCGGGATCGGCGTGTCGCTGCCCGGCCATGTACTGCTGGCGTGGTGGGTGATTGAGGGCGGCTTCGCGATGGAGCGAGTCTATGCCGCCTCGCTCGTCTGGTCGCTGCCGCTGCGCGTGCTGGGCGTGGCGGGTTATGCGGCGCTGATCGTGCTGCTGATGCGGCCGGGCGGGTGGTGGACCGAGCGCATCGCCGCGAGCGGCCGGACCGCCTTCACCAATTATCTCGGCACCAGCATCGCGATGACGTGCGTGTTCGACTGGGGGTTCGGCCAGTTCGCCGGCTGGAGCCGCGCCGCGCTATACCTGCTGGCGCTGCCCGCCTGGGCGGTCATGCTGGCCTGGAGCGCGCCGTGGCTGCGCACGCACCCCTATGGACCGCTGGAATGGCTGTGGCGCACATTGTCCCGGGCGGAGCGACAGCCTTGGCGAAAGCCGCTTTAGACGGCGCGCCGGCCGAAACCGCCGGGCCGGGGCGCGACGACGGGGCGGCGGGTGGTGACGAGCGGGCTCGCCTCCCGCTCCAGCAGCATCAGCGTCTGTTCGAACAGGCCGCGCAGCCGCGTGACGGGCTCCAGCGCCTCTTCGGGCGTGTCCTGCCGTTCGACGCAGTCGCGCGCGATCGTCTCGATCGATTCGGCCAGCATTGCCAGCGGTTCCGCGCCGAACTGCCGCGCCTCGCCCTTCAGCGTGTGTGCCGGAATGACCAGCGCCGCCGCCTGATTCGCCCGCATGGCCGCCTCGATCGCGGCGACGGATTTGACGCCATCCTCGCGGAAATAGCCGAGGATACGGACGAAACCGTTACCCAGTTCGGCCCGCGCCGCATTGAATGCGGGCCAATCCACCAGCATCTGATCGTCCAACGCCACCGCCATCTCCCGCCTGGCTCCCTTCTGCATCGGCCCTTAGCCGAAACGGGGTAAACAGGCGGTTGCCGAAGCGGGGGATCAGCTCTTCTGGTCGAACGGGTTCTTCGGTGCGCGCAGCGTCAGGCGGACGGGCACCGCGCCGAACCCCAATTCGCGCCGCATCGAATTGACCAGATAGCGCTCGTAACTGGCGGGCAGCTGATCGACGCGCGTGCCGAAGATGACGAAGCTGGGCGGCCGCGTCTTCACCTGCGTGACGTAGCGCATCTTGATGCGCTTGCCGCCGGGTGCGGGCGGCGGGTTCGCCTCGATCGCGCGTTCGAACCAGCGATTGAGCTCACCCGTACCGACGCGCTGCGACCACGCCTCGCGCACTTCGAACGCGGCGCCGACTAGCTGGTCGATGCCCCGCCCCGTCGCGCCCGACACGGTGATGACGGTGACACCCTTCACCTGGCTCAGCCCGTCCTCGAGCGCCTTCTTCACGCCGTTGAACAGCGAGGAGGCGTTTTCGGCGATATCCCACTTGTTCAGCGCGACGATCAGCGCGCGGCCTTCCTGCAATACGCGGTCGGCGATGCGCAGGTCCTGCGCCTCCAGCCCCAGCGTCGCATCGAGCAGCAGGACGACGACCTCGGCGAAGTCGACCGCGTGCAGCGCGTCGGCGACGGACAGCTTCTCCAGCTTGTCCTGCACCTTGGCGCGCTTGCGCATCCCGGCGGTGTCGATCAGGCGGACCGCGCGGGTGCCGCCCTGCGGATCGTGCCATTCCCAGTCGATCGCGATCGAATCGCGGGTGATCCCCGCCTCCGGCCCGGTGATGAGCCGGTCCTCGCCCAGCATCCGGTTGATGAGCGTCGACTTGCCGGCATTGGGGCGGCCGACGATCGCCAGCTTCAGCGGCGCGTCGGGTCGCTCGTCATCCTCATCGTCCGGCTGGTCGGCTTCGTCGCGTTCCAGATGCGGCAGCAGCGCCTCGAACAGGTCGCCCAGACCCTCACCGTGTTCGGCCGACAGCTGCACGGGATCGCCGAAGCCCAGCGCCAGCGCCTCCAGCACGCCCTGCTCGCCTGATCGGCCCTCCGCCTTGTTGGCGGCGATAACGACGGGGGTGGAGGACTGGCGTAGCCAGCGGGCGATCTCCTCGTCCAGCGGCACGATGCCCGCGCGCGCGTCCACCAGGAACAGCGCGACGTCCGCCTGATTCAGCGCCGCTTCCGTCTGCAATCGCATCCGGCCGGGCAGTGTCTGCGCGTCGTGATCCTCGTAGCCGGCGGTGTCGATCACGCGGAAATCGAGGCCGAGCAGGTGCGCATCGCCCTCCCGCCGGTCGCGCGTCACGCCGGGGCGGTCGTCGACCAGTGCCAGCTTCTTGCCGACCAGGCGATTGAACAGCGTCGACTTGCCGACATTGGGGCGGCCGACGATGGCGACCGTGGGAAGGTAGGACATGGGGGACGTGTACCGATTTCGGGGCGCGCCGTCATCTGCCCCGCCCCGGCGCCGGATCCGGCATCAGGGCCGGGACGACGGCGGGGACGGGATGGAGGGGTCAGGCAGGCGTCGCGGATCAGCGGTACGCCGTCACCTGCCCCTTCTGGTCGAAGGTATAGAGCGTGCGGTTGGCGACGACCGGCGGCAGCGCGAAGGGCTGCTTCGTCTCGATCGTCTGGACGATGCTGCCATCCGCCGGAGAGGCCATGACGATCTGGCCCAGCGAGTTGGTCATCACCAGCCGCTCGCCGGCCAGCACCGGGCCGAACCAGATGATCGGGCCCGACTTCTTCTTGGGCTTGCGGTACTGCGGCAGCTGCGCCAGCCAACGCGCCTTGCCGCTGGCGCGGGACAGGCAGACGAGGCGGGCGTCGTCGGTCACGACGAACAGCCAGTCCCCGGCGATCCACGGCGTCGAGATGCCGCCCAGATTCTGCTCCCACAGACGCTGGCCGGTCGACAGTTCCAGCGAGACCATGCGCCCGCCCTGCCCGACCGCATAGACGCGGCCCGCCTCCACCACCGGCGAGGCGTCGATATCGGCCAGGCTGCCGACCGACGTCGTGGTCGACGAACGCGACAACGCGTCCTGCCACAGCACGCGGCCGTTCTCGTACCGATAGGCGGCCAGTTCACCCGACGAATAGCCGACGACGACCGAACCCTGGCTGGCGGCCGGCGCGGCGACGCCGAACACCGCCTGCGTTTCGACCGAGCCGTTCTGGACCCACTGGACCTTGCCGTCCGCCTGGCCGACCGCGAACATCTGGTTGTCCTGCGTCAGGACATAGACATTGCCGTTGGCGACGGTGGGCGCGCCGCGCAGCGGCCCGCCGGGGCGCGAGCGCCACAGTTCCTTGCCGTCCGCCGCGCTGAACGCGACCACTTCGCCAAGGCCGTCGGTGGCATACACGTTGCCGCTATCGTAGCTGACGCCGCCGCCGAACAGCACCGCGCGCTTGGCATCGGAACCGCCGATCGAGGCGGTCCACAGCGCGGCGCCCGTCTCCGCGTTGAGCGCGTGCAGCTTCGCCGCGACATCGACGACGAAGATCTTGCCCTCCGCCACCACCGGCGCGGCGCCAAGCCGCTGCTGCGGGGAGCTGCCGGCGACCGCCACCTGCCACAGCCGCGCGGGCTGCGCGCCCAGTGCCAGCTGGCCCATCGCCTTGGCCGCGTTGCCGCCGCGCTGCGACCATGCGTCGTTGACCTCCGGCGCGGGCAGCGTGACGGGCGTCGACGCCAGCGACGGATCGACAGCCACCGCATTGTCGGACGCCAGGATCGGCACGCGCTGGCCGATCGTCGGGGTCTTCTTGGGACCACCGCCCTTGAAGACGCCGCACGCGCTCAGCGCCGTCAGCGCGGCGACCATCAACGGCGCGCGGAAATGCTTCATCATTGCGAAGGAGTGTCCCCATTGGCAGGCGTCGCTTCGACACCGAGTAGCGATGCCATCTGAACCGCGCGTTGACGGATCGATTCGGGTACGCCCTTGTCCTCGGCGATGCGGCGGAAAAGCTGGCCGGCGGGGCCGCGCTGGCCCAGGCGCAGCTGCGCGATCGCCATCATCTCGCCCGCGCTGCCCAGCCACGGATTGCCCGGCACGGCCAGCGGCCGCATCCGGTCCACCACCACCTGCGGCTTCAGCGTGTCATATTCGGCCGCCGTCTGGCGGACGAGCGCCAGGTCGCGGAACGGCTGCGCCAGCCCGGTGTCGCTCGCCACCTCCGCGAATTTCGCCGCCGCGCCCTTCAGGTCGTTGCGGCTGAGCAGGATATCGGCCTGGCTGTATTCGGCCAGCGCGCGATAGCCGCCGCGATCCGACTTCGCCAGTTCTGCCAGGATCGGCGTCGCCTTGTCCATCTGGCCGCTGGCCAGCGCGTCATAGGCGGCCTGCAGCTGCTCGCCCTGCACGCCGGCATTTTCCTGGCCGCGATGCTGGAGGAACAGATAGCCGGCAAAGGCGGCCAGCCCGGCGACGATCGCCACCGCGACCCACAGGCCCCAGCGCTTCCAGAAGCGGGTCAGGTCGTCGCGGCGGACCTCATCGTCCACCTCGCGCATAAAGGCTTCGTTGGATTCGGGCGTCAGCGCCAAGGAAAGGCTCCGGTAAAAGGCGACGGGCGGGAAAGGGCGATCAGCGCCTTTAGCCGGACTGCCCGGCAAACGGAAGCCGCCCCGGCATCGCCATCAGTCCCGCGGCGCATACACCTCCGCCGCGCCCGGAAACTGCCGCGTCCGCACCTCCTGCGCATAGCGGGCGGCGGCATCGCCGATCCGTGCGCCCAGATCGTCATATTTCCGCACGAAGCGGGGCACACGGTCGAACAGGCCCAGCATGTCCTCCGCCACCAGCACCTGCCCGTCGCATTGGGCAGAGGCCCCGATGCCGATCACGATGCTGCCCGCCAGCGCGCGGGTGATCGCGACCGCGATCGGCTCCACCACCCCTTCGACCACCACGGCGAAGGCGCCCGCCTCCGCCACGGCGCGGGCATCGCCCTCGATCTTCGCGGCTTCCGCCGCCGAGCGGCCGCGCGCGCCATAGCCGCCCAGCACGTTCACCGCCTGCGGCGTCAGGCCGACATGGCCGACCACGGGGATGCCGCGCTCCGTCAGAAAGCGGACGGTGGGGGCCATCGCCTCGCCGCCTTCCAGCTTGACCGCCGCCGCACCGGTTTCCTTGAGCAGCCAGGC